>CAZKAP010000023.1:19448-52474 GCA_964550895.1 uncultured Flavobacteriaceae bacterium
AACGCTTACCGACAAGATCGGCGATAAGGTGCAGCTGGTTGGAGACGACCTGTTTGTAACTAACGTGAGCCGCCTCTCACGTGGTATAGAACAAGGGATCGGTAATTCCATACTGATCAAGGTCAATCAGATTGGAACCCTTAGTGAGACGATCGCAGCGGTGACAATG
Organism: uncultured Flavobacteriaceae bacterium; assembly: GCA_964550895.1. GTDB lineage: Bacteria > Bacteroidota > Bacteroidia > Flavobacteriales > Flavobacteriaceae > CAZKAP01. The sequence continues at coordinate 19,618 of CAZKAP010000023.1, forward strand.
GCGAAGAACGCCCAGTATACGACCGTGATGTCGCACCGATCCGGTGAAACCGAAGACAATACCATAGCCGACCTGGCCGTGGCCCTAAATACGGGGCAGATCAAGACGGGATCGGCCTCCCGTAGCGATCGCATGGCCAAGTACAACCAGCTGCTCCGCATAGAAGAGGCACTTGGCAACACGGCCGTGTACCCACAGGAAAAGGCTTTTAATGTTAAGAGTTGATAATACTTTTGAAATCGATAAAGCCCTGCATAATTTAGCAGGGCTTATTGTACGCATCCATAACATTCACTACTTTAAAACGTTGGGGAATTAAAACCTCAGGTCCTCCTATGAATCGCATCCTATTTGTATCGGCTGAAAATGACGGTATTGCCAACTGTAAAGCAGGGGGCATGGCCGATGTGGTACGCGATATTCCGCGTCACATATCGGAAAGCATGGATGCGGCTCATGTAGTGGTTCCGTCGTACGGACGATTGCATCAGGGAGGAAGGCTGATCACTACGCTGCATTTTCCACTGAGGGGGGAAATCTTCGAGGCGGAGATTTACCAGGTCAAGCCCAAGAAAGAATACCGGGAGCTCAGGCACTATGTCATTCACCATCCGGAAATCACGGCCGGAGGGATAGCGCACATTTATCATGACGATCCGGAAGAACCCTTCTACAACGATGCCATTAAGTACTTTATCTTTTGTACGGCGGTGGCCGAGGCCATTAAGAAGGGACTGTTCGGTAGCCTGGATATCGTGCACCTCCACGATTGGCATACCAGCACGCTGCTGTTTTTAAGGGGATTCCATCCGGAATACCGCGCGCTCAGGCCGATACGATTCGTCTACAGCATTCATAACCTGGCCATACAGGGCATTCGGCCCTTCCGTGACAATTACGCTTCCGTGGACAATTGGTTCCGCGATATTTCCTATGACGAGAAATTATTGAGGGACGAGCGCTATACGGACTGCATTAATTTAATGGCCGTGGGTATTCGCCTGGCCGACGCCGTGCATACGGTTTCACCCTCCTACAAGGAAGATGTGATGAAACCCAGTTCGCCCCCAGAATTCATCGGGGGGGAAGGGCTTGAGGAAGATCTGCAGGAAGCGGATGCCCAGGGCAGGCTTTTCGGCATCCTTAACGGCTGCAACTACAAGAAAATCCGTAGGGCCAAGAAAGGGCAATTGTTCTTTAATATAGTCAGGGTGTTATTTCCCTGGTTGCAGGAAGAGTCCAAGAAATACAAATCCGATTTCCTGGCCCATACGGGTGAAAAAATCACTCCCTACCTCCAAAAGGACCCGGAAATCATTGTATCCAGTGTGGCTCGACTCACCGAACAGAAGTTTTACTTCTTCAAAAAGAGTCCCGAAGCCTTCGATAGGATTCTTGACAAGCTCAGGCGGAAGAAGGGAGTTTTTATCCTGCTGGGTACCGGCGCCCCTGAATACGAGGAACTCTTCCGTCAGAAGAGTTACGAACATGCCAACTTTATTTTCATCAACGGCCAGTCCGAAGATGTGATCGATTCCCTGTACCTGGAATGCGACCTGTATTTCATGCCGAGTCTTTTTGAACCCTGTGGGATCAGCCAGATGCTGGCCATGAGGAACAGCCATCCCTGCCTCGTCCATGCAACAGGAGGGCTCAACGACACCGTGGAGGACATGGTGACCGGATTCCGGTTCGGCGGCGATTCGTATGAAGAAAAGATCGAGCAGATGGTAGCCGCGTTTGACAAGGCCCTGGACCTGTTCTTCAACCAGAAAAGGGTATGGAACCGTATTAGCCGTCAGGCGGGCGCGCAGCGATTTACCTGGGAGCATTCGGTCGAGCAATACTACGACCTGTTGTACCATTTAACTCCTACCCAGCGCAATCTTGAAATCAAGCCGCTGGAGAGCCAGCAGCTGAAGGTATCCTAGCCTCCGAAATGGTTGTCCATTCGGGAGAATCGGACATCGATTTGTATCTTTGCGCAACCTTAAATTGTAACGCAGAGTATGTCGGAAATAGCCAAATTAGAATTCAAAGGAAACATCTACGAATTGCCCGTAACTGTGGGTACTGAGAACGAGACTGCCATAGACATCAAGAAGCTGAGGGCAGAATCCGGACTGATTACCCTGGATCCCGGTTACAAGAATACCGGTGCGTGTGAGAGCGCCATTACCTACCTGGACGGGGAAAAGGGAATACTTCGATACCGGGGGTACACTATAGAAGATCTGGCGGAAAAGGCTGGATTTCTGGAGGTTTGTTTCCTGTTGATATTTGGTCACCTGCCTAATACCGAAGAACTCGAGCGATTTCACACCGATATTCGCCGGGAGTCCATGGTGGACGAGGAGATGAAGAAGATTCTGGATGGGTTCCCCAAGTCGGCCCATCCCATGGGAGTACTTTCCTCCCTGACCTCCGCGCTGATTGCTTTCAATCCGGTCGCGGTAGATCCCCGATCCGAGAAGGATATGTATGCTTCCATCGTCAGGATACTCGCTAAATTCCCTGTACTCGTTGCCTGGACGCTCCGCAAGAAGAAGGGATTGCCTCTGGACTACGGCGACGATGCACTGGGATATGTGGAGAATATCCACAAGATGATGTTTAAGCTACCCAATAAAGAATATCACAAGGACACCATCGCAATCAATGCCCTGGACAAGCTCCTGATACTGCATGCGGATCACGAGCAGAACTGCTCGACTTCTACGGTACGCATGGTCGGCTCATCCCATGCGGGTCTGTTCGCCTCTCTATCGGCCGGGATTTCCGCCCTTTGGGGACCACTCCACGGAGGGGCCAACCAGGCCGTGCTGGAGATGCTGGAGGCCATAGAGGAAGATGGAGGGGATACGGCCCGCTACATGGCCAAGGCCAAGGACAAGGACGATCCGTTCCGACTGATGGGTTTCGGACACCGCGTTTACAAGAATTTTGATCCCCGGGCCCGTATTATTAAAAAGTCTGCCGATGAGGTTCTGGGTGCGCTGGGAATCGAGGATCCCATACTCGAGATTGCCAAGGGACTGGAACGCGAGGCGCTGGAGGATAGTTACTTTGTTGACCGCAAGCTCTACCCCAATGTAGACTTCTACAGCGGGATTATATATCGGGCCCTGGGCATTCCAACCGACATGTTTACCGTAATGTTCGCCCTCGGCAGACTACCCGGCTGGATTGCACAGTGGAGGGAGATGAGACTGCGATCGGAGCCTATCGGTCGTCCCCGACAGGTGTATATTGGTGAGAAACAGCGGGATTTTGTTCCCCTGGAAAGTCGCTAGTCCGCCCGATATTCCTCTTTCAGAGCTTCACTGGCCCTGTACAGCATTTGAAGCAGTTGCAGCCGGTAATAGTCCTCGGCCTCGTAGCGGGTTCGATATTCGAGTTCGCCTTCTAGCTGCCTGTAATATCGAAAGAGATAGATACTCGCTCCCAGGGGGGAGAGTTCATTGAGCCGATGCCGCAGTTGCACTTCGGATATCTCCAGAACGGGCCCTAGTTTATACTGCATTTCTGCTGTTTTGCGATGGTCCCATTCTCCAGTCAGATCCTGTAACTGCATGGTCAGGGAACTAAGCGGGATGCTATCGGATATGGGGGTAAAGGCGAGTTCTCCACAGGGAATGTCCGGATTGAGATCGCAACGGGTCTCCCATTCCAGGCGAAGAAAAAGATAACCCATCCCCAACAGTGCGAGTGCGAAAAAAAGGAACAGAATTCTGAGGATACCCATCGAAAATTAGACTAAGGGCATAACTTGCAAATGATTAGCGCCCTATTCCAGTTTAAAGTTAAAACAAAAAACGATGAAGGCTGATACCCTGAAGCTGGGGATACGCAATGAGACGGGCTGGCTGGCGAGTGTGGTCCTGGGGACGGCAGAGGCTGCCGGCCCTCCTCCGAGACCTGAAGAAGCCTATGATCCCAGCTCAAGGGAGCACCTGATTGCCGGCACCTATCCGACCGCTGAGGACATGCAGTTTGAACTCGCCGGATACGAGGCCGTATTAAAGAAGTATGGGGTGGAAGTCTTTCGTCCGCGAGTAATCCCCAACTGCAATCAGATATTCGCAAGGGACATTGCCTTTGTCGTGGATCACACGTTGTTCCGATCCAATATACTCCCCGTCAGGGAGGATGAAATCCGGGCTCTGGATTTTCTCACCGAGGCGCTTCCTGCAGAACAGTACTGCGACCTTCCGGAGGAGGTTCACGTGGAAGGCGGCGATGTCATGCCCTGGAATGAGCACCTATTTATCGGAGTGTATAGCGGAGAGGATTATCCGGATTACATCACGGCCCGAACGAATCAGGCTGCGGTGGAGTACTTCAGGGAAAAGTGTCCCCAAAGAGAAGTGGTGGGAATCGAATTGATCAAGTCCAATACGGACCCGGAGAAGAATGCCCTTCACCTGGATTGTTGCTTTCAGCCGGTAGGCCGGGATCGGGCGGTCATGTGCCCACAGGGCTTCCGCGATCCGGAACAGTACCGCTGGCTGAGGTCGCAGTTTCCTGAGGACGGAGTGTTTGAGGTCAGCCCTTCCGAAATGGCCCGGATGTACTGCAATATTTTTTCAATTTCACCGGAAGTGGTGGTTTCGGAGATTACCTTTGTCCGGCTGAATACCTGGTTGGAGGAGCAAGGGTTTAAGGTGGAGGCGATACCCTTCTCGGAGATCTCTAAACAGGGAGGACTGCTTCGGTGTACCACCCTGCCCCTACGCAGGGAGGATTAAGCATCCGGAACATCCGTTTTCGGTCAAAACCATAAAAACGATCAAGCCCTGTGATCCAGCAGACTACATCACACGTATTGATGGTGCGTCCGGCCACTTACCGCATGAACGAACAGACAGCGGTAAACAACTATTTTCAGCACGAGGCGGGGAAGCTTTCCGATACCGAAGTGGTAAACCGGGCCCTGGCGGAATTCGATGGACTGGTGGATGTGCTTCGCGATGCGGGTATAGGAGTGGTCGTCTTTCAGGATACGGATGCGAGGGACACTCCCGATTCTGTGTTTCCTAACAACTGGGTTTCCTTTCACGAGGATGGCACCGCTATACTCTACCCCATGTTTGCCGAGAACCGTCGGAGGGAGCGCAGCGAAGAGGTCATCAAGCAGGTAGAGGCCCAGGGTTTTCATATCGAAAACATCATGGACTACACCTCAGCAGAAGATAGTGGCATCTTCCTGGAGGGTACCGGTAGTGTGGAACTCGACCGGGTGAACGAGCGCGCCTATTGTGCGCTGTCTGAGCGGTCCGACGAGTCGCTCTTTATGGAGTTTTGCGAGGATCAGGGCTATTGGCCCGTACCTTTCCGCGCCTACCAGACCGTCGCCAATCAGCGATTGCCCATATATCACACCAACGTCATGATGTCCGTCGGGACGAGGATCGCCATGATATGCATGGATAGTATAGATGATGCAACCGAACGCAAGACTGTGCGCAGCCACTTGTTGGACTCCGGGAAGGAGATTCTCAGCCTTTCAGAAGAACAGATCGTACATTTTGCAGGGAACGCCCTGGAACTGCAGAACGAGCGGGGTGAACCCTGTTTCGTGATGAGTACCAACGCCTTCGATTCCCTTAATCCTAAGCAGAGGTCCCTAATCGAAAAGGACGCCTGCATCCTGCACAGCCCCCTTGACATCATCGAACGGCTCGGCGGGGGAAGCGCTCGCTGCATGCTCGCGGAAATCTTCCTTCCCCGAACCGATACCCCCTAACCGCTGGACTACGTGTTTTTTTCTGCAGAAACCAGGTTCCCCCTGAGCAGGGAGCCAATGAAGGAAACGGGCAGGAAGGTCATGCTGAGGGCTAATGGCAGCGAGGTGACGATCAGGAGTTTCTGAGTGGTGCCCAGTACGTCGAGATTGGGCCGGAGTCCGGAAAGGAAAAAGATGCCTACACAGGAGAGTCCCAGGAAGATGGTCCAGGATAGCTTCAGCCGGTCGGAGGGTTCTGTTCGAATCCGTGCACTGAATACACTCAGAACGTAAATGGCGGAATCCACCGAAGTGATCAAGAAACCGAACAGCAATAGCATGGAAAGTGCATTGAGTCCCGGCCCCAAAGGATAGCTGCCCAGGAAGATGAAGAGCGAACTGAAAATCGATCCCAGCTCACCCGGCGATACCTGCCCCTGGTCGATGAGGGCGAATGCGCCCCTGCCGAATACGGTAAACCAGGTAAAGGTACCCAGGGATGGCACCAGCAACACCCCCAACATAAACTCTCTAAGGCTCCTTCCTTTGGAGATGCGTGCGATAAAGATTCCGGTAAAAGGTGCCCAGGCGATCCAGAAGGCCCAGTAGTAATAGGTCCAGTCGGTCAGGAAATCTGTGCCCGGATCGTAATCGCCCCAGGCCAGGCTCAGCGGTACGAAATCGATCAGATAGTAAAACAGCGCCTTCGAAAGGGGCAGAAATACCCCTAAGGGATCGCTGGCAAGCCATACGAAAACCAGTAGACCAATGGTCAGACGGATGTTCCATACGGACAACCAGCGTATTCCCTTGCGAATGCCTCTGTAGGCCGAGTATCCGCCAATCGCACAGATGATGGAGATGATGGCAATGCCGCCCATAAGGCTAGGCGGTATGCCCAGGAGGTAGTTCAGTCCGCCTGATATCTGACGGGCACCCAGCGATACCGATGCGACCACCCCGAAAACCGTGGTCCACAAGGCGATCAGGTCCAGTCCCCATCCGAGCCTATTTCTCAGGCTGGGTTGCACGATGGCGCTGCTGGGAAGACCCGGTTGACCGTGCCGGTACATGGCCCATCCGACCAGTAAGCCAAAGAGTCCATAGAACGCCCAGGGCGTCAAACCCCATTGGAAAAAGGTATATTCCATGGCAAGTAGCCCGGCATCACGGACACCATTCAGCGGTGGATTGGCCCTCATGTACACGGGTTCCTGTACGGCCCTCAGGAGGATACCGGCACCCATACCCGTGCTGTACAGCATACTGATCCAGGCCCAGCGGCTAAATTCGGGACGGGATCCGGGCTTGCCGAGTTTCCTGCGGCCCCAGGGACCCAAGGCAATAAGCAGCAGGAACAATACGCATCCCAACCCCAAATAGAGGTAATAGTGGCCGAATACATTTCGGATCCACACCGATGCCTGTCCGATGGCAGCATTCAGTTGTTCCGTAAATGCCAGGCTGATCAGTGCGAAAATAAAAATACCGCCCAGGGCCGTTAGGGTAAACAGCTGCTGAGAGGTAGTCGGTTTCCTCATAAGTGCTAGTATAATGAAAATACGGCAGACTCCTCACCGTAGGTACGAGGTATTTGCTTTCAGGGCCTTTCTGTAGCCTGGAACGATCGTATGGCGGCATTCGGCTCTATGGTGGAGACTTCTTTCCAGAATTCGGGATCGTAACGGGACATGTAGGTGGGTTTAAAGGACTTTTCTTCACGTATTCCTTCGAATTCGCCCCGGGAAATGGCCTCCACATCGTAGACTACCCATTGCAGGATCTCGAGGGTATTTGCAATTAGGTCCAGTTTCATGGAAAGCTCGTTCTGTTTGCGTCGGCCCCGTACATTTTTATTTTTCTCGACGATTTTAAGCGGGCGTCGGACCCCGATTTGCGATCCCTTGCTGATCTCTCCAAATTTGAGTAGGTAGGTATCATCGGGCCCCTTAGAAAAACGGATACTGCCGCGGTAGAGCGTCGATCGGAACATAAAGCCCAAAAGCCTGATGTTCCTCAGTCGCCTCACATTCTCGAAGTCCATACGCATAATGGCGAAATCCTCCATCCCGATGTACAACCGACCGCGAAAATCCGCCTTCCTTTTGGGTTCGAAGGAAAGTACGTAGACGCCCTGTCCATCCAATTCCTCATAGCCTTCCAGGTTGAATTCGTAACGCCTCGCCTTTTCAATTACGGGCAATTCGGCTTCGTCGGAAAACCGGAAACTCTGACCCTGGGACGAAAGCACCTCTTTGATTCCCTTGAAGAAGAAATCGTTGTCTTCTTCCCGGATTTCTTCCCTCATCTCCTGGCCTTCTTCGTAATTGTCCACGATGCTGTCCACCGGTATTTTGGTTCCGAAAATTCCTGATTTTACTTTGATATACGAATCCCTCTTCACGTTTGCCCGGAAGATGGTTTCGAGCTGTTCGGCCAGATTCTCCAGAGAACCGTCGTTGGATTTATCGTAGAGCTCGGCTCCCTTGATTAGCCGGAGCTTATTTTCACCGGCACCCTGATACCAATCGCCCAGGGCTTCCCGATAGTATTCGGATTTTTTAGGAAGGATACCGACGACACTGTCCAGAAAGGGCTTGGTGAGTTCGGGTATCGTCGTTTTTTTGAACTCGACATCGAAACGGGTAAATCGGTTCAGGTCACTCTTTCGGATGAAAAAACGACTTCTCTGATATCCCCTGCCATAATTTTCATCAAGCCGGGACCAGGCATTTTCCAGGATTTCTTCCACTGTAAGTTCCTTGTTGAAGAGAAAGACGCCCTGCAGGTCTATGGCTTTAGGCGTAACGGATATCAGGGTGTCCAGTGAATCGTTCAGGGCAAGACGCAGCTGCTCGTAACCCATACTTTCGATCCGGATCGAATCGTATTTCTGTTCGCCCTGCCCAAAAACGATGCGAAATCGGCCCTCTTCATTGGAAATGACGCCCTTTTCGTCCCCGTAGAGAATCGAAGCATAGGGTATGCCCTCTCCGGTTTTAGCGTCCACCAAACGGGAGCGCACTTCGGTCCGGATTTCATGTTCAACGTGCGATTCCTGTGCCAGACTAATGAAGGGAAAGAGCACAAAAATCAATATAAGGCCGCATTTGCGGTTGGGGATGTTGAATGCGATCATGATCATGAAGAGTTTGAACCGGCGAGTCTGCTGAGCATGCCGGAGAAAATAAAATGATGAAAAGGGCTGACCGCAAGCCAGTACAGCCGCCCTCGAAGCCCTCGGGGTCTGAAGGTAGCGGTCTGATGGAGCACTCCGTCCTCGATTCGGAATTCGAGCCAGGCCTCCCCCGGAAGCTTCATTTCTGCAAAGAGCAACAGCCTTTTTCCCTTGCGATCGGCCAGCAGCACCCTCCAGAAATCGAGGGCATCCCCCGTAAAGATCTTATCGGGGTGTGTGCGTCCCCGGCGAAGTCCGACCCCGCCGCTGATTTTATCCAGGAATCCCCTGAGTTGCCACAACGCATTACCGTAGTACCAGCCTTGATCTCCACCTATGCGCCAGATCCGGTTGAGGGCCTTGTCCTCGTCGTCCACCTGTCGGTGTCGTCGGTCACTGAAAACCCCGTACCGGGGCACCTGTATATAGGATTCCAGGTTGGTGCTTACCTGGCCGCTGATCAGGCTGTCTTTCCAGCTGCTGATTACTGTATTCTGTTCTATTTTCTGAAAGGCCAGGGCGATGGCTTCCTGATAACTCAGAGGCTGAATGCCCAGAATCTCAGCCAGCTCGCTATTGCGTGCCACTACTTCGGTTCGCATGCTGTCCACGAGGTTCACGGCCAGGGAATATGAAGTAGACGTCACGAAATAGAGCCAGTAGGCGGAAAGCCGGGGCGTCATAAAGGGCAGGGTGAATATTCGTATGCGGAAGCCACGGGCATTTCCGTAGAGTTCCAGCATCTGTTTGTAGGTGAGTACATCCGGGCCGGCGATATCGAAAGATTTCCCGAAGGTTTCCGGGAGAAGCAGCACACCGGTAAGGAAGGAAATGACATCGCGTATGGCGATGGGTTGAGTACGCGTAAGCACCCACCTGGGGGTGACCATTACGGGAAGCTTTTCCCCCAGGTCCCTGATAATCTCGAAGGACGCACTACCCGATCCCACTATAATACCTGCCCGGAGTACCGTCAGTTCATACGGACCGCCGGACAAAACTTCTTCGACCCGTTTTCTGGACGCCAGATGGGGGGAGAGTTCGGTTTCGTTAACAATACCGCTCAGGTAGATCACCTGCTTGACCCCGCACAGTTTCATCAGGCTGATGAAGTTCTCTGCCGAACGTTTCTCTTTTTCCTCGAAGCCCGAGGTGGACGAGGCCAGGGAGTGGACCAGATAGTAAGCCGCGTCCATGGGCCCCAGTTCTTCCATCTCCGGATCCTGGTCTCCTACCGGATTTAGCAGATCTCTTTCGACGATTCGAATGGATTCCCTGACCGAAGGATCTACAGACAAGCGGTTGCGGTCCCGGACCAGGCAGGTCACCTCGTGTCCGGCTTCCAACAAACGAGGGAGCAGCCGCATTCCTATGTATCCGTTTGCACCGGTGAGAAGGATTTTCATGGAGTTAATCGGGTAAATGGGCAGGGCCTGCTCCCTGTCCCGGTTGTAGAGGTAAGGCCTTGGGTTTTGTCACTCAGCCCGGATTCGGTCCGCCTTCCGGGTGCTGGGTGAGCTTGTGTTCCACGAGTTTTTTGAAGAACCGATGGACCGGTTTGCTCCGGGCCTCCACCTTCACGAAGTGCGGACTGTCGTGTATGGAGTAGACATCGGATTCTCCCTTGTATATACTCAGCCGGTAATACGGTACGGCCAGTACATAGGATTCATGCCGCGCCCGGAATCCCAGCAGTATGCCCTTAGGCCTGAGTTCAATATTACAGTAATTGATCGAATTGTCCACGAGCATGAGGTGATAAATGGCGTGGCTGCAGGATCTCATGACCAGTCTTGGAGAACCGGTCCCGCCCATTTTCCAGCGATCCCTGAGCATGAAAGGCTTGCCGACCAAATCGGTGATCTGTCTTTGAATGTCCTTGTCGTTGTGTGATACTCTGAATATGGCCATCTATGCGTTTATGGGTTGTCCGAATTTGCTCATGTTGCCCCGCAGATACCGTATGGCGAATTCCCTCATGCCCCAGGGCTGGTCGCGTAAGGGACCATTTGGATGCACCACCCCCTGCGAAGACATTTCTTCGTAAAGGGTGTCTATGCCTTCAACATCGATATAACAACTCGTGTTTTCGGTATGGATACGATCGTCGCACTTCCAGAAATGAATCACCTCCTGATCCCTGGCCACGATGGCATCATTTTGGTCCTTCCATCCGAGCCCACCGAACCCCAAACGTTCCTTGAAGAACTGCACGGATTTATCTGAATCCAATGAAGCGAGTACGGGTATACCCCGGCTTAGGGTGGCCATAGCTTTTTTCCCAAAGATACGGCTTAGGGCAGGGCAACTCAAGGGGTTGAGGCCTAAATTGCGTAGTTTTGACGGCTGTAAATCACGAGATGAAAGCGATAACGGATAAGATCAGGACTGCCGTCCGTCAGGCGGTACTCGAAAATCGGCAAGTCGAACTGCCGGCGGTGGAATGTCAACCCACCAAGAAGGAATTTGAGGGAGAGGTAACGGTAGTCATCTTTCCGATGCTTCGTCATGCAAAGGCCCGCCCGGAAGAGCTCGGGGCAGAGATCGGGGCCTACCTGCAGGAGCAACTGGAAGAGGTATCTGGGTTTAATGTGGTTAAGGGTTTCCTGAACCTCAGCCTGTCGGACCGTTTTTATCTGGATTCCCTTGCCGACATGGCTTCCACCTCAGACTTCGGCAGAGCTCCCGCCTCGGGTGAGGCGGTTATCGTCGAATACTCTTCGCCCAACACCAACAAGCCCCTGCATCTGGGACACATTCGTAACAACCTGTTGGGGTATTCGGTATCAGAAATCCTTAAGGCCGCGGGCAAGAAGGTGTATAAGACCCAGATCATCAACGATCGGGGCATACACATCTGCAAAAGCATGTATGCCTGGCAAGTCGATGGTAAGGGAGAGACCCCGGAGAGCACCGGGCTCAAGGGAGATCACCTGGTGGGCCATTACTATGTGCGCTTTAACCAGATGTATTCCGGCGAGGTTGAGCAAATGGTAGCAGAAGGCATGGAACAGGAAGAGGCAGGAAAGAAAGCCCCTTCCCTGCTGGCCGCACAGGAAATGCTCAGGAAATGGGAAGCCGGCGATCCGGAGACCGTTGACCTCTGGAAGACCATGAACAGCTGGGTGTATCAGGGATTCGATGAAACCTACCGAAGACTGGGAGTGGATTTCGATTTTTTGCTATACGAGAGCGACACCTATCTGCTGGGCAAAGATCAGATCGAAGAAGGACTTGAGAAGGGGGTTTTCTATCGCCGGGACGACGGCAGTGTCTGGATCGACCTGACCGATGAAGGATTGGACGAAAAGCTCGTACTGCGTGCTGACGGAACCGCCGTGTATATGACCCAGGATATAGGTACCGCCATACAAAGGGTGAAGCGATACCCCGATGTGACCGGTATGGTCTATACCGTCGGAAACGAGCAGGAATACCACTTTAAAGTGCTGTTTCTAATCCTTAAAAAACTGGGTTATCAGTGGGCCGATCAGTTGTATCACCTGAGCTATGGAATGGTGGAACTGCCCACCGGGAAAATGAAGAGCCGCGAAGGGACGGTGGTAGATGCCGATGACCTCATGGCAGAAATGAAGGATACCGCAAGGGAAATCTCCAGTGAACTGGGTAAACTGGAAGGGTATGGCGATGAGCAGAAGGAAAGCCTGTATGAAATCATAGGGCTTGGGGCACTCAAGTACTTCATCCTCAAAGTAGACCCCCGTAAGCAAATGGTCTTCAATCCCGAGGAATCGGTAGATTTTCAGGGTAATACGGGACCTTTCGTACAATATACCTACGCACGCATACAGTCTGTATTAAGGAAATACGGAGGTGAGCCCGAAGGCGGTTCTTTGGACCGGCAACTGACCCTGCACGAAAAGGAACGCGAATTGCTCGTGCAGCTGTTGCAATTCCCCCAGGTTATACAATGGGCCGCCGAGCAGTACAGTCCGGCCCAGGTGGCCAATTATGCCTACGAACTCGTGCGTACGTTCAACTCCTACTACCAGCAGGTCACCATACTCGGTGAGCCCGATGCAGGCACTAAGAATTTTCGGGTCCTTCTATCGGCCCAGGTGGCCCGAGTAATCCGGTCGGCCTTCCAGCTTCTCGGCGTTGAGGTGCCCGAAAGGATGTAGTTTTGACGCTACAGCCCTGTTAAAAAAAAAACGCCCCTTCGTTTCCGAAGGAGCGCTTCCATAGCAATTTTAAGTAACTACAGATGAGTGCTTTCTAGGCGTCTTTACTGGTTGCCTGTACGGCCAGATTGTAAATGACCAGTCCGAATCCGATCTTGTTGACGGCGTCACCGATGTTGTAGATCACATCCATATTCAGGCCTGTAAAGATCCCCTCATACCATCCTGGAGTACCCGCCATATAACCGACAGGATAAATAGCCCATCCTACGAGTACGAACCAACACAGGGTTTTGTGAGCTGAAAGTACGGCTCCACCTGCCTGTACGGCCAGTTTCTTGGCCGGACCAAACCAGATGATGTAAACAATAATGAAGTAAGCCACACCGGAAATGAATCCCCAAAGAGCGGCCTGGTCGCGGTAGATGGTCTCACCGAGGTATCCTGTTACCAGCATGACCACGGACCACAGGATCAGGTTCCACATCAGGGACTTCTTGGCCCCGGCTACTTTCAGGATCAGGTAAAATTCCACGCACATCAGCGGCACGGTCAGTACCCAGTCCACATAGCGGAAAAAGGTCGGTGATTCCGCATTTACCGCCCAGTAGTCCCTCATGTACCAATAGTGTACGGCGGCAATAAAGGTAATCAGTCCTGATACCAGAACCGAAGTCTTCCACTTGCGGTCGAAGGTATTCATCGACAGGAAGAAGAAGGCCGAAGCGGCCATCATGGCCATGGTCCCCACGAAAAACGTAAAGCCCACGTAGTCGTCAGTCGCGATGCGTGAAACATCGGCAAACATCGCAGAAATGGATAATAGAGTATTCATAAATTATAAGAGTTAAAATGTGATCGTTTAATTTAACATTGGCTAAAATTAAACATTTTGCATTAATTTGTTCAATGAAACCTACAAAAATATAAACAGAAATTCGTGATATTCACCGCCTCCAAGCAATATGCGCTCATTTTAACCTTATTATGTCTTTGGATATCAAGGTATTTACCCGAACAGTCCCTCGAGTGGATCGGGTATGTAGCCATAGCTACCTTGGGCATACTTCACGGCTCCAATGATCTTCAAATTCTGGGTGCCATTTCCCGTGACATCCCGGCCATACAAAAATTCAGGTATTACCATCTGGCCTATGCCGGCGCATCGGTATTGATCCTGGTGGTATTCTATCTCTTTCCTTCTGCATCGCTTTATTTTTTCATTGGGATCAGCGCATACCACTTCGGTGAGCAACACTATGAATACACCCGGGGGCGATCCTTCTGGCGAATACCCCTGTACCTCGGTTATGGCCTGTTGATTTTTAGTATGCTGTTCTACGCCCGATTCGATGCCGTAGACCCCATTATATCTGAGATTTCAGGGCAGGGTATTCCCAGGGATTACTATCTGTGGGCCGTGTTCATCAGTGGGGGTGTAATGCTGGTATCCTGGGTCGGAAGTTACGCGCATCTCCCGAGGCAGTACCCTGTGTTATTGCTCGATGGCTTTATACTCGCCCTGCTCTATTTGGTATTCCGTGAGGTCAGCCTGATTTGGGGATTCAGTCTTTACTTCATACTCTGGCACAGCCTGCCTTCCCTCCAACACCAGATTCGCTACCTGAGTGGCGAGTCCAACTGGAAGAATTTCATGGCATACCTTAAGGGCGCCTGGCCCTATTGGCTCATGGCGATCGCAGGGGGTGCGGTCATGTGGTACGCAGGCAACCGGTACTGGGAGCACCTGCTCACCATACTGGTGTATTTCCTGGCTGCCATTACTTTCCCTCATGTGCTGGTGATGTCCATTGTACACCGACAGGTAAACCAAAGCGAAACGTCGGGAACACCGGGAGCCCAGTAGGTAGGGGTCAGAATCGCAGCCTGAAACTGAGGTCCGGAGTAATGCCCAGGGAGAAGTTGTCCACCTGAACCAGCTGGTCTTCCTCGCCTATGCGGTAATAGCGATCGAGTACATTCCGTCGGTTCGACAAGTTGAGCACGGAAGCGCTCACCGAGGCCATAACACGGTAATTGATGGGGAACCGGTACGATACCGAGGCATCGAAACGGAAATAGGGGGGAAGGCGAGAGCTGTTGGTATTCCCGTATTCGATGTTTGCAGGGATGGCTGCGGGATCCACCCCCTCGGCCGGCGTATAGGGCCGTCCGGAACGCCAGCGTCCGCCCAGTCCGAAGTACCAGCGGTTCCAGCTTATCGTACTGCCCCAGGAAAGGGCATGCCGAACATCCTGCTGGCCGGGAAAGGTTTCGGGAACGAGATCGGGGAATTCGAAGGTATTCTGATTGTAGGCATAGCTGAGCCAGTGACTGTGCATGCGGTTGCGATAATTGATCAGGGCCTCGACGCCCTGTACCTGATACCCGCCAATTTCCCCGCTGAACTGGTTGAAATTCTGGAATCCCTGCGTACTGGTGCTGATGCCTGATACCTCCTTCGAAAAGAGCGATACGGAGCCATACCACTGATCCCTTGCGTATTCCAGACCCACGCTGAATTGCTCGGACGTAACCACTGGCAGACGGGCCTCATCCGAAAGTATCCACCGTCGTTTCTCAATTCCGAGGAAATTCTGTTCCAGGTCGAGTATCTGCTGGGTAACCTGGCTTTTCGATTCGCCCTGTACCTGCAGGTGCAGGTGGGGAGTGAGCCGGAAATGGGCGGAAAATCTGGGTTCAGAGAAGATGTTCCTGAAGGTGTTCAAATTTTGGTACGCGTTCAGTCTCAGTCCAATCCGGCCTTTGAAGAAGCGTCCTTTCGAGGCGAACTGCAGCTCGCCAAACACCGCTTCCGAAAGGATTACCCTTTGATGCGGGAAATAAACGGGGGTTGGCTGACCTCGGTCAGGTTGGCGATACCCGTCTCCATGATTTCGTAACCGGCCGAAAGCCTGCTGCGCGAACCGAGCTCGTAGGTCAGTTGAATGGCCAGTTTACGTTCGAGTACGTCGTTTTTCTGAAACAGCTCCTGACCGCCGATGGTGTCCAGGGAATTGGCCTGTAATTCATAATCCGTCTGATAGAGCAGGATGCGGCTGCTCAATCTCCGGTCCCATTCGCTGTTCAGCTCGGCCCCCAGAGACAGGTTTTGCTGATTTAGTTGGCTCTGTTGCCCGAGGGTTACATTCTGACTGTCGAGGCGGTTTTGTATACCGAGTACCGAAGCCCGGAATTGGTGTTGATTATCGATGTCCCAGTAGAAGCGGGTCGAGAAATCACCGAAATGGAAGTCTTCCAGTAGTCCCAGCTGTTGCAGATCCAGTTCGGAGTCCTGAAATACACGACGTCGGTACTGCTCGTATACGGGGGATTGCCAGAGATCGGTATAGGATCGTCTCAGCGACCACTCTATGCCCATATTACTGCCCAGAGGGCTCCTCCCGTAGGCGTCCGCACTAATCATGTTCAGGCCTCCGCCTCCGCTGTGTTGCTCGGGAGTTTCCTTCGAACTGTTCATGAGTATCATCCCGCTTACTCCGTCACCAAATTGTGCAGGGGTCCCGTTCTTAAAGGCGATTACTTCCTGGGTAAGCTGAGGCTGAAAGGCAGAGATTAGCCCGAAGAAATGTCCGGACTGATACATCTTGATTCCATTCCAGAGGATCAGGTTCTCCGCGTTCGTACCGCCACGTATGTTGAGGTCAGAGACCCGTTCCTGATTGCTTTCGATTCCGGGAAGTGCCTGAAGTACCTGCAGGACATCTGCATCCGTGAGACCGGGAAGTATGCCAAATTCATCGGGTCGGATGCGGGTAGATCCCTCCTCGGTGGACTCGATACCGCTGGTTAGTAGGGGAAAGACGATCACCTCCCCCAGTCGCTGCACCTCTTCGGCCAGCAGGATTCGGCTGCAATCCCCATCTATAGTGCGGAGTTCCGACACTTTGATGTAGCGGGGTAGAAACCCCAGGAAGCGGATCTTTAGGGTAGCTTCTGGAGCAACATCGTCCAGGCGGAAGTAGCCGTTTTCGTCCGTAACAATTTTGTCTTCACCCGGCAGGATTTCGATCGTTGCCCCTCCCATGCGGTTGCGTGCGTAGTTATCGAGCACCTGTCCACATACCGAAATGGTTTCCAGCCTTCGTATCACGTAGTATCCGGGCTTCATTTCCTCGAAACGCAAGGGAGTAACCCGCTCAATGTGCCTGAGGGACTCTTCCAGTTCCCCGTTCACTAGCCGGGTAATTTCGAAGCCCGAGACATCCTCGTCCAGATAGGTGAAGCGCACCTGATGCCGGGTTTCGAGCTCCCTCAGGAGATCGACCAGGGAGAGTTTCGTTTCCTGGGCATAAAGACCTGTATGAAATAGCAGTAATAAGGGAATGAGTAGGTAATGAGCTTTACTCCCCGGTATCGGTTGCCCCATATAAACGCACTTGTCCTTTCTCTATAACGTATGTGAGTTTCGTGGGCGCGGTAATAAAGTCCAGTGCCTGCCTGATGTTATCATGCCTGAAGGTGCCGGTAAACCGTTTGTCAGCAGGGACGTTTTCGGTAATCACCCGAACCTTATACTGCTGTTCCAGTTCTTTCAGCACGATGCCAAGCGGTACGCTGCGAAATGTACTCTCCTTTTCCATCCAGGTGGGCGCCGGACGGTTGTGGTCAAATTCCCAAACACCTTCCCCAGCCAGCACCTGCAGGGAGCGCCCCGGGGTCAGCAGGTATTCGTTGCCCTGATAGCTAACCGATACCCGTCCCTCGAAACAATCCACGCGGAACAACCCATCCCGTTGCATGACATCGAATTCGGTTCCCAGTACCGTTACCCGGCCCATGGAGGTTTCCACGGTAAATTTCTGACCGCTTTCCACATCGAAAAAGGCCTGCCCTTGCAAGCTTACGCTACGGGTCTCGTTCCAGTCTTTTTTACGGAAGGAAATTTCGGTCCCGGCATTGAGGGTTACCTCGGAAAGATCGGGAAGTACGGCCAGCTCCCGTTCTGCTGCTCCGGCAGTTATACGGGTGTCGCGAGGCAGGAGCAAAAAGTAGGAAACACCCAGAAGGATGGCTATCGAGGCGGCCATACTGATAAAGGAGCGACGTGCGTATAGAGGCCTCACCGGAGAATCGTTGCCTGAGAAGGTCGTTTCGGTTGCCGAACGACTTTCTTTGACCCGATTCCACACCTCATCCTTTCGGAATTGCGCTTCCGTCCGTAGCCCTTCTGTAGCAGCTTTGATTTTCAAATAGGCAGCAAAATCCTCTGAAGCCTCGAATTTCTCGAGCTCCTCTCCCCGGAGTTCTCCGGCCAGCCATTTTGCTAAATAATAATCTTCCACCGCCTTGGGTTTTGATATAGAACAAATTAAAGGGTAAATACCCTACCCCTAAACCCCAAAATATCTAAATCCTTCCGATTTTCTCCTTCAGACTCTTTAGGGCCAGGTGCATTCTTTTCTCTACAGCCTTCACGCTGATCCCTTCGATTTCAGCGATCTCGGCATACTTTTTTCCTTCTATTCTGTGCAACAGGAAAGCCGTTCGCTGTCCTTCCGGCAGGGCATGGATGGCCTCTTCCAGACGCTGTTTGAATTCATTTTCCTCATACTCGTATTCGGGACTGATTTCCGTGGCATGGGTCACATGCATATCTGCGTACTTCAACCGAATCTTTTCGGCTTTGATCGTATTGAGGTAGAGATTGTTGGCTACGGTATAAACAAAGGCTTTGGCCTTTTCCGGAACGACATCGGCACATCGCTCCCACAGGCGTGTGAATGCTTCCTGTACGGCGTCGTTTGCCTTTTCCTCATTGCCATACTTATAATATATGTATTTGAATACGGCCTCGGAATGCGTACTGAATATCTGGCTGAAGACGTTCTCTTCACAGACGTTACCCATGGACTACGGATTTGAATCAAAAGGTATAGAAAAAAAAACGAAAAAACGGGTAGGGTATTTTCCCGAAGAGTTGTTTTAATAGCGAAACTTGAAACCCCAATTGAGTCATGAAAAATTACTTTAACATTCGCACAAGCCTCTTCAGTCTGGCGGCCCTGTTCTTTCTGGCATCCTGTCAGGAGGAGTTCGAGGACATCGACAGTTCAGCCAATGAGGAAACCATAGAGGCTGGTTCACAAACGGCAAATCTCATGGTCAGCATGGCGACCATGGACGGATCCTATGACAATATCGTCGATGGATCGAGCTGTTTTGCCGTGCAATTTCCCTACACCGTACAGGTCAACGGTATCGAAATCATCATCGATGAGGTGGGGGACTTGCAGGAAATAGAAGCCATATTCGACTGGTATGGCGATGACGATGACCGCGTCCAAATTGAGTATCCGATTACGGTTACTTCCGAGAATTTCGAGGACATTCTGATCAATAGCGAGGACGAGCTGGAAGATCTCCTGGACGAATGCGAAGACGATCATGGTGACGAAGATGACATCGAGTGCATCGATATCGTTTATCCGGTGACCATGTACACCTTCGACCTGTCCAATGAAGTCACTGAGACCATTGAGATCAACAGTGACCGGGAGCTTCACCGTTTCTTCAGGAGCCTGAATCCTCAGATACTGGTAAGCGTCGATTTTCCTGTGGAACTGGTGACCAGCGATGGCTCCAAAATCACGGTAAACAGCCTGGTCGAACTCGCACTGGCCATCAGTCAGTCACGTGATGATTGCGACGAGGACGACGATAACGATTACAACGACGACGACGACGACGAGGAAGACCTCGAGGAATTATTGCTCGAATGTCCCTGGGCGGTGCATGAACTGGTAGTCGACCGGGAAAACCGGGAGGCAGAATACCAGCGATACCTGATCGATTTCAAAGAGAACGGTTCGGTCTTTATCCTGGATGAGGGTCAGACCTACCAGGGCTCGTGGTCCATCGAGATTACCGAGCGCAATCCCATGCTGATCCTGAATTTCCCGGACTTTCCGGATCTGAATATCGAAGGTATGGTATACCGAACCCGGGAACGCATCATAAAGATTTATGCCGGTGAAGGAAAGCACCTGAAGCTCCGCAGGAGATGCGACCTCGATGACGACGACGACGACGATGGAGACGATGACGATGATGACGGCGACGACGATGGAGACGATGACGATGACGACGATGACGACAAAGAGGACAATTTTAGCGACGGAGAGACCGGCAGGCAACGCCTGCGTGAGACCCTCAGGGACTGCCCCTGGATTATACGAAAAATAGTAAGCGATGGAGTAGAGCTCCCTGGACTGGACGACTACGTAATCTTCCTGCAGGCTGAAGGTGCAGTTGTCGTACTCAATGAGGAAACCAACGAGGAATTCGAGGGTACCTGGAGTATCGTTGCTACAGAAACCGAGAACGGCACGCCCTACAATGAATTTGTGTTGGAGGTTCCCGACGTTCCTGAGTTGAATTTCGAAGTACCGGTGCGGCGTTTCGTGAATGGTGTTATGGAGATGGAAGACCTGGGCCGTGGCTTTAAATTCTTTATCGAGCGCGTGTGCAACTTCGTTTCCGACGACGATCTGGTAGCCGTTACGCGCCTGCTGAAATCCGGGGATTGGAAAGTGGCCGAGTTCGATATGTTTAATGATGATGTGACTGCCCAGTACGAAGGGTATGTATTCCATTTCCTTGCCGGAGGTGAGGTTGAGGTCACCGTAAACGGCGACCTGGTGGAAGACGGTCAGTACCGTGTAGCCCGAGCCGATGATGACGAACTGAAACTCATTTTTGAATTCGGTGAAATGAGTGGGCTTAGTGATCTTAACCGCTACTGGTATATCGACGATGACTCCATAACGGAAACCTCATTCGAGCTCTATGCCGAAGACGAACAATTGAATGTTTATTTCGAAAAGCTGGATTCCTCTTCGGGAGATGAAGGGGCTGCCAATCCATAAGGTTCATAAACCGACAGAGTAACTTTTTTGCCCCAATTCTGTCCTGATGAAAGGGTCGGAGGTTCAAGCCACCGGCCCTTTTTCTTTTTTCAGGCGTCGTTGGGATTTGTACTTTTGCCATTCATCTTCCAAAGAAACCATAGTGCATGTTTGACAATCTGAGCGAACGTTTAGAAGGCGCCCTGCATTCGTTACAGGGCAAGGGAAAGATTACCGAACTCAACATAGCCGAAACCCTCAAGGATGTCAGGCGCGCTCTGCTGGACGCAGATGTGAACTTCAGTATTGCCAAGGAGTTCACCAATCGCGTTAAGGAAAAGGCACTCGGGCAGCAGGTGCTGACATCACTACAGCCGGGGCAGTTAATG
Organism: uncultured Flavobacteriaceae bacterium; assembly: GCA_964550895.1. Taxonomy (GTDB): domain Bacteria; phylum Bacteroidota; class Bacteroidia; order Flavobacteriales; family Flavobacteriaceae; genus CAZKAP01. The sequence continues at coordinate 40,920 of CAZKAP010000023.1, forward strand.
GTCAAGATCGTCAAGGACGAACTCACTGAACTCATGGGGGGTGAAGTCGAAGAACTCGATCTGAAGTCCGTGCCGACGGTCGTACTGATGTCGGGCCTTCAGGGTTCGGGTAAGACTACCTTCTCGGGTAAATTGGCCCTGCACCTGAAGACGAAGAAGAACCGAAAGCCCCTGCTGGTAGCCTGCGATGTGTACCGTCCGGCTGCGATCGATCAGCTCCATGTGGTCGGCGAGCAGGTCGGTGTTCCGGTGTATTCCGATAAAGAAGAAAAGGATCCTGTTGCCATTGCCAGGCGCGGGCTGGAACAGGCCCGAAGGGACGGCCAGAATGTGGTGATTATCGATACCGCTGGTCGTCTTGCCGTTGACGAGCAGATGATGGAGGAAATCTCCAATATTCACAAGGCCGTCAACCCGCAGGAGACCCTTTTCGTCGTCGACTCCATGACCGGACAGGATGCTGTAAACACGGCTAAGGCCTTCAACGACGTACTGAATTTTGACGGAGTTGTCCTCACCAAACTGGACGGGGATACCCGTGGGGGTGCTGCCCTTTCGATCAAGTCGGTGGTTAACAAGCCCATCAAGTTTATCGGTACAGGAGAAAAGATGGAGGCGATCGATGTGTTCTATCCCGACCGTATGGCCGATCGCATTTTGGGGATGGGCGACGTCGTTTCTCTGGTCGAGCGGGCACAGGAACAGTTCGACGAAGAACAGGCCCGAAAAATATCGAAGAAGATTGCTAAGAACCGTTTCGGTTTCGACGATTTCCTCTCCCAGATTCAACAGGTTAAGAAGATGGGGAACATGAAGGACCTGATGGGGATGATACCGGGTGCCGGTAAGGCACTCCGAAACATAGACGTAGACGACGATGCTTTTAAGTATATCGAGGCCATGATCTACTCCATGACTCCGGATGAGCGGGAGAATCCCTCCAAGATCAATTCGAGCCGCAAGAAGCGTATCGCTAAAGGCAGCGGTCGCACGGTAAAGGATGTGAATCAGCTGCTCAAGCAATTCGAACAGATGAGTAAAATGATGAAGATGATGCAGGGCGGCGGCGGCAAGCGCATGATGCAGATGATGCAGCAAATGGGGGGACGCGGTTAATCCACTCATTTAACTAAACATTCACCTATGACCCTATTAGACGGAAAGGCAGTCAGTGCCCTGATCAAGGCCGAAATCACCAGGGAAGTTCAGGAACTTGAGGCTGGAGGGCAGAAGGTGCCCCACCTGGCGGCCGTCCTGGTGGGCGACGATGGTGCGAGCCTGACATACGTTGGGAGCAAGGTGCGGTCCTGTGAACAGGTGGGCTTCCGGTCTACCCTGATCAAACTCGATGCGGACATCACGGAGGAAGCCCTGCTCGACGAGGTGAATGCATTGAACGCAGATCCCGAGATCGATGGGTTTATTGTACAGCTTCCCTTGCCTTCTCATATCAACAGCCAGAAGATCCTGCTGGCCGTAGACCCTGCCAAAGACGTCGACGGTTTCCATCCTGAGAATTTTGGTCGGATGGCCCTGGATATGGAGTCCTTTATCCCGGCTACCCCTTTCGGTATAGTGGAGCTACTCCGCAGGTACGAAGTGGAAACCGAAGGAAAACACGTGGTGGTCATCGGAAGAAGCAACATCGTGGGGCGCCCGATCAGTATACTCCTGAGCCGTAAGTCGAGCCCGGGAAATGCCACGGTTACCCTGACCCACAGCCGCACGCGTGATATGGCCTCTTACACGAAAAAGGCGGATATCGTGATATCGGCCCTGGGTATCCCCCGGTTTCTAAAAGCCGATATGGTAAAGGAAGGCGTTGTCGTTATTGATGTCGGTATTACCCGGGTAGAGGATTCCAGTCGCAAAAGGGGCTACCGTATCGAAGGCGATGTGGATTTCGAGGAAGTGAAGGAGAAGGCCTCCTTTATCACCCCGGTACCCGGAGGCGTAGGGCCCATGACTATAGCCATGCTGCTCAAGAATACGCTCCAGGCCCGCCGTAACCGTTCGGGCGTCTGACCTGCCGATCCTAATTAAACGAGCGTATCAGGTTGAATCCGAAGTAGAAGTCGCCCGTACCCCAGTCCCCGACGGATTGACCGAGTACTCCGCGCTCTCCCATTGTCTGGGTTCCGCTGAGGACCAGCTGAAAGATGTGCCCACCGGTTTCAATAGTCCAACCTACCGATAGGGGATTGCTGAACGGACTGCCTTCCGCACGATTGAGGTGAGCCGCATATTCGGCCATGATCGTACTGCGCTTACTGATCCTCAGCCTTGCTCCCCCTCCGATGATGAACTGAGTATTTTCCTGAGGGGCGTACAGTACTGTGTTTTCCTCGAGAAGGCTGGCATTGAGCAGTAGCGAGAACCGGCTGTCGAAGCGATGGGCCACCAGTAGCTGTGCAACCAGGGCCAGGCGATCCTCAAATTCGACACCGGGCAGGGTAGACTCGTTGAACTGAGTGTCTATGGAAACCAGCTCATGTAGGGCGATGGTTAAGGGGAATCCCTCTTCTCTTTGCCGTATCAGCACTTGCTTGGAATAAATATCGTAGGTCTTGCGAAATGTGCTCCGGCTTGCCCCCACATGCAGATTATCCGAGATCCCATAGGTAAAGGTCAGCCGGCTAATGGCGTTGTCCATACCGAAGAAATCGGTCAGCGGCTTTTGCAGGCTTCCGAAGCGGTGCGCAACGCCAAAGAAGAAAACTCCCCTGCCTACCGTTTCGGTCGTCTGCAGGTTGATGAGGCGCACATTCTTAAAGGTCGAAAGGGCATCTTCAGGCTTCCCTATGGTGTCTTCTCTGGCTTCCAGTTCGCTGAGCAGGTCGTCCTGAGCACTCAGGTCGACGTTGGGCCATAGCAGTGCAGTCATTGAAAGGATGAGGCCGTTGCTTATCGATTTTGAAATTTTCATGGGTGGGACTTTTTGGACTTTTAGGTAAATTTTACCACAAAGGTGGAAATAATGGGACCGGTTATCGAGTTGTTTCTATTCTAAACGTCAGTTGAATTCGATTTATTGAAAAACGGTACGAAGCATGAAAACCCGGATGATACTCCTCTTTCTGACTCTTTTTATACTGAAGCCCGTTTGCTCCCAATCCTGGTCGACCCGACAGGGCCGTATTGATTTCGAAGCCTCTGTAGCGGGATTCGAGGCGGTGGAGGCCCGCAGTGAAGAGGTTGCGGTTCTGCTTCATACCGCCGACAACAAGTTGGCTGTTCTGGCACGCGTATCTGCCTTTGTATTCCCAAACGCCCTTATGCAAAAGCACTTCAATGAAAATTACATGGATTCGGACGAATTCCCCCGCATGACATTCAGCGGTAGTTGGGAGGACAAAATGCGTTCGGGACGGCACGTATTATCCGGAACGCTCACGATTCGGGGCGTATCCCGGGAGCTCGATGTCCCCGTCGAGGTGAATCGCTCCCCGGAATTTATACGTCTTAGCGGTGCCTTCACGGTACGCCCGGAAGACTATGGCGTCGAGGTGCCCCGGGTGGTCCGAATGAAGGTGGCCGAAGACGTCCGGATTCGCTTCGACTTTACCCTGGAACCCGATCGCTGACCGTACCCTAAGAACAACTGCCGGCCTTTAGAAGGAAGTGGCAAACAGCATATTTGGGTTACGAAAAGCCTTGAACTCCAATGCGTTTCCCGAAGGATCCCGAAAGAACATCGTCGCCTGCTCCCCGGGCTTGCCTTCGAAACGGATATAGGGTTCGATCACGAATCGAACGCCCTGCTCCCCGAGTCGGGTGGCCATGCGATGAAAGTCGTCCCAGGGAAGCACCAGACCGAAGTGGGGGACGGGCACCTCTTTTCCGTCCACGGGGTTGACGATCGGGCTGTCCTTCAGCTTTGGATCGACATGGATCACCAGTTGGTGTCCGAAGAAATCAAAATCCACCCAATGGGAGTCACTGCGCCCCTCTTTTAAACCCAGTACTTCCCGGTAGAATTTCCGAGTCTGTTCGATCTCCCTTACCGGGATAGCCAGATGGAAAGGATGTAATGCATTCATATCAGCTCTTTAGTTTGTATAATCAGATGGGTCTGCGCTCCTTATCCTCAAAGGGCGTTCGCAGAGGAAGTCCGCAATACATTCGTGTACCTCCCGGTGGTGCAGCGAATGTCCGTAGCCGCGGGTTAGCATGAGCTTACTGGAATCCCAGTGCTGCTCGAGTTCGACGGCATCGGTATACGGTATGGTGGGGTCTTCCAGATCGTGTAGTAGCAATCCCGGGATCTTCAGCCCCCGGGCAAACTCAATGGAGTTAAAGTCGTAGACCGATCGCCCGACCATATCCCGGACCCCGGCCTCCAGGGATGTGCGTACGTGCGAGCGCAGCCCGAGGGCCTTTTCGTACTGATCCAGAATGTAGGCGAAATGTGTGGGTGCTCCCAGGGTAACGATCTTATTTACATCTGCGGAAGGCTGCTCGAACAAGTCGTACAGTATGGCCATGCCGCCCATTGAATGTCCTATTTGATACTCCGTTCCCAGTAGGCTCCTTAGTTGGCGTATCACTGTCGCATACAGAGGTACATGCAAGTAGTTTCCTCCGGAACCGCCATGACCCGGGGCATCGAAGGCATAGATATCGAACCCTTCCTGCTGCAAATGGGGGATCAGGTGCTTCCAGCGGGCGCTGTTGCTCTGCCACCCGTGGGCGAGGAGTACTCCCGGCCCATCGCCCGCCCATCGGTATACCTGTATGGGAAAACCCTCGATGTTCTCAACCCGGTCTCGTGCGGACTCAAGGACCTGTTTCTGGCGCGGACGGAGTCGGCCTGCCCGCACTTTACTAAATACCCCCAGGGCACTTTTACCGGCCCGGGTGGGCGCAAAAAAGGCCCAAACATTGAGATAGACCCCATACAAACGGGGCAAGAGGTTTTTCAGGAAGAAATTTCGCATAAACGACTACCAGCTGATGGTGATAAATTCCACCCTGGCATCGTCCGGAATTTCGACGGCTTCCACCGGTGCAGTGGGTAAACGAAGGCTCTCGGGCAGTTCGGATCGTGGAATAATCAGTTGGAATCGCTCCTCTTTGACATCGGCACCGACACGGAATACGCTGGAGCGAACTTTTCCGATCTGGTATTTCTTCGAGAATTCGCCAAAGGTGGATCCCGGACCCAGGCCGTCCCGGGTGGTATAGAGTCCGTTGACGATCCGTATGGAGCCGATCTTACCTATGCTGTCCCTGTGGGGGCTGATCACCAGCATAAGGGAGTCCGGTGAACGGTAGACCGAGTAATTGTAATACGAGGCGCCAAACTGCAGTTCCACTGAGTCGCGAACGACCGAATCAGCGGGAAACAAGTTCTCCACCTCCGCGAATTCCGTGTTTCGTTCCAAAGGACCCACCCGGTTGCTGTCGAAGGTATGGCTGTCGTCTTTTTTCGCACAGGCGACGGTCATAAGGCACAGAAAGGCCATGACGAGTCGGGAAGGCCATTTTAGAGTGGGAAGTGGGGATATCAGTTTCATATATGATTATTTCAAAACCTTTCGCAAAATACCGAAAACCCCGCGTATAAAGGTCGCGCTGGTCAGTACTTTTGTGACCGGATCTATTCGCCGGGAGCGACTACTCCGGCTTCGGGATGCCCCACGACGCTCCCTTTCAGCCTCGCGTTCCTCTTCCTTTCGAATCTGCTCGATTTTCTCGTTGAGCATTTCATAGGCCGATTCGCGATCGATATCCTCACTGTACTTAGGCACGAGGGCGGAGGCGCGCACCCGCTCCAGTATTTCCTTTTCGGTGAGTATATCCATACGGCTTCTAGGGGCCCTGAGCAGGGTAGCAGCCAGGGGAGTAGGCCGCCCCTTCTCGTCCAGGACGGAAATCAGCGCCTCCCCGATACCGAGTGAGGTGAGTTCGGAAGCCGTGTCGTAGAATTCCGATAGCGGATAGTTTTCCGCAGCCTGCTTGATCGCTCTGCGGTCTCGTGCCGTAAAGGCCCTTAGGGCATGCTGGATCTTCAGCCCCAATTGTGCCAGCACAGCTTCCGGCACGTCGGTCGGATTCTGAGTGACGAAATACAGGCCAATGCCCTTGGAGCGGATCAATTTCACCATGTTTTCCAACTGGTCCGTTAGCGCATCCGAGGCTTCCCGGAATATGAGGTGTGCCTCGTCTACAAAGATCACCAGTTCGGGCCGGTCGCTATCCCCCTGTTCAGGGAAGGAAGCGTAGATCTCGGCCAGGAGGCAGAGCATGAAGGTGGAAAACAGCTTGGGGCGATCCTGTATATCCGTCAGCCGAACAATGTTGATATACCCCCTTCCGTCCTCAGATAAGCGGCAGAGATCCTGCACATCGAAGGAACGTTCCCCGAAGAAGCGATCTCCGCCCTGTCCTTCCAGTTCGAGTATGCGCCTGAGGATCGCTCCCGTGGATGCCGTGGAGATTCGGCCGTACTCTTTTTGCAACTCTTCTTTGCCCTCGCCGGTGGCGTACTGGAGGATCTTCTTGAAGTCCTCCAGGTCCAGCAGGGGCAGGTCCCGGTCGTCGCAATACTTGAACAGCACGGCTACTATACCCTGCTGGGTGTCATTGAGTCCGAGTATACGGGAAAGGAGTACTGGTCCGAATTCCGAGACGGTGGCCCGGAGTCGAACCCCGGGTTCTTCAGAGAGCGTGAGCAATTCCACCGGGAAGGCGGAGGCCTCGAAGGGCAGGCCGATTTTCTCGTGCCTTTCGTCTATTTTGGGATGACCGGGGCTCGGTTGGGCCAGCCCGCTCAGGTCGCCCTTGACGTCCATCAGCAGCACCGGGATGCCTTTCTCGGACAGTCCTTCCGCCATGACCTGCAGGGATTTGGTCTTCCCCGTTCCCGTTGCCCCCGCAATCAGTCCATGACGGTTCAGGGTTTCCAGGGGTACCCTGACAAAGGCCTGAGCGTAGGTGATTCCCTGGTGCATGGCTGAACCGAGTATCAGGGATTCGCCCTCAAAAGCGTAACCCTTCTCCATGGCCTGTCGAAATGCAGGATTCTCCTCCGTTACTTTTTCCATCTGCGCTGTTTTGGATAAAATTAGCCGATTTTTTTGGCCCTCGCGCTGCCTTATCTTTGCCGGATGGAAGCAAAAGACTTCATGCCACTGGTCGACAAGGGGGAGATGCTGCCCCTGATGGAGGCCTTCTACACCATACAGGGCGAAGGCTATCACAAAGGAGGAGCGGCCTACTTTATTCGTGTGGGGGGCTGCGATGTGGGCTGTCACTGGTGCGATGTCAAGGAGAGCTGGGATCCTCAGCGCTGGCCTCCCACCTCCGTTGAGGATATCGTGAGCGAGGCCCGAAAGCATTCCGATACGGTCGTGGTAACCGGAGGGGAACCGCTGATGTGGGATATGGGCCCGCTGACCCGTTTGCTACGGGAAGCCGGGATGAGCATTCATATTGAGACCTCAGGAGCCTATGAGCTTACGGGCGTTTGGGACTGGATTTGCCTTTCTCCCAAAAAGAACAAACTTCCCCTGGACGAAGTCTGTAAAAGGGCCGATGAGCTCAAGCCGATTATCTACAATAAACACGACCTGATTTTTGCCGAAGAACAGGCCGCTCGAGTAGGCAGCGATTGCAAACTGTTTCTGCAACCCGAATGGAGCGTCAGGGAGAAGGTCATGCCCATGATCGTGGACTACGTCATGGCTCATACTCAGTGGAAGGTATCGCTGCAGACCCATAAATACCTCGGGATACCCTGATATTCTCTTTTAGTTTGCCGGCCTGCCCCCGTTGGCCTCCAGATCCGCCAGGCAGCGATTGCTGAATTCAGGTATGCTGGCCATCCCCTTGGACATGCGCGCCTTCATGGCCTTTGCCATACCGGCACCGAATTCCAGTTCGGCCCGCATCAGGCATCCCGCCGTATTGCAATGGCTGCTTGAGGCGGGGTCTTCGTGATCGATTCCGTCCGCAAACGGACTTCCAATGTTCACCAGACCGAACAGGTGTCCGAATTCGTGGTGAAGGGTAGCCCGTTCGAAATCCGTAAGCGGAACGCTCAGGATCTGGGAAGCGGTGCGGATCGTGCTTTCGTAGATGACCATGGATGTGTTCCTGTAAACGGCTCCCAGGGAGACCAGCCCCTGATCCAAATCGTCTCCTTCGGCCGGTGCGTCTGCGAAGTAGATGTACAGGGTAAGGGTAGTACCGTCGTTGTAGAATGTCCGGTTGTTGTCCTCGATCTGCCGAATCTCCTGAAAGGTGAGGCTCTCCTGGCCCGGGGAGGGCTGTGCCTGGTAAATAAATTCAATGTCATCCTTAAAGGTAAATTCCCGAATGAAGTTTTCCAGGTCGCTGAATACGAGGTTGGACGGGCGGAATCCGGTGACGTACTGTACCTGTACAATCAGCCGATCGTAGTTATCATTGCTCAGGAAGTCGTTTGCGGAATCTCCCGGACCCAACAGGTTCAGTGCCTTAACTCCCGTTACTGGGTTGCCTCCCCCATTGCCATTGCCGTCTCCCCCGGAATCATCGGAACAGCCCGCCATCAGCAGGGAGATCATCCCTATGAAAATCCATAATTTTTTCATATTCATATGTTTTACATGTCAACGGGTTTAGGTTGCCGAATATTACTTTTTTACAATCCGCAACAGGAACCCGGATTCCGGATTCCTTCCCAGTATTTCCAATTCGCCTCCTGCCCGGACCGTTGCGTGTTCGATCAGGTCTTACCCGGCAAACAACCAGGGGAAGGGTCTTCCCTTTTTTCCCTGATACTCGAAGGTATACATCAGATTCCCGTAGTAGGACTCATCGAACTCCGTTTTCTGATCCAGACCCGGTATCAGATCAAAAAGATATTCCAAATCCGTGGATTCTGCCAATATCTGTCCCCCGGTATTGAGCATGCCGAGCAATCTTCCGATAAAAGCAGGCAGGCGTGTGGAGTCACCGGCCAGTCCCAGCCCGTTCATCATCAGTAAAAGGGTATCGTAACTGCCCGGGTCGGTTTTCCAGATATCACTCAGCAAAACTCGTTCCAATCCTCTGGCACGACAGACTTTTACCGCGCCGGGGCTGAGGTCCATGCCCGTACAGGAAAAGCCCCGGTTCTGAAGCCAAAGGGAATGTGATCCGGCACCACATCCGATGTCCAGTATCCGGCCCCGGCACAGATCCAGTGCGTGCCTTTCCAGTTCGGGCATAGACTCCCGGGTCCGGAAATAGTAAGCGACGGGAATACGATCCTTTTCTCCGAGTGAGGATGTCGTGGTGAGCCTGGTGTTTTGCCTGCCGTTGAAATAGTCTGCCAGGGCGGAGCCGTAAAGGTCTTTGGTGCTCTTCGTACTTGTGGTTTTCATAGTCATTTCCTCCGGTTACCCCCCGGAATTCGTACCTTACTCACATGAATCCCGAGCTGTCGCAGTTGCCCGCACTGGCCGCATCCCGCCGAAAGGCACACCGTAAACTCTTCAGGTCGATAGCCGTCCAGACTCCAAAAGACCTGGATCGGCGCATGGCCGACTGGCACGAAGAGGTGTTTGACGAAACCGATTGCCTTCAATGCGCCAATTGCTGCAAAACAGCAGGTCCGCTTCTGCTCTCAACCGATATCGAGCGCATAGCCCGAAGGCTCCGGCTTAAAGTTTCCGTGTTTACAAATACCTATCTCCGGAAAGACGAGGAAGGGGACTGGGTCATGAAACAGCTACCCTGTCCGTTCCTTCAGGACGACAACAGCTGTCAAATTTACGATATACGACCCAAGGCCTGTCGGGAGTATCCCCATACCGATCGACGGAAGATACATCAGATCGCGAATCTGACTGTGAAGAACGTTGCCATTTGCCCGGCAGCCTTCCGCATCGTTGAGCGCCTGCGAGAAGCCTGGCAGAGGGGCAGCCTTCGCTAGGGGTTGCGAAAAGGGGTGCCGGAGCGTATATTTGAAAGTATGGAAGCTCTGATTGATTATTTTACTCACATACCCTCGAGTCACCGGTCGATCATCCTGGTTGGGGGAATCACCCTGTTCTGGGCCCTCGAAGGTCTTGTACCCCTTTTCCGTTTTGATTATCGCAAGTGGCGGCATGCCGGAGTCAACTTCTTTTTCACCTTCACCACCATAGCCGTGAATTTCGGCCTGGCCTTTATACTCCTTTGGTCGTCGGACCGAGTAGTCGATCTTGAATGGGGCCTGTTGCCTGCTTTGGAACCCCTAAGTTTGGGGTGGAAGGTCTTTGCCGGCCTGCTAGTGATGGATTTCGTGGGCGGCTATTGTTCGCATAGGTTCGAGCACAGTGTTCCCAGGCTGTGGATGGTACATTCGGTTCATCATACCGATCACGAGGTCGACGTGACTACGGCCAATCGTCACCATCCCCTGGAGAGCGTAATCCGCTTCTCATTTACCACGCTGGCGGTCTGGCTTGGAGGAATTCCTATCGGCATCGTGCTGTTATACCAGTCCATGTCGGTGGTGGCCTCACAGTACACACATGCGAATATTGGCATACCCGACTGGTTGGACCGGGCTTTCAGCCTGATACTGGTCACTCCCAATATGCACAAGGTTCACCACCATTACAAGCTGCCCTATACGGATTCTAATTACGGCAATATACTATCGGTCTGGGACCGTCTGCTGGGTACCTATCGTTACCTGAAAACCAGAGAAATACAGTACGGAGTGGATATATTTCCGGATGAGAGGGAGAACCGCAGTATTTGGTTCCTGCTCAAGCAGCCTTTCCTCAGGATTCGTAAACCCTCCGAATAGTTTAAGCGCCTTAGCCCCGGTCAAACGGGTGTGATTAGTTGATGCAGAGATTCTCAGTTTATCTCCTTGTTTTTTGTTTCTGCGCTTTGAAACACATCCACGATTTAGTACATGATTACAAACCCATATTTTTAAATACTACGAAAACAGGGTGGCTTTCAAACCTGTGTATGCGAACTTATGGCCGAAGTGAATTGGTTGTCTTTGAAGATCTTGGTGTCTTGTGCAAAAAAGCAGAACAGTAACCTTGAAAGGAACACATTGAGACAGTAAATGAACTCAGGAGAACTATCTGGGTTGTCCTTCTTGATCTCGTCAAAGAGCTTGGCCATTCCCACGGCTGCTTTAAAATTCGCAGGGTTTTCACTGGCATGTTGGGCTTTTTCCATTCCTGCCCATGGCAAGAAGAAGTAGTAATATTTGAGAAGTTCTTTCAGTTTGATGTCCAGCTTGTCATCGGTTTTGGTGTCAATGGCAAGTAGGGTTTTGTAGTCGGTCACAATTACAAACCGTTCGCTGTGTTTGGTCGTTTTTACCAGCTCAGATACTGTGACATGTAAATCCCGCGTTGGTTCTTCCTTGAAAAAGAGCTTTTTCTTCCATCAGATTTCACCTACAACCTTGGATAGGTTCAAATTCCCTTTTTTGAGCCTTGTGATGGAAGCCTTGGGCAGGCCATAAGCCAAAAGCAAATCATAGATGAAAGTTTCCTTGTTAAAACGGTTCATCAACTTTTTGTTACGCCCCCATAAATAAACGGACGTGATTACGGAAAAAAATTCGTAATTAT
>CAZKAP010000024.1:0-51001 GCA_964550895.1 uncultured Flavobacteriaceae bacterium
TTTTTGCGGCGTTCGCGTTGTAATCCATACCATTCCAGGGTTAATAGGACGGCTATTCCAAGGACGATATAGAGTATGGCCCACCAGGTTTCGGGGTCCTGTATATCCGGAAAATAGCGTTGGTAGTTCCTGACGATGGGGTGGCCGTTGGAATCGAGCATGGGACTGCCATCCGGTAAACGTTTGTATATGGAATCTTTCCAGGGCCATATCACACCCAGGGAACCCGTTATGAATCCTACAATGACGGCTGTCGTGATTTTGTTGTAGCGTTTGAGCACATATCCCAGCAGGTGGGAAAGGGTGACCAGGCCGGTCAGGGAGCCCAGGGTAAACACCGCCAGTATGCGCAGCTGATCGATCCTTCCCTGGTTGTCCAAGAAGGAATAATCTCCCTTGAATACTTCGGAAAACGTGTCGTACAGAGCGTTGACGGAGTCGATCAACAGCAGTACATAATTGCCCATAAGTATGAGCAGGAAAGAGCCTGACAGGCCCGGCAGGGTCATGCCCGAAACGCTGACGATTCCACAGAGGAATATGAAGAGCAGATCGTCGTTTTCCGGTGCGGGATTAAGGAAACTCAGGGAAATCCCGAAAACCAGGCCCAGGACACCCGAGAAGATGGTCTTGAAGTTCCAGTATTCGAAGGTGTTGTATATGTAGATGATACTACCAATGATCATACCGAAAAAGGCAGACCATACGTAGAGTTCGTTGCGCTCCATGGCGTAATCCAGCAGGCGCGCCACGCTGAAGTAGCTGATCAGCATGCCGAGTATCAGAAGGGTCAGGAAGGTGCCGTTGATGTACCGGTAAAAACTGACGAGTTTGCCCGCGAACAACAGCTTAAGCGCCTTGCTATTCACCTTCTGCAGGGAATAGATGAACTCCTCGTAGAAACCGCCAACGAAGGCGACGATTCCACCAGAAATACCGGGCACTTTGTTTGCGGCGCCCATGGCAATTCCCTTGATTACCAGAAAGGAGTAATCCAGTAAATTCCTTGATTTATCCATTAAAAAGTGGGTGGGGCCTTATTTTTCGCGCGCCAGCCTTTCCAGGATAAAAATAAGCGAAAAACCGAGGAATGCTAAAAGACAGGCGGCTAATATTTGGGGGTCTCCCGTATACTGTCCGGGCCATTGATTCAGCTCCCTGACAGGTATTACTTTATCTTCGAACACTCGAATTTCCACGACCTCCTTCCAGGGCCAGATCTTGTTCAGGGATCCCAGTATGAACCCGGAGAGCACGGCGAGTGTTCCGTTGTGAAAGCGACTGAACAGCCATTTGAGTAGTCGGGCGAAGCTCAGGAGTCCGATAACTGCACCCAAACCTACCGTGGCTATCTCTGCGAACTTCCTTTCGTGCACCGCATCAAGCACGGTCTTGTAGGAGCCCAGTAAAACCAAAATGAAGGAACCGGATATTCCGGGAAGTATCATGGCGCAAACGGCCAGCGCACCCGAAAGGAACAGGAATGGAAGACTGTCCACCCCCTGGTAAACCGGAAGGCTGCTAATCCCATACGCTACTACTGCACCCAGGATGAAGAGTGAAATCAGGACGGCATTCCAGCGGTCGATCGCCCGGATTACGAAGAAGATGGAGGCTAGCACCAAACCAAAGAAAAACGACCAGACCAGCACAGGGTGGTTCTCCAGCAGGCCGCTGAGGATTTTTGAAAGCGAGAATACGCTGAGGAAGATGCCCGTGAAGAGGCTTAGCAGGAAATTGCCGTTTACCTCGGACCAGACCTTTTTCAGTCCTCCCCGTCTGAGATCCGCGAACCGTCCGGGGCCTATGGACTCTATGGAATCGATTAGCTCCTCGTATATCCCCGATATAAACGCTATGGTACCACCTGAAACCCCGGGCACCACGTCGGCCGCGCCCATGGCCATACCCTTGAGGCCAATGATCAGGTAATCCTTGATACTACGCGACATGAAATCAGGTAGAGGACTTGTTCAGGATGCTGTACAGGTTCGTCACCCAGGGCAGCTGAAGGTGTTCCGAGAAACGTTTCTCGAATTCCCTAAGCTCGGCAGGATCGATCTCCAGACCCTTGCGAAACGCCGTTTTTGCCTGTTCGTTTCGTCCCAGTTTCAGATAAAGACCGGACATTACAAAATACAATTTGGATTCTTCAGGATGTATTTCCATCGCATCCTTGAGGACCTTGAGGCTCTGTTCAAACTTTTTCTGCTGAAGGAGCAGGTCGGACCAGCTCAGGTAGGAGTCCAGTTCGAAGGCTCCCTTTTCGATAGCCTGATCATAGCTAAGGCTTGCCTCGGCGAAGCGTCGCAATGCCTCCAGGGTACGGGCTTTAAGCATCCAGTACTGGGGATTCTCCGGATCGATGCTCAGCGCCTTTTCTATATAGCCCAGTGCCTTTTCGATGTTCCCATTCCTCAGGTGGTGCTCGGTGATCGCTATCCAGGCCTTATCCAGGAGGGGATCCTCGTGTACGGTTTGGTTCAGGAACCAGCGTGCCTGATTGACGTCACCCAGCTTCTCGTAGCACATCCCCATGCGCAAGTAGGCATGAGAAGTCGGGTCGTCCAGGCCAAGTGTGATTTCGTAGCATGCAATGGCCTCGCGATATTTCCCGAGTTTTTCCAGCACGTTGCCTTTCTCGAAATAGGCCCCAATGAACTTGTCATCGGATATAATGGCGAAATCAAAGGCCGCCAGGGCCTCCTTGTGCATGTCCAGTGCGATGTACATTTTTCCCAGCTGATGCCAGGCTACTTCGCAGTACGGGTTGGTTTCGAGATACGCATTCAGGAATACGATTCCGCCCCTGTGGTCTTCCAGGAATTCATAGCAGTACACTACGTTGTAGAGGGAGGAGTAGTCTTCAGGATCGTATTCCAGACATTTGACAAAGCATCGCATAGCCTGTTTGTAGTCGTCGATAAACAAATACTCCATGCCGAGCAGGGAGTAAATATCGAAACCGTCTTCGGCGAAATGCAGGGCCTCCATAAGGAGGTTGATGGCCTCCCGGTGATTGTCCTTCTTGGAGTGGATGTTGGCCCGCTGTATAAAGATTTCCTCATTCCTGGGGTCAATGGCCTGTAGTACATCCAGACGGGATACGGCTTCTTCGTATTGGTCCTCGTAGACCAGAATCTCTATGTAAAGCAACTGCAATTCTGAAGAGTTCGGGTGCTGTTCCAGCCCCATCTCCACGGCCCTCTTACCCAGGTTGATTTTACCGTGATTGAGATAGTGATGTGTGATGCTTTCGAATTCCTCTGAATCGAAGAAATAGACCTGATCGGTCTGAAGCATGGATTCGAATTTCAGTACGGAGTTGTCGGGAAGCTCGTTAGGTTCAAACGCCATAGAAACGTGTTTATAGTAACTATAGACTTAAAATTAGCTCTCATAATTTGCGGAGCCGGCCCATAGTCTCTGATGTTATCAACAAACATATCAACGAACACCATTGGGTGTTAACGGTCATGAAGCTCACCAAAAGCGTCTAAAATCTCAAGTATTTGTTGACAACCTTTCATTAATTGTGGTTTAGAAATGGTTAAGGGAGGAGTAATTCGGACCGCGCGTTTTTCGAAGAGAAGCCAGAACAGGATCAGCCTTCTTTTGGCTGCCTCGAGTACCAGGTAATCTGCAATTTCTGCCGTTTCACAAACCAGACAAAGCATTAGCCCCCGACCCCGTATTTCACGGATCAGCGGGTGCTGGAGCGCTGTGCGTACCAGGCGCTCTTTCTCCTTCATGGAAAGCAGCAGGCCGGGCAGACTGACCCTTCTCAGGGTGGCGAGGGCCGCCGCCGCCACGACCGGGTTACCTCCGAAGGTAGTGATGTGGCCCAGTTCGGGGCTGTGCGATAGCTGGGTCATGACCGGGCTCGAGGCGGTGAATGCGCCCGCCGGCAACCCGCTGCACATGCCCTTACCCATGACCAGTATGTCGGGAACAATACCAAACTGCTCAAAGGCAAACAAGGTGCCGGTACGTCCGAAACCGGGTTGAATTTCGTCCAGGATGAGAAGGGCTCCCACCTCGTTGCACCGCTCCCGTACCTTTTGGAGATAGTCCCTCTTGGGTACTATGAAACCCGCTCCACCCTGTATGGTTTCCAGGATCACTCCGGCCGTTAGTTCGGTTATTTTCCCGAGTTCACTCTCCCGGTTGAATGTGAGCGTGCGCACCCCGGGTATCAACGGACGGAAAGGTCCCTTTCGGCTTTCGCACCCACTCACGCTCATACTGCCCAGGGTATTTCCGTGGTAGGCGTTCTTTGCGGCAACGATCTCGTACCGACCGGTGACCCTTCGGGCGAGCTTCAGGGCTCCCTCTATGGCCTCCGTACCCGAATTCACCAGATAGGTAGTTTCAAGAGGATCGGGCAACATAGACGCAAGCAATTCGCAGTACTCCACGGAAGGCTGGGTGATGTATTCACCATACACCATCACATGCATATAGCTTTCGGCCTGATGCTGAACCGCGCGGACTACATCGGGATGGCAGTGGCCCAGACTGCAGGCCGAAACCCCGGCGACGAAATCGAGATGGGGTTTGCCTTCCTGGTCATAGATATAACAGCCCTCTGCACGGCTGACCTGCAATCCAAGGGGATGGGGGGAGGTCGGTGCCTGGAAACGACGGAATGCCTCCTTCATCACTGCTCGTTTTGGGGCGGTTTCACACGGGTGAATTCGTCCGGGGGTTCGGGTTCCTTTAGCCCCTGTATTACGGGCAAAAGAAAGATGTCGTCCTGGTCGAATATATCCGAAGGCTGCAACAGCTGCTCGTCCCCCCTCCACTTAAAGCCTCTCAGCAGCCGGCTTTCCTCCGGCAGTTCACTTAAGGGAAAGATGTTACCGTCCACGTTGTTTCGAAACTCGATCTGTTCGATGTCATTTCCGTTCAGGTACAGCACGATGGTGCTGCACACCTTCTTGTCGATGCCTATGAGTTGGTTGTCCGCATCGTAGGGGTAATAGATAGCCTCGGCATTCTTAATCAGTTCTACCTGTACGAGTTGATTGCCGACGAACTTACCCAGTAAATCCTTTCCCTTCGCCTGATTGTATCCCTCATTTCCGATAGTATCCTGCGATATGACAAACGCGTTCTCGAGCACCTTCAGGGAATCCAGCTTTTCCGTATTGGTGTCGATCAGAAGTTGAATCAGATCACCGGTCATCTGATTCCCGGCATTCCATAAAATGGGCTCATTCACCATGTGTGCGATGCCGGTCCGTTCCACGAACCGTATGGTGTCGCATTTACCGCTGAGGTCCGTCTTGAAGATACGGGCCTTGTGGAAGGCCCTAAGCAATCGGCTGTCGGGAGGCCCGGTGACCATCAGGGTATCTCCGTGTATATACATGGAGTCCTGCTCAACCAGTTGAACCGCCACGGCGCGGCGGGTGGCGATAACGGAATCCATGGCCTTGTACAACTCGGCATAGTGGGCGCGAACGATGCCCTGATTCACCGTATCCGTGACCTGTATGTTATTTGTGGCGGAGGCGAATTCCCGGCGCTTGTCGAAGAATACGCTGTCGCCTTCAATGATGCGATCGTCATAATAAATTTTCGTATTCCGAACCCCGTAACCCTGTTCGATTTTGGTGTCGTAATACCCCCTTTCGCAATACATAACGTAATCTTCGCCCGTGATGGTAGAGGGCCCGTACATGTACACATCCTTTTCCTCTGTAAAGTAGTCCAGTCTTTCGGATTCCAGGATATAGTCCGGATTGGTTATGGTAACATCGCTGCGGAACTGGTATTTTTTCAGTTCGATGAAATAGCGGCCGGTCCGGCTCCGTAGCACGTTGGCAGAGTCGATAATGGTACCCCCGGTCAGGTAGTAGGCGCGCTGGCGGTTCCGGTCGAAATAGAGGGTGTCGGTTTCCAGACGCATTTCCCCGTTGGTTAGGTATACGTCTTCGTAGGCATCGGCCATGCGGGTATTCCCGTTGTAGAAGAGTTTCTTGCTGTTCATCTCGATACTGTCCCCCTGCTGCAGCCGGATGTTCCCATACGCTTCGATGCGATTTTGTTCGTTGTACATGATGGCCACGTCGCACCACATATCTGCCCCCTGGTGTTCGAACTGAACCTGGCGCTGCTGGTCGCGGCTGAAGACGGATGCGCCGGGATACTTGGCGTTGTCCTTGGTGAAATTACCTCCGTAGATGATGTTGATCTTTCGCTGGGCTTCCTGCCCGGCACCAGGCTGCTGGGCCCATACTAGGCTGAGGCCTGAAAAAATAAGAATTCCTAAACGGAAGGCGGTTCTCATCGGGGGAGTATTCGGGGCTTAGCGAAAAATGGTCTGAGTTCGATCCGGACCGACTGAAATCAGGCGGATCGGAACCTCGAGTTCTTCTTCCAAAAAAGCGATGTAGTTCCTGAAGGCGGCGGGCAGGTTGTCGTATTCCCGTATGCCCGTGAGATCCTTTTCCCATCCGGGCATTTCCCGGTACACCGGTTCTATATAGTCCTGATCCACGGAAAACGGCAATTCCCGCACGGGTTCGCCCTTATACTTGTAAGCGGTGCACACCTTGATCCTCGAAAAAGAGGACAGGACGTCTCCTTTCATCATCGATAGACGGGTAACTCCGTTTATTCGTACTGCGTATTTCAGGGCAACCAGGTCGAGCCAGCCGCAGCGCCTGGGCCGACCCGTGGTCGCGCCGAATTCGTTCCCGGTCCGCGCCATTTCTTTCCCATCTTCGTCGAAGAGTTCAGTGGGGAAGGGGCCGCTGCCCACACGGGTGGCGTAGGCCTTGAAAATTCCGACGACTTCCCCGATGCGGTTCGGGGGAATACCCAGTCCGGTGCAGGCACCTGCGGCTGTAGTCGTGGATGAGGTAACGAAAGGGTAAGTACCGAAATCGATGTCGAGCATGGAACCCTGTGCTCCTTCGGCAAGAATTTTCTTCCCTTTCCTCAGCGCGTCATCCAGGTAATACACGCTGTCGATAAACGGGATTTGTCTCAGGGCATCCACCCCCTCGTAGAACTTTTCCTCGAGTTCTCCCAGATCGTACTCTATGGAGGCTTCATAGCCGGAGATCATGCGTTCGTGCTTGTCGGCCAGTCTGCGATATGCACTTTTCCAGTCGTCCAGTTCGAGATCTCCAACCCTCAGGCCGTTTCGCCCCGTCTTGTCCATGTATGCCGGGCCTATACCCTTGAGAGTGGAACCGATCTTCGCCTTTCCCTTGGATGCTTCCGAGGCGGCGTCCAGCAGCCGGTGCGTGGGGAGTATCAGGTGTGCCCTGCGGGACACCATGAGTCGTTTCTTCATATTGATGGAGAACGGCGCGAGGTTTTCGACTTCCTTCTTAAAGATAACCGGATCGATAACGACACCATTACCGATCACATTCACGGCATCGGGATGGAATATACCCGATGGAATCGTGTGCAGAACGTGTTTGATACCGTCGAACTCGAGGGTGTGTCCTGCGTTGGGGCCTCCCTGAAAACGAGCGATGATGTCGTAATTCGAGGTGAGTACATCTACAATTTTTCCCTTGCCTTCGTCACCCCACTGAAGACCCAATAATAAATCTACCATCCTATATGCTTATTCTTCCTTTTTACGAGTAGCGTAAAAGTAGAGAGAGTGATTAGAAATCTCAATATCGAAGACCTCCTCGATGGTCTTTTTGATCGACTCGATCCTCGGGTCGCAGAACTCCATGACCTCACCGGTATCGGTCATGATCACGTGGTCGTGCTGGCGGTCGAAGTAGGACTTCTCGTAATGGGCCTGGTTCTGCCCGAACTGGTGTTTTCGAACCAGTTTGCTATCCAGGAGCAACTCTATGGTATTGTACAGCGTAGCCCGGCTTACCCTATAATTCTTTTCCTTCATCTTAAGGTACAGCGACTCGATGTCGAAATGTTCCTTACTATCGTAGATCTCCTGAAGTATGGCGTAGCGCTCCGGCGTCTTGCGGTGCCCATTTTCCTCCAGGAAGGTGGTAAATACATTACGGACGATTTCCTGGTTGCGGTCCAATTGATTTTCCATAGGCAAAATTGTAATGGGACTAGATCCGTACTACCCGATCAATACCGCTGATCTGTTGCAGGTTTCGGATAAGCTTGGACAATATGGAGTTGTTTTTGACGATCACACCGATATGCCCCTTGAAGGTTCCTCCCTCTGTATTGAATGTCAAATTTCGCATATTTACGTGCATGTGATCGGAAATTACCCGGGTAATTTCGTTTACCAGGCCCAGGTTATCGATGCCCGTCAACTCGATGTCGGCGTTGAATTCTTCCCTGGTGGAATCGATCCAGCGTGCACTCATTATGCGATAGGCAAAATTCGATTGCAGGGAAATCGCGTTGGGGCAGTCTTTTTTGTGCACCTTAATCCCGTCGTTAACGGTGATGAAGCCGAAGACGGAATCTCCGGGAATCGGCTTACAGCACTCTGCCAGGCGGTAGTCCAGTACTTCTTCCTCCCCGCCGAAAACGAGCATGTCGTAGTTGGCGGTGATCTCGTCAGCGGTATAGTCCTTGCCCGGACTCTTTCGGCGTATCCGATCCTTGAAGAAATTCAGTATGGCGTTGTGGTAGGAGGCTGAAAAGTCCTTAATACGTTGGTTGTCAATATTGCCGTTCCCTACCCGGTAGAACAGGTCCTGACTGGTCTTGAGCTTAAAGAAACTCACCATCTTGTTCACGGTATCCTCGTTGAACTTGATCTTCTTTGCCCTGAGCTTCCTTCGCAGGATTTCTTTGCCTTCGGCGGCAATTTGCTTCTTCTCCTCCCTGAGCGAGGACTTGATTTTGGAAATAGCCCTTGCGGTATGTGCGTAATCCAGCCAGTTCTGGTTTGGTTTGGCGTTTTCCGAGGTGATGATCTCCACCTGGTCTCCGCTGTGCAGTACGGTATTGAGGGGAACGAGTTTACCGTTGACCCGCGCCCCCCGGGTCCTGAGTCCGACCTCAGTATGAACGTGAAAGGCGAAGTCCAGCGGGGTGGCACCCTTGGGCAGGGATTTGAGTTCGCCGTTCGGAGTAAATACAAAGATCTCCTTGGAATACAGGTTGAGCTTGAATTCCTCCACAAAATCCACGGCATTCCCATTGGCGTTTTCCAGGGCCTCCTGCAATCGGTTCAGCCATTCCTCTATTCCCTTTTCCTTTTGGTTCCCGTGCTTGTATTTGAAATGGGCCGCATATCCCTTCTCCGCAATTTCGTGCATGCGTTCGCTCCGGATCTGTACCTCCACCCAGCGTTCTCCCGGCCCAACCACGGTAACGTGCAGCGCTTCGTAGCCTGTGGATTTGGGGGAAGTAATCCAGTCCCTCAGCCTGACCGGATTCGGAGTAAAATGGTCGGTTACGATGGAGTATATTTTCCAGGCCATGAACTTTTCCTGTTCGGGCTCGGATCGATAAATGATGCGGATGGCGAACTTATCATAGATTTCGTCGAACCTCACATTTTGAGTCTTCATCTTTCTGCGAATGGACGAAATGGACTTCATGCGCCCCTTGATGGTGCATCCCAGGTGTTCCTTCTCCAGAGAATTCTGGATCACGTCCGCAAAATCCTTGAGGTAGCGCTCATTGGCCGGCAATATCTCCGTTACCTTGGCCTGTATATCCTTGTATACCTCGGGCTCCGTATACTTCAGTGAGAGGTCTTCGAGCTGGGTCTTAATGTTGTACAGCCCTATGCGATGCGCCAGGGGAGCGTAAATGTAGAGGGTTTCCGAGGCGATTTTCACCTGCTTTTCTTCCGGCATCGACTCCATGGTCAGCATATTGTGATACCGATCGGCGATTTTGATCAGAATAACCCTGACGTCGTCGTGCAGGGTGAGCAGCATCTTCCGGAAGTTCTCAGCCTGCTGGGAGATGTCCTTGTCTTTCTTGAGGTGTGAGATCTTGGTGAGCCCATTGACGATCCTAGCCACGGTATCCCCAAACAGACGCTCGATGTCCGCCAGGGTATAGGAGGTGTCCTCCACTACGTCGTGTAGAAGAGCCGAGGCTATGGATACCCCGTCAAGGCCGATTTCGGACGCGACTATCCGGGCCACGGCAATGGGATGAAAGATGTAGGCCTCCCCGGATTTCCGGTACTGACCTTTGTGCGCATCCACAGCGACGTCGAAGGCTGAACGGATCAGCCTCTTGTCTTCCTGGGTCAGGGATTGATAACTGTCCCTGAGAAGCTCCTTATACTGTCGTGCAATTTCTTTGCTTTCCTGATCCTGCACATTCTCAATCATGCAAAGTTTCCTTTTACCGTAATCCTACAAATATACTAAATTACGATCTTAATTCAGAAATCTAAATAACTGAAAAATAGTGAGTTATATTCGTTGCCTCTGTCGTATGGCCTCAAAAATCAAAACGGCGGCCGAGACGGATAAGTTCAGGGAATCGACGATGCCCGACATGGGAATGATAAGACGGGCCGCCGAGGCCTCCAGCCAATCTGCGCTGAGTCCCTGGTCTTCGGCCCCCATCACCAGTGCGGTGGGGCCTGTCAGGTCGGCGTTGTAATAAGGTAAGGAGGCCGTCAGCGCTGCGGCATACACGCCGATCCCTTTCGACTTGAGAAAATACAGAATCTCAGGGGTCCCCCCTATAGCAACCGGCATGTGAAAGACCCCACCCAAACTGGCTCGGATGCACTGAGGGTTGTAAATATCGCAACGGGGTTCTGCCAGGAGTATGCCATCGATGCCTGCTGCGTCGGCCGTTCGGAACAGGGCGCCCAGGTTACCGGGTTTTTCGGCCGACTCGGCCACCAGTAACAGAGGATTCCCGGTCTGCAGGCTAAGGGATTCCAGGCGGTGATCCGGGGTTCGCAACACTCCCAGTATGCCCTCTGTACTCCCTCTTAGGGCCATTTTTTCGTAGAGCGCAGGCGGGACCGCGGCGGAGTCGGTTGAATCCAGCAGCCCCTGCAGAACAGGCCCGGGAGGTCCCAGCAGTTCGGGGCAGACGAATACCTCCTCGAACTCGTAGCCGGATTTCAGTGCCCGTTCCACTTCTCTTCGACCTTCGACGGCACAGAGCGCGCGTTTTTTACGAAGTCTCGATTTTTCCCTGAGCTGTAAGTAGCGCCTGACGGCATCGTTTCGGCTGCTCTGTATTTCCTTCATCCCCTGCTGCTGATTTCCTGAAACAAAGCTTCGGACCGACCGTGAAAATCAGTCTTCTATCGGACTGCCGTATTTAGCCATGTACCTCTTCCAAAGACGGGTCTGGTGGGTTTCCAGCGAAATCTTCCGCCCATCGATAAAGGCGTGGGACAAGGTATTCCCCATGACCTCGAGCGCACTGCCCTCGGATACGAACAGCGTGGCACTCTTTCCGGTTTCCAGTGACCCGTAATCCGATCCTATGCCCAGTATTTCGGCTGTATTGTAGCTGATCATGGAAAGCGCTGTTTCCTCGTCGAGTCCCTGACTCAGGAGTTGCCCGGCGAAGAACGGTAGATTGCGGGTCTCCCAGTTGGACATGCTGCTGTTTTGTATGCCTACCTGAAGTCCGAGTTCGTTCAGGATGCGCGGCAATTTGTACGTGTAATCGTAGTCATTGTCATCCATGAGGGGCAGGCGGTGGGTCTGTGACACCAGCACGGGGATGGCATTCCTTTTCAGGTAAGTGGCAACTCTGGGGGCCTCATAGCCGCCGACGAGCACGATCTTTTCGATTCCGTACTTCAGCAGCAGGCTGATCCCGTCCTCGATTTCCCGTGCCCCGTCTGCATACAGATATACCCGTTTCTTACCTGTGAATACATCTTTCATTGCCTCGTGGTCCAGCTGAAGATCGGGCCGGTCCACCGAACTATAGGCCTTAGTCGCGGCAAGGAATTCTTCGATCTTCCCGATCGTTTCTCCGTACTCCTTGTTGGGATACAATCCCGGAGCTTCGCCCAACCAGCTCCGTCCCCTGCGAAAATAACCTGGCCAGTTCAGGTGGATGCCATCGTCTTCCTTGACGGCTGCATCCTGCCAGTTCCATGCATCCAGCTGGACTATGGAGGAGGTTCCGGATATGATGCCGCCCACGGGTGTGGTCTGGGTGAGGAGTACCCCGTTAGGGCGCATGCTCTCCACCACTTTAGACTCGGCATTATAGGCAATAAGGCTGCGAACATGAGGGATAAAGTCCCCGATTTCGTCCTGGTCCACACTGGCTCTGACCTGACCGACTTCTACGAGTCCCAGGGTATTGCAGGGTGCAATCAACCCCGGATATATATGCCTGCCCGAGACGTCTATGATTTCGGCCTCGCCGGCATCGGGCGCTTCCGAGGCGGGTCCCGCATAGGTGATTCGACCCTGATCGAAATCCAGGGTACCCTGCTCAATTACGGTTCCATTGCCGACGTGGATGGTGCCGCCCAGGAGGCGAATCGGACCGTTCTGATCCTTTCCGGGCACCTGTTGGGCCTGAAGGATAAGCGGTATGGCCAGGGAGAATGCCAGCAGGCAGGTCCTAAGCGTCGTTGATAGGGTGATGTTGAACGGCTTCATGGCGGTATTATAAGGTGTTGCAGGTAAAGCGGGATTTTCTCTTGTTGCTGGGGACCTGGGTCGGACGACCCTTTTTTCCGGAGTCCAGCATCTGGTTGATGAGTTCGGTACGTTCCTTTTCCACGGAATCCCGGAGTCGCCGGTCCGATTCCAGATCGAAATACACCGCACCCTCGATCACGGTCTTCTCGGCCTTGGCCCGCATACTCATGGGGTGATCGGTCCAAAGCACCAGGTCTGCCATTTTTCCCTTCTCGACAGAACCTACCAGGTGGTCGATATGGAGGAGTTTTGCCGGGTTCAGGGTTACCATCTTCCACGCATCGATCTCACTCATACCTCCGTATTTCACAGTTTTACCGGCTTCCTGATTAAGTCGGCGGGACATCTCCGCGTCGTCTGAGTTGATCGCCACGGTTACTCCCTGACTGTTCATGATGGCCGCATTGTACGGGATCGCATCGTTCACCTCGTACTTATAAGCCCACCAGTCGCTGAAGGTCGATCCCCCGGCACCGTGTTCGGCCATAATATCGGCCACCTTATATCCTTCCAGTATATGGGTAAAGGTATTGACGCGGAAGTTGAAGCGTTCGGCTACCTTCATGAGCATGTTGATCTCGCTCTGGACGTAGGAGTGGCAGCTGATAAATCGCTCTCCCCGAAGAATCTGGGCTATGACCTCCATTTCTTCATCCACGCGATACGGTTTACCCGATTCCTTCTTTTTGAGGTACTCCTGTCCCCTCGAAAAATAGTCCACAAATACCTGTTCGACTCCCATTCGGGTCTGCGGAAAGCGGTTCCTGCTTCCCCAGTTGGATTGTTTGACGTTTTCTCCGAGTGCAAACTTGATAAAGCGGGCCGCCTCATCGAAGATCATCCCTTCGGCATTTTCTCCCCACTTGAGTTTAACAATGGAGGAGCGTCCTCCGATGGGATTTGCGGAACCGTGGAGCTGCTGAATGGTTGTGACCCCACCGGCCAGATTGCGGTAGATATCTGCATCCTTGGGGTCGATTACCTCCTTCATTCGCACTTCGGCACTGGAGTTATGTCCGGATTCGTTTACCGAGAGCAAGGCGATGTGAGAGTGTTCGTCTATGATGCCTGCGGTCAGGTGCTTGCCCGTGGCATCGATCTCCCGTGCCCCACGCGCCCGGAGACCCTTACCGATATCGCGTATGACACCTTCGGATATCCAGACGTCCGTTTCGGTCAGCACCTCACTTCCCGTCCATACGGTGGCATTCCTGAATACCATGTCCTCTGCGACAGGTCGTGAAGTCCTGCCGAAAGCGGTATTGGGGAAGGTGACGGGCATTATACTGCGGGTTTCGGATTCCCCCTTCTTTTCTTTTCCTTTTTCGTGTTCGTCTTTAGCCTCTGCGGCACCGGTATACTCCAGAACCGCCTCCGATTCGCTGCCGTCTTCATAGGCGATAATACCCGAAAGGCTGGCATAGGAAACCTGGGATTTGGCACTGAAGCGGTCGAAGCGGGTGGCCGAGCTGTCCCTGAATCGGATATGGACCCAACCGTCCTGAAACTCAACTTCGGCTTTTATATCCACACCCGATCGAGTCGCCTTAACATCGGGTTTTAAAGCGCCTCCGCCAAGCCTGAAAAGAGTGGTTCCCCGTTTGTCCCGAAGTGAATAGTTTCCGCGTATATCGGTCTCGGGCTCTGAACTGACCTCGTAGCGAGTACCCAGAACCCAGTTTTCCAGTATCCGGCTTTTTAGGTGGAAAACGGGACCGGTAGTTATTATGAAATTAGCGAGATAGCCCGGATGTATTGCCCCCATTTCCTCCTGTTTGCCCAGAAACATTGCAGGTACGGTGGTAAGTGAAGCCAGGGCGTCCTCCTCGTCAAGGCCGAAACGAATAGCCTCCCGTACTTTATCGAGAAAATCCCCCTTTTTTTTGAGCCCGTGAGTCGATAATGCCATCTGGAGGCCGGCCTCTCTGATCCGAGCAGGGTTGGAAGGTGCCTGATTCCAGTAGCGCATCTGCGTCAGTGGGATCCGACGGGCTGCAAAAGGATCCGATACGTCGTAGGCATCCGGGAAATTGACCGGCAGCACCAGGCGTGTGGCGAATTCTCTGAGTTCCGAAGCATACTCGAATTCATCCCCTCCGCCGAGGATCACATAGTCCCGTCCGAACTGACGTCCGAGTTTGGCCGCTCGCACCGGATTGCCTGCGCCTCCTGCATCGAAGAAGGGAATCAGGGTACGCTGACTCATCAGTGCGTTCAGCGCCCGGTCGCCCTCTGCTCCCGGATGGTTCGAATACCAGTCCAGATCGTAATGCAACTGCCGGAGAAGGGCCAGGGCTCCCATGAGCGAAGTAGGATAGCTCTGCCGGCTTTGTATGCTCTTGCTAAACGAAAAGTAGCTGCCCGATCGATTCAGCAGTATGCGATTGTTATCCGTGAGGCCGAGTAAAACACCCGTTCCCCTCGCTATGCCGTCCGAAACATGAGCGTTAACGGCTCCGAAGCCCTGCGAACGCATGGCCTTAGCCGTCGAAGCATCGTATTCAAGGCTTTCTGAGGCCCGCTGCTCCGGCCGTATGTGATCGTTCCAGTAGTAGCCTTCCCGGGTAGGATCGTATATATCGCTTCGCCCACCCCCGCTTGACCGCTGAACCTTCTTCATGGAGAAATCCGAGAAGAGCTCTATAAAGGACGGATAGATATGCCTTCCGTTCAATTCCTGAACGACCGCGCCTTCGGGGATTTCCACCGATTTGCCCACTTCGCGAATCCTGCCGTCTTCCATTATCAGGATGGCATTTTCGATGACCTTCCCGGGTTCCAGGTGTACGGTGGCGCCCGTAAAGGCCCGTAGAACATCCTGTTTTTTCTTTATACCCGTATTGCTCGGGCCATACACCTGTGCAGAGGACCACAGGCTTCCCGCCAGAAAGGTCCCGGTTAACGCGGCGATTCGTAAGATGTGCATAGAAACTTTAGTGTAGAATTGCATCGCTAAAAGTAATGCTATTGCCGGCTCGTTCCAAATAGGGGCCGATGGCGAAGCTCTAGAATTCCCGGCTCCGGTGGTATCCGATCAAAAGGCCTACCACCCGGCTGTAGGAACGAATACCCTGGGGTTGACGGTTGATTTTCAGGAATGCATCGAAGACTCCTTCGAAGTACCCGCTTAGCGGGTTTTCATAGGTCTTTCGGTATTTCTGCAGCTCCCGGTATTGCTCCTTGATCCCCCCGGGCAAATCCTCCCACAACTCCGCAAAGGCATCGGGATCCCTCCTTCTGAGCTCGGCCAGGACGTACCGCAGTGCACCCGTGTACCCGGAATACCTGAAGTACGGATCCGGGTTCCGGACCGAGACGAGCTGTCCGATAAAGTTCGTGTCTCCTTCGGCGGCATAGCCCAGTTGGTGTGCCGCTTCGTGTCCACTGAGGGCAGGGGCCGTGAAAATGGGCACGTTTTCATTAACCTGGGCCTCATTGGTAAAGGGGTTCAGGTATCCCCCATACCCCATATAGCTAAGCGGAGTACTGTACAGGCTGCCTTTTATGGAACTTCCATGGCGCCTCGCCCAGGGCCATTCTTTCCTGAGTTCCCGGTATCCCAAAAGGGTCTTGGCATATATATCCTGATGGTCGTAAGGTAGGGCAACCAGGCTGTCCCTATGAGCCAATTCCAGCTGATATACCGTTGCTTTCGCGGCCAGGTAACTGGCGAATTGCCTCAGCTCGTCGTCCGAGTAGCGGACATCGATCCCCAGGGTGTCTTCCAGGGGAACCCGATAATAATTCAGGCCCCACAGCAGGTAAAAGGAACCGCTGAGCACCGCGATCCCTAAGAGGGACTTCCTAAGCAGATACAGCAGCCTGCCCGGCCGGCGTATATACCTGAGATTGCGGTACAGGAAACGCAGCACATGCAAGAATAACAGGGTATAGCTCAGATCACCTACCGAAAAGGGAATCCAGCCCAGGGCAAATCGTTGGGCCGTACTGAGGTAAGCATACAGTCCCTGGCTGTAGGCCCGCTCGACCAGGCCGGGAAAAAAGCTGAGCAGGCTGACCGTGGCCAGCACCACGGGCAATGGAAGCCATACCCTCCATGCCCGGCGTACAGGAAGAAACTTGCGCCAATCCATAGGTTAACGGGCCGTCGGCTCTATTCCCCGGAACTTCCTGAATCCGGTTGCTCGTATATATCCAGGATCTCCACTTCGAATACGAGGTCGGCGTTGGGTGGGATCAGTCCACCTCCTGCACCCTGCTCACCGTACCCGAGGTGGGACGGGATAAAGAATCGCTTCTTGTCTCCTACCTTCATGCTGAGCAGGCCTTCCCGGAAACCGGGAATCACCTTGGATTCTGTGCTGTATTCAAAAGGCAGTGGTTGATAGCCACCCTGTGCGTCCCGCTGATGATTGAATTTATCGAACAGCGTGGCCATATCCTTGATGTTGCTGTCGAACAATTCTCCGCTGTCCTGCAGCCAGCCGGAATAGTTGACCAGAACGTACTGTCCGTTTTCGGGCCGTGTCCCGGTACCTTTGCTAAGAGTAAGGATGCCCAGGCCAGATTCCGTGCGCCCGACGGTCTCGGACTGAGCGGGTAAGGAGCTGACGATATCAGCCTTCATTTTTTCCCTGGCGGCTTCGCGCTCTTCTTCCTCCTCGAAATAGGATTCCATGATGGAAACGGCATCGAAATTCCGCGCCTCCTTTCCGTTTCGGATGATATTCAGCTTTTTGATGGTGACGCTGACCAGCGGGCGGTTGTTGGCCGGGTCCACTTCCACTCCCGCTATCGAATCCAGAACATCCTCACCGGATATCAGTTTGCCGAAGACGGTATGGCGGTCATCCAGCCAGGGTGTGGCCTTATGGGTGATAAAGAACTGGCTGCCGTTGGTATTTGGGCCCGAATTTGCCATCGATAGTATTCCCTTGCCGCTGTGCCGTAATGAGTCGTTGAACTCATCGGCGAAGCGGTACCCCGGATTTCCACGACCTGTGCCGGTGGGGTCCCCGCCCTGAATCATGAAATCCTTCATGACCCGGTGAAACGTCAGCCCGTCGTAATACGGTTTATCTTTGAGGGAGTCGCTGACAAAGGGGCTGTTGCCCTCGGCCAGGGTCACAAAATTGGCTACGGTTACCGGGGTCTTCTCGTGTTCGAGTGCGAGCAGCATATCGCCCAGGGTTGTCTCGATGTCGGCGTACAGACCATCTTCCAGCTCTGGGTACTTGGCTGTCTTGCAGGAGGATACGAGCATTACGATAGCCAGTATGGAAAAGATTGAATACTTCATGGTTTACGTTTTAGTTGCTTACTTCCGTTTTAATAACGTCTATTAATTCCAAATCTGCTGCCAGGGGCATGGCCGAACCTATACGGTCACCATCGCCCGCAAAACCATAGGCAAGGGAGGAGGGTATGAGGAAACGGGCCTGTTCGCCTTTCCTGAGCACCTTGACGGCATCCCTGAGCCCTTTAAATATGCGTTCGTCCTGGTCTACTCGATAGGCCAGGGTATCCAGTTCCCTAAAACGGTAGAGGGGTCTGCCGCCGATATCGCTCAATTGATAGCGAATGACGGCCAGGTCTCCCGGTTGCGCCCGGACCGCCGCGCTGTCTGCTCTTTGAGTGTAGGCATACCAGAAGCCGTACGAGGATTCCCGATAGGTGCGGCTGCTATCCGTGGCCATAAGTTCCTGCATAGCCTGCTGTTCCTGTTTTAGTAGAGCCTGTGCCCTTTCAGCCGATATCTCGTAGAAGGTACCCTTTCGGGACTGCACGGGCCTGCGGGCCTCCTGATCCTGACAGGAAACGGTTAAGACCAGCATGAGTATCATCATAGCGGGCAATGTGTCGCGCTGGCTCATACGGTATATAATTCTTGGCAATACTGGGGCAGGAGGGACTCAAAACGCTCGATAGTCGCCTGAAGCGAAAGCCTGCTTCGCCCCCCCGCGGCATTCAGGTGTCCTCCTCCATCGAAATGGTTCCGGGCAAACTCGTTTACCGAGAAATCGCCTGAAGAGCGGAACGAAATCTTAATGATGCCTTCGTCCCTGTTTTCGATGAATATGACGGCGAACCGCATGCCCTTAAGGCTGAGTCCGTAATTGACGAAGCCCTCGGTATCCCCTTTCTGGTATTCGCAGGAATCCAGGTCGTCCTGGCTCAGGTACGTATAGGCCGTACTGTATTGATAACGAAACTGCATGTGGCCGAGGGCCTTTCCCAACAATTGCAACCGGCCTTTGGAATAGGTGTCGAAGATTTGCTGGTGAATCCAGGTGTTATCGATCCCTCGTCCGATAAGGTAGGCAGCGGCCTCGTGGGTCTTCGTGGTCGTACAGCGGTACTTGAAGGATCCCGTATCGGTAACCATGCCGGCATACAGGCAGGTGGCAATTTCCCGGCTGAGATCGACCTCTCCGGAGAGCCTCCTCAGCACCCCATAGGTCATCTCACAGGTAGAACTCAGGGAGGTATCGCTATAGGAAATATCCGCAAACGCTTCGGGCTGCTCGTGATGGTCAATCATGATGACGGTGCGTTGGTGGGCACAGGCGGTCAGGATTTCCTGCAACTGACCCACCCTGCCCAGCGAATTAAAGTCCAGTGCGACAATCAGCTCCGAGGCTTCTATGCATTCTCTGGCCTTACGGGTTTCGCGATCCGCGATAACCACCTCATCGCTGCCCGGCATCCACTTGAGAAAGCGCGGGAACTCGTTGGGGGAAACCACGATGGGCTTGTGTCCGGTCTGACTCAGATAATGCCACCAGGCCAGGCAGGATCCCATGGCGTCACCATCGGGATTTTTGTGGGGGATCAGGGCAATGTTAAGGGGAACGGACAGCAGATCCCGGAGCCTGAGAAAGTCCTTCTCAATCATGCCGGCAAGATAAAGAAATATAACCTTAGGGTAAACTGCGATGGCCTACTTTAGCCTTAAAACTATTCGTGATGAAACACTTCGGCCATATTGGGTTTTTTATGCTGCTGCTTACATCCTGCGTCGGTGGCAGTGGAAAGTACCAGGATAAAACCAGGATCGAAACCGGGCGTTTGGAGGAGGCACCGACCGGGGTATTCAGGATAGCCTTTGGGTCCTGTAATCAGGTGGATCGGACAAACGAACTTTGGACCCATGTGAGGAATGCGGCGCCCAGGGTCTGGGTCTGGGGAGGCGATATCATCTACGCAGATACCGAGGACATGGACCGTATGAAGCGCTTATACGACCGGCAGAGGGAGGTTCCAGGTTACCGGGAATTGCGCAAGGAAGTTGACATATTGGGAACCTGGGACGATCACGATTACGGGGTAAATGACGGAGGTAGTGAATACCCCAAAAAGCGCGAATCTCAACAACTGTTGCTGGACTTCCTGGACGTACCGTCTGAAGACCCCAGGAGGAGCAGGGAAGGAGTCTATCACTTAAAGGAATATGAACTCGGCGATCGCAAACTGGGTGTCGTTGTGCTGGATACCCGGTATTTCCGGAGTCCCCTGAAAAAATCGTCAACCCAAAGCAGACGTTACGCGGCCAGCAAGGATACAACCGCCACCATTTTGGGTGATGCCCAATGGGATTGGCTCGAAGGCGTGCTCACCCAAAAAGGATACGATGTTTTTGTGGTCATGAGCAGCATACAGTTTCTGTCCTCAGAGCACGGATTTGAGACCTGGGGTAATTTCCCGTCCGAAGTTGGCCGAATGAAGGCGCTGCTGGCCAAGACGGCCAGTACCCCGGTAATTTTTCTGTCGGGGGATCGGCACATATCCGAATTGTCCATGGCACGCTGGGATTCCGTGACTTATCCGGTTTTCGATTTCACCAGCAGCGGTCTGACCCATTCGTACTCCTCGTATACTGGAGAACCCAATCGATTCCGGGTAGGTGAGGTGGTGTCCGAAAAGAGTTTCGGCCTGTTGGATATTGATCCTTCCGTTATGGAAGTCACCTTTACCATAGTGGGCGAGGAGGGCCGCATACTGCAGCAAAATAAACACCGCTTTCCTTAGTCGAATTTCCAGAATGCGTTAATTTTGGCAAAAATTTTTACCCATGAGCGGAAACCGAACATTCACGATGATCAAGCCGGATGCAGTGGAGAATGGCTTTATAGGCCCCATACTGGAGAAGATTACCTCTGCCGGATTCAAGATCATTGCCATGAAGTATACCCACCTCAGCCGGAGGGACGCCATGCTTTTTTACGAAGTACACAAGGAGCGTCCTTTCTATGACGAGCTGGTTACCTTCATGAGCAGGGGGCCGATCGTGGCAGCCATACTGGAGAAGGAGAATGCCGTCGAAGACTTCCGGGCCTTAATTGGTGCCACCAATCCTGCTGAAGCCGCGGAAGGCACCATACGCAAACTGTATGCGAGGGATATAGCTGAAAACGCCGTGCACGGTTCCGACAGTGACGAAAACGCAGCCATCGAAGGTGCATTCCATTTCTCCGGCAGGGAAATTTTCTAATTAAAAGTTACCCCTTCTCTGACTTCCTGCCCCCGGGACGGAATCAGCGCAATACGATTTCCGTAACCGCTTCCTCTCCAAACTCCTCCTGAAAGCTTTTGAGGATTTTGCTGAGCCCGTACCGCAATTCCTGGCGCAGAGCCGGTGAACTCAGGCTCACGTACAATACTCCTTCCCGAAAGCGAACGCTTTCGGTGTACCTGGCGATGGGAGCACCCATAATGGATTCCCACGCTTGCTCGATCCGGTGAGCCTGCATTCCGGTCTCCAGCCGATGGGCCTTTAAAAATGCATCCAGCAGAGAACTTACGTGCTGGTCTTCTCCCTCTCTTTTTCCGTGTTTCATAGCTCTGATTGGGGTGTTGGGGGCAGTAAGGGAGTAAATCGTTTGTAGTGGTATTCCACCCCTTCGCTGCCGGATAGCACGAGTCTAAGGCTGTCCAGCTCCTTGATCTGCTCCGACCAGCTGGCATCTCCGGAGAAGAAATTAAGGCTGATTTTTCCGTTTTCCGACCGCCCTACGCGAAAGGGAACGGCATCGTCTGAAGTGATAAAGTTTCCGCTGAGCTGCGGCTGCAGCTTTTTTCTATACCCTTCATTCCCAATGGAATCCAGATAGAAATAGTCCACCACCGTATTCACCCCGTACGATTTCTGCGGCCGGTTACTCCATTCGACCCGTTCGATTTCCCAGTATCCGTTGAGGAACTCCGTTCTGAATTCCTTCTCTGGCCCGCAGCCCGAGAACAGCAGCCCGAGGCAGCCGATCAGCGCAATTCTTTTCATGATTCTATGGGTATAAAGTGATAAGGGGTTTCCGCATTTTCGACCACCTCTAGTGTCCGCTCCGGGTGGGTGTCGCTCAGGATCACCTGCTCGTACGCCCGAGAGCCTACCGTACGGATAAGTCGTGACACCCGCTTTTCGTCGAGTTTATCAAATATGTCGTCCAGCAAGAGGACCGGAGCGGTATTCAGTGCAGTACGTATATACTCCCACTGCGCGAGCTTCAGGGCGATCAGGAAGGTTTTCTGCTGGCCCTGACTGCCGTACTTTTTAATAGGGTGTCCGGAGATGAGGAACTGCAGATCGTCTTTGTGTATCCCCTGAGTGGTATACTGCACTTTCAGATCTCTGCTCTGCTGCTCAAAAAGCAGGTCCCTGAGCCTTCCTCCCTGAAGCTGACTGACAAAGCTACAGTCGACTTCCTCCCGGTTTTCCGAGATCAGCCGGTAGTGTTCGAGCAGTAAGGGCCTGAATTCCTCTATGAATGCCTCGCGTTGTCGGTAAATGTCGGTTCCCAGCTCGCAGAGCTGTTCATCGTACACCCTCAGGTTGTTCTCGTCGAAGATCTGATTCAGCGCAAAATACTTGAGCAGGGCATTGCGCTGTTCCAGTATTCTGTTGTATCGCAGTAGCTGGTCCAGGTAGGCCGGATGGGTTTGTGAAACCACCCCGTCCATGAGCTTCCTGCGCACATCGCTGCCTTCGGAGATGAGGTCTCGGTCCGAGGGGGAGACGATCACGGCCGGAAACAGCCCGATATGATCTCGAATTCTTTCGTACTCCTTGCCATTCCGTTTGAGTACCTTTTTATGCCCTTTCTTAAAGGAGCACTGAATGCGGTCCTGCTGGCCCTCCTTACTCAGGTGGCCGTCGATCATGAAAAATCCCTCCCCAAAACGTATGTTCTGCGTACTCAATGGATTGAAGTAGCTCTTCCCATAACAGAGGTGGTATACCGCGTCGAGCAAGGTGGTCTTTCCTATACCGTTCGGCCCCACGACGCAGTTTATACCGGGCTTGAGTTCGAAACGCGAGGCTTCGAAATTCCGGTAATTCACCAATTCAATCTGAGAAACGTACATAAATTGTGGGAACACAGTGGGAACGGTTCACAAAATTAAAGATAATTTCTACCCGGATTTTTGGGGCAAACGCTTATTTTTGCCCCCTAAAATGAGATCATGGCAACCTATAAGAAGCGCGGCCATAAGCCCAAGAACAAAGTAGAAGAGGAAGCCCAGGATATTCAGAACTCAACTACTGCTGAGGTTTTCAGTACCCTTGATGAAGGAGCCTCGAGGACGGAAGAGTTCGTTTCCCGTTATCAGAACCAGATCCTTATAGGAATTGGAGTGGTTGCCCTCAGCGTATTGGGTTACCTGGGATATCGGCAGTGGGTAATGGAGCCCAGGGAGCGCGATGCCGCCAATGAATTTTACTATCCCCAGAAGCATATGGAGGAGGCCCTGTCCAATGATGCCCAGGGTAAGACCGCGGAGCAGGATTCCCTGCTGAACCTGGCGCTCATTGGCGACGGTGGCCGCTTTGGCTTCCTGGACATTATCGATGCCTATCCCGGGACAAAAACGGCTGACCTGGCCGCCTACTCCGCAGGCATGGCCTACCTGAGACTCAAGCAGTACAAGGAAGCGATCGTATATCTCGAGAAATACAGCGGAGACAACAGCGAATTCGAGGCCCTGTCCCTGGCGGGGATTGGAGACGCGTTTATGGGCCTGGAGCAATACCAGGACGCCTACGATTATTACAAGGCAGCGGTAAAGGCCAGTGATAACGAATTTGTAACCCCGATAAACCTGTACAAGGCGGCGGTGACAGCTATGGAACTCGACCTCAGGGATGAGGCCAGGGGCCATTTCGACCGCCTGGCCGAAGACTTCCCGGATTCCCCGGAGTCGACCAGTGCGAAGGCTTACAGGGCTATGCTCGACTAAATTTTATGGCGACCGAACACACTGATCTATCCGCCTTTGACCCTGACGAATTCCGGGGTATGGGCTCTGTGCGGATAGGGCTGGTCACCAGTCAGTGGAATGCCGGTATTACCAATTCCCTGAGATCTGGGGCTAAAGAAACCCTGATTCGCGCCGGCATCAGGCATGATCACATCTTCGATTGGAAAGTTCCGGGCAGTTTTGAGCTTATACACGGATGTAAACGGATGCACCAGATGCATGATCCCGATGCCATTATTGCCATCGGAAGCCTGATACAGGGGGAAACCCGGCACTTTGAATTTGTCTCCTCTGCCGTCGCTCACGGCATAGCCGATCTGAATGCACGCCTAAGCTCTCCGGTGATCTTCTGCGTACTCACGGACGATCATATCGAACAGGCCCGGGACCGCAGTGGCGGAAAACACGGCAACAAGGGGGTCGAGGCCGCCGTCGCGGCGCTCAGGATGGCCCGACTGGGAACCTGAACCGATTTATCCACCTTTGGGCCGTTTCATCTTAGTGGCCTGATTTTTGCCCTGTAGAGAAGAGTCATGCGGCTATGAGTGGCCCGGGCCGAGGGGTTGGTTTGCAATTTGTGTAAATTTACGGAAGCTGTTTTCCCATATGAGTTTTCTGAAGAGGCGAAAAAACAAGAAATTCAATTATAATCCCCGCTATTACAAGGGGATAAAGAATCCCCACGAGATTAACCACATGTTCGACGACTACCGGCATACGGCCCATCACAGCGGAGGGCTAATCGGAAAATGGTACAGCGCCATGTTCGATTCGAAAACCGATGGTGACCGGTATGTATGGATGCGGCTGGCTGTCATCATGGCCGTCCTCCTGCTCGCGGCTTTGTATATCCTCGATTTTGACCTTACCATATTCTTCGATTAGGCAGATGCTCAAACGAATAGAAAGACTGCCCGCCCATGTGGCGAATCAGATCGCTGCGGGTGAAGTAGTGCAGCGTCCTGCTTCGGTAGTTAAGGAACTGCTGGAGAATGCGGTGGATGCAGGAGCCACGGCAATTCAACTAATCGTCAGGGATGCCGGAAAATCTCTGGTGCAGGTCGTGGACAACGGCGGAGGCATGGACGAAGAGAATGCTCGT
This sequence comes from uncultured Flavobacteriaceae bacterium, assembly GCA_964550895.1. Taxonomy (GTDB): domain Bacteria; phylum Bacteroidota; class Bacteroidia; order Flavobacteriales; family Flavobacteriaceae; genus CAZKAP01. Next base: position 24,889 of record CAZKAP010000024.1, read on the forward strand.
CTCTGTTTCGAGCGGCATGCGACCTCGAAGATCAGGAAGACGGAGGACCTCTTCAACCTACGGACCATGGGCTTCCGGGGTGAGGCCCTCGCAGCCATAGGCGCCGTATCCCAGGTGGAGCTGAAGACCCGGATTCGCAGTGAAGAAACGGGACTTTGCATGAGCTGCGATGGGGGTGAATTACTTTTCCGGGGGGCTGTAGCCCTGGAGCCCGGTACATCCATAGCGGTTCGTAACCTGTTCTTCAACATTCCGGCCCGCAGGCAATTCCTCAAGTCGAACACGGTAGAGATGAAGCACATCACCGAGGAGTTCTTCCGACTGGCTCTGGTACAGCCCGAGATTTCCCTGAAACTCTTCCACAACAACGAAATGCTTTACGATTTGCCGAATTCACCCCTCAGGCAGCGAATCGATGGGCTTTACGGAAGAACCAAATCCGATCGGCTGATTCCCGTGGAAGAAGAGACGGAGGTCGTCCGGATCACGGGTTTTGTGGTCCGACCGGAGTACGCCCGCAAGCAACGAGGACATCAGTACCTTTTCGTCAACGGTCGTTTCTTCCGGTCTGCCTATTTCAACCACGCGGTCAAGGTAGCCTTCGAAGGGCTGATCCCGGAGGAGAACCATCCGGGCTATTACCTGTATTTGGAGGTCGATCCTAAAACGGTGGACGTGAACATACACCCCACCAAGACCGAGGTCAAATTCGAAGACGAAACTACGCTTTACGCCATACTGAGATCGGCTGTACGGCACGGACTGGGCAAGTTTCACCTTGGACCAACGCTCGATTTTCAGAGGGATTCTTCCCTGGATGTGAGCTACGAAAGATCCCGGGAGACCCCGGAAAGTCCCGGCATAAAAGTGGACTATAATTTTAACCCCTTCGCCGGAGAAACACGTATAACAGGAAGTGGGAGCTCCCCGGTTTCAGTGGCTGCTGCCGGAGCGCATCAGAAAACCGCGCTTAGCGAACTCTATGAGAAGAGTTTCAGCAGTGTGGAAATCCCCGGGGAGGAGGAAAAGGAATCCGAGCTGTTTCCGGGGGCGGACCGCTGGTCGGTAGAGGAAGCGGAAAATTTCCAGTGGGCGGGCAGGTATCTGGTGGTACAGTCCGCTGAGTCGGTCTATTTCGTCGATCAGAACCGGGCTCATGAGCGTGTCCTTTACGAGTGTTTCCTCGCCGAAATGACCGTTAAGCAGGGGAATTCACAGAGGTTGATCTTTTCCCTGGAGGTCGAGTTGGACCGCGAGGAATTGGATGCACTAAACCGGTTCACCCCCTATCTGGAACACATGGGATTTACCTTTGGCGAGCATACCCCGGGTGCCGTTGTACTCAGTGGTCTGCCGTCCATAGTGCCTGAGGGCATAGCCGTATCACTCCTTAAAGAACTATTAGAACAGGAGGCGGCCTTTCCCGATCAGGCGTCCTTTTCCGAGGCCGAATTTCTGGCCCGGAAAATGAGCCGCAAACTCGCAGTGCCTCCGGGTGTGGCATTGGGAAAAGAGGCGTCCAGGGCGCTGCTCAGGGACCTCCTGCTCTGTAAGGAGAGCCAGTGGAGCCCCTATGGAAAATTAATTTATATTAGGGTCACATCAGAAGAGATGGACAAAAAATTCAATTAGATGATACGAATAAATGGAGCGGTAAAGCATCTTCTGATAATCAACATAATAGTATTCTTCGCCAGTTTCTATTTGTATCCGATACTGCTGGATATTTGGCCGCTCTGGTTCGTTCAGAACCCGAACTTCGATTACTGGCAAATCCTTACCCATATGTTTATGCATGGCGGGTTTGCTCATATTCTATTTAATATGTATGCCCTATGGGCCTTTGGAAGTCCCTTGGAGCAAATCTGGGGTAAATGGAAGTTTATTTTCTTTTATTTTTCGGCCGGTCTGGGTTCCGCTCTACTCTACACCCTGTCCAACTATTACCTCTTTAATTCGGGAGTGGATGCACTGGGAGATTACGGAGTGGGTCTCGCGGACATTACGGCCCTTCTTGATAATAACAAACTGGATACCCAATGGTACGAGTGGATCGGCAAGGATAGTGTGGATCGCATGGCTCAGGCCTATTTTTCCAGGGCGGTGGGCGCATCCGGAGCTATTTATGGCATCCTGGTGGCCTTCGCATTCATGTATTCAGAGGCCCGGCTGATGCTTATTTTCCTGCCAGTGCCTATTAAGGCCAAATATTTCGTACCGGCCCTGATAGCCCTGGATCTGTTTTTCGGGATCAGCGGTATCAATACCGGAATTGCCCACTTTGCCCACCTGGGTGGTGCGCTGATCGGCTTCATCATGATGTGGTATTGGAAGAAGAATCAATTTAACGACAAACGCTGGAATTAACTATGAGTGAAGTCAACCTGAGCTACCGCTGGTCCCGGTTGAATATGGCAGAGAAACTGATCGCGGTAAATATTGTGATCTTTATTGCCGTGGGTCTGGTCGAGGTCTTCGGACAGCTCGATGTAAAAGGCCTGTTCCTGTTACCTGGCGATCTACTGGATTTTGGCAAACAACCCTGGTCGCTGATTACTTATTCTTTCCTGCACGGAGGAGTTTGGCACATCCTGTTCAATATGCTCTGGCTCCATTTTGCCGGTAGAACCATACTCAACCTGTTTGACTCCTATCGGTTCCTCAGTGTGTACTTCCTTGGGGTTATTCTCGGCGGGCTGTTGTATCTGGCGATATACAATGTTTTTCCCACGGTACCGGGTAACGGATTGCTGGGTTCGTCTGCCGGGGTTATGGCGGTGCTTATTTTTATTTGTTCGTATATTCCTAATCAGGAAATTCGGATCTTCTTCTTCAATGTCAAACTCTGGCAGATCGGGGTCTTTTTCGTCATATTCGACCTGTTGAATATAGCCAGTGGGGGCAACGTTGGGGGGCGCATGGCCCACCTGGGTGGAGCAGCCGTGGGATTCATGTACGGCAGACAGCTACTCAACGGCAGGGATATAGCCTCAGGTTTCACGCGTTTTATAGAGCAATTGTTTCAATCTTTCCAGAGTGGAGGCAAGAAAACACGCCTGAAAACGGTTTATAAGAATAAGGCCCGTAAGGGTAGCGGTTCGTCCCAGCGACAACCCACTACCGATGAGGTTCAAAAACGGATAGACGAGATACTGGACAAGATCTCGAAATCCGGATACGACAGCCTTACTCAGGAAGAAAAGGACTTCCTGTTTAAGGCGGGAAAAGAAGAATAAAGAACATGAAATTATTGGGGCATTTGGCGACGACTGTATTCGGGCTGTGCACGACATTGCTCCTGCTGGCTGGCCTGTCCTGGGCGGCTCCCATTCCGGGGGGTCATTTGTTTTCTGTGCTCAGCTTGTTTGTTCCCCTTCTCATGATAGGAAGTTTCCTGGGGTTCCTCTACCGATGGAAGCGCAGGAATGATCCCGTAAATTTTCACCTTTTTGTACTCCTGAGCAGCGGCATATTAATGGGAAGTTTCTTTCAGCTCCCCGGGGTAAAGGGCTCAGATTCCGGGGAGGATACATTATCGGTGCTCAGTTTTAATACCCGGAAGTTCAACGAGAACGGCGAGCTCTCCCTAAAGAACGCAGACAGCGTTATACTCGATTTTATCCGTAATGAGGACAGTGATATTGTCTGCCTTCAAGAATGTTATTATGCCATGAAAGCCTCGCGCGAACTGGAGCGTGAGTATCCCTATAAGTTTGTGGATTTCATCTACAGCTATACCGTCAAAAATGACCATGTGGTACACGGAATACTCTCCAGGTATCCCATCGTTAACACCGAGGTCATCGAGTTTCCTGGCAGTTTTAACCGGGCCGTTTACGCAGATATTGAAAGGGACGGGGAGATCATCCGAGTATTCAGCGTACACTTGCAGTCCTATAAGATTGTGCCCAAACGGGACCTGCTGGAGAACGGAACCTATGGCAACCTCCTGCAGCGCATGAGCTGGGTAATGCGCAAACAGAATGAGCAGGCTGCCCTGGTACGCAAGGCCGTAGAGGCCAGCCCGTATCCGACCATAGTAACGGGCGATTTTAATAACACCCAGTATTCGAGGGCCTACAGGACAATTTCCAGGAATATGGCCGACAGTTTCCGCGAGAAGGGCAGGGGGTTTGGTCGAACCTTCGATCTGTTCCGGATTCCGATGAGAATCGATTTCGTACTGGCCGACTCCGGCTTCGAATTTACCCGCCACCACAATTATAACGTAGAGCTCAGCGATCACTTTCCAATACGTGCCGAACTCAGAAGGATAAGGGAGTAACTTTCAGATTTCTGAGATACGAGGTAGACTCGGGTCCCAGATTAAACAGCAGGTCCAGGGCGCTCAGGTTGGAAAGAAAACCATGGCGTTCCCGGAAAACCTGGTGATATTCGGGGACCTGGAACTCCGGGCGGCCCTTGGCCAGAACCAGATTCCGGGCGTCGCCCTCCTCGTATTTATGTCGGTACGAGTTTGTGAAGTCCTCCGGAAAATCGATATCCATGCAAGCACAAAGGAATCGGGTGGATTTCAGGTTGAGGTCGAAAAGCCGGTCATTGTCAGGCTCGGAGAAATAGACATCCCGGACATCGTCTTCGTAGTATTCGAAATAGGGAGAGCTGCGATACGCGTTCTGCAGGGTCTTCCAATGCAGCTTCCTCCAGCCTGAGGCCTCGTCCGTTCGCACTTTACTGTACGTTTGCCGCCCCTGTTCACCTCCCAGGTGACGGATGGGGATATTCAACAGGTAGGATCCCTGATCCGTCCCGATCCGGCAGCGGTTTCGATAGGTCTGTTTCTGAAAATTGTCCCAGGCCTCCCAGATGATACTTCCCCTGAACCGGAAGAGAATTCCCATGATTTCAATAGCAGGGAAATAGGTTGGGTGCAGGATGATGGCCTTATGCTTCAATCCGGGGGCTTACTCGTTCTTGTCCTTGCCCTTACCCTTACCCTGGAGGAAGGGCAGATCCGGTAATTGAGGGAGTTTGCCTCCTCGTTTGCGATACAGGCTGAGTCCGTACAGCAGGCCGCAACATACCAGGAAGTGCGGCAGGTACGACACGGGTTTACCCGAGCCTCCCACGGTGGTAAACCAGCGTTCCCATCGGGGCTTGAAGCTAAACAAACCCTTGTTGAAGTTATCGTAGCTCATCCAGATAAAGACGGGTTTACCCATGATATGCGTTTCGGGTACATATCCCCACACCCTGCTGTCCTCCGAATAGTCCCGGTTGTCCCCCATCATCCAGTAGTAGTTCTGACGGAAGGTGTATTCTTCTGTGGCCTCGCCGTTAATGTGGACCCGGCCATCCTTTACCTCCACCTCATTGCCCCAGGTATTCTCGTAGGATGCGATCATTTTCTTGTACAAGGGAAGGTTATCCGGAGTCAGCTCGATCCGATCGCCCTTTTTCGGGATGTAAATGGGCCCGAACTGATCGTTATTCCAGGAATAATGTTCTTTGTGAGGGAAAACATTCGGATCCCGAAATCCCCTGGGGCGTATTTCCTTTTTTACAGAATCTATGGCGGTATTCGAGGCGAGCTGATCCGCCATCTCCCCGGTTAAATTAACCAGGCGACTCGCTTCGGTGAGTTCTTTCAGGGACAGGCGCACCCTCCTGAGTACTTCGGTGGGGATTCCCTCTCCCATAGTAAACAGCTTGAATCCACCGTCGTCCATGCGTTGCACGTTGAACAGGTATTTCTGTATGGCTCTGAATTGCATGTCGTTGAGGCTGGCGGCGACAAAGGACCTTTCAAAATCTGTGACACCGGCCTCCAGCAGCAGACGGGAAGAGACTCCAGTGCCCGCATAGACCCTGTAGTTGTGCATGGGGCGTGCCCGGTCACTGAGGATCAGCTTTTCCCCGTTAATATAGACATCACCATCCCTGATCTCCAGCGTGTCTCCGGGTGTACCCACGCAGCGTTTGACGTAGTTCGATTTCTTGTCCATGGGCTTGTACACCCCCGGCTCTTTAACGAAGAATTGCCGGACGGTGTCGGCGGGCCAGTTGAAGACCACTAAGTGATTCTTCTGCACCTTTTGAAAACCGGGCAGGCGCATATACGGCAACTGTGGTTTTTTCAGGTAGGAGCGTTTCTTTACAACGGGGATGGTGTCGTGCAAAATGGGAAAGGCCAACGCGGTTGTCGGTACCCGGGCGCCGTAGTGGTACTTGCTGACGAACAGGAAATCTCCGATTCTCAAGGTGCGCTCCAGCGAGCCCGTGGGTATGGCGAAAGGCTGCATGATGTAGGTGTGGACCAGCGTTGCCGCTACCACGGCGAAAACGAGGGAACTGACCAGGTCGTCCCAGAAATTCTCGGGCTTCAGCGAACGATCAGCCCTGTACCGGGGCTCGGTAGTATAATTCAGATAGGTCAGATAGAACCCGAGGGTAAACAAGGTGATCAAAGTGTCTTTGGTGCTGTTGTGACCAAAGCTTCGGCCCGTTTCCACCCAGAGCACCGGGATCATGAGCAGGTTGATGATCGGCACAAAGAGCAGGACCACCCACCAACGCGGGCGCTTGATGATATCCATGAGAATCAGTGCGTTGTAAACGGGTATTCCGGCCTCCCAGTATGGTCGTCCCGCCGCCTTGTAAAATTTCCATGTGCTCGCGAAGTGAATGCCCTGCACCAGCAGGAAAAACAAAAACCACTGTCCGATCGTCATGTTGTCCAAATTTTGTGCCCAAAGATAAAAGATCGCCCCTCAAGGCCTATAGCCCTAACACATCTTTAACCGAAAATACGCCGATACGACCGGGCAGCCACTCTGCGGCCACTACAGCCCCAAGGGCAAACCCATCGCGGCCGAAGGCCTCGTGAGTGATCCGTATGCGATCTTCAGCGGATCGATACTCCACGGAGTGTATTCCGGGCACTTCGCCTTCGCGATAAGAGCTGACAGGGAGTTTTCCAGACCCGCCAGGAGACCCTTCGATCGGGTACCAACCCGAGTAGCGATCCAGCTTGTCCAGTGCGTCTTCGGCCAGGGTTATCGCCGTTCCGCTGGGGCTGTCTTTCTTGTGTATGTGATGGGTTTCCTCCAGGGATACCTGGTAATCCGAATACGGATTCATGAGCACGGCCAGTTGCCGGTTGAGTTCGAAAAACAGATTGACGCCCAGGCTGAAGTTGGAGGCGTACAGGAAAGCGCCCTTCCTGTCCCGGCAGATTCGGGTAACCTCTTCCCACTGGTCCAGCCATCCGGTAGTTCCGCTTACTATGGGGACACCGTTTTCCAGGCAGCGCGTGATGTGACCGAAGGCCACCCCCGGTGTACTGAAGTCTATAGCCACATCGATGCCATTGGGCTGCCAGTCTGGATTTTCGACATCGACGCGCAGGGCTATTTCGTGTCCTCTTTTACGGGCGATTTCTTCAATTTTTCGGCCCATTTTGCCGTATCCCAAAAGTGCCAGCCTCATATCGGTGCTTAAAATTTAATCTCCAGTGAAATCCCGTATACCGGGTTCTGGAATACCGGATCCGGGTAGAGTTGCGGCCTGAAGTCCCAACTCAGGCGTTCGTTGACGTTGTATTGTTTGAGGTGGGCATCCACGTTGGCATCGATCACATTGAGCGCATACATCAGTATGGTCAGCAGCAGGGAAAGGTCTCGGTCCGCCTGGAACCGTTCCTGAGCATCCTGCAGCGCCGCATCTGACAGATCCGGCCCCGTGCCATTTCCATTGATGTCCCAGAATTCGTCGGTGGTAAATCCGGCCCTGCGACTCTTAAAGGCATCCCGATAGCGATTGTACTGGGTGTTGTTGAAGGTATAGGCGTAGATGCCGGTTCCCATGGCACCGTATACGATAGGGAGCTTCCAGTACCTCTTGTTATAGATCTGGCCAAGGCCCGGTACCAGAGCCGAATAGAAGGCAGCCTTGCTCGGTGCAAGCGGGTTGACCTCGGCTGTACGATCGAGTAACTTTTGGAGCCGTACGTCCTTTCGGTTCTGTCTCTTCTGGTTTTTTTTCGCCCGTCGTCGTTTAGCCGGGGTGTCCAGCGAATCCTGGGCCTGCCCCCGGAGGATGGTATCGATAGACTCGGGGTTGAGTATGCGCAGTACGCTGTCCCGGTTCACACTATCTGCCTGTTTCTGGGGTATGGGTTTTACCTGCCCCTGAATCAGTCCGATCACAGACAGGAATACGATCGCAAAGAGCGATGCCTTAGCCACCGGTAAGCATTTTGTGTATGCGACGGAACGATTTCAGGTTTTTGATCTGGATCTGGATCTGTATGCCTCCGCCCCTCAGGGCTTTCAGGTTCACAGGAGCACGGAGTTCGCTCTCCAAATCCTCGAGGCGTTCCTCTGCATACCGATGAAGTTCACCCTTAGGCGGGCTTGCCGTATCCCGGGATTCACTCTCCTTCTCCCCACCGGCCCTGCGGGCTAGATCTTCGGCGGTACGCACCGACAGTCCCTTGTCCTGAATCCGCTGGAACACCTGGAGTTGTTCGTCCTCATCTTCTATGGAGAGCAAGGCCCGTCCGTGTCCCATGGACAGGGAACCTTCTTTCATGGCGGTTTGGATCGGCGCAGGCAGTTTAAGCAAGCGAAGGTAATTCGTAATGGTTGACCGTTTTTTGCCCACGCGTCCGCTCAGCTTTTCCTGGGTTAGTTCGACCTCTTCGATCAATCGCTGGTAGGACAGGGCAATCTCAATAGGATCCAGATCCTGACGCTGAATGTTCTCGACCAGGGCCATCTCCAGGGATTCCTGATCGTTAGCTATCCGGATGTAGGCAGGTATGGTTTCCAGGCCCACTATGCGCGAGGCCCGGTATCGGCGTTCACCCGAAACCAGCTGGTACTGATCGAAGCCGGTCTTACGCACCGTTATGGGCTGTATGATCCCCAGTTCCCGTATGGAGGAAGCCAGTTCCTGCAAGGCCTCTTCGTCGAAGCTTTGCCTGGGCTGGAACGGGTTCACCTCGATGCTGTTGATGTCGAGTTCAATCACGTTACCGATTACTTTGTCGGCATTTTTATCGGAAACGGTCTGTATATCGTTATTCGGATCCTTGAGCAAGGCAGATAGCCCCCTGCCCAAGGCCTGCTTCTTCACTGCCTTTGCCATTTAATTCACCTTCTCCTTGTTGTTTTTAAGCAGTTCTCCCGCCAGGTTGAGATAATTGGTTGCCCCTCGGCTGCTGGCATCGTACTTAATGATGCTCTGACCGAAGCTTGGGGCCTCACTGAGCCTGACATTCCGCTGGATAACGGTATCGAAGACCATCTCCGAAAAGTGTTTGCGCACCTCGTCCACCACCTGGTTACTCAGCCGGAGGCGGCTGTCGAACATGGTCAGCAGCATCCCCTCAATATCCAGGTCCGGATTGTGGTACCGCTGGACGCTCTTGATGGTGTTCAACAGTTTGCCAAGGCCTTCCAGGGCATAGTATTCGCACTGAATGGGGATGATCACCGAGTCCGAAGCCGTAAGGGCATTTAGGGTAAGCAGGCCCAGGGAAGGTGCACAATCGATAACGACAAAATCGTACTGTTCCTTAAGTCCAACTATGGCTTCCCGAAGCATGTATTCCCGGTTGGCCTTATCGACCAACTCGATCTCTATGGCTACCAGGTCTATATGTGCCGGTACGATATCCACATTGGGGGTCCCGGTCTGCTGAATCACGTCCTCCGGAGACAGGGTGTGTTCCAGCAACTGGTAGGTACCTGCCTCGACGGAATCCACTTCGATCCCCAGCCCGGAGGTCGCATTTGCCTGGGGGTCGGCGTCGATCAGAAGCACTTTCTTCTCCAGGGCACCCAGGGATGCGGCAAGATTTACCGAAGTGGTCGTTTTTCCTACTCCTCCTTTCTGGTTCGCGATGGCGATGATTTTACCCATTCCGTCAAATATCGTTAAGGCGTAAAATTACAATTAATTGGATGTCCCCAACATCCAAGTTGTCAACAACAAGGGCTACGTGAAGCCAGGCAACACGGGGAGAACCCGACCAGCTGCCGGTTTTACGAATTTCCCTTACGTTCCGTTCCGGGTGTACGGCTAAAGGGCGGCTCCGTCTTCAAGAAGGAGTTCTAAAAGTTCGATGGCCGTCTTGCTGATCTGTGAACCCGGACCAAATACGGCGCAGGCTCCGGCTTCGTAGAGGCCATTGTAATCCTGGGGAGGAATAACCCCACCGACCACGACGCGTATATCTTCCCGGCCGTAATTAGCCAACTCACTGATTACCTGAGGTACCAGGGTATTATGCCCTCCTGCCAGAGAGGAGATCCCCAGGAAGTCCACATCGTTTTCTACGGCTTGTTTGGCCACCTCGGCAGGGGTCTGGAACAGGGCCCCTATATCGACATCGAATCCGAGGTCGGCGTAGGCGGTGGCCACCACCTTGGCTCCGCGATCGTGCCCGTCCTGTCCCATTTTAGCAACCAGTATGCGGGGTCGGCGCCCTTCGGCCTCGGCAAATTCATCGGAGAGGGAACGTGCCTTGACGAAGGAACGGTCCTGTTCAATGGCCTGGGCATATACCCCCGTGAAAGTCTGAATATCCGCCTTATAACGCCCAAAGGACGACTCCATGGCCTCGGATATTTCTCCCAGCGTGGCCCGGTTACGGGCGGCATCCACAGAACACTCCAGCAGGTTCTTATGCTTCCGTCCTTCAGTAAAGTCAAGGGCTGCCTGCCGAAGGACGTTAAGGCTGGCACTGACCCGGGCCGGGTCCCGTCGCTCCTTGATTTCCATTATGCTCTGTACCTGTTGCTGGCGGACCTGCATGTTGTCAACCGCAAGGATGTTCAGGTGCTCTTCTTCTTCCAGGGTAAAGCAGTTCACTCCGACGATGGATTCCTTCCCGCTGTCGATCAGGGCCTGTTTTTCGGCGGCTGCTTCTTCGATGCGCCGTTTGGGAAGGCCCTGTTCGATGGCCTTGGTCATGCCTCCGTGCTGTTCGATTTCCTCTATGAGTTCCCATGCGTGTTGTGCAATTTGTTCGGTGAGGCTTTCGATCTGCTCGCTACCGCCAAAGGGGTCCACGGTACGGGTTATTCCGGCCTCTTTCTGAAGGAAAATCTGGGTATTCCTTGCGATACGCGCCGAGAAATCCGTGGGCAGGGCTATGGCCTCGTCCAGCGCATTCGTGTGCAGGCTTTGGGTTCCTCCCATGGCCGCGGCCAGCGCCTCCACAGCCGTACGGGTGACGTTGTTAAAAGGCTCCTGGGCCGTAAGGCTCCAGCCGCTGGTCTGCGAGTGGGTCCGGAGCATGGACGACTTGGGATTAACCGGATCGAATGACTTCAACAGTCGGGCCCAAAGCACCCGAGCGGCACGCATCTTGGCGATCTCTACCGGAAACTTCATGCCGATACCCCAGAAGAAAGAGAGTCGGGGCGCAAAATCATCGATCTTCAACCCTGCCTTCAGGCTGCTGCGGATGTATTCGAGCCCGTCGGCCAGTGTATAGGCGACTTCCATGGCGGCAGGCGCACCGGCTTCGTGCATGTGGTACCCGGATATGCTGATGCTGTTGAAACGCGGCATGTGCCTGCTGGTATAGGCTATGATATCCGTACTGATCTGCATCGAAGGCCGGGGGGGGTAGATGTAGGTATTCCTGACCATGAATTCCTTGAGGATGTCATTCTGTATGGTGCCTGAAAGCTGTTCGGGAGCCACGCCTTGTTCTTCTGCCGCCACGATGTAGAATGCCATGATGGGCATAACCGCCCCGTTCATGGTCATCGAAACGGACATCTTATCCAGGGGTATGCCGTCGAACAAACGCTTCATGTCTTCCACCGTATCTATAGCCACTCCGGCTTTGCCGACGTCTCCCAACACCCGATCATTATCGCTATCGTACCCTCTATGCGTGGGCAGGTCAAAGGCCACGGATAGCCCCTTCTGGCCGGCCTCCAGATTCCTCTTGTAAAAGGCGTTGCTTTCCTCGGCCGTGGAGAATCCTGCGTACTGCCGTATGGTCCAGGGTCGCTGCACGTACATGGAGGGATAAGGCCCCCTTAGGAAAGGGGAGATTCCCGCCGCAAATTCCTCCTGTTTCCTAAGAGGTCGGGCAGGGCTTTCGGGAGATTGGAGCAGTTCCACCTCTTCCCAGTTTATGTTTTTCATAGAAGTCAGGTATTAGGATCCGATATCGGATTTGGATTCTTTACTCAGTCGTCCGGCTTCCCAGGATGCTGCCCATCGCCTGGGAAGAAGCCGGGTATATTCCGAAGGATGGTCCTTTAGGTAAACACCCACCCGGTCCGGTTGCAGCAATGTGTCCCGGTAAGCAGCATCAACCGTTTCGAAGAGCTCTTCTTGCTTATTAATCTGGTAGTTGCTACCCAGTAGTACGGATTCACCCGATTCGTACCGCTTTTGGAAGCTTTCTGCCGATTCCAGTACCTCTTTCTGGGGCATTCCGGCCTTGAGGGCCTCCAGCAAGCCGCCCCCGGACTGCACCTTCTTCAGGAGATCCAGGGCGCCTTGAGCCAGGCGGGAAGTCAGGTAATCCACGTAATACACCTGCTGGGCCAGACTCGCGGAATCGTCCAGGTGAGCCTCGTGCTTAAGAACCAGTAACTGATTTAGGGCCAGGCGTTCGGAGAACAGGTTTGGACTCTTAAACCCGGTGTCGTAGGGGAGGTTAAATACCTCGTCGGCCCCGCCGATGATACCGGAGGCACATTCCAGCGCAGAACGCAGCAGGTTGTTGTTGTAGTCGTACAATGTCTTGTTCCTGAGACCCGGTCTGACCAGTATGCGGCAATCGGCCTGAACGTCATAGGTCCGGGTCACGGTGGCAAACAGCCATCTCAGGGCTCTTACTTTGGCGATATCGAAGAAGAAATCGCCGGCCAGGCTGGTGAAAATCAAAAAGAGCGGTGGCTTACCGCCCGTGAGGCGGTCTGCATAACGCTCGAGCAAGGCGGAAAGATGGCTCATGCCGTATCCGAGTTCCTGTATCCGGTGGGCTCCGGCTTCGGCGTAGGCATCGAGGTCCAGCCAGAAAGCGGGCTTTACCCGTTCCGCCTCAGCGTCGGTGGGTTCCCAGTATTCAGGATGCCAGGCCCCCGTCCTCAGCAGCCGCGCAAAAGGGTCGTAGCAATCGGAAGATTCGGATTCTCCTTCCGCAGGGGACGAGGTATAGCCGATCCAGGCCGGTTTTTCCAAGTTCAACGGAAATTCCGGATCGGTTTCCAGTACGGATCCCACTCCGGCCTCGTTCGCGAACGCCTTCATGGCGCTTCGAACGGAATCATCTCCCCTCAGCACTAGCCCGGGCGACCAAACGGGTATACCCAGGTCGGGGTAGTGCGGGAGATCCAGCGTGTCTTCCCGTCGATAGAAGGGCTTCACCCCAATGCCTTCCGGACTTATGGATTCCAGCGTAGATAATGGTTCGCCCCTGAGGGCCTTTTCGAGTTGGGCAATCCATTGTTCACTGGATACCGCCTCAAAATCTGAGAATAAGGGAACGTCTGACATATATGGGTTTTATGGGTCTTCCCCGGTAGGGGATTCCGGCAGGGAGTCGGAATATTCAATCAGGAAGACGTCTTCCTCCTCTTTGTGCAGGTAGTAGGTCTCCCGGGCGTATTGCTCCAGTGCACCCGGTTGCTGAAACTCCTGCAGTTGCTTGTTGGTTTTGGCAATCTCCCGATTAAGGAATCGTTTTTCCTTTCGCAACTCCTGTATGTCGGAATGCAGCTCCTGCTGTTTGAGCATATGGTCCCCGTCGAAGAAGATCATCCAGAGTACAAACAGTACGGAAACGATCAGGTAGATGCGTCGGGTGCTGAACCACCCCTTTACGGTTTCGATGTTCATCGGTCAGGGTTGAATTAATCGGTGAACCAGTCTTTCCGCCAGGCTGTCTGCCGGAGACTCACCGGAAACAATGAAGTCTGCAAATACGCTGCTGGGACCGACGAATTGCTCATGCATGGGCCTTACGGTATTGCGGTAGCGTTCACTGACCCCTTCGAGGTCGTGACCCCTCTCCTGCACATCCCGCTGAATTCGCCTGATCAAACGAAGGTCTGCAGGCGCATCCACGAATATGCTAAGGTCGAGCAGACTCCGCAGTTCTTCGTGACATAAAATTAATATGCCTTCAACGATTATCACAGGCCGGGGGTAAACTTTTTCAGTTTTTCCGGTGCGGGTCTCTTCGTGGAATGAATAGACCGGGGTCCGGGCCGGCCTTCCCCCGCGCAGTTCACGCAAGTGCTCACAAATGAGTCCGAAATCGATGGAATCGGGGTGATCGAAGTTCACCCTCCTTCGCTCTTCCCTGGACAGGTGAGCCAGATCCTTGTAATACGAATCCTGTGCCAGTACACTGAGTTTCCCCTCCGGTATGCGTCGCCTCAGTGCCTCTACCAGTGTGGTCTTTCCGCTGCCAGAGCCCCCGGCTATTCCGATGACCAACGACTTGTCCATATTTTATTTCAATCTATTCACCTCAATCTTAAATATTTAACTTAAAAATTAAAGATTTTTTGACTGTAGCTAACCATTGTCATATTTCTAATTGCGTCTTTCTTACTACCTTCATTCCAGCAGAAAATTGAGTAAATATTTTGAGATTTACTGCACAGTACGCCCATTTTTCCGATGAAAAATCGTTGTATGATCCAAGGTCATCCTTTGTGCTGAATCTTTATGCCCTGGCAGGTTCCGGTCTGTTCAGGGTTTTATTTTGGCCCGGATTCGTTCCCGCTAAAGGGGTGCGCGGGAGTTTCACCGACCGGACGGACCTGCCGGAAGTCATAGTGTCGCCTTGCGAAGAGCGGGCGGGGCGTATTGTAACCCATTTAAACTCATCTTTTTTATGAATCCTAACCACAAAGTAATCGTAGACGACAAATACGAGTTTACGTTTAGCGAGGAGGACATCGCCAATGCCTCCATTATCGAGACCCCAAGGGGCCTCCACATGCTGACTCCCGACGAAAAATCGCTTGAGGTGCAATGGAAGAAGAAGGACCTGGTCAACCGCCGCTACACGCCCCAGGTCTATGGCAACCTGTTTGAGGTGCGGATTGAGACTCCACTTGAGCAGCAGATAGCCAGTATGGGCTTCTCACTGGACAGTAAACAGACGGTTTCCCAGATTATCGCACCCATGCCCGGACTGATCCTCGACGTCCAGGTCAGCGAAGGGGACGAGGTAGTGGAGAACGACCTGCTGTTGATTCTTGAAGCCATGAAAATGGAAAATGCCGTAAAGTCTCCCCGCAGCGGCAAGATCAAGAGCATCCATGTCAGCAAAGGAGATGCCGTGGAAAAGAAACACCTGCTCATCGAATTCGAAAACTAGGCGTACCATGAAGAAAATATTAGTTGCCAACCGGGGCGAAATCGCCCTCAGGGTTATGAGAACCATCAAAAGGATGGGAATACAGACCGTGGCGGTCTATTCAGAGGCCGACCGCAATGCCCCCCACGTGCGCTTTGCCGACCAGGCTGTCCTTTTGGGTCCGGCGCCTTCCAGCGAGTCCTACCTCCGTGGGGATCGGATCATTGAACACGCGAAGCGGCTCGGGGTAGACGGCATACATCCCGGTTACGGATTCCTCAGTGAAAATGCCGAGTTCTCAGCGGCAGTCGAAGCCGCGGGCATTACGTTTATCGGCCCCGGCCCGGAGGCCATACGTACCATGGGAAGTAAACTGGCGGCCAAGGAAGCCGTGTCCCGATACGATATACCTATGGTTCCGGGTATAGACCGGGCCATCACCGATATAGACGAGGCACAGAAGATCGCTGCTGAGATCGGATTCCCCATATTGATCAAGGCCTCCGCAGGGGGTGGAGGCAAGGGAATGCGCATAGTGGAGCGTTCCGAAGACCTCAAGGAACAGATGGAACGAGCCATTAGCGAGGCAACCTCTGCCTTCGGAGACGGCTCCGTTTTTATAGAAAAGTACGTTACCTCGCCCCGTCACATCGAAATACAGATCATGGCCGACAAGCACGGGAACATACTGCATTTTTTCGAGAGGGAATGCAGCGTCCAGCGAAGGCACCAAAAGGTTGTGGAAGAGGCGCCTTCCGCCATAGTCGACGCCGATATGCGGGCCCGTATGGGACAGGCCGCCATACACGTGGCGGAATCCTGCGGTTACGTCGGAGCGGGTACTGTGGAATTCCTGGTGGATGCGGATCGAAACTTTTACTTCCTGGAAATGAATACCCGCCTGCAGGTGGAGCACCCGGTTACCGAATACGTCACGGGCTACGATCTGGCGGAACTCCAGATTCGGGTAGCCCGGGGAGAGAAACTGAACATTCGACAGGAGGATCTCACCCTGAATGGGCATGCCATGGAACTCCGGGTTTACGCCGAAGACCCGCTTAACGATTTCCTGCCCAGCGTGGGTAATTTGGAACGATACCGATTACCCGAGGGTGAGGGAATACGGGTGGACAATGGCTTCGAAGAGGGCATGGATGTACCGATCTACTACGACCCCATGCTCGCTAAACTTGTCACCTACGGGGCGGACAGGGAACAGGCGATCAGCCGGATGATTGAGGCCATTGCCCATTATCAGGTGGAAGGGGTGCAGACCACCTTGCCTTTCGGAGATTTCGTGATGCGGCATCCCAAATTCCGCGAAGGCGATTTTGACACCCATTTCGTCAAAGACTACTACAGTAAAGAAGATATAGAAAAGGTGCAGGAAGAACAGGCCCGTCAGGTCGCCCTGGCCACCTTCTACCAGTATCTGCAAGACAAGAAAAAACTCCATATACCCATAAACCAATGAAAGACAAGCAACAGGAACTGCAGGAACGCCAATCACTCGCCCTGGAAGGGGGCGGGGCCAAGCGTATAGAGAAGCAGCACGAAAAGAAGAAACTCACTGCCAGGGAGCGCATCGAGTTTTTCCTGGATGAGGGTTCATTTGAGGAAATGGGCATGCTGGTGACCCACCGTACAACCGATTTCGGTATGGATAAGCAGCAGTTTTACGGAGACGGGGTGGTTACCGGCTACGGAACGGTGAACGGACGCCTGGTTTACGTGTATGCCCAGGATTTTACCGTCTTCGGCGGTGCCCTGTCCGAAACCCATGCGGAGAAGATCTGCAAGGTCATGGATCTGGCGATGAAGGTGGGAGCCCCTATAGTGGGCCTGAACGACTCGGGTGGTGCCCGCATACAGGAAGGAGTTAAATCCCTGGGTGGGTATGCGGATATCTTTTTCCGCAATGTACAGGCCTCTGGAGTGGTTCCCCAGCTCTCAGCCATTATGGGGCCCTGTGCTGGAGGAGCGGTGTATTCGCCTGCTATGACCGACTTTATCGTGATGGTCGAGCAGACCAGTTACATGTTCGTGACCGGTCCTAACGTGGTTAAGACCGTAACCAATGAGGAGGTGACTGCCGAAGAGCTGGGAGGAGCTGCGACACACGCGTCTAAATCGGGTGTGGCTCACATGACCTCAGCCAATGATGCGGCCTGTCTGCTTGACCTGCGACGACTCCTTTCCTACCTGCCCCAGAACAACCGGGAGACGGTTCCAGACCTGCCCTACGAGCTGGGGGATGAGGTCAGAGAAGTGCTGGAGGGAATCGTTCCCGACAACACCAACAAGCCTTACGATATGAAGGAAGTGATCGAAGGCATAGTGGATGAAGAATCCTTTATGGAGATACAGGAGAATTATGCCGAGAACATCATCACCGGATTCGGACGGCTCGCGGGAAGAAGTGTAGGTATCATTGCCAACCAGCCCATGTTCCTGGCCGGTGTACTCGGAGTGAAGAGTTCACGTAAAGCGGCCCGGTTTGTCCGTTTCTGTGATGCCTTCAATATTCCCATGCTTGTCCTGGTGGATGTACCCGGCTTCCTGCCCGGAACCGACCAGGAGTGGACCGGTATCATCATGCACGGCGCCAAGTTGCTCTACGCCTTTAGCGAGGCCACCGTACCCCGGGTGACCGTCATTACCCGAAAGGCGTATGGCGGGGCTTACGATGTGATGAATTCCAAGCATATCGGAGCGGACATGAACTTTGCCTGGCCAACGGCCGAAATAGCCGTAATGGGGGCCAAGGGAGCTAGTGAGATTATCTTCCGCAAGGAGATCATGGAGGCCGAAGATCCGCAGGCCAAATGGCTGGAGAAGGAAGCCGAGTATACGGAGAAATTTGCCAATCCCTACCGGGCTGCGCGTCGGGGTTTCATCGACGAAGTGATACTGCCCAAGAATACGCGTCGCAAACTTATCAAGGCATTTGCCATGCTGGAGAATAAGTATGTCGAATCACCCGAGAAGAAACACGGAAATATTCCGTTGTAAGTCGTATTAAATAACGTTGCCCGGGTCCGGGGCGATACGGGCCGTATACGACGCCCGGGCCCTCTTAGCGGAGGGCCCGGGTTATTTATTGCGTCCTGTGAACCGATCCACTGCTGCTGTCGCGCTTGCTGCCTGTAACGGAGCACAGCACATTGATCTTGCCCTCCAGTCTCAGTGCCGCCAGAAGTGCGAAAACCAGGGCTTCCTTATAGTCGATAAGGAGGGCTTCGGGCACTTCTAAACGGACGATTCCGTCCAGTTCTTTCTCCAGGGTTTCCATGAAGAAAGTGTTGTGTGCACCGCCGCCGGTAATAAGCAGGCTGGAACCCGATGAAGGATGGTGGCTAAGAATGGATTTGCATATCTGCCGGCAATTGTGCAAGACAACCGTGTGCAGACGGTCCTCTATACTCGATTTGCTCCTCAAAAGCAGGGGATAGACTTCGGACTTGATCCATTCGAGACCTGTGGACTTGGGAGGGGGAATTCTATAGTATTCCAGCTCATCCAGTTGTTTGAGCAAAGTGAAGTCGGGTTTGCCGGAGCGCGCCATGCTGCCCCCGACATCGTAGGCAGTACCTGCCAGGCCACAAAGGAAATTCAGGGGCAGGTTTGCCATACCGATATCGTAGGCGATGCGATTTCCCCCGGCCTCCAGAGATATGTTACTAATCCCGCCTAAATTCAGGCAGAATGCATAGGAGCCAAAGAGGAGTCGGTCACCGATGGGTACCAGAGGGGCCCCCTGTCCGCCCAGGGATACATCCTGTCTACGGAAATCACTAACCGTGGTAATACCCGTAATGCGGGCGATTTCGGCTCCATCGCCCAGTTGGTAAGTGACTCCTTCCGCGGGGCGGTGGTGGGAGGTGTGTCCGTGACTGCCGATGGCGTCGGGCTGAAGCCGGTTGGTCCGAATAAAGTCCAGGGCGGCTTCCCCTAAATAGGTGCCGTACTCCCGATCCAGTTGGGCGTGGTCCTCAGGGCTCAACTCGATGGCGCGGCCCAGCCTTTCCCTGAATTCGGTGTCGTAGGGCAGGGTGGTGCAGGGGCCGAGTTCATAGTGCCAGACCCCATACTCGAAATGCAGTTCTGCGTAGGCCAGGTCCAGGCCATCCAGAGAGGTGCCCGACATCATGCCGATGATGCGGTAGTGCTTACTGCTCATGACCCTGGGATTTGCAGGGTGTAGGGGAGCTTTCCCCGGGCCGGTGCCCGCCCGCTGTATACCCTCCAGGCGGCCTCCTGAAAGTGCCTTCCGGGGTCGAAGGCCAATAGCGTCCACTGGGTGCGACCCCAGTCCAGTAGTTCGAGGGCCGCCGGATTTCCGAAGAGAATAAGCCCGCAGGACTCCTGCTGTATCCTTGTGTTGATTTCTTCCCAGACTTCCGATTCCCAGCCGAATTGTTCCGACGGCCTCAGGCCGGGAGGAAAAAGGGCCAGCACCTTTTCTCCATTTTCATATTCCGTATGGGCTTCTTTAAGTCTATCCCAAAAGTAGGTGTCCTGCGGAGTTCCATAGGATACGTATTCACCTATGCGGCCCAGGGAATCTTCGTCACCCCTGACCAGCGTCATGCATCCGTCTGCAATCTCCCTGAGTAAGGAGTGATCGGGGTGTATTGGGCCACTTGATTCTTCGGCCTTCTTAAGACCCCTGGCCTTCAGACTCCAGACCCGTCTGAACGAGGAGTCGATTCGTTCCGGCTTCGTCTGCTGCTCGATGAGCTCCACTGCTTCCCAGGGGTGCTCAGTGAAGCAGAGCAGGTCGCAGCCAGCCCGGAAGGCCTCAAGTTCGAGTTCTCCGGGCTGGTCGAAAAGTCCGGAAACACTCCGCATGTTCAGGGCATCAGAGATGATTACTCCTTCGTAGCCCAGTTTTCCTCTCAGATAGTCCCTCAGTACTTCCCTGGAAAGCGTAGCCGGTAAACCGGGTTTGCCGGTCAATTGGGGAAAGGAAACATGAGCGGCCATGACCCCATCGGTTTCCGACCTAAACAGCAGCCTGTAGGGAAGCTCCTCACTTCGCGATTGCTGGTCCTGATCCCGTATAATGACTGGCAGGCTTTGATGGGAGTCCTGAGTGGTATCACCGTGGCCCGGGAAGTGCTTCAGGCAATGCAATACTCCTGAGTCGGCAAGGCCTTTTCTATAGGCGTCCGCACAAATGGCTACCTGCCGACCGTCAGAACCGAAGCTGCGGTAGCCTATGACCGGATTGGAGGGGTTGAGGTGCAGATCCGTTACCGGTGCCAGATTCCAGTGTATACCCACCTCCCGGCAATCCGCGCCTATGGCGCGGCCCACACGGCGGATCAGTTCGTCCTGGTCCTGCAAGGCCCCCAGGCATAGGGCGTAAGGATAGGACTGTACCCCCCTAACCCTCATCGCCAGGCCCCATTCGGCATCCATGGCAATGAGCAAGGGAATTCGGGCCGCCTCCTGATAGCGGTCGATCAAATCCCTGAGCCGGGCCCTCTCGTCTTCCCCCATAGGCGTTTGACTGGAAATGTTGGCCGCAGCAGCCGATCGGCTGTGGAAGAAACAGAGGGAGCCTATGCTCAGGTCCCGTAATAGCTGTTCTCTGCGACGTATATCGTCCTCACTGTCCTGTATGTAGGCCGGTAGCATCAGGCACTGGCCTATTTTTTCTTTCTGGCTTAGACCTCTTGGGTCGGATTTCGAGAGTCGCTTATACAGAGAGGGCTTCATGACCGTTCTTTTTTGCCGAAATCGGACGGATAATCCAGCCTTCGAAGTATCAGGAAAGAGGGAATGGCTGCAAGCACCACCAATACGAAGAATTCGAAGTATCCCAGGGATTCCTGTATAAGCCCGCTTAGAAAGCCTGGTATCATGAGTCCCAGGGCCATGAATCCGGTCGCCAGGGCGTAGTGACTGGTCGGATGATCTCCCCTGGAGAGATAGATGAGGTACATCAGAAAGGCGGCAAAACCGAAGCCGTATCCGAGTTGCTCGAGGACCACGACAGCCGTGATGACGGCCAGGGAACTACTCCCCGCCCAGGCGAGCATGGCGTATCCCAGATTGGGCAGATTCAGCGCCAGCATCATGGGAAGCATCCAGCGCCTGAGTCCGTGGCGTGAAATCAGGATTCCGCCGGCTATGCCCCCCAGGGAAAGGGCAATCACTCCCGCGGTTCCTTTGATCACTCCGAGTTGTTGGGTGTTGAGGCCCATTCCCCCGGCCCCCGCTTCGTCCAGCAAGAAGGGAGCGGACATTTTAACGAGCAGTCCTTCGCCCAGGCGGTAGGTCAGTATAAAGGCCAGGGCCCAAAGTATGTCTTTCTTGCCAAAGAAGTCTCTGAGCTGAGCGAGGTAGGAATTTCGTTCTGGAGAGTGCCCGGGCGGGGTTAATCCTCCGGATTGGGGGCAGAAGAAGGCATTGGCAACCGCGAGTATAAGGAGGGCACCACCCGCAACCATCAGGGTAAGCGACCACGCACGGGCCGGATCGCCGTATTGGGATTCCCACCAGCCTGCCAGCACGACCAGTAAACCCTCCCCCGAAATAAAGGCAATGCGGTAGAACGTACTCCGGATACCCACGAAGAAGGACTGTTCCTTCTGGCTGAGCTGCTCGAGGTAATATCCGTCGGAGGCGATATCATTGGTCGCCGAGGCCATGGCCGAGATCCAGAAGCAACCCAGGCTGATGGACAGAAAAAGAGGAGTGGTCAGGAAGGCCCCGGATATCAGGAATAACAAGGCGATCAGGAACTGCATACCCAGGAAAACCCTGCGATTTGCCCTGAGCTGATCTACCCATGGACTCCACAAAGGCTTGAGGACCCAGGGCAGATAGAGCAAGCTAGTGTAGTAGCCGATTTCCTCATTGGACAGTCCCAGTCGTTTATAAAGGACAACGGAAACCGAGATGACAATAATGTAGGGGAGCCCCTGGGTGAGGTATAACACGGGTACCCAGAGCCACGGCCTGCTGGCAGAAGGTGATCCGGGCGGAATCCTTGTTTGGGTTTCGGGCATGAGGTGAATTCGCGTTACTTTCGTACTAATGAACGAATCAAAGTTTACAAAAATTACAGAATCTCCGTCCCGATACGATGGGCTGGAGAACATGTCTACCGGCGAACTGCTTCGGAACATGAATCGTGAAGATGCTGCCATTGCTTCGGCAGTGGGCAAAAAGATACCCGAAATAGAACGGCTTGTCGAGGCTATACTGCCCGGCTTCAGGGCCGGAGGACGGTTGTTCTACATCGGTGCAGGAACCAGTGGTCGCCTGGGGATCCTCGATGCCTCCGAGATACCCCCAACCTTTGGACTGCCTCACGATAGGGTCATCGGGCTCATAGCAGGAGGCGATGGTGCCATCCGAAAGGCGGTGGAATTTGCGGAGGATCACCCAACCCAGGCCTGGGAAGACCTGAAGGTATTCAACATAGGTAAAAACGACACTCTGGTGGGCATAGCGGCCTCGGGAACGACCCCCTATGTCGTTGGTGGGATTCGACTGGCCCGGGAAAACGGTATCCTAACCGGATGCATAACCAATAACCCGGGCTCGCCACTTGCGGAGGCCTGCGAACATCCGATCGAGATCGAGGTAGGTCCGGAATTCGTCACCGGCAGTACGCGGATGAAAAGCGGAACCTCCCAGAAACTGGTCTTGAACATGATCTCCACTTCATTGATGATTCGCATGGGGCGGGTAAAGGGCAACCGCATGGTGGACATGCAATTGAGCAATGCCAAACTGGTAGACCGGGGGACACGTTACCTGGTCGAGGCCTTGGGGGTATCATACGAAGTCGCCCAGGCCTTGTTAGATACTCACGGATCGGTTCGCAAGGCGATGCAATCTTCCCTTCAGCATTGGGACCCGGGTTCAACCCAATCCGAAAGCTCTTAGGTCGATGATTACTTCTGTGGAATTAGTCGGTAGATTCCTTTGGATTCCACGCCTACGTAGATAAAACCATCGGGTCCCTGAATCACGTTTCGTACCCGTCCGATGTTCTCGAGCAGCTTTTCGCGGCCTGCTACGGAGTATCCGTCCATGACCAGCATTTCCAGATACTGAAAGGAAAGGGAGCCTATGAGTATGTTGCCTTCCCAGCCCGGATACTTATCTGAGGAAACGATCTCCATACCGCAGGGCGCAATGGATGGCACCCAGTAATGCAAGGGTTGTTCCATTCCCTCCCGATGCGTCTCGTCGGTGATCGGGGTACCGCTGTAGTTGATGCCATAGGTGATCACCGGCCAGCCATAATTTTTACCCTTTTTCACCAGGTTGAGTTCGTCACCTCCCCTGGGCCCGTGTTCTGTTTCCCAGATTTCACCGGTTTCAGGGTGGGTAACCAGTCCCTGAGGGTTTCGGTGACCATAGCTGAATATGGCCGTGCGGGCGCCTTCCTGACCTACGAAGGGATTGTCCTCCGGTATCCGTCCGTCGTCGTACAGGCGGTAAATCTTACCTCCATCCCGGGCCAGGTCCTGGGGGTTGACATCCCGGTTGCCGCGATCTCCAATCGAGAAATACATATATCCTTCCCGGTCGAATGTGATTCGCGACCCGAAATGCTGTCCCTTTCGCGTATTGGGGCTACCCTTATACAACAACTCATTCTGTAGGAGGCGATCTCCTTCGAGTTTTGCGCGCATGATGGCGGTGTGGGCCCCTTCGCCTTCCCCGTCTGCAGAGGCAAAGGAAAAGTACAGCCATCCGTTCTGATCGTAGTCGGGGTGCAGGCGTATGTCCATGAGTCCGCCCTGTCCCTGAACTTTAACCGCAGGTAGACCTCCAATTTCCCGGCGTTCTCCATTGCTGATGCGAAGCAGGGTCCCCGACTTTTCAGCCACTAATAATGAGCCGTCCGGAAGGAACGCCATCCCCCATGGATTCTGGAGGTTATCGACGAATAATTCGGCCTTGACCTCGGTTTTGGTGATTTCAGGAGATTTGGGGTCCGGACCCGGTGCATCCGCACAGGAAGTGAGCAATACAACGAAAAAATAGGTAGTACACCAGATAAATTTCATAATTTTACTTCGTCATTCGTTAGAAAAAGACTACAGGATGATAGTGTTATTAATACAAGAGCCATTAAAAATAAACTAATTAGAGGAGAATAATACACCGAGAATAGTTAGATCCCAAATCGATTATTCTTAACCTAACATCTACTTATGCGAGCCGGTACAGTGCAGAATCGTTTCTGTCACGCTGTGGTTTTAGCTACCCTGCTTTTATGGCATTTCCCTATCCATGCAAGCGGACTAACCCTGAGTACCCACGGCGGTGAAGATCCCATCCTTACCACGAGCCCTTGGTTTACCACCATAATCAACGGAGCCGATCAGACCGTTACATGCCCTAATGACGGGAGTACGTTGTCCAAGTTCTTCCTTTGCGGAACGAGCGATACGCGAACGCTCAACCTGTCGGTTTCCGGTAGTTCCTATGAATGGCAACGGCTGGATCCCAATACCTGCGCACCCACGGTTGTAGAAGATTGCCCCACGATCAATACATCATGCAATTGGAATAGCGTTGGCAGCGGCCCGACCTACACCTTGAACGCCCCCGGGGAGTACCGGGTACGGGTAGACGGCGGGACCTTCTATTACTTTAAGGCCAGCCAGAATCCACTCAATCCTCAGATCGTTTTCGAGAATATCAGCTGCGGCACACCCGGAAGCGTCGAAGTAGTGAATGTACCTCAGGGCTATGAATACAGTCTGAACAGTCCATCGGGTCCCTACCAGCAAGACCCCTTTTTCACCATAACCACGGGGGGCACGTATCGGGTTTATGTACGCCTTCAGAATGTTGCGGCCAGTGCCTGTGTCTTTCCATCTAACGAGGTAACCGTGCAGGAGCTCAGCATGACCGCCAGCGCATCCTTTACGGACATCTTGTGCAGCGGTGACCAGGGAAGCATATCGGTTCAGGTTGGGGGGGTACCCGGTTTCTATACCTACAGGCTGGTACGAAACGGGGTGACCGTGGACACCTTCGGACCCGATGCCACCGACTCGTATACCTTTTCCAATGTGGGGCCCGGCGACTACGAAGTCCGCATCTCCACCAATACCTGTTCCCTGACCCTGGATGCAGACGGTTCCGGTAATCCGCTGCAGATCGGGGGAGGCATCAGTCCCCTGGAGGTATCCGCCAGTACCAACGATAGTTTTGGCTGTGGCCTGAGCTCCGTCCAGGTCAATGTACTCGCTACGGGCGGAACATCACCTTACCGGTATAGTTTGGACGGAGGGTCCAGTTTTGCTGGAACCTTTGGAGGAACTACGGCCTTTAATGTAAGTGGTCCGGGAACCTACGACATATTGGTGGAGGATGCCAACGGCTGC
Organism: uncultured Flavobacteriaceae bacterium; assembly: GCA_964550895.1. Lineage (GTDB taxonomy): Bacteria > Bacteroidota > Bacteroidia > Flavobacteriales > Flavobacteriaceae > CAZKAP01. The sequence goes on from CAZKAP010000024.1 coordinate 50,566, forward strand.
CGTGACAGCGGTTCAGTCGAAGTCCTTGACATACCCCCACCCGTATTCTCACTAAGTGCCACCGACTCGGACTGCGGGGGTGCCAGCAGTGGACAAATCAGCGTAATGGTACCGAATTCCCTGGGGTATAACATTACCTACAGCATCGATTCCGGAGCAAATTACCAGAGTAGTCCGACCTTTTCCAACCTTTTCCCGGGTACCTATACCGTGTTATTGCGTTACGAGCAGAACGGATTCAGCTGTGTGGCACCCGCCCAGAGCATCACGGTGAATTCCCCTGCCAGTATCGATGCCCAGGCCGTGGAACTGGGAAGACCGTCCTGTACAAACCCGACCGGGGGTTCCCTGAGAATCGAATGGCTCAGCGGTGGGGTACCTCCCTTCGAGTACAGTATAGGTGCGGGTTTTGGGACCAATCCCGATTTTTCCAACC
>CAZKAP010000025.1:0-17641 GCA_964550895.1 uncultured Flavobacteriaceae bacterium
TCCGTTCAACATATACCTAAATGCAAGAAACCGTCCCAAGTTATGAGACGGCTTCATTCTTTTTAGCTTTGGACTCACGAGTAAACTCCTTCATTCAAGAGGTCACTGAGTACCGTTCCAGTAGCCCATAGCAAATCTTGCTACTGCTCCTTAATAACCCGCAGATACCGGCTTAAACCCCAGTACCTGTTCGGACAAAAGGTTTTCCTCTGCGTCGTAAACCCTGAGGATATGCTCCCCTTCCAACTGATGGTTTTCGCCTTTAACCTCTTCGGATTGCAGGTTGTCCTCTGCATCATAAATCCTGTGTGTTTCACCAACTTTTACACCCTGGGTGTTACCCACCATGTTTTCGGTTAAGAGGTTGTCAGTTGTATCGTACACCCTGATAATCCGATCGGATTCCGACATACTGTTCTGGGGACCATCGACCTGGGAACAGGCGGCAAAAAGAGTGGCAATGAGAATAATTGAAAATTTCATGTGTCTAATATTTTTGACAAATGTACAGTATTTTATACATATGACAAATATTATTTACTTTTTGTATGATATTTTTGACATAACACCCAGCCGTAGCGCTCACTCATCGGCTGAATTTTACGGACTACATCGCAGCGGGATCGATTCAGATTGAATGCTGTGCCATGCGCTCCGTCAGCGCAAGGGCAGTCAGTACCGAATTGGCATGGCTTGAGGTGGGAAACACGGCCGCCCCTGCTACCCAGACGTTGTCGGTTCCCCAGACCCTGCAATCGGTGTCCACGACTCCATCTTCCGGCCTTTCCGACATCCGCATGCCACCGCAGTGGTGATTGGTGTCCCTGAAGTTCTTCAGAATCTCCGGGTTTTTCCCGAGTATATCCGGGTCGATCTCGATATACCCCAGACCCCGGCCTTTCATGTAAGCATCCAGTTCCTGCAAGGTGGTATGTATGGCATCGATCTCTCGCCCGCTCCAATTCCAATCCACGTGAATTTTAAACAGACCGTTATCGAGCAGGGTGTCCTGTGAAATGAGGATACGGGATTGGGCGTACGGAATCTGTTCTACCTGAAGATAAACGCTTATACCCCTATCAAAGGCTTCGTGTATGCGTTTATGGATCAACAGCTTACTGGCGAATGAAAACAAGTAACTCCGTATTTTGAACAAGTCCCCGACGGATCGCAATCCGAGGGAGAAATTCCGGAATCGGAGGATGTCGGGTATTATCGATTTGAAGTGTTCGATGTGCTGCTGATGCACCGATTCATGCATAAAAGTGGCCACCACCCCATTGAGCAGTTTCTTCCTGTGTTCGGTTTTGAGCTTGAGCTTTCGCTCTACCTTGACTCCTTTGAATATTCGGCGTTCGAATGAATTCCTGTATTTCTCTTCATCCTCCAGTATAACCCGCCCCCCAATTCCGGCCAGGTGGTCGTGAAAGTACTGGCCGATATTCCCATTGTGCTTCCAGGGTACGTCCTGCAGTGCCTGAGTGGTCAGGAAGAACTGGGCAATGGCCAACGTACCGGCAGCGAATACAAATTTGTTGGCCCGGATGCGAACGGTCCTGCCGCCAGTGGTCCGGCAAGTCAATACACGGGCCCGCGTTCCATCGAACTCGAGACCAAAGGCTGTGGTATTCGAAATGATTCGGGTCCTGTGCGACTTGACCTCTTTTCTGAAAAATTCCGAAAAATCAAGGTCCTTACGCCTCAGTCGGTACGTATAATAGCTCTCAATCGCCTCCCCTCGAACAGGCTCACTCTCAAAAATTCGGTCGAAATCGTTCGTATGGATCAGCTCGGACAGGCCAAGCCTGTGGTATACCTGGCTGTAATAATGCTTCATTTCCGCATGGGAGATCGGCCAGGGAGACCCATCGGCTTCGAAATCACTGTATTCAAACTCCGCCAGGAGTCCGCCCCAGTATGGACTGGTTCCTCCCAACCCAGAAAACCGGCCGTGATGAGTGCCGACGTGCGGCATTCCGATACTTTGGGAATCTCGGAAATTGGACCCATTGGTAGTGATCCGGTTGCCGGATTCAACGAGGTAAATCCGCCGATCGGGATTCATACTGATGAGCCGGGCCGCGAGATACAGCCCCAGGGTTCCCGCCCCCACGATGAGTACATCCGCTTCCAATGTATCCGAAACACGTTTGGCATCGTTGCCGTCAAATACCATACAATTTTCCTTGTAAAGACACTAAATGCAAGTTTTGTTTTTTGAGACAAAGGGGGAAGGGGGTCAGGAGAATACAGGACATTGAATTCTCAAATCTGTCTCAGGCGGGGTGAAGGTAATAAAATGGATGCAACTGAACCCATCCCCGACTAAGAATAAACCGCCCCGGACTTACCTTTGCTTCCGACTGGGACGTACCCAATCTCTTGAGCCCGGTCCCGATTTGCCATGAAGAACCAGGTTTTGCCTCTTATTGTTATCGCCCAGCTTGCGGCGACCTCGGTCTGGTTCTCGGGCAACCCCGTCTACCGGGTATTGCAGGCCGAACTCGATCTTGATTTTGATATTACGGCCTCATTGACCATAGCCGTGCAGCTCGGCTTCATCCTGGGGACCCTGGTATATTCCATAGGGATGATCCCGGACCGCTATTCGCCTGCCCGGGTATTCTTCGTATCTGCCATACTGGCCTCGGCTGCGAATGCCTCCATGATCCTGTTACGGGCGTACGAAGGCCTGTTCCTGTCCCGGTTCCTGGTAGGCTTCTTCCTGGCCGGTATCTACCCGGTGGGTATGAAGATCGTGACCGACTGGAACCAGCACGGGGTGGGCCGTGCACTGGGGTATCTGGTCGGGGCATTGGTGCTGGGCACGGCCCTGCCCCATTTTATCAACAGCCAGTCCATGCAGGTCTCCTGGCGTCTGGTACTGGGTATCACCAGCGCACTAGCCATCCTGGCCGGTGTTATCGTATTGTTGCTGGTGGGTGACGGACCCTACCGACAGAAATCGGCCAAATTCGACCCCGGGGTTTTTCGGCTATTACTCGGGAGCCGGAACATCCGGGATGCCGCCCTGGGCTATATCGGACACATGTGGGAATTGTATGCTTTCTGGGCCCTACTGCCACTATTCCTGCGCCAATTCAACGCGCACCAATCGGCTAATCTGGATGTTTCCCTCTGGTCGTTCTTCATCATAGGCATAGGCGCCCTGGGCTGCGTGGTAGGAGGAAATGTGTCGGTTCGTATGGGCAGTGCCCGGGTGGCCTTTTGGGCCCTGCTGATCTCCGGCCTCTGTGGCCTGCTGTCGCCGCTGTCGTTCTCCCTGCCGCCATTCCTGTTCCTGGTCTTTCTGCTGGTATGGGGATTTACGGTAATCATGGATAGCGCCCAGTTTTCCTCCCTGGTCGCCCAATATTCAGAAAAACGATACCTGGGAAGCGCCCTGACTATAGTAACCAGCCTGGGGTTCGCAATTACTATCGTCAGCATCCGGCTGATGGACGTTTTACTGCAGATTGAAGGAAATTACTTCTGGGTGCTGGCCTTGGGACCCATCCTCGCCCTGATTCCCATGGGACGCATGGCCTTTTCACCTTTGTCCAAAAGAAGCTAGGCTCTGCGCCTCTTGCCGTACCAGCCACAGGAACCCCATAGCTCGTATATTATTCGTAACTTCATTGTTGGCAGTGTCTTAGCTAAACTGCAACCCTAACCATTAACTATAATCCATTGAATCATGAAACACCTCCTGGGAGTTTTTTGCCTGTTGTTATGTATCGCCTGTGATTCCTTCAGTCGCGGCGAGGAACCGAATTATCCGCTTAAAGGAACCTGGAAACTGACCGGCTACTATCTGTTGGACTCCGAAACGGGGGATACCATACTTAACGAAGACCGTCAGCAGTACAAAATGTTCACCGAAGAACACGTGGTATGGACCAATTCCATGCTGGGGGATTCGCTCGATCTCTACGGTATGGGTACCTATTAGGTGAAATCGGACACCCTGTACGAGGATATATTCACCTCGGCTCTGCCGGTAAGGGAATTCTTCTCGGAAAATCCCAAATTCGAGATTCCCATTGACATGACCGACAGCACCTTTACCCAGGTGATCTCGGATTCTACGGAGATTCGGGTAATAGAGACTTACGTGAGGATCGAATAAGCACCAGCACTAGTCCGGGGATTCCGGTTGCTGGCCGGAAGTCAGAACTTGATCTGATACATCAGTACAAGCAGGCTTCTGCGGTCATCCGAAGTGCGAGTTGAACTGTCGAAAACCGACCAGTTCTGTATACCCAGTGTCAGACGGGAGTTGTTTTCCCGCATCAGGTAATGAATCCCCAGCTCGAGAAAGTGAGCAGGTTCGTTCAGTGCGTCCAGATCGGAATACTGATACTGTGCAAACGGCTGTATGCCCCGCTGACCGTTTTCATCATCGGAGAACTCCCTGTAGTACCCCAGTTGCGCCACAAATATCTTTCCCGATCCACTGGCCGCGAAGGCTGTACCCGGCCCGTTCAGGGCAGGCGTTGCATCGGCTCCGGTGGCGATTCCATTTATGCCCAGAAACCGTACATAATTCGGCCCGATGTCGTGGTCGAAGTAGGCCCCGTAGAACGTAACGGATTGCTTATTCCTGAGCCTGCTCTCGTAGAACAGGTCCATGGCATAGGAGAATGCAGCGTAAACCCGGGTATCCCCCTGGGGTGTGAGGGTGGCCGAGGCCCGGCTTTCCGAGGAAAACCCCAGCCCGAGGTTAAGTAGGCTCCTGCGACCGTAATACGTTCCACGGCTAAAGGCATTCGACTCCTCACGATCCAGAAACTGATACGAGGCATAGCCCGAAGAATAGAAGTTCTGCGGGTCGTTAAATAAAATGGCCTCAGGACCCAGTGGCCCGACCTCGTCCCGGAAGTTCGGCTTGGCCAGGACCAGTTTGTACTGAAGACGGTCTAGAAGACCGTGTACCCCGACAGAAAACTTGCGGAATCGCTGGTCGTGGTTGTTCAGGTAGGGATTGGAAGCGAAATTCACATCGAGACCGAAAGCATTGCTGGCCGAAGGCCCGGCATACCGGCTCAGACCGGTCAGCACTGTTTTACCGGCCGTGAGAGTTCCCCAATCCGCGAAGTGATAATTAAAAAAAAGGTCGAGCAGGGTAATTTCCAGAGAGGACTCCCGTGTATTAAAGTTGTTGTTCCCGACCACCAGGTAGTAATCGAACTGTTCCGAAATTCTTCCCCGTATACCGAAACGGTACCGCCTAACCGATATGTCCCAGACATCATCCACGGGATTCTCCCCTATACGTGAACCCGGATTCATCTGTGAATAGCGTCCCCATATCTGGGCATAGCCATGCACCTTGAGGGAAGGCCAGGACTTATCGGCTGGGGTGTACTCGACCTGGGCCGGCGAAGGGCAAGTGATAAATAAAAAGAGGAGGTATGCCAGATACATTCGAACGGGTCTCGAACGAACGGGCTTCCCGGCGCCTAAGAGATCAGGAATAGGGTATAGCACTCGACGGGATATTTTTATTTGTAGGGGCGGCCTCTGCTTCGAGAGATCCATTCCCGGCAAGGAACCGAACCTGCAGGATGGCTGCCCGTAATGCGGCTAAAAACCAGTACAAACCTAACTCAGAAAATATTGCCGGCCATGCGATTCGCCGGATTAGTTTGGCAGGGATCCTTTCGAAAAAGTGCCAGGCCCACGTGCTGCAGCAAGCGCTTAATTCAGGGTCATAATTAAAGGGGGGCCAGCTTGGGACGGGGCCGGAAGAGATAGGGCTGGTCTATCCCGGCTCCGGGTACAATACAGGTGATATTGCCCTTTGCATCGCCCGGGAATCGCGTTCCTGAGTGCTATTACGTGTCCGATCTCATGCGCAAAACTGATTTTCCGCAAGAGACCCCGCGCCGGGATGCCCTGATGGTAACCGTCGCGGATGCAGTGGCCCATGGGATATCCTGTGCAGCCGGCCCATATCGGGAGTGGGTACTGCCACTGGTCCAGAATCGGAATTCGATTATATTGTAACGCAACAGCACCCGGGGATACTAACACGTAAGCTTTTAAGACCCATTCAGGGGATAATGTTTACGGTTCAGGTCCTTTGGTAAACCTGAACTCACCTAAAACTGGACCATTATGAACTACATCGCACTCGCTTTTAAAGGAAAATCCGATGCGTGGAGGTATTTACTGGGATTCTTTGTCGTTATAGGATTTTGGCAGATCGTAGGGGCCATCCCCTTGCTCTACTTCGTTTTTACTAACCTTGAAAATTTCGAATCCACCGCACCCGGCTTAGCGGAAATGGCTCAGTTCTTCGGGTCCAATAAGTTCTTCGTCCTGCTGATGATATCCTTTGTGGCCGGGTTTATCTCCCTGCTGGCCTACAATACACTCGTTCACAAACAGAAGCTCCTTCACCTGACCACTACCCGACCAAAAACGGACTGGGGCCGTTTCTTCTTCGCCTTCTTTTTTACGATGGCACTGATTATCGCCTACACCGCTATAGGTATATATCTCAATCCGGACGATTACGTCTGGAATTTCGAACTCCAGCCCTTCCTCATCCTGGCCGCCATATCCATTGTTTTAGTCCCCATACAGACCAGTTTCGAGGAGTACTTCTTCCGGGGATACCTCATGCAGGGCATCGGTTCGATCTCGAAATCGCCCCTTGTGGCCCTGATCACCACCTCGGTCATGTTCGGACTACTGCATATTTTCAATCCGGAAATCGAGAAGATAGGCTACCAGATGCTCGTCATCTATATCGGTATGGGGCTGATGTTCGGCATCATTACCCTACTGGACGAGGGCCTGGAGCTGGCACTGGGTCTGCACGCCGCCAATAACCTGACCATAGCACTGCTGGTGACCGCGGACTGGACTGCCTTTCAGACCGACAGCGTTTACAAGAGCTTCGCAGAACCCGTATTCAGCGAGAGCCTGCTGGTTTTCGGGGTCAATTTTACACTGGTGCTATTGGTCTTTGGGCTGCGCTACAACTGGAAGGGATGGGAACAAAAGCTCCTCGGCCGGGTAGAGGAGCCTGAGGCCGTTTTGGAGGAATAGCCCGCCACGGCGGAGCGAAGGGTCAGGTGCCTGGGAATACGGTATTATTCGAATCCCTTCTCAATGGACGATAACCCAATCGATCGGACCAAACCCTAAGTCGATGAAGAGCAAAAACATTCAACTCCTGATATCTGCCCTGGTGGTTGCCGGAGCCGCTCTGGCCTACGGAGTACAGCCCGATATCCTCATGCCCTATTTGTTCGGCTTCGAGGTAGGCGACCGGGAACTGCTCAATATATTCAGGGCCATAATGGGGCTCTACCTGGGTTTCGCCGGTTATTGGCTCCTGGGCATCCGAAAAGACACCCACTGGAGGGCGGCCACGCGTTCCAATGTGATCTTCATGGGTGGGCTCGGACTGGGCCGTGCCCTGAGCCTGCTCCTGGATGGTTTCTCCCCCCAATACGGTATCGGTATGATTTTGGAATTCAGCATGATGGCCTGGGGTATTCGCAATCTCAGGGCATACCCGGACTAGACCCGTTTCGTCCGGATTCTTCTTTAACCGCCCACCGTAAAAGGTTCTTGCTATCTTTAGCGATACATAATTTGAACTATGGCGGAAGAATCAAAAAACACCATTGAATCCATCGTGAAATCGGGTCCGCTGGAAGGCCTGCAGGTGTTCCAGGTAAGTGAATTCTATATGGAGATGGAAGATGAAGGAATCTTTATCGTCGATGGCGGTATGGAACTAAGGTTCCCCGGAGGTACGGTAAGCGCGGGTTTCGACCTGGAGCGCAGGATGTTTCAAATGACAGACAAGCCCTTCAAGGAGGCTTTTCCCCAGGATTTCTTCTACGAACTGGGCAACGATTCCCTGGAGGAACTTCGGCGCTTCAGTGGATTGCTTCCCCAATGCACCTCGATTTCGACCCTACCCATCGAGGTCATCGTCGATTGGACCATGGCTACCGAAAAGGAAGACATGCCGATAGAGCTCCTTCTCGAATTCGAGGGGAACCAGGCCCTTCGATTCGCCCTGGTGCGCTATGATTTCGACGAAGAAAACGGACCGAGTAACTACACCTACCATCCCGAAGGAGGCATTCTCATCGCCCACAAGGCAGCTGTGGAAATCACCAGGGAAGAATCCGGATCAGATTAAACCCTCCCCATGGTTGCTATACAAAAAGATCATCTTTCCGGGACCCTGGATACGTATCGCTCCTTGCATGGACTACAGGAGGATGAAATGATCGGCAGGACCTACGACTTTATCGCTTCCACCAGGAGTTGGTTTACCAAATCCAACCTCCCCGGCCAGATTACGGCCTCTGCCATTCCGTACAAGCCTGAAACCCTGGAAGTCCTCTTCATATGGCATGAGAAGCTTCAGCGCTGGCTGCAGCCCGGTGGCCATGTAGAGCCCGAGGACCCATCGCTTTACGCTGCAGCCCGGAGGGAACTGCTGGAAGAAACCGAGATTCCCCTTTCCGGAATCCGCCTCCCGCTTTCCACGACACCCATAGATCTGGATATTCATTCCATACCGGCCAAAGGCGCATACCCTGAGCACTGGCATTACGACTTTCGATTCCTCTTCGAACTGGATCCGGCCCTGGGCATACCGGTTAAACACCGCTGGATTGGGGCGGATGAGTTGATCGAGCATGCCGACAGTTCCATAGCCCGGTATGCAGCGAAGTTGAAAGGTATGCCTCGACGGTACTATTAACCGTTCCGGTGCGCATTCTTTACAGGCAAGACAGGCCTGCTCCCAATATTCGTTATCTTCGATTTCCTATGAAACGCATACTTTTCAAACCGCTGCTCACCATTGGGCTCGCACTGGCCATGAGTGGCCTGATCGCACAGGAATTCACACATCTTCAATACCGCAATCTGGGCCCCTACAGGGGTGGACGAGTAACCACCGTGGCCGGGACAGCCGCGGCCCCTTCGACCTTCTACCTGGGTGCTACCGGGGGTGGGGTCTGGAAGACCACCGATTACGGACATAACTGGAAAAATGTCTCGGACGGCTTCTTCGCTACCCCTTCCATCGGCGCCATAGCCGTTTCTCAAAGCGACCCGAATATCCTGTATGTGGGTACCGGATCCGATGGTCTTCGAAGCAATGTGATCGAAGGTCGTGGGCTGTACAAATCGATAGACGGGGGCGAGAACTGGACCTTTATTGGTTTAAAGGATGTGGGCCAAATCGGAGCGGTCCGCATACATCCGGATAACCACAACATCGTCTATGTCGCCGCCATCGGCAAGGCCTTTACGCCCAATAGTGATCGGGGAATATACAAGACTACCAATGGCGGTAGGAGCTGGGAGAAAATCCTGTATGTATCCGATCAGACGGGCTTCTCCGATCTGGAATTCCTTCCTTCCAATCCGGAAGTCCTCTTCGCCTCGGCCTGGAAGGCGGAACGTAAACCCTGGACCATCATCAGCGGGGGCGATCCGTCAGAGGGCGGCGTCTATACATCCGTGGACGGAGGAAAAAACTGGGAAAAAACCCAAAAAGGCCTTCCTCGGGAACTCATCGGCAAGATCGACCTGGCCGTATGCCCGTCCGACACGCGTATGGTGTACGCCCTGGTGGAAGCGCCTGGCGAGGAGGGAGGATTGTACAAATCGGTCGACCAGGGGGCCAGCTATCAGCAGGTCAGCAGTTTCAGAGGAATCCGTACGAGGCCCTTTTACTACACCAATATCCGCGTAAGCCCTAAAGATTCCGATATCATTTATTCCCTGGCTACCGGTTATTACAAGTCGGAAGACGGTGGCAAGAACTGGAGGCGCATCTCCTCGCCTCATGGAGATAATCACGATATGTGGATAAACCCCGATAATCCGGACCTCTTTATCCAGGCCAATGACGGCGGGGCCAATATCACCCTGGACGGTGGAGCGACCTGGTCGACACAATTCAACCAGCCTACGGCAGAGATCTATCAGGTCGAGGTGGACGACCAGTATCCCTACTGGTTGTACGGCGGACAACAGGACAATTATTCCACCATAGCCGTACCGAGCCGGGCCCCATATGGAATACAGCAACCCGGTACGGGATACATTATCAATACCGGTGGATGCGAGACCGGGCCTGCTGTGCCCAAGCCGGGTAATCCGGATATTGTCTATGCGAATTGCAAGGGCAGGTTCGGGGTGTTCAACAAGAAGAACGGCACGGAAATGCAGTACTATGTGGGGGCCGGGAATATATACGGCCACAATCCCAGGGACCTCAAATACCGGTTCCAGAGGGTATCCCCCATTCACGTTTCACCCCATAATCCCGATGTGGTGTACCACTGCAGTCAGTACGTGCACCGAAGCACGGACGAGGGTAAAACCTGGGAAACCATTTCCCCCGACCTCACGGCCTTCGAACCCGACAAACAGGTGATCTCGGGGACACCCATCACCCGGGATATCACCGGAGAGGAATTCTACAGTACCCTCTATGCCATACGCGAATCTCCGATTCAGCAGGGGGTTATTTGGGTGGGAGCCAATGACGGGCCCGTTCACCTTACCCGCGATGGCGGCAAGACCTGGACCGATGTCACTCCGCGCCGCCTGCCCAAAGGAGGGCGAGTGGATGCCGTGGAACCTTCCCCACACCATCCGGCCAAAGCTTACATCAGCGTTTTGCGCTATCAGCTGGGCGATGCACGCCCCTACATCTACAAAACGGAGGATTACGGGGCCCATTGGGAACTCCTGACCCCGGGGGACAATGGCATACCCGATGATTATCCTACCCGGGTTGTCCGGGAAGACCCGGTCAGGGAAGGGCTGCTATTTGCCGGTACGGAATACGGCCTGTTCGTTTCTTTTGATGACGGGAAGGCCTGGAAACCCCTGCAGCAAAACCTCCCCGTTACCCCGGTAACCGACCTGAAGGTCCACAGGGACGACATCGCCTTATCAACCATGGGCAGGGGCTTCTGGGTACTGGACGATATCAGTTCCCTGAGGCAATGGTCCGAATCCGATGCCTTTACATCGCAGCTGTTCGCCCCCGCCGAAGTCTACCGGTATCGCATGCCTTCCGGAGCCTACCGCAGTAGCATGCCAGACTATCCCCGAGCCTCGGTTAAGATCGACTATTACCTGCCCGGCAAACCGGAGGAAGCCCTGACGCTGGAAATCAGGAATACCAGGGGCGAACGGGTATATAGAGCCGTTGGCAAAGGGAAAAAAAGACAAAGCCGAACGTGGGCCGAACGCGATATGGCCACCGAAGAAGTCCGTTACCTGTTGGATAACCAGCTGACCGGAGAAAAGGGCTGGAACCGATTCGAATGGACTCTGGAGCGTTTCGGTCCCTGGAACCCCAACGAATCGAGAAGGTATAGAAACGGTCCGATGGTACCTCCGGGCACCTACACCATCACACTGAGTTCGGGCGACTGGAGCCAGTCTCAGGAAGTGGTGCTCCGAATGGATCCGAGGCAAGCCGAGGCCGGTATTACACCGGACGACCTCAGGGCCCAGGAAGAGCTGCAGCTGCAGGTCCTGGAACTTTGGGAACGCGCCATGAAACTGGAAGGACGGCTGGAGAAGGAGATCCGTAGTCTGGATAAGCAAAAGCAATCAGAGCGAATCGCCTCGCTTAAAAGCAAACTCTCTGCGCTTCAAACGGCCGAAGGCATTTATATGCAGCCCATGCTGAAGGACCAGATATCCTATCTGTATTCCATGCTGAACCGGGCGGACCAGCGACCCGGCAAGGATGCCTACGATCGGTATGAAGAACTGAATGCTGAGCTGCTATCCCTGGAGTCAGACGCTCCCTGACTCGAATCCGTCGGCGACTGCACCCTGAGCTATTCGCAGGACGACATTGCCGGATTTATGACCGGCTTCTACATACTCATGCGCCTCCCGGATTTGATCCAGGGTATAGGTGCGGTCGATTACCGGATCGATCTCACCTTTAGTCGCGAGATGCCCAAGGAGCTTGAGGTCTTCAGGGCCGGTTTTGGCTACCCCTCCGATTATTTTGATGCCCCGGCTCAGGCTGGGTCCTATCGCCTGCAACATCTCTTTGAACAGGCCCGCGCCGATAATGAAGGAGCCCCTGGGTTTCAAGAGTCGGGAAAGTCGGAGAACGGAGCTCTTGTTTACCGTTTCATAGATCACATCGAATCGTTCCCTGACTTCATAGATATCCTCCTTCGTATAGTCGATAACGCGCTCCGCTCCCAAAGATCGGACCAGCTCCGCATTTCGCTCGCTGCAGACCGCAGTAACCCGGGCTCCGTAATGCCGGGATAGTTGAATCGCCGAGGTGCCCACGGCACCCGAAGCACCGTAGATCAGGATATCCTTGCCACTGAGCTCGAGCTGTCTGAGAAAGTGCAGGGCCGTATGCCCTCCGAAAACCAAGGCCGCCGCCGCCTCGTGTTCCATTGCCTCCGGCTTGTGCGCAAGGGATCCATCGGAAGGCATGAGCAGATACTCCGCATGCGCCCCCATTTTTTCGTCGGAGATTCCAAACACGGCGTCCCCTGGCCGGTAGTTCCCGACATCAGGGCCGACGGATTCCACGATACCGGAAAAAACCGTACCCAGCACACGTAAACCTGGTTTAAAGAGGCCAAAAAACAGGCGGACAATAAAGGGTTTGGCCTTTCGGAGCCTCCAGTCTCCCGAATTCACCGTGGATGCCACCACGCGAATGAGTACTTCTCCGTTGCCGGTCCTGGGTTTGGGAATGTCTTCGACCCCCAGAACGGACGGGGGACCGTATCGGTAATAGGTTGCGGCTTTCATGTCGTAAATGTAGGACTTAAAACCAACGGGTTAGATGGCTTTGTCCGTTGCTCCAGGCTCCCTATTCCGCTATGCCCTTATCGATTTCCTTAAGGATTTCCTCTGTGGTATCCAGAAATGGCCTGTAGAATACCTGTTCCAGTGATCTCGAGAATACCACATACAGGATAAGGATATTCTCATACCGGGTAGATTCCAGTAATTTCATATTACTTTGCCTGAACTTCCGAGGAGGAAGGCCAACGGTCTGAGGGGTCTGCTCACTGAGATCAAAAAACGTACGCAGGCTGAAATCGGAGGATTCCCTGAACAGATCGTAAACTGCATCGGACTGCTCAGAAACGCTAAGCTCCTGACCCTTTACACTTTCCAACTGTGCTAGCCAATTGGTTAGGTCGATCCGAAGTTCGCGATCGGAAAGATCCTTCAGACTCCCAGAATTAATCATTTCGGTAAGAACTGAAGTATTGGGTTTATAAGAGACTCCATAGGCAAAAGCCTGAAAATTCAAGCGGGAAAACTCTACCTCGCTTAGTGCAGTAGTATCGTACTTTATAGCGCTCAATATAGCTGTGGCTGACTCGTAGTTGGACCGGTTTACCCGGATAAGCTCTTCTATCTTTAGCTTATTCACCTCGAATTCGTTTTTAAGGCCGGACAGGTAAACCTGTTCTTTTGTCTGAAGGCTTCTCTCTTGCTGGTAATTATTTATGGCCAGTGCAATCAGTATACCGATAACCACCAATACGATTTCTCCCAACGCATATGTCAGATAGGAACCTATTTTTCCTTCTCTCAATAGGGACCGACGCATACTCCTGAATAGTTTCAGCATAGTATTAAGTATTACTTCCCTGCCAAGAAAAGAAAAAACCCGGATCGCTCCGGGTTATGAATATCATTATTTTACACTGAGGACCTCATTCGCCCCGATTTCCGCTGCCCTCTTGAAGGCGGCGAAAGCTGCTTCCTTGATCAGTTCGTTCACGTTGTTGTCTTCCATCGAATCCAGGGCAGCCTCGGTAGTCCCCCCCTTGGAGGCCACTCGGGTCATCCAGGACTCCGGACTCATGTCGGATTCGTTTAGCAGCTTGATAGCTCCACTGAATGTGCTGGAAACCAATGTTTTGGCATCTTCCTTATTGAAGCCCATTTGAATGGCCGCGTCGATCATGCTTTGCATGAAATAAAAAACGTAGGCGGGCCCACTACCGGATATGCCGGTGGAAGCATCGATGAAGCGCTCGTTATTCACCTTCAGGGCCGTGCCCGTTGCCGCAAGGAGTTCCGATACCAGCGACTCCTCGAGTCGGCTTATTTCGGGGGACGTCATAAACGAAGTCATCCCTTCCCCTACCTGCGCAGGCAAATTGGGCATGGCGCGGACTATTTTCCTCAGGCCCGACCATTCCCTAAGTTCCCGTATGGTAGTACCGGCCATGATTGAGACCAGTATTTGCTGTGGGTTCGTAAAAGAAGCCATCTGCCGAAGGAGTTCTTCGGCATGATAAGGTTTAACCGCCAGGAAGATGATATCAGCAATAGGCACGCAGTCCTCCATGTCGGAATAGGTGTTGAGCCAGGGCTCTCCTTCGATCTGGGCAAGACGCTCTTTGGAGCTGTCCAGCACCAGTATGTCCCGTTCTTTAAGTAAGCCAGACTGGGACATCCCTTTTCCGTAGGTAAATCCCATATTGCCGGCTCCGATGATTAAGGTTTTCATAGATGTGTGGGTTGATCTGAAATTAGACTATTCTTTGAGGTAGGCATTGTACATCCAGTGCCGCTTCTCCAGGTTAAATATCATTTGGTTCAACATGTATTCTGTGCCGACGTCTCCAGTATCCAATGCAGATTCGAGGGTATCGAGCAATAGTTCGTGTAAGGCCTCCAGGTCGCTGCGAACGGCCTTCACCATTTCGTAGGGGCGCATATCCTTTCGAACTTCGTCGATCTTTGATAGTTGCAACATTCGACTCGGGGTGCTGTGGGGCTTCAGGCCAAAAATTCGAATGCGCTCCGCGACGGTGTCGATCTCTTCCGAAAAGAAATGGTACTCCTCCTCGAAGACCTCATGCAATTCAAAAAATTCGTCTCCTTCTACATTCCAGTGAAAATTGCGGAGCTTGTTATACATCATCTGGTAATTGGCCAGGAGTACTTTCAGTCGCGATCCAACTTCCACGGCATCCAGTTTGGAGAAGCCCAGTTTTTTAAAGGGTTTGTTAATGCGTTCAGTGTCTTTCTTGCTTGTATTTGTAACGATTTGGTCTGTTAATTCAGCCATTAAAAGGTGATTTAAGATCGCTGGGCCTGAGGCCATACGATCGGATTATACATTTTTTACATTGCGGTGGGCCAAAAGCCGAGAGGGAGGTATGGAAGACCCGCAGGCCTAGAAAACAAGATGACTTGGAAAGAGATCAGACATGAAGGTAATATAGGCTTTGGATTCGTAAAGTCAACTTTTTAACAGTGTTTAACGTTACGTCGAGCGAGTTGGACAAATGCGTTTATCCGTCATTGCAGTAAACTACTGCCCGGAGAAAATCCGCCTATGGACTGGATTCCGAAGTACACGGCAAAGGCGGCTATAACGATTCCTATGACCACAAAGAGTAGGGTCAGGTTCACGCCTTTAAGGAATCCATCCCTGAGACTCGGATCACTGTGATCCTTTACGGTCATGACCGTCAGCGCGGTAGCGCACCCCACGCTCAGCATGCAGATCACCCCGATCGCGTATATGAGTATACTGTCTTCCACTTCTATCTCTGGTTCTTTACGGTTCGCAGATACAGCCCGAACACGAGTATGGAGGGGACCCATATCCCTACGTATTGCCCCTCTATTTTCATGCCCGAAAACCAGAGGACCACAGACAGCAATAGACTCAAAAACGCAGAAAACAGGATGAAATAGTCAGCCTTATCGAACATTGAGTACTTTTTGCAAAGATCGTTTTTTTTCTTTTCGGGCAGTCTGCATAGCAGCACTTCAACCGGCAGACATGTGCTCTATTTTAAACTTTTGCACCCGACCGTCGTCCATATACGAGAACCCAATTTCAACCGTTAGAAAAACAGCCATCCGGAAGTAATCGCCGGTGTAAAATAAAGTAATGATGAGACCCCAAAAAACAATCCTTCTAATCACTGCTGTACTGTTCCTTCAGACCATACGGGCCCAAAATACCCGCGAGTTTATTCAGAATGAGCGACAGATCTTCGCCAGTCAGGCCATGCTGGAACGGGATACCGAGGAATTGGCATCCTTCCGGACGCTTGCCCAGGAACTGCAACTTGCCCTGGACCAGGGCCGCTACAAGAAGGCGGAAAGGCTGGGTGCGAAACTCACGGCAAGCATGAATCGCGAAATTGACCAGACCCGTCAGAAACTGGCCTTCGCCCGAAGGGAGGTAGGTCAGAGCAGAACGGAACAGGGCACCAACAGGCGCGAAAATCGAAGAAACCGAAGCACATACACCGGAAAACCGGACGACCTGCGCGATATGTCACGCGATAGAAGAAATAGCCGGGACGACCGGCGGGACACCCGGGACGATATTCTGGATGCAGCCGAATTGCAAAACAGATACGAAAACCAGCAAGCATTGCACGATCGGCTTACTCTAGTTTCCTACGGGAGGATTACCCCGGATGTGAAACAGGATATTAAAGAAAGCATAATCCGGACCTTTATCGTAACCATGGAGGCCGACCTGAATGAAACGCGCGAAGAATTGCAGGAAGACCGTGGAGAACGACGGGAAGATCGGCGGGAACGAGGAGACGATCGAAGAGAGCGCCGCGAACGATTTTAGAATTTTAGCACCCTTTTTCATTTTCAGGCCCCGGAATCCGGGGCTTTTTTTTGTGAACAAAAAACCGTCGGACAAAGGCCGGGAGTTTTAGGGATACCCTAATTTCATGAGGGAACTAAGGATTTTGATCGGCAGTCATGATTGGCCGAAAGGACTTCCGCTCCGTGAAAAAGCGAGTTGATTTCCAAGGAATTGAATAAGGTATACGCGTTGTCCGAATGAATATAGTGAACACCCTGGCATCTTTTTTTGCTACAACCGAAAGTGAGAGGAAGGGCAAGGTACCCGCAGGCTACTGCCCCAACTGCTGGGGAGAGCAGGAATACGACCGGCAGATCCGGGATCTATATAAAGACAAACAGATCGACGTAAACAACCACAAGGCGAACTATGCATTTATTCAGGACTTTGTGGTCACTCACCTATCGGGAATCCACCTGAAAAAGGGGGACAACAGTTTCGAATGCCCTACCTGCCATGCCCGCTATCCGGAAAACGAATAGACACCGTTCCCGGGTTCCTGCTCGAGACTGGCCTTCGTCCACACTTGCGTTGCCCGTTAGGCCAACAGCCATTCATAGAGAAACCCGTTCCTCCTAAATCTTAAGTTTACCAGGAGATAAACACGAAAAAGGCACCGCCAAAAAACGGTGCCTTGAATCTTTTCGCAAAGGATTGGCCTATCGAACGATACCGCTATCCAGGTCAATGGTAAACTCGGTCTGACCTATGGTGATCACCAGTTCGTTATCACTGGTTATGGTATAGGGTCCTTCGAATTCATATGCACCGTTAGGGCCTGTACCTTCTATGCTGATGGAGCCGGCACCCCCGACCAGGTCGTTAGACTCCTTGTCGATCTGTACACCGGTAAGCACCCAGGTCATGAGGAATGTACGGGTGTTTTCATTCAGTACGCTATTCAGGGCATAACTAGCTTCACCCGTTAAATTAAAAGGCTCGGAAGGGGCGATGAGGTTGGTAACCACACCATTGGCCGTATAGGTAGCGGTG
>CAZKAP010000025.1:17651-50969 GCA_964550895.1 uncultured Flavobacteriaceae bacterium
GCCCGGTATAGTCGATTGTGGCTTCCGCATTACCCGTAAGGCTTACCGGTACGAAACCTTCGCAGGTAAAGAGATACTGATAGCCAAAGCTGGCTGTAACGGTCCGGTCCCCGCTGGTCTCGCTGAGGCTGTCTGAATCCTCGGCTATTACCCCGCATTCGGCGCGGTTGGCCGAAGCAAGGGCCTTATTGGCAGAGGGCTGTTCATTCAGGCTGATCTGAGCGAATTCGTTGAGTACGGTCTTGACTCCACCCGTATCCTCGGACAGGGCTTCAGCGATCAGATCCGCTGCATCCTGGCTACTGATTGCGCCGATGGAATCCGGCGTATCGTCGTCGGAACAGCCTATGGCCAGAGAGGCTATTAGGATTCCGGCCAGTAAAGGGTAAAATTTCAGGGTCTTTTTCATAATGGGTTACTTTATTAAATCTCAGTTTGAAGTTACTTTAATTTTCATCTCCGGCACTAAAACGATTTAAGAATGGTCTTGGTATGCGAATAATCAACTTTCGATCAACGGCAAGACCAAAGGGCAATCTCAGGGACGAATCGATATAGGGAGCCCCGTTTGAGCGATTAAATCGTTGAATTGCCCGATGGGCTCAAGGGTCAAAATGAGGGAAATCAGAGCGCTGATCGGAAGACTTCACCGACCTTTGTAACCCGGGTTACCGTCCATCCGCCTGTACGGGACTACTTTTAGGCCGTCTTGGTCAGGGTCTGTCCCGGTACAACTGCCCATAATGAAGGCCGTCGTCATAAAAAATAGATAACTTACCGTATCCAAGCTTCGCTGTTATGATCAAAGAACTCAACGAACACTACGGCCACATATTCGAGCGGGCCCTTTTGGATGAGATTGTACAGGTAGGCACTTTTAAGGAGGTCCCGGCCGGATTTACCCTACTGGAGATCGGAGAATACATCCGCTTCATGCCCCTGCTCATTTCGGGAGCCATTAAAATCCTCAGGGAGGACAAAAACGGGGACGAACTCCTGCTGTACTACCTGGAGAAGGGAGAAACCTGCTCCATTACGGTAAATTGCTGCATCGGACAGGCTAGCAGTGAGGTAAGGGCCATAGCCGAAACGGATACGCGCATGATTATGGTCCCGATCCGAAAAATAGACGAATGGTCGACCCGCTACCGAAGCTGGCGGCAATTCATATTCAACAGCTATCACGAACGTCTAACCGAAGTACTTCAGACCCTGGACAGCGTGGCTTTCGATCGTCTGGACGAACGTCTGGTTCATTACCTGCAGGAGAAGGCCCGTATAAACGAGAGCCTCACCCTGCACAGCACCCACCAGGAAATCGCCTACGACCTGCACAGCTCACGGGTAGTGATTTCCCGCCTGCTCAAGAAACTCGAGAAACTGGGCGATATCGAATTGCACCGAAATTATCTGGTACTTCAGGGCAGTCTCAGGGACTCCGTGGACTTCGATTCCGAGACCGTTCCACCCAAATAGAATTCATGTACAGGTTACTCCCCATCCTGCTTTGGATACCCTCCTACAAGAGGGAGTACCTGTCCGGTGACCTGATGGCCGGCCTGACGGTTGGCATCATGCTCATCCCCCAGGGCATGGCCTATGCCATGATCGCAGGGCTTCCGCCTGTCTTTGGTCTGTACGCCGCCCTGATTCCCCAGCTAATCTATGCATTCACTGGTACTTCGAGACAACTGGCCGTTGGCCCTGTGGCCATGGACTCTCTCCTGGTCGCTTCAGGACTCGGCGCCCTCTCGTTGAGCGGACTGACCGAATACATACAAATGGCCGTGTTCCTTTCGCTGATCATGGGCGGCTTCCAGTTCCTGCTGGGTATTTTGCGCATGGGCTTTCTGGTGAATTTCCTCTCGCGCCCCGTAATTAGCGGTTTTACTTCAGCCGCCGCTGTAATTATAGGCCTCAGCCAGCTCAAGCACCTTCTGGGTACCGAGATAGCGCGCAGCAATCAGGTTCACGTCCTGGTCCTGAACGCCCTGGACACCATAGGATCGACCCACCTGCCGACCCTGGCCATTGGCGTCGGAGCCATCGCCCTGATCAAAGGGCTGAAATCGTGGAACCCAAGCATTCCGGGATCACTGATCGCTGTGGTGCTGGGCACATTACTGATTTATGCCATAAAGGGGCCGGACCTGGGAGTGGCCATTGTTGGAGAGGTGCCCGACGGGCTTCCATCGTTTAGCCCAACCTTAAGCGGATGGGACCGATTCTCCGAACTGGTCCCTATTGCCATTACCCTGGCCTTGGTCGCATTTATGGAGGCCATCTCCGTGGCTAAGGCGGTGGAGGAAAAGCACGGCACGAATCACGTGCGACCGAATCAGGAATTGATTGCCCTGGGCCTTTCCAATATGCTCGGATCCCTGTTTCAGTCCTATCCCACCACCGGAGGGTTTTCCCGTACCGCCGTTAACGATCAGGCCGGTGCACGCACACCCGTCGCCCTGCTGGTGAGTGCAGGAGTGGTCGCCGCTACCCTCTTGTTCCTTACCCCACTATTTCACTATCTACCCAACGCAGTGCTCGCCGCCATCATCATGGTTGCGGTTTCGGGACTGATCGATCTGTCCTATCCGAGGCAACTGTACCGCAACCGGAAGGACGAATTCATCCTGCTGCTGTTCACCTTTGCGATCACCCTCTTTGTGGGGATCACCGAAGGCATATTACTCGGCATACTCGTGTCATTGCTTCTTCTGGTATACCGGACATCCCAGCCCCACATCGCAGTACTCGGCAAGATCCGGGGTACCGAGTACTTCCGGAATGTCGATCGCTTCGCGCAGGATGTGGAGACCCACGAAGGCGTATTGGCCTTTCGCTTTGACGGCCAGGTCTATTTCGGAAATACAGATTATTTCAAGAAGCAGGTCCTCACCCTGGTTGAGAAGCATCCGACCCCGCTGCGAACGATTATTATGAATGCGGAGTCCGTGAATTACCTCGATAGCAGCGGCGTATTCATGTTGCGGCAGCTGATCCGCGAGTTGAAAGAACGGGGCATACTGTTTATCCTCGCCAACCCCATAGGACCGGTTCGGGACATCCTCCATAGCAGCGGACTGATCGAGGACATCGGCAGGGAACATGTCTATCCGAATATCCGCGAGGCCTATTCACACGCCGTTCTTCAGACCCGGCGCACCGATATACAGGAAAAGGTAAGCCTGCAGACCCAGCGCAAATAGATCTTTCCACAGGGAAACCCGATAAACTGTAACCGGTGAACTTCAATTGTTTCAGGGACTTATGTAACCGCAGTCACCCTAAAGCTCCCCGGCAGCCCTTACATTTACACCGCTTAATGATTCTACTATGAAAATTGAACAGATTTACACCGGTTGCCTGGCCCAGGGAGCCTATTACATCGAAAGCCAGGGCGAAGTCGCCATCATAGATCCGCTCAGGGAAGTACAACCTTATATCGACCGCGCAGCGTCGGATAAGGCCCGGATCAAGTTCATCTTTGAGACCCACTTCCATGCCGATTTCGTATCCGGTCACCTGACACTGGCCAAGGCCAGTGGAGCGCCCATCATTTACGGGCCTACTGCCCAACCGAACTTTGAGGCCATCATAGCTACGGACGGACAGGAATTCAGACTGGGAAACATCACCATAATCGCACTGCATACGCCTGGCCACACCATGGAAAGCACGACCTACCTGCTTCGGGACGAGGACGGTAAAGACCATGCCATTTTCAGCGGGGACACCCTCTTCCTGGGTGACGTCGGCAGGCCCGACCTGGCCCAGAAGGCTGCCAGCATGACACAAGAGGAGCTGGCCGGGCTGTTATTCGACAGCCTGCGCGAGAAGATCATGCCCCTGGCGGACGAGGTGATCGTCTACCCCGCCCATGGAGCCGGTTCCGCCTGTGGAAAAAATATGATGAAGGAAACCGTCGATACCCTCGGCAACCAGAAGAAGATGAACTACGCCCTGCGTGCCGACATGTCGCGTGAGGAATTCATCAAAGAAGTGACGGACGGCCTGCTGCCTCCTCCCCAGTACTTCCCGATGAACGTGAAGATGAATAAGGAGGGGTACGACGACATCGGAGAGGTCCTGGAGCGCGGAAGCGTGGCTATGGATCCGGATGCTTTCGAACAGGCCGCCAATGAAACCGCGGCCGTAGTACTGGACGTACGCCATCAGGACGATTTCGCCAGGGGGCATATCCCCCGTTCCATATTCATAGGGATCGATGGCAGCTTCGCCCCCTGGGTAGGCGCCCTGATCACCGATGTCAAGCAACCCATACTGCTGGTCGTAGAGGAAGGCCGGGAGGAGGAAACCATCACACGACTTTCACGCGTGGGTTTCGACCAGACTATCGGCTATCTCAAAGGAGGATTCGAGGCCTGGAAGGCCGCTGCCAAGGACTACGATACCGTCACCACCATTAGCGCAGCCGAGCTTAAAGAGGAAATGGCCGGACAGGAACTCCCCATCTACGATGTTCGCAAAGAAACCGAGCATTCGGCGGAGCATATTCCCGGATCGAACAATACGCCCCTGGATTTCTTGAACGATTTCCTCGGAGAATTCCCTGAAGCCGACACGGCCTACGTACACTGCGCCGGGGGATACCGCAGCATGATTGCCATCTCCATACTCAAGAGTCGGGGCATCCACAACCTGATCGATGTGAGCCTGGGCATGAAGGGAATACGGGAAGCGGGAATCGAAACCAGTGATTTTAAATGCCCTACTGAGGGATAACACCCATACTTATGTCTTTTTTATCGAAACTATTCGGCGGGGGAAACCCGGGTTCTGGTGCCGCCCAGGGAACGTATACGGTATTACATGCCGATGAATTTAAGTCCCGTATCTCAGGTCAAAAGCCTCTTAGGCTGATCGATGTTCGAACGGCCAGGGAATTCCAGGCCGGGCACATTAAGGGCGCCAAAAACATAGACGTAATGAACCCATCCCACTTCGACCAGCAGGTGAAGGCCATGGAAATGGAGGCTCCGGTATTCGTCTATTGCCGCTCAGGCCAGCGAAGCCGGAATGCTGCCAAACGCATGCTGAAGATGGGATTTAGCGAAGTCTGCGACCTCAAGGGCGGCTATATGGCCTGGAGCTGACTTCCGGCACAATGCCTGTTAACCCCGCCGGGCCTAAAACGCTCAGCGGGGTTTTCATTTTTGCATCCCCTTGGATCGGATAAACACCCGGGTAAGAAATCAGGTTTTTTACAGGATTCATACCGGTCTGTAACCGGGGTTACAGATTTGACAACAGATTCCGTATAAATTGAAAAATCCTAATCCAATAGATTTCCATGAAGTCACATTATCAGATCCTCATCATCGGAGGGGGCACGGCCGGGATCATGACGGCCACCCAATTGCTGAAGAAGAACCCGAAACTCGATATCGCCGTTATTGAACCCGCGGAAACGCACTATTATCAGCCCGCCTGGACCCTGGTTGGAGCGGGTGCATACAAGTTCGAGAAAACGGCCAGGCCCATGGCCGAAATCATGCCCGGGGGCGTGAACTGGATACGGGACTACGCGACGGCATTCGAGCCGGCAGAAAATGCCATAAGCACCAAAGAAAACGGAAGGCTGACCTACGACTATCTGGTAGTGGCCACGGGACTGGTCATGGAACCCTCCCTGATCGAGGGATTGCCGGAGGCATTGGAAAAAGGCATAGCCTGCAGCAACTATACCGATCCACAGTACACCTGGGAACAATTGCAGAGGGTCAAAGGGGGAAATGTCCTGTTCACGCAGCCCACTACTCCGATCAAGTGTGGCGGTGCACCTCAGAAAATTGCCTACCTGGCGGCGGATTACTTCCGCAAAAAGGGCATGAGCGAGAAGGTCAATGTGATCTTTGCCACCCCGGGATCCGTGGTCTTTGGGGTAAAGGAAATCCGGGAAACCCTGACCCACGTGATCGATCGCTACGGCATACACTTCAAGCCCTTCTACGCCCCTCGGTCCATAGACATCGAGCAGCGTATCGTCCACTTCAGCCATACGGCACCCGAGGAGAATCGCTGCATCATTAACGAAGACAGCCCGTTGGGCGAGAAGATGTTCGGGGATGTCGACATACACCTCCCCTTTGATTTCCTGCATCTCGCTCCACCGCAGGCGGCACCCAGATTCGTCAGGGAATCGGAACTGGCCAACGAGGCCGGATGGCTGGATGTCGACAAGCATTCCCTGCAACACAAGAAGTACCCCAATATCTTCGGACTGGGAGATGTGGCGGCCCTGCCAACGGCGAAGACCGGTGCGGCCGTGCGCAAGCAGGTGCCCGTGCTCGTGGAAAACCTGATCCTGTTAACCGAAGACAAGGCAGTGGACAATTATTCTTATAACGGATACTCGAGCTGTCCGCTGGTGACGGGTTACGGCAAAATGACCCTGGCCGAGTTCGATTACGACGGAAACTTTACTCCGGATCCCAAACTCAGGCAGATGCTGGTATTCGACAGCGCCAGGGAGCACTGGAGACTCTGGATGCTTAAGAAATACGGGCTGCCTTACCTGTACTGGAACAAGATGATGAAGGGTAAAAACGTTTAAGCCCGACATCGAACTGCCCCGGACTTCCGGGGTTTTTCCGATCTTTAGGAAGTGAAAACCAAGGATCTCATACTGGTGGGAATCCAGCTTTTGCTGATGGGGGCGTTTGTTCTCCCCATCGACATCAATGATTCACTGGGAGTCTGGCCCGGGCGCATGCAGATGCATTGGACAGCGGCTGGCGGATTCATCGCTCTGGGCTTCATCCTCAGCCTTACTGCAATCTGGCAACTCAGGGCATTCATGTCCCCTTTTCCCAGCCCGAGGCAGGAGGCCGTGTTGACCACAACGGGGGTGTTTCAGTACATTCGACACCCCATCTACACCGGTATCCTGATCGTTTTTTTGGCCTATTCCCTGGCAGCAGCATCCTTTTACAAGCTGGCGCTAACTCTGGTTTTGGGGTTTTTCTTCCACATCAAGAGCGCCTATGAGGAGCGACTGCTGTCCGACAAATTCAGCGCATATGCCGAGTATCAGGGGCGGACGGGTAAATTCCTCCCCAGGCTTTTCCCCCGTCAATCCCCAACAGATTAGAGGCTCGACCGGCAGGAACAATCTTTTACTACCTTCGGGCAAACTCTTTTCCTTTTCAGATATGCGCATCACTATCCTCACGCTAGCTGCAGCTTTCAGTACACTCTGCCTGTTTTCACAGGAATTCAAGGCTACCGCAGACTTGAAGAAATACGAAGGGTACTTCGATTTCTATTACAGCGAAGACAAGGACCAGATCCTGCTGAAGGTCGACCGACTCGGCGAGGAGTTCCTCTATGTCAATTCCCTTAGCCAGGGAATCGGGAGCAATGACATAGGCCTGGATCGAGGCCAGCTGGGGAATACCCGGGTTGTATATTTCCGCAGGGCGGGCAACAAGCTGCTGCTTATACAGCCCAACCTGACCTACAGGGCTGGCACCGACAATGCCCTGGAAAAGGCTTCGGTGGACCAGGCTTTCGCCCGATCGGTGCTCTATGGATTCCCCATCAAGGAAAGCTCCGACTCCACCCACCTGATCGATCTGACGCCCTTTCTAATGCAGGATGCACACGGGGTAAGCCAACGCCTCAAAGAGAAAAAACAAGGGAGTTACAGCCTGGATAAATCCCGGAGTTCGATAGCCCTGGAGCGGACGCGGGCCTTTCCGATGAACAGCGAATTCGATGTCCTGCTGACCTTTAAGGGGCGGGCTACCGGAAGCGAGATCCGGTCGGTAACGCCCAGCCCTTCTGCGGTAAGTGTTCATCAGCACCACTCCTTTATTGAACTGCCGGACGCAGGCTACCAGTCCCGCGTCTTCGATCCGCGCAGCGGCTGCTATCCCTTCGACTACTACGACTATGCCTCCCCGGTAGAAGAACCCCTGCTGAAACGCTTTATCCGGAGGCACCGCCTGCAGAAGAAAGATCCGAATGCCGTGATCAGCGAGGCCGTCGAACCCATTGTCTATTATCTGGATAACGGCACCCCGGAACCCGTGAAGTCGGCATTGCTCGAAGGCGGGCGCTGGTGGAATCAGGCCTTCGAGGCCATAGGCTATAAGGACGCCTTCCAGCTCCGGATGCTCCCGGACGATGCCGACCCCCTGGACATCCGCTACAACGTGATTCAGTGGGTGCACCGATCCACCCGCGGCTGGAGTTATGGCATGTCGGTAACCGATCCCCGTACCGGAGAAATCATCAAGGGACACGTGAGTCTGGGGAGCCTTAGGATTCGACAGGATTTCATGATCGCCCAGGCGCTGATGAACCGGCCCTATGCCGAACGCGACGACAACCACGGGCCCATGCTGGAATTGGCTCTGGCGCGTATCCGACAGCTATCCGCCCACGAGATCGGGCATACCCTCGGATTTACCCACAATTTTGCCGCCAGTACCGTCGGACGCTCCTCCGTCATGGACTACCCCCATCCCAGGATCCGGCTTACAGATGGCGAAATCGACCTGTCCGGAGCCTACGACACCGACATAGGTGAATGGGACCGGATAACGGTGGCCTATGCCTACAGCGATTTCCCGGATGGAACCGACGAGGAGGCCGCATTGGAGGGGATACTGAAATCCGCCTGGGATTCCGGATTGCGGTTCGTGTCGGACTCCGATGCCCGTGCACCCGGAGGCGCCCACCTGCATGCACACCTTTGGGACAATGGGAGCGATCCCGTCACCGAATTGCGCCAGGTGCTGGCCGTTAGGGAAAAGGGGGTCTCTCAGTTCTCGGAATACAACCTCCCCTCCGGACGGAGCAGCAGTGAACTCGAAGACGTCTTCGTTCCCCTGTATTTCTTTCACCGCTATCAGACCGAAGCGGCCACCAAGCTCATCGGAGGACTGGACTACCGCTACACCCTTACCGGAGACGGACAAAACGGAGTGGAACGCGTAGACCTGGAGACCCAGCTCAAGGCCCTGAGCGCCGTGCTGGCCACCCTGGATCCGGCCGTACTGGTCATCCCTGAAAAACAGCGCAGGCTGTTCGGGCCGCGCACTTTTGGATCGGCCCGGAGCAGGGAATCCTTCCCTTCCAGGATGGGAGTGGCCTTCGATCCCCTGGCCACGGCCGAGACGGCCGCTGAATTCACTTTATCCTACCTGCTGCATCCCGAGCGCGCCAATCGACTGATCGAGCAAAAGGCGGAAGTACCCTCGCTGTATGGTCTGGATACCGTACTGGAGGCCCTGGTTGAGCACAGTATGGACGAAAGCGTGACCGACTCCTACCGGAAGGAAATCCAGAAACTCGTCCGCTACCGGGTGCTGGATCATATGATGCGGCTGGGTGCACAATCCGATGTATATCCTCAGGTACGCGAGCAGGTATTCCAGGTATTCACCGATTGGCAGGAGAAGCTCGCCAGGCAAAAGAAAGACCCCGGCGCCCGTCGTATGGGATCGCTGATCAGCCGTTACCTTAAAGATCCGGGCAAATACACCCCCGACTCCCGAGCAGCAAGAATCCCGGACGGGTCTCCCATTGGCAGTGCCTGCGGGGAATATCCCCTACCCGGCCTTCGGCGCTGAGCAATCACTACTTCCCCCACTACGGGCCTCCGGGTAAGGTCTGTACGCGGGCTGCGACTGCTGATGGGAGTGATCGGGGCGATATTGCCGAATTAAGCTGTATTTTTGCCCTCGCTAAAAAAAAATTGACTATGGATTGGATATGGGAACCCTGGCCCTGGTATGTATCCGGGCCCCTGATCGCTGTTTTCATGCTGTTCCTGCTCTTCAGCGGGAAGAGATTCGGGATGTCGAGTAACCTTAAGGCCGCGTGTAGCGCCATGGGCGCGGGTAAGCGCGTGGCGTTCTTCGACTACGACTGGAAGTCGCAGGGCTGGAACCTGCTGCTGGCCCTCGGTGCGGTTCTGGGAGGTTATTTGGGCGCACAGGTACTCAGCAAGGACAGTGCGGTAGACCTCAACCCCAAAACCGTCGAGAGACTGGAGGAATACGGATTCACCTCCGCCGGTAAGGCCTATCTTCCCGAGCGCCTGTTTGGCATGGAGGTCCTTGGCGATCCGCAGATGCTGTTGTACCTGGTCCTGGGCGGTTTCTTCGTGGGCTTTGGGGCCCGATACGCCGGAGGTTGCACCTCCGGACACGCCATCAGCGGCCTGAGCGATCTTCAGCTTCCGTCGCTTCTGGCCGTCGTCGGATTCTTTATCGGAGGCCTCACCACTGTCCATCTGCTCTTCCCCTTGTTATTTTAGTTATGAAAAAGTCGCTTTACTACATACTTACCGGAACCGTTTTCGGCATCATCATGTACAAATCGGAGGCCGCCTCCTGGTTCCGGATCTACGAGATGTTTCAGTTCGAATCCTTTCACATGTACGGCATTATTGGCTCGGCCGTAGCCATAGGCTTGGCCGGTGTGCAGTACATCAAAAGAACCAAGGCCCGCGATTTCCAGGGAGAACCCATAGAGATTGCACCCAAGGAAAAGGGGGTTTACCGTACTGTTTTCGGCGGGGCCCTGTTCGGTCTGGGATGGGGCTTGTCGGGCGCCTGTCCCGGCCCCATGTACACCCTGGCAGGTGCAGGCTACTGGCCCATACTGATCGTGCTGGCTTCGGCCGTACTGGGCACGTTTGTCTACGGACTCCTGAAACCCCGCCTGCCTCACTAAATTCCCGGCGCTCCGCTGCGGTTAAATCAAACTGCTATGCCCCTGTAAGGAGTCCGCAGAAAACACTACAAATCGGATTACGCGCCGGAGCGAAGGCAAAGGTGAGCCGGCTTCATATTTGTTTAATCTTTAACATTTTTTATTAAACAATACGGAGACGGTTCCCGATCTTTGGTGCACAAAATGAATTAATGAGTTCATCCAGGGAGCAGCAGACGTATAAAACCGCGGTAATACGAAAGGAGCACTTCAATGCAGCCCACAGGCTGCACAATCCCGAGTGGTCTGACGAAATGAACCAAAAGGTATTCGGCAAGTGCAACAATCCGAACTATCACGGCCATAATTATGACCTGGAAGTCAAGGTTACGGGATACTGTAAGCCGGAAACCGGATACGTAATGGATGCTAAAGTCCTGTCGGATCTGATCAAACGGGAGGTGACTGAGCCCTTCGACCACAAGAACCTCAATCTGGAGGTTTCCGATTTCGAACACCTGAATCCTACGGCAGAAAATATAGCCCGAAGAATTTTCGAAAGGCTGAGGCCCCATCTGGAAGCTGAACTCGAATTGAAAATTACCCTTTATGAAACCGCAAGAAACCGTGTTGAATACCCTGCTTAAGACCAGTGATTTGACCCCGGAAGAGATAGGTGATGACCACCTGTACACAGGCCTGGACACACCCATGCGATCCGATGCATTCGAGGAGAGCGACGAATCCAAGAAAAAGCGCATCGCCGCACATTTCAAGGGTATTATGGAAATCATGGGTCTCGACCTGACCGACGATTCCCTGAAGGGAACGCCCGAGCGGGTAGCCAAGATGTACATCGAGGAAATCTTCTCGGGGCTCGATCCCGCAAACAAACCCAAGGTGGCCCTCTTCGACAACAAGTACAACTACAATCAAATGCTTGTGGAGCGGGACATCAGCTTCTACTCCAATTGTGAGCACCATTTCGTACCGATCATAGGAAAGGCCCACGTTGCTTACATTTCCTCGGGCAAAGTAATCGGTTTGTCCAAACTGAATCGCATCGTTCAGTATTACGCGAAACGACCACAGGTTCAGGAACGCATGACCAACCAGATCGGCAACGAGCTGATCGAGGCCCTTGGCACCCGGGATGTGGCGGTGATCATCGACGCCAAACACCTTTGTGTGGCGTCCAGAGGAGTAAAGGACGACACTTCATCCACGGTAACTTCCTTCTACTCGGGTGCGTTCGAAAGCCAGGAAAAACGCCGAGAACTGCAGGATTACCTGTCCAACCTAAGATAGGCATATGGGCTGGCTACTCGACTCGACTTCGGCCTTCGATAAACTGCGTAACCGCAACGATAGAGGCAAACCCAGTCAAAGCCTTTACGATATAGAGCTGCAGGGAATCGACGGGCGGCCTATGGACTGGAAACCCCTTAAGGGAAAATTCCTCCTGTTTGTCAACGTGGCCTCGGAATGCGGTTTTACCGGTCAGTATGCTGCCCTGGAAAGACTGTATCAGGCCCATAAGGACCGACTCGTTGTTATCGGGGCTCCCTGCAACCAGTTCGGCGGACAGGAACCCGGCAGCGAAGAGGACATACAGGAATTCTGCAGCCGGGAGTTCCGGATCAGTTTTCCGATGACCGCCAAAATCAAGGTGAAAGGAAGTGGGATGCATCCGCTGTACCGGTGGCTGACGCGAAAGGAGCTCAACGGTCTGCGGAACAGCAGGATTCTCTGGAATTTCCATAAGTTTCTGGTAAGCCCGGAAGGCAGGTTACTGGGGAGCTTTGCCTCTACCACTTCACCCGAGAGCCGGAAAATCACCGCTCTGCTGAAGGAATAAAGTCCCGCAATGAGCCATAAAAAACCCGATTCGGTAGTATATAACGAGGCGACCCAGAGGTACGACGCCTTCCTCAGGCCCTATGCCACAGACCGTTCGGCGCCCCGCATTGTACCCCAGCAACTTACCGGATGGAAGCGCAAAGGCTCAAGGGCCGTGAACGAAAAGCTCGCCGCCGAGTTCGAGGAGATTAAGCGTCAGTACGAAAGCCTGAAGGAACGACTGGAATACAATCAGCTGGTGTACAATGCCCGCTTTAATTTTGAACCGGTCGTAGGAAACGTGTATCACCTCTACCGGGACTCGGGACATCAAGCCTTTTTATCCGTGATCGCACCGGAGGAATGCCGATTTGAATACCTGGGCAGCTTCCGTCTCGAATCCGATCTCAGCTGGCTTCGCCTGAACAGTTCTTCGGGAGTGGAAGGGCAGATTTCACGAGCCTGAACTCTCCCCTTCGCCTTCTGCCCTGGGACGGGTACTGCTCCGCTCCAGAATATCGGTATGCACCAGATACTTGCTAAAGACCTCCGGCTGGCTGTCCGTTTTTAACTGATCGATAAGCACCTGAGCCGCCTTGCGGCCTATTTCCTTTCCGTGCTGATCGACTGTGGTGAGCTGGGGCCGGGATAATTTGGACAGAATGCCGTTGGAGAATCCAATGATCTGAAGATCCTCGGGTATGCGCTTACCGCGATCCATCGCAATGTTCAGGGCAGTAAACGCCGCCACTTCATTTACGCAGAAAACCCCATCGATATCCGGGAAAGCATCGAAAACCCGCCCGATCTGCTCTTCCATGAACTTGCTGTTTTCGAGCAAACCCTCCCTGTAATCCACGGCCAGTTCCAGTTTTTCGTCCCAATCCAGTCCCCATTCCTGTATGGCCTTTTGTGCCCCTTTGCTGCGCAGGTTTCCAATACGCAGGTAATCCTCGGTCGAAATAATCAGTATGCGTCTGCAACCGCGTTCCAGCAGATGCAGGGCGGAGCGGTAGCCGCTCTCGTAATCGTCTATGATCACCTGATGACACATCAGCTGTTCCATTACCCGGTCGAACATGACCATGGGAACCCCTTCCTCCAGCAGGTTATCCAGATGGGCCCGTTCCTGATTTCGGAACGTCTCCTTGGAGAGGGAAATCAGGAAACCATCAACCCCGGAAGACAACATCATATCCAGATTGAAAGCCTCGCGTATGACCGATTCGTTGGATACACCGATCAGCACCTGATACCCGTTCTCCTGGGCAATCTCCTCAATTCCGGCTATGACTTCTGAGAAGAAGTAGTGCACGATCTCCGGTATAATAACCCCAATTTTACGGGTATGCCGGTTCTTGAGGTTCAGGGCCACGCTGTTCGGCTGGTAGTTGTGCTCTCGGGCATAGTTCTGTATTCTCCGGCGATTCTCCAGACTGATGTCTTTGTGGTTGTGAAGCGCCTTGGAAACCGTTGATATAGAGACCCCTAACTCCTTTGCGATCGCCTTAAGCGTGATGCGTGACTTCATTTTGTTTAACTCTAAATGCTAAAGTACTCCACAAAGAGAAAATTGTATGGGTTTTTCCAGGCAATTCCACTAAATTCTCAGAATTTCGACCCTGTTTTGTCAATCTGCAAATATTTAACTTAAACAGAAAACGTTTGATGTGAATTTTCTAATCGAAGTATTTTTTTTAAGTGTTAATGATATGTAAATTACCTGTGCTTTTCAAGGCAACCTTAACTAATTCGAATTTTAAAAGTATGTATACGAAAAAAGCCATTCTAACGCTTAGTGCCCTGTTCTTCGCATGGTTCGTGCAGGCGCAACAGGTAAGCGGTACAGTAAAGGATGCTGCTACAGGCCAGCCCCTGCCGGGCGCCAGTGTGGTAGTCAAGGGTACGAGTACGGGAACCAGCACCGACTTCGATGGGAAGTTCCAGATCCCGGCCAGCAACGGGGATGTCCTGGTGTTTTCTTATATCGGTTTCATCACTCAGGAAGTCACGGTCAGCAGTTCCGTCGTAAACGTGTCTCTTCGGGAGGATGCCCAGCAACTGGACGAGGTCGTTGTGATCGGATACGGTACCACAACCGTAAAGGATGCGACCGGTTCTGTAGCCGCCGTAACTACCGAGGACTTCAACCAGGGTAACATAGTAACTCCTGACAACCTGCTGCAGGGTCGGGTAGCCGGTGTAAACATTACTTCGAACGGCGGACCGGGTGCAGGTTCCCAAATCCGTATCCGGGGCGGTTCGTCCCTGAATGCCAACAACGATCCGCTCATTATAATTGACGGGCTGCCGATTACCAACCAGACCGTTGGCGGGGGACGTAACATCCTATCGGATCTGAATCCTGCCGATATTGAATCCTTCTCTGTACTGAAGGATGCGTCGGCCACTGCGGTGTATGGATCACGGGCATCCAATGGTGTGATTATTATTACCACCAAAAAAGGTAGCCGCAATCTGAGCATCGATTACAACAGTACCATGGGTATTCAGTCCGTTGCCCGCACCTACGATGTCTTCGGAGCCGAGGCCTACAAGCAACTGGTTGCCCGCCAGGCCAGTCTGGGCACGATTGCGCCCAACGATGATTTCTTTGCCCTGATCGGGAATGCCGATACCAACTGGCAGGACGAAATTTATCAGGGCGCCCTTCAGACCGACAATAACATCAGTATCCGGGGGGCACTTGCCGGTGTACCGGTTCGTCTGTCTGCCGGCCATATCGATCAGGACGGTCTGCGTCTGACTTCCAACTTTAAGCGAAGCAACGTGAGTCTGGCGATTAATCCCACCCTGTTCGACGATCACCTCAAGATCAATATCAACGCGAATGCCTCCTTCGTACAAAACCGCTTCGCCGCGGGAGTGGAAGGCGATGCACTCCGCTTCAACCCGACCGTACCCGTCTACGATCCTACCTCGCCCTTTGGAGGCTTCTTCGAATTTTTCAGGGATAACAACGACGGGGTGCTGGACGGCAATGACCTGATCCCGCAGACCCCTTTTAATCCGGTGGCCAATCTGTTGCAAGTAGACA
The DNA here is from genome assembly GCA_964550895.1 of uncultured Flavobacteriaceae bacterium. GTDB lineage: Bacteria > Bacteroidota > Bacteroidia > Flavobacteriales > Flavobacteriaceae > CAZKAP01. Next base: position 33,235 of record CAZKAP010000025.1, read on the forward strand.
ATAGCAGTAATGTGCGCCGGGTTTTCGGTAATGTGAATCTGGTGTACAAGTTTCACGGTCTCGAGGGCCTGACCGGGGAGGTGAACCTGGGTTATGACGAGTCCTATGGGGAGGGTTTCAACGAGCGTTCCGCCCAAAGCAGGGCTACCAACTTCGAAAACCAATTCGTCGGTTCGAAAACGGATTACAACAGCTACCTCAAAAACACCCAGTTTAACGGATCCCTGATGTATGAGAAAGACCTGGGTGACTTCGATTTCGATATACAGGGTATCTACAACTACCAGAAGTTCGAGCAGGACGCCTTTACCACCCAGGACCAGAGGGATCCACAGGCGGGATCGGAACCCCGTACGGATACCCGGACTGATGTGGTACTGGTCACCTATATCGGGAGGACCAATTTTTCGTTCTTCGACAAATACTTCTTTACCTTCTCCTATACGCGTGACGGTACCTCCCGATTCAGCGAGCAGAACCGCTGGGGTAACTTTCCCGCAGCAGCCTTCGCCTGGAGGGTAAGCGACGAAGGTTTCCTGCGGGACTCCAAGCTGATATCCAACCTCAAGTTCCGCGCGAGTTGGGGGGTAACCGGACAGCAGGACATAGGCGTGGAGGACCAGTTCCTGCAGCGCTACATTCAGGGACAGCCCCAGAGCCAATATATCTTCGGCCAGACACCCATACTTATCGGTGTGCCCGGTTTCCGAAACGAGCAGTTGCAGTGGGAGGAGACTACGACCTACAACGTGGGTATGGACTTCGGACTCTTCAACCAGCGCATCAGTGGTTCCGTGGACGTTTTTCGAAAGGAATCCGAGAATCTTTTGGCTTTCGCGCCTATAGCTGATGGATCGAACTTCAGCAACAGCGGACCCCAGAACATCGGTGATCTCACCGTGGAAGGCCTGGAGGTAGGCATAAACGCCGATATCTTCCGCACTACTGATTTGAATTGGAACGTGAACCTCAACGCCACCTACCTGGACCGGGTCGTCGACCGACTCGCCCTGGGTGCGGATGTACCCGTCGGAGGCATAGCCGGGGGTACGGGTAATACTATTCAACTGCAGAGCGAAGGCTTCGCACCCAATTCCTTCTATGTTTTCAATCAGATATACGACAGCAACGGCCGGCCCATCGAGGGGGCCTATTCCGACCTGAACGGGGACGGGCAGATTACCCTGGACGACCGTTATATCTATCGCAATCCGGACCACGATGTGACCATCGGTATGCTGAGCAACCTCAGCTACAAGAATTGGGATTTCTCCTTTAATATGAGGGCCTCCATTGGGGGGTACGTTTACAATAACGTGAACTCCTCCAATGCCCAGTACAGCCTGATCGGAGATAATCAGGTTCCGGCCAACCTGCCCGTAAGCGTACTGGAAACCGACTTCGTGAATACGGCAGATGTGATCCTCTCGGACCTGTACGTGGAGAATGCCTCCTTCCTCCGGATGGACAATATTACCGTGGGGTATTCCTTCCCGGATGCATTCGGCGACGGAACCCGTGCACGGGTTTGGGCGGGCGTTCAGAACGCCTTCGTGATCACCAACTACAGCGGTATCGACCCCGAGATCATCGGAGGTATCGACAACACCATCTTCCCCAGGGCGCGCACGGTCCTGCTGGGTCTAAACATTGGCTTATAAAAAAACAGTTATGAGAAGAATACAATCATTTATTAGAACCTTTTGGGTCGCAGGCTTGCTCCTGACGGGATTCGCCTGCGAAGACGACCTGAACGTGGAACCTGGAGACGATCAGTTGCTGCTGGCGGACGAATTCTTCCAGAATCCCGATGCATTCCGCTCCGCACTGGCGGGCGTTTACAGTAACCTGGCCCTAACGGGTACAGATGGTACCGGATCCTCTTTTATCGCGGGTCTGGACGCGGGTACCAGCCAGTACGGGCGAGGGCTGATGAACCTTCAGACCTTTTCCACGGACGAGGCCATATGGTCCTATGAAAACGACCCGGGCCTTCGTGAAATCAACAGGGCCATCTGGACCTCCGGCAACCCTATACTTACCGGCATTTTCGGCCGGGCCATGCTGAGTGTGGCCTTTGCCAATGACTTCCTTCGTCAAACCGAAGATGGGGTATTGGACAGCCGCGGCATCACGGGATCCGTAAGGGACGAAATCCCCGTATTCCGGGCCGAGGCCCGATTCCTGCGGGCCCTGGCCTACTATAATCTCATGGACCTCTTCGGAAAGGCGCCCTTCGTTACCGATGCCGATCCCATAGGTGCCTTTCAGCCTCCCCAGGCGAGCCGGGCGGAACTCTTCACCTACGTGGAGAGTGAGTTGCTGGCCATCCTGGACGAACTCGAGGCTCCCCGATCCAATGAGTGGGGACGCGCCGACAGGGGAGCCGCCTGGATGTTGCTGGCCAAGGTCTACCTGAATGCGGAAGTATTCATCGGCGAGGATCGTTACGGCGATGCCATGACCTATATCGAAAACCTGCTGGGCGCCGGATACACATTGGCTAACGACTACGATAACATCTTCAATGCCGACAACGATATCAACGAGGGAAGTAATGAGATCATATTTCCGGTGGTATCCGACGGGCAGACCGTACAGAACTTCGGACCGACCACGGTGATGACCAACGGGGCCGTCGGTAGCATCGAAGACAACGGACTGAGTATAGGCGTCCAGGAAGGCGGCTGGGGTGGCGCGATTCGCATCACCCGTGAATGGTCCGAACTGTTCCTGGGAAGCACCGATTTCGCCGGGGACGCACGCAACAACATCCTCTTTGCCGGACGGGATGCCGATATTTCGGACATATCCGACCGCGATCAGGGTTATGTGATGACGAAATTCTCCAACCTGACCAGCACAGGTGCACAGGGAAGCGACATTACCCTCTGTGATGCCGACTTCCCCATGTTCCGACTGGGCGATGTACACCTGATGTATGCCGAATGCTTCCTGCGCGGAGGTGGCGGAAATCAAACCACTGCCCTGAATCTGGTGAATGCCCTGCGCGAGCGGGCCAATGGAGACTCCTCCCAAAACATCACCGCCGGTGATCTTACCCTGGACTTTATACTGGACGAGCGCAGCCGCGAATTGTATTGGGAGTCGCACCGCCGTCAGGATCTGATTCGCTTCGACAGGTTTACCGGAGGTAACTACAACTGGGCGTGGAAAGGAAACGTACCCGGTGGACAGGCCATTCCTGACCACTTCGATCTGTTCCCCATCCCGACGGCCAGCCTGGCGACCAACCCGAACCTGACACAAAACCCCGGATATTAATTATAAAGTAAAACTAAGCACAGATGAAACTGATAAAACTCTTTTCTTCCATCATTGCCGTACTGCTTCTGGCTACGGCGTGTACAGATGACGATGCGCTGATCTTCCTCGTACCGGAAGACTCGGCAGGCAACACGGCGGTGTTTACCAACACCTTCCTGAGCGAGTACCTGATCTCGAACGAAACCGCATCAAACATAGCGGAGCGCTTCGTTTGGGATCCGGTAGACTTTGGAGTTCCTTCCCCGGTGAATTACGACCTGCAGGGCTCCATGGATGAGAACTTCGGGGACTTCGAACTGATCACCACCACCACGGCTACCAATGCAGCCGTAACCGTAGGGGAACTGCTCGACTTCGCTAACGAAATGGAACTGCAACCCGATACCCCCGCCACGGTGTACTTCCGGGTACGCAGCTACCTGGGTAGCGGGCAGGGCGATCAGGAGTCACTCTCCGACGCCCAATCCCTCACCATTCGCCTGATCGTGGCCGAGGATGGAAGCGGCATCGAGATCGTAAGCTGGGGACTGGTAGGAGCCGCCTTCCGAGGCTGGGACGAGGGACCACAGGATATTACTTTTTATTCCACCGGCAGCCCTGATGTATTCGTGACCTATGCAACCTCCTACAACGGAGGAGAATTCAAAATACGAGAAAACGGACAGTGGTCTTCCAACCTGGGGCCCGGCGGAGATGGAGTTACTTTGGAACCCAACGGAGGCAACTTCACCATCGAGCCCGGTGACTACAAGTTTACTCTCGACCTGAATGCCAATACCCTCACCTGGGAAGCGTTCAGCTGGGGTATAGTAGGATCGGCATATAACGACTGGGGCGGTGCCGGACCCGATGCCCTGATGTTCTACGACTACACCACGGATTCGTTCAAGGTAGGGGTTAAGCTGCTGGACGGCGAGTTCAAATTCCGCCCAAGGAATACCTGGGAAAACGACTTGGGACAGAACGGTGACGGTGTGCTTGCTCAGCCCGGTAATAACATCGCTGCCACTGCGGGATACTACGCCGTGCAGATGGATCCAGTCGGACTCACTTTCTCCGTTGCTGAAGCACAGCTTTGGGGAGTAGTCGGCTCCGGCTACAACGATTGGGGCGGTGCCGGACCGGATTTCCTTTTCACCGAAGTGAACCCCGGCATCTGGCTGGCTCAGGGCGTTACCCTGGTAGACGGTGAAATCAAGTTCCGTCCTAACGACGAATGGAACGGCGACCTGGGCCGTACAGGCGAGGGAAGCAACGTCCTGGAGAGTCCTGGAAACAACATTCCTGTATCCGCAGGTCTGTATGATATCGTTCTGGATTTCTCGGATCCTGCCGCTCCAACTTACGCTCTGTATCCCAGATCATAAATCCTCTTTTTGAAACGTTAGAAAAGGGCTGTGCATACCACAGCCCTTTTTTGACATAAATCCCCTCGTGATGCATCATCTCAAGTCTTTTCTCACAGGAGTTTTCGTATTGGGGCTCAGTTGCCTGATCCATGCACAGGAACAACAGGGTACCTTTACCATCGAACCTGAAACTTTCGGTCCGGAAACGGAAATCACGGTCACGGTATCGGGTATCGATCCTTCAATATGGGGAGTAACGGATATGTATTTCTGGACCTGGTATGTCAACGGAGCAGGTCAACAGACTGACTCGCCCACTAACGGGGTCTGGGAAGATTCCAATGAGAACCAGAAATTTGCCGATAATGGTGACGGCACCTTTTCCTTTTCGTATATCCCTTCTGCGCTGTACGGGACCGCCGATATCGTTCAGATTGGTATGCTGGCGAAGGCTAAAAACGGCACTGGAGACAAAAAGACACAAGATGTCCTATTTGATGTACAAAGCCTTGAACTGAACCGAACCTCACCGGCTATCAATCTGACAACCCTTACACCGGGCTCCGACTTCACCATAGAGGCCAGCACCAATATGGATGCGACTTTTACCTTATTTAGAGGAGAAACGGTACTTGATCAGAGTGCGAACCCTGAACAGGTGTATTCCTTTACACTGAACGACATTACGGAAACCCAAAGCCTGACCTTGCAGGCACAGTCCGGGAGTGTAGTCCGCTCCAGCAGCTTTACCCTGTATGTGCCGGGTGCACTCAGAGACGGGATTAACCTGGATGCTGATGACCCCACCCGGGCCACCCTGGTATTCTATGCGCCAGGCAAGAATTCGGTACACGTGATCGGAGATTTCAACAATTGGCAACAGGATGAAGCCTACAGGATGAACAGCGACGGAAACGGAAGGTTTGTGCTCGAACTGACCGGACTCACGCCGGGTGCCAATCACTTGTATCAATACCTGGTCGATGAGACCCTCAATGTAGCCGATCCCTACAGTACTTTGATCCTGGATGGCTTTGACAACGACAGTTTTATCCCCTCCGAGGTCTATCCGAACATACCGGACTACCCCGTGGGGCAAACGAAGGCCATCACCGTATTGAACACTCAGGAAACCCCTTATGAATGGCAGATTACCGATTTTGAGAAACCCAGGAAGGAGGATCTGGTGATTTACGAATTACTGATTCGCGATTTCGATCAGCGGCATAGCTTCGATGCCGTTGTTGACCGCCTCGATTACCTGGAAGAATTAGGCGTCAACGCCATAGAGTTCATGCCTGTTAACGAGTTTGACGGCAACATAAGTTGGGGGTATAATCCCTCATTCCACATGGCTCTTGACAAATATTACGGGACCAAAAATGCCTTCAAGGCCCTTATCGATGAATGCCATCGAAGGGGGATGGCTGTTTTCCTGGATGTGGTATACAACCACGGGACGGGTCAGCATCCCTACTATCAAATGTGGAATACAGACAATGGCGGAACCGGCGGGCAGGCCCGTGCGGACAACCCCTTCTTTAACCAGTCCCCGCGCCACGCCTATAATGTATTCAACGACTTCGATCATTCTTCACAGGCGACCCGGGAATACGTCATCCAAACGGCGCAATACTGGATCGAGGAATTTCATATCGATGGTATGCGCTGGGACCTGACCAAGGGATTTACCCAGAATTGCACGTCGAACGATGAGGGATGTACCAATTCGACCCAACCGGACCGAATCGAAGTACTCAAGCTTTACGCCGATGCTCAATGGGCGGTTGATCCCGATTTCATCATCATGTTTGAGCATCTGGGGGGCATACAGGAGGAAGAACAATGGGCGAATTACAGGGTGGAAGAAGGAAAAGGCATACTGTTTTGGAACAAACTAACGGAACCCTATAACGAGGCCACTATGGGCTATCACGCCGATAACAAATCCGATTTCGGCAATGCGTATTGGGAGAATAAGGGCTTTCAGCAACCTTCCGCCATAAGTTATATGGAGAGTCATGACGAAGAACGGCTTATGTTTAAGAACCTGGAATTCGGAAATTCGGACAATCCCGAACACGACGTCAAAGACGAATCAACGGCCCTGTCGCGTATGCAGACTGCCGGCGCCTTTTTCTATACCATTCCAGGCCCCAAGATGCTCTGGCAATTTGGGGAACTGGGCTATGACATCTCCATAGACCAAAATGGCCGAACGGGTGAGAAGCCCATACTTTGGGAGTATGCCGATGAGCCCGATCGCATCGCCATTTACAACCTTTGGAAAGAACTTATACGGCTTAAAATCGAAGAACCCATATTTGAAACGGATCAGGTATCCTTAATTCTGGATAATCCCAATGGGCTGAAGTATGTAGCTTTGGAAGATCCCGATGCCGGTGAAGGTGAAATATCGGTATTGGCCGTCCTGGGTAATTTTGGGGTTACGGAGCAGGCCGTGGACCCGGATTGGGTAGAACCGGGAACCTGGTACGAACTTCTCAACAACAATCGGGTGCTCAATATCAATCAGGCCAGCGGCCCGATCAGCTTACAGCCCGGAGAATTTCTCCTGGTAGCCGATGCACCCAGTCAGGTCCTGCTCGATCCTAATGACCTTGACGGCGATGGAGTTCCCAATGCCAATGACCTCTGTCCGGACACGGAGATCGCGGCCACCGTGGACGTGGATGGCTGTGCAGTCTTTACCCTGCCGGCATCGAATTTCCAGGTACAGTCGCAAGGAAGCAGTTGTCCGGGAGAGGACAACGGCAGCATCAGCCTGACGGCAGGTGAGTCACTCGATTACACGGTGAGCCTTTCCCTGGATGGGACGGAAATACTTTCAGAGGGCTTTACGGGTAGTAGCTGGAGTACCGATTCTCTGGCACCGGGCACCTACGAAGTCTGTTTCGGTGTCGTCGGACAGGCCGACTATCAGGCGTGTTTTGACCTGGAGCTTACGGAACCGGAAGGCATCGCTGTTTCCTCCAAGTTGAACTCAGCCGAGCGAAGTGTCCGGCTGGAACTCAGCGGGGCCAAAACCTATACCGTCATTCATAACGATCTAACCTACAGGACATCGGCGGAGGCCTTCGAGCTGAACCTGTCCGGGGGATCCAACCGTATATCGGTTCGGGGAGACCTGGATTGCCAGGGCGTCTATGAGGTTTCTTACTACATCGTGGAATCCCTTCGGGCTTACCCGAACCCCGCAGCGGAGCGGCTGACGCTTAAGTCGGCAAGGACCGAGGGAACGGTGCAGGTCAGGGGTTATGATCTCAGCGGCCGACAGGTCCTGAGTCGTCAGATCCGACTCCGTAAACAACAGGAGTTTGAACTCGACATCTCCGCCCTCAGAAATGGCCTGTATATACTGGAAGTGGGTCAGGAGCGCGTTCGTGTCCTTAAACAGTAGATGCCTGATTATGAGAAGATACCGTTTTTTAGGGTTAGTGGCCATGGCATGGAGTGCGGCCTCTCTGGCCGTGGGTTGCGAACACCAACCCGGAACATCCGCGCACTCAGCTGAGCTCCCCGATATGGAGCCTGCAGCCCATACCTTCCAACTGTCCGGAGGCTCCCTGGACCTCTATGTCGATTTCCCCTCGGCTCAGATCGCGGATCGCAATATCAGTGTCTGGCTGCCCGAAGGGTACGACGGGAGTACCCCCCATAAGGTACTTTATATGCACGACGGCCAGATGCTGTTCGATTCCACGGCTACCTGGAACAAGCAGGAATGGGCAGTGGACGAGACCGCCCAGAGGCTCATTGACACCGATAGGGTGCATCCGTTTATAGTGGTGGGTATCTGGAACCGTCCTGAGGCCCGTTTCTCTGAATATTTCCCGCAGAAGGCCTACGAAATACTGCCGGAGGCTTTTGTCCAAACCACAACCGAACAGAGGAGGGCACAGAGTAGATTTCTGTATCCCATCCGGTCGGACGACTACCTGCGGTTCATCGTAAGCGAACTCCGACCCTTCATAGAGGAACGCTACGAGGTCTCGGCCGGGCCGGAGAATACCTTTATAGCCGGTTCGAGCATGGGAGGGCTCATTTCCATGTACGCCCTGTGTGAATATCCGGGTGTATTTGGCGGGGCCGCATGCCTGTCTTCCCACTGGCCGGGCATGTACAGCAACGAAAACAATCCCATCCCAGACGCCTTTCTCGAATACCTGGACTCCCATCTCCCCGATGAGGAATCAAATAGTAAATGGTATTTCGACCACGGCGATCAAACCCTGGATTCACTATATGGACCCCATCAGAAACGCGTCGACTCCCTGTTCAGGGCCAAGGGCCTGGAGGAGAGCAACTGGAGAAGCGACTTCTATCCCGGCACCAACCATTCCGAAAATGCCTGGAGGGCCCGACTGCACGAGCCGCTGATCTTCCTTTTGGGCAAATAATGTACGAAACCCTTTGGCGAGGGAGCCGAATCAATACATCTTAAAGGGCTGGCCGGTACTCTGCAATACCGAAAACCACAGGTCTCCTTCCAGATCCACCTTGCGCCTCTGACGGGTCACCTCGCGTATGGGGGCGTACCCGAACTGATTGTTGAACCGTCCGATCACACACTGGGTCTTACCGGCCATGGCTCCGTGAACCGCATGGTACGCCAGCGCACTACAGAAGACACTGTCGCTGGAGTTGGCCGCCGCACTTCGCACGATATAACTGGGATCGATATACTTGACGGTGACCGGCATCCGTGGGCTGAAGTGCTCCTTGATCTTATCCTTCAGCAGTACTCCTATGTCCTGGTGTTTCAGGTTGCCCGAGGCATCCCGTAAATCGGCTTCATCTTCGAAGAGGTGCTGGCCGGCCCCTTCGGCTACTACGATAACGGCATGGTGCTTGTACTTCAGCCTCTTGTCGAGGTGGTAGAAGAACCCGTTCTCACCATAGAGTTCGAAGTGCATCTCCGGGACCAGCACGAAGTTTACCACGGGCTGCGAAATGGCGGCACAGGCCGCAATGAATCCACTGTCCCGGCCCATGAGCTTCACGATGGCAATACCGTTATAGGCGCCGACGGCTTCGTTGTGTGCATCCCTCAGGATGGGATTGGCCTTGTCGAAGGAGGTCTCGAAACCGAAGGAATGGTCGATCAGGTCGATATCGTTATCGATGGTTTTGGGTATGCCCATCACGCTGATGGGAAGCCCGAGTTCCTGAAGACGCTCACTGATGTCCTGCAGCCCTTTGAGGGTGCCGTCGCCCCCGATGCCGAAAAGCATATCGATACCCTGCTCCCTGAGGTAGTCCACCATAACATCCACTGGCTGGGCGCCGCGGGAGGAGCCCAGGAAGGTTCCGCCATCGTGGTGGATTTCCTTGACGTCATCGGGACTGAGTCGCCTCAGCCCGTGTCCGAATTTGGGATTCAGTCCTTCGTACCCGTAGGGAATACCGAAGATTTCCTTAACCCCATAGAAATAATGCAGGGCCATGACTATACCCCGGATCACATTGTTGATGCCCGGACACAGGCCTCCACAGGTGACTATAGCGGCGCGAACCCGTGTCGGTTCGAAGTAAATATGCTCTCTGGGGCCTGCCTTCTCCAGACAGACCGGCTCCTTACCTTCCCGTACACAGCGGTCGAAATACTCCCGACTGGTATCCAGTAGGTGGCGCTCGCCCAGCTGAACGTAATTGTAGATTCCATCGCCACGGTCACGGCTGAGTTTGAGGGGAGATTTCACGGTGTTCTCACCCAGCTGAACGATTTCGAAACTGGAATTCTCAGACATTTGGCTTGCTTTAGAAGTGATCTTTCAGGGTATGGTGGGCATCGATCAGCGGGCCGCCTTCCAGGATCTCGTCGGACGCCTCGCTGGCGAATTTGTCAAAATTCAGGTGGAACGAATGCGCGAGTTGAATGGCCTTACTGACATAGGCCCCTTTCTGCAGCCAGGTATTCATGGGATCCAGCATCTCTGTGGGCACGCCGGGGCAGTATTTGGGCATGTGCAGGCCAAAAATCGGATGCTGGTCGTAGTCTATCTCATCCAGTTCGCCTTTGAGTATGGCCGTAATCATCGCACGTGTGTATTTAAGCTTGATCCGCGATCCCACACCGTAGGGTCCGCCGGACCAGCCCGTATTGATCAGCCACACATTAGAGCCTGTGGCCTTCATTTTGCTGCTCAACATCTCGGCGTAGCGTGCGGGGTGCAAGGGCATGAAGGGCTCCCCGAAACAGGCAGAAAAAGACGGAACGGGTTCGTTAATCCCGGCCTCCGTACCGGCCACCTTGGCCGTGTAACCCGATATGAAGTGGTAGGCGGCCTGACCGGGTGTCAGACGGGATACCGGGGGCAGTACGCCGAAGGCGTCGCAGGTCAGGAAGAAAACATTCTTCGGGCTGCTGCCGTAAGAAGGCACGGCTATATTATCGATGTGGTCCAGGGGATAACTTACCCGGGTATTGGGGGTGATGCTGTCGTCCTCGAAATCGACCTCTTTGGTTCCTTCTTTAAATACCACATTCTCAAGTAGTGCACCCGGCCTAATGGCGCGGAAAATATCCGGTTCCTTTTCCTCGGTCAGGTCGATCACCTTGGCGTAACAACCTCCTTCGAAGTTGAAAACGATATCGTCGTCGGTCCATCCGTGCTCATCATCTCCAATTAGTTTACGGTCAGGATCTGCGGATAGCGTGGTCTTTCCGGTGCCCGAGAGGCCGAAGTAAATGGCCGTATCTCCTTGTTCTCCCAGGTTGGCGGAGCAGTGCATAGGGAATACGTTCTTATCCACAGGCAGAATCAGGTTCAGGGCCGAGAAAATTCCCTTCTTGATCTCACCCGTGTAGGCAGAACCCCCAACCAGCGCGATCTTGGCCGTGAAATTCAGTATGGAGAAGTTTCCGGCTATTAAACCCACCGATTGTGGGTCGGGATGCTCGTAGCCCGGGGCACATAGCACCAGCCACTCTTCCTCAAAGTTCTCGAGTTCCTCTTCACCCAGCCTGAGGAACATATTTTTCACGAAATAGTTGGACCAGGGGTACTCGGTAATGGTCCGCACATTCATCTGGTAACTGGGGTGGGAACATACCGCAGCGTCCCTGACATACACGTCCTTACCGGAAAGGTATGAGGTTATCTCGTGCTTCAGTTTCTCGAAATTCTCCGGACTGATCGCCTTGTTGATTCGGCCCCACCAGACCCGGTCCCGGGTATAGTCGTCCTTGACCAGCCAGCGATCCTTAGGCGAACGCCCCGTGAATTTCCCGGTCCGTACGGCCAGGGTACCATTATCGGTTTCCACACCCATGCCCTTTTCTACGGTTATTCTCTGCAGGGTTTCCGGGTCCAGGTTCCAGTGCGCGTCGACGTTTTCCAGCCCGTAACGGCTCAGATCTCTGTTGGTTGCCATATTGATTTTTTAATTGAAGTTTAGGGGCTCCATATCCATGGAACCAAAATTAAGGATGTAATCAGGAACAGGAGCATTAACGGGGCTCCTACCCTTACGTAATCTGTAAACTTATAGGCACCCGCCGTAAGTACCATAGCATTGGTTGTGGTACCGATGGGGGTCAGGAAGGCCGTGGAGGCACTCACGGCCACCATCATCAGGAATGGGCGTGGAGAAAGCCCCAGTGACTCCGCAGCCAGCATGGCGATGGGGGCCATAAGTACCGCCGTGGCACTGTTGTTGATGGATTGACTGAAGCCCGAGGTCAGGATAAAGATCCCCGCCAACAGGGCTATGGGCGAGATGGAACCCAGGCTGCTGACCAGCGTCTCCGCAGCCAATTGGGCTGCACCGGTTTTGGTCAGGGCCAGTCCCATCGGGATCATGGCAGCGATCATCACCAGGCTGGACCAGCCTATACTCTTGTAGGCCTTTCCCATGGGAACACAGCCGGTGAACAGCATCAGGCCCGCGCAGATCAGGGATATAACGGCCCCGGGAAACACATCGAGAACGAACATCAGTATCATGAGTGCAGCGATGGCCAGGGAAACATAGCTCCGGGCATTCAGGCTCGCTACATCCTTGGCCAGCGCCTCCGGAGTGCCGGAGATGACTACATGTTCGTAGTACTGATCGAGCTTCTCGATATCTTCCCAGGTACCCCGGATGATAAACGAATCCCCGGGTTGTATCTTGATCTGCCCCTGAAGCGCCTTAGTCCCCCGGCGAGCAGCCAGCAACTGTACATTAAACTTGGTCAGGAACTGCCCCAGATTGATGGTCCGGTCCACCAATACCGAACGCGGAGTAATGAGCATCTCCACCATGCCAACTTCCTGATTGATCAGCTCCTCCTTTATACCGGCGAAATCCTGTTCTCCTTCGGGTCCGAAGGGCAGAACACCCAGACTGAAGCGTATGATCAGCCGGTCCACGTCCTCGGGTTTACCCTTCACGGTAATGATATCGTGATAGCGGATATCCGTTTCCGGACCCGGCAGTTCCACGAAAGGGGGTACGCCTTGCAGGGGCTTGGGGAAACGCCGTTTGAGTCGCATCACGGAAACCCGGTATTCCTTTTCGAAATCCCAGTCCCCGATACGCGTATCGATAAGCTCAGACATGGATCGGACCCTGAGCCGATACAGATTCTCCCCTATGCTGTAATCTTCGATCCACTTGGATAGCTCGACGTTGATATTCGCAGGCCGTATACCCGTGGAGCGCGCAGGCAGCAGCCTGTACCCCAGGGTAGCCATATAGATCAGCAGTATAATCAAAAGCGGAAGGCCTATCAGGCTGAATTCGAAGAACGAAAAACCGGTATAGCCCGATTCCAGGAGGGTGTTACTGACGATGATATTGGGCGGTGTACCGGTCAGGGTAAGCAGCCCCCCGGTATTCGATCCGAAAGCCAGGGGCAATAGCAGTTTGGACGGGAAGGTGCCGGCCGCCCAGGCCGCCGTCACGCTCACGGGCAGCAAGGCGGCAACCGTTCCTGTATTACTCACGAATCCGGACAGCACCCCGGCGCCGGCCGTTATCAGGAAAAGTAGCCGTGGAACGCGTCGTCGGGCCCACTGAACGAACTTCTGCCCCGCCAGCGCCGTCCACCCGGTGCGCGCCAGGCCCTCGCCCACGACAAAGAGCCCGGCAATCATGATTACCGTTGGATTACTGAAACCGCTCAGGGCCTCTTTCAGGTCCAGGATTCCGGAGAAGAAAAGCGCGAGCATGGATAGCAAAGCCACCAGGTCAGGTGGGTACTTGCCCCAGACAAACAGCAGTAGGGTCAGGGCAAGAATGATCAGGACTTCGGTCATGAAATACAATAGATTAATCCAGCGTCAGCAGAGGCACCGGAGAGTGCAGCGTGAGTATGCGCGTTAGCCTGCCCTCGGATGGCCTTCCCCTCTGGTTGTGGTTGCGGGGCATAATACACAGCATATCGATTTCCTTTTCTTTGATGAATTCCATAATGGCATGCTCGATGTCCTTGCCTTTCAGGAAAACATGGTCCTCGTAGAAGTGCTCGAAATAATACGACAGTATTTTCTCGTTCTTACGGGTCACGGCATTCTCCGCCATCTTCTCATCTATGATGGAATCCGAATAAACGGTAAGTACGTGTATACGCGCATCGAAGGTACGGGCTACGTCCAGTAAGGGAGCCAGAATCTGGTCGTCTTCGATCTCCTCCCTGCCTAAGACCAGGGCCACGTCCGTGGGGACATCCACCGGACAGCCAAAAGGTATCGCCATCACCGGGCTATCGGCCTCCAGTACAAGCTGAGACGTATGGGTAACGGCCTCATCGGTCTGCGCCTGTCCCATGGTGCCCATAACGATCAACTCGGCCCCGTATTCCTTCTGGGCGCTGAGGATTTGATCGGTAAGCCGGCCAATGGAAATTCGAATCACCGGTTTGACGCTCACCTTGCGGTCGAGTTCGCCGAGTAGGGTATCAAACCTCTTTTCCAGGTCTTCCCTATCCTTCTCGCTGGGCTGCACCTCGCAAACCCAAAGGGCTATGATCTGAATGGGCCGGTTGTATCCAATATAGTGTAAGGTGTAGTCCAGTGCATGAATCGACGCCTCCAGGAAATCAAAAGGAAGCAGTACTTTGTTAACAGTGCTCATACCTTTAAAATTTAATATTTACCTCAGTTTCAAATGTAGAATAGTCCCCACTGTCAAAACATGACAGAAATCAGTTTGTGAAATAATCCCGGATTACCGGTGGCATCACCATTTGTATAATGATTCACGGTCAGGCGGGAAGCAACATCCCGTATTTCCCCCGGGCTATTCCCCCTTAAATTTAAGAACAAAACCCCAGTATTCGCCTCAAAACCCGTCAAACCTACAGAAGACACTGAATTAATAATATGATAAATTTTAGCAAATATTTTTGTGTATATGACAATTATCATCTTTTAAAACGGGTAATGCTAATAATTTTACGATGTAAGCTACTTGCTACAGGTGCTGTGCTTACTCGATTTCAGACACTAAGTTGAACCCGAAAATTTTACTGCCATGATGCCTAAAAAGAATCCCAAAGCAGACTTGAACAGAAGCAGTGGCTTGTTCTTCGTCATTGGTCTGACCATTGCCCTTTTCGTGACCTGGAGATTGCTCGAATACCGTGCGTATGACGATATCCAGGAGTTCACACAAGTAATCAATGTCCTTGAGGACATGGACGAAGAAGCGCCCATCACCGAACAGGTGAAGACCGTGACCCCTCCCCCCCCTCCGGCGGCTCCGCAGATTATCGAAGTAGTCGAAGACGTGGTTGACATCGAAGAGACCGTGATCGAAAGCACCGAGAGTGGTGAGGACGTGGTGATAGCGGAACAGGTGGATGTGGACGATGTTGCCGTAGGTGAACTGGAAGAGGAAGAAGTAGTTCCCTTTGCCGTGATCGAGAATGCTCCCATTTTCCCCGGTTGTGAAGGACTGGCTACCGAAGCCGAACGACGTGAGTGCTTTAACCAGAAGGTACAGGAGCACATCACTGCCAACTTCCGCTACCCCGAAATGGCCCTGGAAATGGGCGTCTCCGGTAGGGTATTCGTCACCTTCGAAATCAATACACGGGGTGAAGTAAACAACATCCGTCAGCGAGGTCCGGACCGCATACTCGAGACCGAGGCCAGGAGAATCATCTCCACGCTTCCGAAAATGACTCCGGGTAAACAACGCGGTCGGGCTGCGAAGGTAAACTACAGTATTCCCATTATGTTTAAAATGGCAGACCTGTAGCAATATCCTCCATTTTAAAAGAGTTTTCGGGTTCCCTTTCAACAGGATGGGGATCCGAAAGCTTTTTTTTATGAGTCGCCAAAAACTGGGAAAGATCATACAAACCGTCGTAAGCCGGCATCCCGGACCGTCGCAATGCACAACGGCTGCTGACATTTATCATATTATTACCATTCGATCCCCCCTATTTTTATCCCTGTGATTGTCAATGGCCAGCGGCTATATAAAATCTAAGGAATGAGCGCACTGAGTATCAAGTACAGCCGGCCCGCACCGAGGTACACGAGTTATCCCACAGTCCCCTACTGGGACCATGATTCGTTTACCGGACAGGCATGGAGGAACTCCTTTGTTCAACGGATACAGGAGATCGGCGATGGCCCGGTCAGCCTATACATCCATCTGCCCTTCTGCGAGTCCATGTGCACCTTTTGCGGATGCCACAAGCGCATTACCAAACGCCACGAACTCGAACGGCCCTACCTGGAGGCGGTTCTTCGGGAGGTCGACCTGTACCGCGACCTCGCGGGCCGGGACTTCACCGTTGGTGAATTGCACCTGGGAGGCGGCACACCTACCTTTTTCAGTCCGGACAATCTGGCTTATCTGATCGAAGGCATCTTCAGCAGGCTTAAAAGATCTCAAGATATACAGCTCAGTTTTGAAGGGCATCCCATGAATACGACCCGGGAGCATCTCCTTCGTCTTTATGAACTCGGATTCAGGCGGGTGTGCTATGGAGTGCAGGACTACAACCCCAAGGTACAGAAGGCCATACACCGCATACAGCCGTTTGAACGCGTGGCAGAGAGTACGGAAATGGCCAGACTCCTCGGATATACCTCCGTGGCCCATGACCTGATCTATGGACTCCCCTTCCAGACCGAGGAGGATATCGAAAATACCGTAGAGAAGACCCTGCGCCTTCGACCCGATCGCATTGCCTTTTACAGCTACGCCCATGTACCCTGGAGGGATGGAACCGGTCAAAGGGGATTCCGGGAGGAAGACCTGCCGGGTCCCGAGGAGAAATTCCGTCAACAGGAGCTCGGGCGCAAACTGTTGCTGAAGCACGGTTACATGGAGATCGGCATGGATCACTACGCCCTGACTGAGGACTCCCTCTACCAGGCCATGGCACAGGACAGGCTGCATCGCAACTTTATGGGATATACCCCGCAAAAAACAGAGCTGCTACTGGGTCTGGGGGTTTCGTCCATCAGCGACTCCCGCGAATGCTTCGCCCAGAATGTCAAGGGCATCGAAGAATACCAGCGCCTGGTGGCCGATGGGATACTCCCTGTGATCAAGGGTCACGTGTTATCGAGAGAAGACCGGCAGATTCGCGAGAAAGTTGAGTCACTTATGTGTAACTTTAGGTTGGAATGGGATCGTGATTTCGTTCAGCATCCCGCCTATGAGGACATGATGGAAGAATGGCGCGAATTCGAGCAGGAAGGCCTGATTTACCTCGGCGACCAGAATCTCGAAGTGCTTTCGGCAGGAAGGCCCTTCGTGCGCAATATCTGCATGGTCCTCGATCAGTATTTGAGAAAAAAGAAACCCAAAAAACAGGTATTCTCACTAAGTGTGTAACCTAATTCGAAAGCCATGAACATTTTAGTCCCAGTAGATTTTTCAAAGTACTCCGACCGTGCCCTGAAGGTGGCAGCTACTCTGGCCCGACGCATGGACGGATCCATCACGGCCCTTCATATGTTGGAGATTTCACCCTCGCTGCTGGGTACCTCGGATTATCTGCCCCAGGAACAGACCCTGTTCCTGATGAAGATGGCGGAGAAACAATTCGCAGGTTTCCTCGAGAAGCCCTACCTGCAAGGGGTCTCTGTGACTCCGATCATCAAGCATTTTAAGGTCTTTAGCGAA
>CAZKAP010000026.1:0-28754 GCA_964550895.1 uncultured Flavobacteriaceae bacterium
TAAAACTAGGCACTTCTTCGTGGCTAATAAACGCAAACTGATGATCCGAAAAATCGTAGTAATACTGTATCCTTTGCCGTAATAAATCCGCAAGAAGGTCGCGATCGTGACGAACAATCGAATAGTATATGACGACTGGAATCCCGGAGGCTGTTCCTTTCGCCCAAGTTTCCTTGCATCGCTCGAATAGGTCGCGTACGTCTACTCCCCACTCTATTGCAGGGGCCGCAGACTTCTCAGAATATGATCCATCTACTATGGAGTGTATGAGTTCGAAGGGAAATAGAAGTGCTATCATGTTGGGTTAGGTCAAGGCCATGAAAATAATACGCACGCTCGAATTCTCCACATCCTAACAACATTGTATTTCTAATTATTTGCCTCGAAAGAGGTCTATTCATATTCTATAATCTATTTTTTCTCCCTCAACAGGTATGTAGGTATTTTTATAATCAGCAATCACTGCTGAGCTGCGCTATTCTGGATTAATTATACCCATGATCAAAAGAGCATACTACTCGAATTCTATTACGTCTTTTCTCGTTCAATCCAACACGAGTATCATCGGGGAGTTAAGCATGAACCACGCGAATAGGACTTTGGTAGACCTGCAGCGGATGGCCTGGGTCCGTCAGATAGATATCCTTAAGGAACAGTTGAGGACTGCCCGAGGTCAGATCTATTTTGAATTTGCCATCCCCCGCATGGGTAAGCGCGTGGACACGATATTGATTATTGGGGATACCGCATTTGTCCTGGAGTTCAAAGTAGGAGATAGCCAGTACGAGAAGTACGCGATTGAACAGGTGATAGATTATACGGTAGACCTAAGGAATTTTCATGAAGGCAGCCATAATATTAAACTGATTCCCGTCTTGGTCGCCACTGGGGCTCGTTCCGTTGGAAACGAACCCGATCGGATACTCGAGCACCGGAACGCTCTCCGAAGCAATGCGGAGTCCCTGTGGCAGGAGATGCGATTATTTATAGATGAAGAGGCGCCAGACATTGATGTTGAATCTTGGGAACAATCGGCCTATAAACCCACGCCGACCATTATTGAAGCAGCTCAGGCCCTGTACAAGGGTCATAATGTCCAGGAAATCACTCGGTCCGACTCAGGTGCCATTAACCTATCTAAGACGGCGGCCTGCATTAACGAGATCGTCGAATATTCCAAACATTCTACAGTCAAGTCCATATGCTTTATCACCGGAGTGCCCGGTGCTGGCAAGACCCTAGCCGGCCTAAATATCGCCAATGAGAGAATGAATGCGGACCAGGACGAGCACGCCGTTTTTCTTTCGGGCAACGGTCCTTTGGTTAAGGTCCTCAGGGAGGCGTTAACCCGTGATGAAGTGCTGATGTCGAAGCTCAATGGAAGTACGCTCACCAAGGCAGAGGCGGGAATAAAGGCCAATGCTTTTATACAGAACATCCATCACTTCCGGGACGACAATTTGATCTCGGAAAAGGCGCCTGTCGAAAAAGTCGTAGTCTTCGATGAGGCCCAACGCGCATGGACCCGAGAACAAACCAGCAAGTTCATGAAGTCAAAGAAAGGAATCGAGGACTTCGGAATGTCGGAACCCGAATTCCTTATCCATGTGATGGATCGACATCGGGACTGGTGCACCATCGTCTGTCTGATCGGTGGTGGTCAAGAGATTAATACAGGGGAAGCGGGCCTCGAGGAATGGATTGTCGCACTCCAGGAGCGCTTCCCGGAATGGAAAGTCTATTACTCTCAACAAATCATAGCTAATAATAACTATCTCAAAACACCTCGTATTCAGGATTGGTTGCGATCCCATGGCAGGATGAAAACTGACCTACATCTCGCGGTTTCGGTACGTTCGTTTCGATCGGAGCGACTCTCCCAATTTGTCCACGAATTACTCGATTTAAAGATCGCCCAGGCCCAGGAAATCTACACGGATATCAAGGCAGTCTACCCCGTTGTCCTTACCCGAGATTTGAGCAAGGCCAAGGATTGGTTACAGCAACAGGCAAAGGGAACAGAACGTACGGGAATTATCACCTCCTCAGGGGCCCGTCGATTACGCCCGTATGCGATCGAAGTCAAGAATGAAATCGCAGCAGACAATTGGTTTCTAAACGATAATGAAGACATCCGTTCCTCCTATTTCTTGGAGGAAGTTGCTACAGAATTTGATATTCAAGGACTTGAAATCGACTGGGCCTGTGTGGCCTGGGGTGGTAACTTCTACCATGACGGTCACTCTTGGAATTTCATGAACTTTAAAGGAACGAAATGGCAATCCATCCGCAAAGATGTGGATCGAGAATACCTTAAGAATGCTTATCGAGTATTGCTCACCCGTGCACGACAGGGAATGGTAATCTTTATTCCAGAAGGCAATGCAGCGGACAAAACCCGTTTGCCCGCCCGCTATAATGGCACTTATCGGTATTTAAAGGAAATAGGTATTGAAGAATTGGACTAGAGACTTATGCATGAAACGAATTGATGTAGTCTGCGGTGTTGTCTACAACAAAGACAGTGAAATACTCATCACACAGCGAGCAGATGAGACGAATTATAAAAAATGGGAGTTTCCCGGCGGTAAAGTAAAGGAAGGAGAATCGTTAGAAACTTCCATCCAACGTGAGCTAAGAGAAGAATTGAATATACAGGTACAGGTAAAAGGGGAAATGTATAGAAACTACCATGGTAGATTCTGTCTGTTGTTCATCGAATGCCATTACCTCTCCGGATACATTGAGCTACGAGAGCATCTAGATTACCGGTGGGTACCTCAAAGAAATCTCAAGCAATATGACTTTTTGGAAGGAGATTGGGAGTTTATATCAACGCTAACGTGAACTTCTTTGACTAGAAAGTATAGCTCGTATCTAACGAATATGTTTCGGGGGAGCATCACCCACCCCCAACAATAGTATTTTTGCCCTATGGCGGCAGGCAGCGCATTTCGGCAAACGGGGGGCATACAAGTAGTATGGCTCAAGAGGGACTTCAGGCTCCACGATCACCAGGCCGTGCATGCCGCCCTGGGCAGCGGCCGGAGGGTGCTGCTGCTCTTCTGCTGGGAAGACTTCTATAAATCGGACGCCCATTACAGCCCGAGGCACCGGGGGTTTATCCGTCAGTCCATACGGGAACTCGACCGCATGCTGGAACCCTATAACAGCCGGGTGGCCCAGTGGGAGGGGCCGATCGAAGCCGCCCTAGAACGCCTGCGCCTCGAGGGAAAGCTGGAGGCGGTACATTCCCATCAGGAGACGGGGCTGGACATCACCTTCCGGCGCGATCGCTCGCTGCAGGCCTACCTGAGGGCGCACGGTATCCCGTGGCACGAATACGTCCACAACGGGGTGCTGCGGGGGCTTAAAAACCGCAAGGGATGGAAGGAGCACTGGGTGGAATTCATGTCGGCTCCCCTCCTGCCCTTTCGTCCGGAACCGGGGCAACTCATCCCCTCGGCTGAGCTGGATCGCCTGTTCCCCCCACCGGTCGATACCGGCGGTGACGAGGGCCATCGCTTCCAACCCGGGGGCCTTCAACATGCGCGAGAAACGCTGGACTCCTTTCTTGATTACCGGTACCGGGCCTACAACCGCGATATCTCCAAACCGACCGAATCCCGGGATTCCTGCAGCCGGCTGTCGCCCTACCTGGCCTGGGGGAACCTATCGGTGCGGGAGGTGTATCAGGCCGGCAGGGAAAAGCAACAGCAAATCGGCAACAAGCGCTTGCTGTCGGGCTTCCTGTCCCGACTGCGCTGGCAGGCCCACTTTGTACAGAAGTTCGAGATGGAGTGCCAGATGGAGTTCCGCTCGGTGAATAAGGGATACGAGGCGCTGGATAAGCGCATCGACCGCGAGCGCTTAACAGCATGGGAGGAGGGGCTCACGGGTTTCCCCCTGGTCGATGCCAGCATGCGCTGCCTCCGGCAGACCGGTTACCTCAATTTTCGCATGCGGGCCCTGCTGGTCTCCTTCGCCACCCACCTGCTGTGGCAACCCTGGCAAAGCATCAGCGAGCACCTGGCGCGGCAATTCCTCGACTTCGAACCCGGCATCCATTACCCCCAGATTCAGATGCAGGCCGGGGAAACGGGGATCAACCAAATACGCATTTACAACCCCCTTAAAAACGCCCACCGCCTGGACCCGGAGGCCGCCTTCATCAGGGAATGGGTGCCGGAACTCGCCGGTCTCCCGGATGCGTTCGCCCTTCAGCCCACCCTGCTGACCCCCATGGAAGAAGGACTGTATGGGTTTCGCCTGGGCCGGGATTACCCCAATCCGGTGGTCGATGGTCAGAAACAGTGGAAGCACGCCAGCGACGTCCTCTACAACATCCGGAAAGACCGCACCGTACAGATCGAATCCCGCAGGATCCTCCAAAGGCATACCCTGGAAGACCGGAATCCCTGGGACGACTAACCCACCTTCGATAAAGTTCATTAGATTTGACGCACTGCGTTTCGGGATCCCGTACCCTCCGGAGCGCCCCGCTTAAGCTTCATGATCTCGTATTCCTCCGACATCAGGCATTTCGTATTCCGCCGGGTTCTTCCGGCCGGTTGGCTGCTGTTGGCATTGATGCTGGAAGCTCAGCAGGAGAGTCCCCTGGACCGGCGGGTGGACCGCCTGGTGGTGGTCACCACCCTGGGGCAGGAACGCTGCCCCTACGGCCTATTGAGCTGCGATACCTATGCGGAAATACCCAATCTGCAGTACCGCTTCGAAATCACCGACCGCCCCACCCTGGCCCGCATCACCCGGCAGTTCGACCAACTGCAAGAGTCCGACGAGGGACCCATGTGGGTGTCCATGTACCTGCAGGGCTATCGCGGAAAAGACCTCAAGTTTACCCTGTGCACCTCCCACAGTTTCAATAGCGGCTACGTGATCGGAGAGGCCCGGTACCGGGCCATACCGGAGCTCGATTCCCTGATTGCCACCTCTCTGCTGAAAAAGCTGAAAACCGATAAGATTAGCTGCCTCTCGCCCTCGGGCGAATGCGATACCGATCCGGCCATACAGTCCCTGCAGAAACGCGACCGGATTCTGCTCAACGCCTACCTCTCGCGAAGGCAATACCGGTAATACACAGAAAATGTGCGGCACTCACCGATCCGATCCGCCGGGCGGCTCCCTGTTTCCAAAACCCTTAGTATATTTAAATCGACCAACCCAATAGGCTATGGAAATCAGGGAAATACTCGACTCCATCAACTGGATCGACCGCTATGCCGCGGCCATCTGGTTCTTCCTCTCCCTGATACTCATCGGGCTGCTCCTGCGGTTGTATGGGCGCGGTGGCACGCAGAGCAGCGGCTTCTGGATGGGCATAGGGCTGTTGCTGCTCATCTGGCTTTACCCCCTCTATACCGCCTGGTTCAAGCT
This sequence comes from uncultured Flavobacteriaceae bacterium, assembly GCA_964550895.1. Lineage (GTDB taxonomy): Bacteria > Bacteroidota > Bacteroidia > Flavobacteriales > Flavobacteriaceae > CAZKAP01. Next base: position 5,398 of record CAZKAP010000026.1, read on the forward strand.
ATTCGAACTCGGCGCAGTGGGTAACACCCTCACCCTGGCCTATGCCGTGGTCTTTCAGTCCAAATTGCGGAAGGTCAGGCCCAAACTGGCCCGCTGGATATGGCCCCACATCATCTGGATGTTCCTGGCGACCCTGTACCTGGGGCTTCAGATCTGGCAGAAATACACCTGAGCCCGGCCCGGTAAAAACTATAACATCCCTTCCTTTCGAAACCAGCTTACGGCCTCGGTTATGCCCGTATCGATGGGCCCGGGCTCGACACCGAGTTCGCTGCGCATGCGCTCGCTCCCGTAGAAATTAGTAATGCAGAGCGACCCAAGGTTGGCGCTGGAAAGGGCAGTGGATACCCCTACCAAACGTGCCCAATCCCCGAGCCTGCCGAGACCCCTCAGCATCCAAGACGGCAGGGGTACGTAGAGGGGTTGGCGCCGCTGCCCGGCGTTGAGCCTCCGGAAGAATTCCCCATAGGTCAGATTCTCCCCCGCCACCAGATAGCTCCGGCCCGGTGCTCCGCGCTCCAGGGCGGCGATCACGGCGGCCGCGGCATCCGAGGCATTGACGAAGTTTTTCCCACCCGGGGGCACCCAGACCACCCGCCTGCTTCCCATGAGCACGATCGCCCCGGAACTGGGCCGGGCGTCGTAGGCTCCGATCATAAAGGTGGGATGCACCAGAGACACCTGCATGCGATCGGCATAGCTGCGGACCAGCAGGTCGGCCTCCTTCTTGCTCAGGGCGTAAAAGGATTGCGTAAACGGAGACTTCATGGGCAGTTCCTCGTGGCCTGGCTCCTCCCGGCTCCCGTAGCCGAAGGAATTGGCCGTACTCACCTGAACAAAGCGTCGGACTCCTGCCTCCACGCAGGCCTCCAGCAGGAGCCGGGTGCCCTCGACATTGACCCGGTGGTAGTCCCCGTAGTCGCGCCCCGATGGGGAGGTATAGGCGGCTATGTGCACCACCGCATCGCAGTCCTTCAACGCCTGGCGGTAGCGATCCGAATCGCGCAGGTCGGCTGGAATTAGGTTCACCCCTTCCTCCCCCGGGAACTGGAAACGCCGGGGATCCCGGATCAGGCCGGTAACCCGCTGCCCGGAATCCAGCAACCGACGGATAACGTGGGAGGCCAACAGTCCGTTAGCCCCGGTGACGAATACCTCCATGCTTCGGGTGGGTTTGTACCTCGTGTCTGGCGATTTTACCGAGTATATTGATCTTCATACGTTCCGGGAACCACTTGAGCAGCAGGGTCTGAAACTTGTGGTAGGGATCCAAGGTAATCACGCATTTCTTTCGGAGCATCTTTTCGATGGAAATACGGGCGACCTGATCGACCGGGAGTATGGATTTCTTAACGAAGTTACTCTGACTCTCGATGCGCTGGCAGACATCCTCGTTGGTCTTCATGGGCCCGGGATTGACTACGGCGAAATGCAGGTTGGAATCCTCGAACTCCTTGTCCAGGCAACGGGTGAAATTGTAGAGGAAGGCCTTGGAGGAAGGGTAAACCGTCTTGTAGGGAATCGGGCTCATGGCCGCCATGCTCGCCACGTTGAGGACGTAGGACGGCGACTCTTTTCGCAGGGACGGAAGCAGTTTGTGCACCAGCAGCACGGGGGCCCTTACATTGAGCTGGATCAGGTTGTCCAGGTACTCCGATTCGACCTCGGCGAAGAAGCGGCCCCCGCCGGTACCGGCATTGTTGATCAGGACATCCACCGGGTAGGCGCCGTTGATCTCATCGCCCAGTCGGGTAATGTTGTCGAAGGAGGTCAGGTCCGTCTCGAAGGTTCGGGTCCATATACCGAATTCCTCCTCCAGCTTATGAGCTACCTGTTCCAGGCCCTCCTGGGGCAGGCTCACCAGGATCAGGTTATACCCCCGACCGGCGAGTTCCCGGGCGAAGGCTTCCCCCAGGCCATGGCTGGCTCCGGTGACAACGGCGATTGGGGATGGGGTCATACCATTCGTATTTGATAGGAAGGATTAGGGCTATTCACATGCAGGGCATAAGTTAAAAGAAAGTGGGCAGACATAAAATTCTGAAGCCAAAGAATACTACCTTACGGGTCATAGGATCGGAAATTTCCAACCGATGAAGATTGATCTGAACCCGGAAACCCTTGTACTGGCCTTTCTGATCGCCCAGGGCATCTCCTCCTCGGCCCTGCTGTTGCTGATACAGGGCAACCGGGCAGCCAACCGCTTCCTGTCGGCTTTGCTGCTGCTCTTTGCCCTCTGGATCTGCGACGCCTTCTTCCGGGTGTCGGGCATCTACGGCCAGAACCCGAATTACTACTTCCTGCCCATCTATTTCTCCCTGGCCTTCGGCCCCCTGATATGGATGTACACCCGGTCCCTGACCACGCCCGATTTCCGGGCCGGACGCGCATGGGCCTGGCACCTGCTGCCCGCGGGCCTGCAATTCGGCTTCTATCTGTTCCTGCAGACCCGGGACTACGCCTACCGCCGCTGGTTCTGGATGGAAATACACCAGCCGGTCACCTACGATCTGGAACTCGTGCTGAGCCTGGTCTCCCTCTCGGCCTACCTGGTGCTGGGCCTCCGTCAGATCCGGAGGTATCAGCGGCGCATTGAAAACGAATTCTCCAACACCCATCGCATCACCCTCAACTGGCTCCGCTTCATTCATGTGCTCATTTTGGTACTGGCCGCCTTCTGGCTGATCGAGGTGGTGGCGCGCACCGCTTTTGCCAACTATCCCGCCACCCCGCTGTCCGTGCTCACCATCGGACTCGGCATCGCCTTCCTGGGCATCGGGGCCATCGTGCAGCGCGATCTGTCCCGGCTAAAGTTCACCCGACCCCTCTCGGAGGAACCCTCCAGGGAAGAACCCGCCGTGGACGAAGCCATGCTGGGGCGCATTCGGGACGCTATGCTCAAGGATGAAGCCTACCGCAATCCCAACCTCAACCTGAGGGAATTCGCCTCAAACCTGGACCTGCCCGCACGCGAGGTCTCCCAGCAGATCAACGCCGGACTGGAAATGAGTTTTATCGACTTCGTCAATTCCTACCGGGTCGATGCGGTAAAAAGGCAGGTGGATCGGGGCGAATGGAAGCAACTGACCCTGCTGGCCATGGCCCTGGATTCCGGCTTTAACTCCAAGTCCACCTTTAACCGGGTATTCCGGAAGCTCACGGGCCAGACCCCTTCCGACTACCTGAAATCCGTGCGCTTCCCCGACACGGATAAGGCCCGATCGTAACGGGCTGGACGGGTTTTCGTAGATTGGTAGCCATGATGCGTATCTGCCACCGCCTTGGCCTGCTGCTGTGCCTGTTGTATATGTCCGTATGTCCCGCCCAGGAGATCCTGCCGCTATGGGGGGATGGGCCCATCCCGAACCAGCGGGAATCTCGTGAAAAGGAAAAACAAACCCTGAGGACGGAAGACGGCCGACCGGATATCCTCTGGATCGAAAACGTGCAAGTCCCCACCCTGGAGATTTACCTGCCCACGGCGCGCCATGCCACAGGCCAGGCCGTGGTGATCTTTCCCGGCGGAGGCTATGTGGGCCTGGGCTACGATTGGGAGGGAACCGATATCGCCAAATGGCTGAATACCCGGGGGATCGCTGCCTTCGTGCTCAAGTACCGGCTGCCGCCCTCCCCATCCCTGAAGGTCGCCCACCAGGCCCCCCTGATGGATGCCCAGCGCTCGGTACGCGTGGTCCGGTCGCGGAGCGCGCAGTGGCGCATCGACCCCGACAAGATCGGAGTCATGGGATTCTCAGCCGGGGGTCATCTGGCCGCTACCCTGGGAAACCGATACGCAGAACGACTGGTCGAACCGGACCCCCTCGACTCCGTGAGCGCCCGTCCGGACTTCCTGATACTGGCATACCCGGTGATCACCTTCCAGCCGGACAACGGGACCTTCGTCTCCAGGCGCAACCTGCTGGGGGAGGAGCCCGACCCGCGGCTGCTCGATTACTATTCCAACGAAAGGCAGGTACACAGCGGGACCCCACCCGCCTTTCTGGTGCACTCCGGGGACGACCCCGTAGTCCCTCCCGGCCACAGCATCCAATTCTACGAATCCCTGCAGGAGCACGGCATCCCGGCGGAACTCCATATCTACCCTTACGGAGGCCACGGCTACGGACTCGCCCTGGGCAAAGGGAGGCTCGAAAAGTGGCCGGAACTGCTGGCCGAATGGCTCAGAAAGCTGTAATTTTTAAGGCTCCTCCTGCCTTTGGCGAACGTCGAATACAGGAGAGTCGCGGCACCTCCTGAAACGCTGTTTCCCATTCCACAGCTCGGCCTGATTTCACCTCAGTTTACCGGGCACTCACAACATAATTAGTAAGAAAACTCTGCTCTCAATCTAATTTTAGTGGTTGACAGCAGGACTCGGTATGTAATGGAAGCATGGCGGAGTCCGGGCGCTCCACGCATACCGGGATATTTATCGGTTTTGTTGAAGCGTTTTGTCGCCCGAATCCTACTATCCTACCCACTCGTGCCTGGCATATCAAGGAGGTTATACCCAATCCACCTGGCATGCAGAACCACTACCAAACGTCCTCCGGGACACCCAAGGCACTGAGTACATCGGTCGTTCGACGAATGGCGACCCGACTGTTGCCGTCCATTTTCTTCTTCTTCACCGCCCTGCCGCCCCTGTTGGCCCAGGACGCCCTGATTCAGGTTCAGGGCAGCAGCAGCATATGCGAGGGGGAAAGCACCGCCCTCGAGGTGATCATCGGGGCGAGTGTGGGTCCCTACACCGTGGTGTATTCCGATGGCTCCAGCCAGTTCACCGTGAACGGTTACAGCAGCGATGCAGATCCCGAGAGCCCTGCTTTCGGTGGGGACCCCATTTCGGTTTCCCCCACGACCCCGACGACCTATTCCCTGGTCAGCGTGCTGGATTCCTTCGGCACTTCGCTGCCCATCAGTTCGGCCACGGCCAGCGTCACGGTAAACCCCTTGCCGACAGACATCGTGAGTACGGTAAATTCCGGTAACCCGGTATGCTACGATACCTCCTTCACCATAGCCGCGACAGCCACCAACGGTGACACCTATGAGCTTTGGAATGCGGCCAACTCGGTGAAACTGGGCGATCTGCCCTTTTCACTATCCATAACCGCAGACACCGACTTCACCATTCGGGCCCTCAGCGCCGAGGGGTGTACATCCAGTATCGCACTGAGTGTGCCCCTGGAGGATATTCCTCCTGCGATCAGCGGAGAGGGGGACCAGACCCTGAACCCCGATGCCGATAGCTGCCAGACGCTGCTTCCGGACTACAGGGGAACCGTCACCGTTTCGGATAACTGTTCGTCCGTGGGTGCGATCGCCCTTACCCAGGACCCGGTACCGGGCTCGGCCATCAGCGACCACAATACGGTTCAGCTGGTACAGGTTACCGCAACGGACGAGGCTGGGAACTCGAACACCTACGCGTTCAACGTCACCCTGCTGGACAACCAGCCGCCCCAGCTGAGTTGCAGCCCCAATGCCACGGTAGGCACCAATACGGGCTGTACCTACGTGCACAGCGGCACGTCCTGGAATCCGGTGGCCAGCGATAATTGCCAACTGGCCGGAACCGAATATAGCCTGAGCGGCGCCACAACGGGCAGTGGCACCAACCTGAACGGGGTCAGCTTCGGCCTGGGAACAACCACGGTCACCTGGACCGCCACCGATACCGCGGGCCTCACCCAGAGCTGTTCTTTCGACGTCACCGTAGAAGACACCCAAGACCCCATAGTGAGCTGTGTACCCGATCAGCTCGTCAATACCACGGCGGGGCTGTGTGGCTATACCCAGGTGGGAACCTCCTGGGACGTTACCTCCTCCGACAATTGCGGGGTGAGTTCGACCACCTACACCCTCAGCGGGGCGACCGTTTCCACCGAAACGGGCAGCCTGGACGGCGTCGCATTCGAAACCGGGGTCACCACCGTAGAGGTCTCCGTTCAGGACGGGAGTTCCAATACGGCCACCTGCAGCTTCACCGTAACCGTAACCGATCAGCAGGACCCTCAGATCGCCAATTTGCCCACGGACCTGAGCGTGTCCAATGACTTGGGATCCTGCGATGCGGTAGTGAGCTGGACCGAACCCTCGGCCACCGATAATTGCGCGGTATCCGACTGGGCACAGACCTCCTCCCCCACTGCAGGCCTGGTTAGCGGCAGTACCTTCCCAGTTGGGGTAACGACCATTACCTATACGGCCACGGACAGCAGCGGAAATACTTCCGTGGAAAGCTTTACCGTGACCGTAAACGATACCGAAGCCGCCATCATCTCCGACTGCCCTGCCGACATCGTTCAGGAAGCCGGCCCCGGCCTTTGCGGGGCCATCGTCACCTTTACGCCTCCGACCTTTGCCGACAACTGCCCGGGCGGATCTATAATCCAGACCCAGGGACTCGCTTCGGGTTCGGAGTTTCCTGTGGGTGTAACGACCAATACCTTCGAGGTCACCGATGCCGCGGGCAACAGCTCCACCTGTTCGTTCACCGTTACCATCAACGATACGGAAGACCCGACCATACCCGACTTGCCCTCGGACATCACCGTTAGCAACGATGCCGACCAGTGCGGGGCCATAGTGAGCTGGGCCGAGCCCTCGGCCGCCGACAACTGTTCGGGCGGCAGCATCAGCCAGACCGGAGGCCTGTCGAACGGCGCCCTGTTCCCGGCAGGTACCACCACCATCACCTATACGGCCACCGATGCCAGCGGAAACACGGCAGTAGCCAGCTTCGATGTTACCGTGGAAGACACCCAACTACCCGTGGTAGTGGGCTGCCCGGTCGACATCAACAAACCCGCAGATGCCGGGACCTGTGAGGCCACCGTATCCTGGACCGAACCCTCGGCCAACGATAACTGTACCGCTCCGGGAGCCATCACCTGGTCGAAATCCCATACCCCGGGTAGCACCTTCCCCATAGGTACTACCACAGTAACGTATGTGGCCATCGATGAAGCCGGTAACAACAGCCTGACCTGTTCCTTCGATGTAGTGGTTACCGATAGCGAAAAACCCGTCCTCTCGAACTGCCCGACGGACATCAGCCTGAGTGTCGATCCCGGCCAGTGCACGGCCACAGCCAACTGGACCGAACCCTCGGCTTCAGACAACTGCACCGCTGAGGGTGACCTGGTGTGGAGCCGGTCCCACAATCCAGGCGACAGCTTCCCCGTAGGCTCCACCACGGTAACCTATACGGCCACGGATGAGGCCGGTAATGTGAGCAACAGCTGTACCTTTAGGGTAGTGGTCGCCGACGACGAGGCCCCGGTGGCCGTTTGCGCCGCGCCCACCATAACCCTGAACGCCTCCGGCGTAGCAACCCTCAGCCCCGCCGATGTGGACGGAGGTTCTACCGATAACTGTACCCTGGCACAGGACCTGGTTATTACTCTTAGCAAGACCACCTTTAACTGTTCGAATCTGGGCGAGAATACCGTTACCATGACCGTTCGGGATGCCGCAGGCAATACCTCGACCTGCGAGGCAACGGTTACCGTGGCCGACGACAGCATCCCCACCCTGAGCGCAACGGCGCAAACAGTGGACTCAAACCTGAATGCCGATAACGGAGGCTGCACCTATCTGATCAAGGGGTCCGAATTCGACCCGATCGCCACGGACAACTGTACGGGGCTTACCCTCTCGTACAGCATCAGCGGCGCCACCACCGCATCCGGTACCGGCAGCCTCGCGGGAGTGATCCTTCAGGCAGGCGCCAACACCATCAGTTGGACCGCATCCGACGGTAGCAATACCTCCAGCCCGCTGGTCTTCACCAAAACGGTAGTGGACGCACAGGCCCCTGTGGTCAGCAGTGTGGGTAACCAATACACCGCCAATACCGCAGGCCTCTGCGGTTACCTGGTTTCCGGCTCCGAATTCGACGCCAGCTACAGCGACAATTGCACGGTGTCGGAAGTATCCTATTCCCTCAATGGGGGCGACCCGGTCGTTGCCGCGACCCTGGACGGCGTCACCCTGCCCACGGGCATCAACCAGATCACCTGGACCGTATCCGACGGCAACCAGTCCAGCTCCAGCAGCTTCCTGGTAACCGTGGAAGACACCGAGCTACCGGTTATTACCCCTATAGCTAATATCACGGAGGAAATCGAAGGAGGCTGCGATAAGATCGTCAGTTGGACGACGCCTGTGGTGAACGACAACTGCGGCATATCCAGCCTGACACAAATCGCCGGACTGCCCAGCGGCTCGGCGTTTCCCGTGGGCACCACCACGGTCACCTATCGGGCCACCGACACTTCGGGCAACCGGGCCAATATGTCCTTTACGGTTACCGTGAGCGACCTGACGGCTCCCGTGCTCAGCTGTCCTTCCGGAAGCACCGAGCTCAGCCCGTTCGCCAGACAGGCCGATCCGGACCTCTGCGTGTACACGATACAGGGAGCGGAGTTCGACGCCACGACCTCGGACAGCTGCGGATTTAACGCGGCTACCAACTCCTTCGACGGAACGACCACCCTGGAAGGAAAGGAATTGCCCGTCGGGGATCATACCATCATCTGGACCGCCACCGACGAGGCCGGCAACAGCTCGAGCTGCACCCTGTATGTACGGGTAACGGACGATCAGGACCCGACCTTTACGGCGCCCGACCAGAACTACAGCCGAAATGCCGATCCGGGGGAGTGTTTCTACACCATACCCGACACCTTCTTCGACCTGAGGAACCTGTCGGACAACTGCGAGCTGCTGGTCCCGACTTATGAAATTTCAAAAGACGGTTCGGTCGTATTCTCCGGAAATAACACCCTGGCGGGACTGCAACTGCCCACAGACGAAACCTTCGCCTATTCCGTGGTCTGGACCCTGTCGGATGTAAACGGAAACACGGTGAGCAGCACCCCCTTCGAGATCTCGGTGACCGACAATCAGGCCCCTGCCTTCGATTGCAGCGGTAACGTAACCCGTAACATCCCTTCCGACGGCTGCCAGTACACCGTGGTGGGTACCGAGTTCGACCCGGCCCTGTTGAGCGATAATTGCGACGACAGCGGAGAGCTCAGCATTTCCTACACCCTGGATGGGGTGTCCGGAGGGGCATCCACCTCGCTGGCCGGGACCGTGCTGGACGCCGGAGTACATCCCGTAGTCTGGAGCGCAACCGATTCGGCCGGTAATACCGCCACCTGCAGCTTCAACATCACCGTAGTAGATTCGATCGATCCCACCATATCCCTCATAACGGATAAGACCCGACAGGCTCCGGAAGGCGGCTGCAGCTATACCGCCGTGGGTACGGAATTCGACCCGACCTCCGTCTCGGACAACTGCCCCTCCTACACCCTGACCAACAATCAGAACGGCTCCACCACCCTGGCCGGATTCGAATTCCCGGTGGGGATTACCGTGGTCGTATGGAGCGTGAGCGATGCCGGGGGCAATGTTACGACCTCCCAGTTTCAGGTCGAGGTGCAGGATGTTAACGCCCCGGAGTTCACCCTGGACAACGATACGGCTTCCACCGTGGCCGTTACCCGATCCACTTCGGCCGGCGACTGCCTGTACACCGTGAGCGGGTCCGAGTTGGATCCCCAGGCCGTTTCGGACAACTGTACCACCGAAAACTTCAGCATACTCAACGACAGCAATAACTACCGTTCACTGGCCTTCGAACAGTTCGGCGTGGGCGTGCACACCATCAACTGGACCGTAACCGATAATTACGGCAACTCCACCACCAAGACCCTGGAGCTGACCGTCGTGGACGACGTGAGTCCGGTCATCAACTGTCCGACGGACGACTACACCCGGGTGTACGACCAGAATCAGTCGCACTACACCATAGGGTTGAACGAATTCAAACCGGTAGCCGGCGACAACTGCGCCCTCACCTCCTACACCTACGAGCTGACGGGAGCCACGACCGGTTCGGGCACCGTGCTGAGCGGGGTCCAACTGAACGAAGGGGCCAACGTGATCACCTGGACGGCCACCGATACCGCAGGGAACGTGAGCACCTGCATGTTCACGGTCAATGTGATCACCGATCTCTATCCGAACATCAGCTGTACGGGAGATCAGTCCAAGAACACCGATCCCGGATTGTGCACCTATACGGTACAGGGAAGCGAATTCGATGCCGCATCGACCACCGCGGGGGTAACGTTTACCAACGACTACAACGGACTATCCACCCTGGCCGGGGCCGTATTCCCACAAGGGACCACCCTGGTTACCTGGACCGCATCCCAGACGGTCGATGGCCAAAACTACAGCAGCAACTGCAGCATGTACGTATTTGTGTCCGACAATGAGAATCCTACCATAACCGCACCGGCGGATATCACCGTCAACTCGAATTCCGGCTGCTGGTCCAACAGCCTCGACCTGGGAACCCCGCTGACCGGCGACAACTGCGGAGTGAGTTCGGTATGGAACAACCAGGCGGGAAACAGCTTCTACGTCGGCACCCACACCGTTACCTGGTGGGTGGAGGACGTGCATGGTAACCGATCCTCCGCCACCCAGAATGTAACCGTCCTGGACGACGATGCCCCCACCTTCAACTGCTACGCGACCCTGTGCCGCCAGGCCGACGAGGGAGAGGCCTTCTACACGGTTTACGATCACGAATTCAATCCCAGGAACGTCTGGGACTGCTCGGGTCCGGTAACCGTAATCAACGACTTCAACAATTCCAGCACCCTGGCCGGAGCGCAATTCCCGGTGGGCGTACACAACGTAACCTGGACTTTTACCGATGCAGAAGGCAACTCCTCCAACTGCACCAGCACTATTACCATAGAGAGCAGCGATCCACCCTCGGTAACCTGCCGTGGATTCCAGGACAGGTCCACCGACCCGGGACTCTGCACCTATACCATACAGGACAACGAATCGGATGTGACTTCGACCACTCCCGGCACCACCCTGACCTATACCCTGAGTGGGGCCACCTCCGGAACGGGCAGCACCACCCTCGATGGCGTTGCGCTGAATACGGGAACCACCACGGTAACCTGGACCGCTACCAATGGGGGGGATACCAACGTTTGCTGTACATATGACATCCACGTTTACGACAACGAGGACCCCGTGATTACCTGGCCTGCCGATGTCACCGTACCGGTGGATGCGGGCAGCTGCAATGCTACCAACGTGGTCCTGGGTACGCCCACGGCAACGGACAACTGCGACTCCCCGATCGAGATCGCCTATACTACCTCGCCCTCCACCACCACCTTCGCCCTGGGCGAAACTGCGGTGTACTGGACGGCCCGGGATACCCGCGGCAATACCGTGACCCATACGCAAACCGTTACGGTAACGGATAATGTGGCCCCGGTGATCAGCTGTCCGACCGAGACCTACTACAGGGAATATTCGAATCCCCTGGTCGATTACTACTACGTGGTGGGCAACGAATTCACCCCGTCGGTCTCGGACAACTGCGAGGTCGTGAGCTACACCAACAACCGGACGGGCAACGGCTTTCTGAACGGGCAGTTGCTCTCGCTGGGAACGCATACCATCACCTGGACGGCCACCGACGGCAATCCGGGCACCCCCAATACGGCCACCTGCGATGTGACCATCGAAGTGGTGGATTCCTTCGAGCCCCTGATCAGTTGTCCCGCGGATGCCACGGCTTCAGCGGACAGCGACGCCTGCGGGTTCACCATCCCGGGCGACAATACCGATTACGATGCGGTTTTCACCTCCCTGTCGGGCCAGAACCGCAGCCTGACTCACGACCTGGCCGGGGCCCCCTCGAACACCTCCCTGGCCGGGGCCACCCTGCCCGTGGGAACCACCACCATCACCTGGACCGCGAGCCAGACCATAGGAGGCACGGAATATACCAATACCTGCAGCTTTACCTTCACGGTTTCGGACATCACTCCGCCCGTGCTCGATACTCCATTTCCGGATGTCACCTACAACGTGGATCCCGGTACCTGCAGTAAGACCGCTACCCTGACCCCTCCTACGGCTACGGATAACTGCTCCGACCCGGCCGATCTGCTGATCAGCAGCAATGCCCCGGAGACCTTTATACTGGGCGATACCAACGTGCGTTGGGAAATCACCGACGAGGCCGGAAACACCACCGTATACACCCAGGTCGTCACAGTTTACGACAATGAGGCCCCGGTGATCACCAACTGTCCTGCCACAGACATTACGGCGGAGGCCACGGGTGTGAACTGCCAGGTAATCGTTTCCTGGCCGGCCCTGATCGCAACAGACGACTGCGCCGGAATGCAGTCCTTTACCTCCACCCATTCCCCCGGAACCCTGTTCGATGTGGGCACTACCACGGTAACCTACACCGCCATCGACAAGAACGGAAACGAATCCACCTGTTCGTTCGATGTCGTGGTGACCGACCCGGCACCCAGCCTGAGCTGTGTGGAAAACCAGACCCGAAACGTGAACTCGGGCACCTGTTCGTACACCGTAGTGGGCAACGAGCTCGACCCGGTGAGCAGTTCGGATAACTGTGCCGCTCCCGACCTGACCTGGAGCTTTACCCATCCCGAGACCCTGGAAACGGTTAGCGGAACGAATTCCCTCTCCGGTGTGGCCATTCCCAGGGGCAGCGATAACGGCCCCACGACCGGACAGATCGACATCACCTGGACCGCCACCGACTCGGGCGGACAGCAGAGCAGTTGCACCTTCACCCTGACCCTGCTGGACAACGAAGCGCCCATACTGGTGATCCCGGGTAATCAGACCCGCGGTACCGACCCGAACCAGAATTACTATACCGTTACGGGAGGCGAGTTCGACGACGTGTCGGCCTTCGACAATTGCGGTATCGTTACCAAGATCGTAAACGAGCACGGCCTGCCCACCCTGGACGGACTGCAGCTCCCCCTGGGCGAAAACACCATCACCTGGGAGGCCACAGACGATAGCGGAAACCTGGGCACCGCGGTGTTCTACGCCTATATCGTGGACAGCGAGGCACCCCGACTGGACACGGCTCCGGCCAATATCACGGCCGATGCCGCCGGAAACTGTGCGGCGGTAGTAAACTACACCCCTCCTACTTTTATCGATAATGTAACGGCACAGGCAAACCTGCTGGTCACCGTATCCCCTTCCGAGGCCGTACCGGGTTACGAGTTCCCCGTCGGGGATACCGAGATCACCTACCTCGTCCTGGACGAGGCGGGTAACAGCTACTCGTACAGCTTCGACGTGACCGTCAGCGATACGAGCGTTCCTTCCATCAGTTGTCCCGACGGTGACTCCGGAAACCAATTCAACCGCAATACGGATACGGGGGAAGACTTTTACACCGTTTCGGGCACCGAACTGGATCCCGCATCCTTTTCCGACAATTGCACCGCCAGCCTGACCAACGACTTCAACGCATCGGATACCCTGGACGGGGCCACCTTCCCCATAGGCACCACCGAGGTCGTCTGGACCGTTTCCGACGAAGCCGGCAATACCGCGACCTGTACCATAGAGGTGGTGGTTACCGATATCGAGGAACCCGTGATCAACAACTGTCCGGATGCGACAGTCAGCCGAAATGCGACCACGGGCGAGTGCTTTTACCGGGTGACCAGTTCCGAATTCGATCCCTTCGATTTCCAGGATAATGCCGGCGTTTCGCGCCTGACCTACTCCATAGACGGAGCACCCGAGGTGGGTACCAATTTGAATACCACTCTGGTGGGCGCAGAAATCCCTGTGGGAACCACCGAGGTGTACTGGAGGCTCTACGACGCCAGCGATAATGTGAGTGCGACCTGTACCACGACCTTCACCGTAACGGATTCGGAGCTGCCCGGGCTCATTCCCATCGCTACCCAGAACCGGAACACGGATGCGGGGGCCGGAACCTATACGGCAAAAAGCCCCGCAGATGACGCCTGGGACATCGCCATCAGCGACAACTGCAGCCTGGCTGTCATTACCTACCGGATTAATGCCGAAGACCCGGTGGGTACGGATACCAGCACCAGCATCATCGGTGCCACGCTTCCTATAGGAACGAATACCATCACATGGGAGGCCACCGATATACACGGAAATACACAGACCGGCACCTACCAGGTGGTGGTCCGGGATCAGGAGGCCCCCGCCGCTGCCTGTAATCCCATAACGGTTGAACTGGCCCCAAATGGAAGCTACACCCTGGACAGCGACGACATCGACGCCCTATCGCTGGGGTCCTCGGATCCCGGAGGAATCGCAAGCATAGAGGTAACCCCGAACAGCTTCGGTTGTGTAGACGTGGGGGCCAATACGGTTACCCTGACACTCACGGATACCTACGGAAATGAATCCTCCTGTCAGGCTACCGTAACCGTGGAAGACAACACGGCTCCCGAGGCCCTTTGCCAGGACCTGACCGTGATCCTGGATGCCGCCGGAAATGCCAGCATTAGCCCGGAAGATATCGATAACGGCTCTACGGACGCCTGCGGCATTGCCAGCCTTTCCCTGGATCAGACCTCCTTTGATTGTACCGACGTCGGCAGCAATTCCGTGACCCTGACCGTCACCGACGTAAATGGCAACAGCTCGACCTGTACCAGCACCGTAACGGTAGTGGATGATGTGGCGCCCATAGCGGTCTGCAAGAACATCACGGTGGCCCTGGACGCCTCCGGCAGCATCACTTTGGACGAGACCGACGTGGACAACGGTTCCTTCGACAACTGCGAAAGTGCGCTCACCTACAGCCTGAGCCCCGACACCTTCACCTGCGCGGACCTGGGGGCCAATACCGTCACCCTGACCGTCACGGATCCGGCCGGTAACTCCGATAGCTGCACTGCCATCGTCACCGTGGAGGACACCACGGCTCCGACCGTGGTGTGCCAGGACATCACCGTTCAACTGGACGAAAATGGCCTCGCCAGCATCACGGCGGCGGATATCGACAACGGCTCCGCCGATGCCTGCGGCATACAATCCCTTGCCCTGGATAATACCTCCTTCGACTGTTCCAACCTGGGGGCCGATCCGGCCACCAATACGGTTACGCTTACCGTAACGGACGTCAACGGTAATTCCAATAGCTGCACGGCCCTGATCACGGTCGAGGATGCGGTGGATCCGACCCTGACCTGCCCCGGCGACCAAACGGTGGACACGGATACCGATGCCTGCACCTACGTGCACAGCGGTACCGACTGGAATCCCACGGCCACAGATGCCTGTACGAGCATATCCAGCCTCACCTATGCACTCAGCGGTGCCACCGTAGCGGCGGATGCCCCGGCGAACACCAGCCTTGACGGCACGACCTTCAACCCGGGAGTAACCACTGTTACCTGGACCGCCATAGACGGTTCCGGCAACAGTACCCTATGCAGCTTCGATGTAACGGTCTCGGACAATCAGGCGCCCACGGCGACCTGTCAGGATATCACCTTGCAGCTCGATGCCTCGGGCACGGCCAGCCTGGTGGCCGCCGACCTCGACTCCGGTTCCTTCGATAATTGCGGAATTCAGAGCCTGTCGGCCAGCCAGACGACCTTTGGTTGCGAGGACTTTGGAGCGAATACCGTAACCCTGACCGTAACGGATACCTCAGGAAACACCAGCAGCTGCGATGCCACGGTAACCATCGAGGACCCGATCGGCCCGACGGCTTCCTGCAGCCCTATAAGCGTTCAACTGGACGGCAGCGGAAACTACACTCTGTCCGGGGCGGATATAGCCGACCTTTCCCTGGGCTCCACCGACAACTGCAGCGGATGGACCGCCGAGGTGAGCCCCAACACCTTCAACTGCTCGGATATCGGCAGCCCGGTGGATGTAACGGTAACCATACGGGACATCGCAGGGAATACGGATACCTGCACCACTACGGTTACCGTAGAAGACAACACGGCCCCTACCGCCCTGTGTCAGGACATCACCCTGCAGCTCGATGCCTCGGGTAATGCTACCCTCACCGGCAACGATATCAACGACGGGTCCAGCGATGCCTGCGGCATACAGTCCTTCTCCGCCAGCCAGACCGCATTCGATTGTACCGACCTCGGGGCGAATGTGGTTACCCTGACCGTGACGGACATCCATGGCAACAGCGCGACCTGCGATGCCACCGTTACCGTGGAGGATACCGTGGCCCCCGTATTCAACCTGTGTTCTTCCAATCAATCGGAAAATACAGATCCGGGGCTGTGCACCTATACCAAGACCAGCGACGACTGGGATGCCACGGCCACCGACAATTGCGCCTCCCTGACCCTGGAGTTCTCCCTGAGCGGGGCCACCACGGGCTCGGGCTCCACCCTGAACGGGGTCGCCTTCAACACCGGAACCACCACCGTGACCTGGACGGCCACCGACAGTGAGGGCAATGCATCCACCTGCAGTTACGAGGTAACCGTGACCGACAATGAAGATCCGGTCGCCAGCGCTCTGGTGGCTCAGGTGGACCTCGACCGCCTGGGTACCGCCACCATAATTCCTTCGGATGTGGACGACAATTCGACGGACAACTGCTCCATCGTTACCTACGAAATATCCAAAGACGGCGTATCCTATTTCTCATCCCTGGACTACTCCTGCTCGGATATCGGCAGCAACACCGTTTACCTCCGGGTAACCGACTCTGCGGGACGCACGGACGTAACCACCACCAACCTGGAGGTCGACGACACCCAGGCTCCGACCCTGGACGACCTGGGCGATCGCCTGGTGGATACCGACACCGATGTATGTACCTACACCCATACCGACGACAGCTGGAACCCCACCGACAATTGCGATCCCTCGCCGACCATTACCTATACACTGAGCGGGGCGACCACTGCCATCACGGGATCGAACACCACCCTGAACGGTCAGGTATTCGAAAAGGGAACCACCACGGTTACCTGGGCGGTGGCCGACAATTCTTCACCCGTCAACTCGGGTACCGTGGAATTCGATGTGGTGGTCTCCGATCCACAGGCACCGCAGATCAGCTGCCCCTCCAACATCGTACAGGACGTGGCCGCTCCGGGTGCGACCTCCGCACTGGTGTCCGGCATTCCGGCGCCGACCTTCAGCGATAACTGCGAGGTAACCCTGCTGACCTACGAATATTCCGGCGCGACCTTCGCTCCGGCCCAGGGCTCCGGCATCAACGAATTGAGCAGCGATACCTTTAATCTGGGAACCACCCTGGTGCGCTACGTGGCCTATGACGAGGCGGGTAATTCCGAAGACTGCACCTTCACCATAACCGTGAATGCCCTACCCAACAATACCGTGATCCCCAGCAGCGTGAGCCTGACGACCACGGAAGACCTCGGCACGGACTCCTTTACCGTGGCCCTGCCCAGCGTTCCATCCGGGAACGTGGTCTTCGATCTGGTCAGCAGCGATCTTACCGAGGGTACGGTTTCGGTTTCCAAGCTCACCTTTACCCCGGCCAACTGGGATACGCCCCAAACAGTAACCGTAACCGGTGTCAATGAAGATGTGGACGACGGAGACATTCCCTACACCATACTGATCACGACCAATACGGACGAAACCGACTCCGGATCGGGCTACTTCAACGTGGATCCCGAGGACGTGAGCGTAACCAATATCGACAACGATACGGCGGGCATTACCGTGTCCTCTGCCAGCGGCCCCACCTCGGAGGACGCGGATACCGCCACCTTTACCGTGGTGCTGGACACCGAACCCACCAGCAACGTCAGCCTTAGCTGGTCGAGCGGGGACCCGACGGAAAGCGACACCTTTGCTCCCCTGAGCCTCACCTTTACCCCGGCCAACTGGGATACGCCCCAGACCGTCACCGTTACGGGTAAGGACGACGAGATCGCAGACGGGGACGTGAACTATACCCTGGTGAGTGCGGATGCGGTTTCGGCCGACACCGACTACGACGGTATGGTGGTGGACGATGTGGACCTGATCAACGAAGACAACGATGCGGCAGGATTTACCGTGACTCCGGAAAGCCTTACCGTTAGCGAAGACGGAACAACGGCCACTTACACGGTGGTGCTGAACAGTAAGCCTGCGACCGATGCGGAGGACTTTGTGGTTGTGGTCGACGTCAGCAGCAGCGACACCGGTGAAGGAACCGTCTCCCCCTCCACCCTCACCTTCACGGCGGCCGACTGGGATACCCCCCAGACCGTTACGGTCACCGGTGTGGATGACGCCATCGTGGACGGCACGGTTTCCTTTACGGCCATCAATGCCGTAAACGCCACCGGTACGACCGATCCGTCTTATGACCCCCTGGATCCCGACGACGTGAGCGTCGACAACACCGATAACGATTCCGCCACGGTATCCATAGACAACGTGACCGCAGCGGAAGGTGATGCCGGCACCACGGACTTCACCTTCACGGTTACCCACGCCGGAGCCGAAGTCGACGGGGGATATGCCGTGAGCTATTTCACCACTAACGGCACGGCCCGCGCGCCCTCCGATTTTACCGGTAGCGGCGGATCGGTATCCTTTATCAGCGGTGCCATAGGCGAGACCCAGACCATTACGATCAGCATCAACGGGGATACCTCCGTGGAAAGCAACGAGACCTTTAGCCTGGTACTGAATTCCGTATCCGCTCCGGGTAAGGACATTAGCATTGATCCCGCCGGGAAAACAGGGACGGGAACCATTACCAACGACGACAACGCCACCCTGTCCATAGCCGATGTGGCTCAAACCGAAGGGGACAGCAGCACCTCCGTGCTGACGCTCACCGTCGAACTCGACCGGGAGGTGGAGGACGGCCTCACCGTGGACTATACGACGGTCGATGGCACCGCCACGGTTGCCGGCAGCGATTATATAGCGCAATCCTCCACGCTGACCTTTACAGGCACACCGGGGGAACAGCAAACCATCGACATCACCATCAACGGGGACACCCAGGTGGAACTGGACGAGACCTTCCGCGTGGACCTGAGCAATATCGTTCCGGTATCCGCCCCGGGAGTAGCCATCAGCTTTGCCGACGACAGTGCCACGGCCACCCTGACCAACGACGACAGTGCCGTACTCTCCATCAGCGGATTCACGGTGGATGAAGCCGCCGGAACGGCCGACTTCACCATAGCCCTGGACGAACCGGTTCAGACTCCGTTCACGATCGACTTTGCGACTGCGGACGATACGGCGATGGCAGGATCGGATTATACCGCTGTCGCTACCACCCTGACCTTCGGAGGGGCGAATGCCCTTACCCAGACCGTTACCATACCGATACTGGAAGACGGTACGGTGGAACCCGCCGAGGATTTCACCGCTACCCTGGACAATCTCGTCGACGGGGCGGGTCAGTCCGTTACCCTGAGCGGTGGAGGAACCTCGACCACGGCCACAGCCACCATCACCGACAACGACACGGCCAGCCTGGCCATAGACGACGTCACCGTAAACGAAGGGGATGGAACGGCCACCTTTACCGTAACCCTGACCGGTACGGTACAGAACGATTTCACCATCGATTACGCCACGGCCAATCAGTCCGCCCTTTCCCCTTCCGATTACACGGCTTTGGGCACGGCATCGCTGACCTTCGGAGGCGCCAACAGCAGTAGCCAGAACCTGGTGGTCCCCATCATCGAAAACAACATAGCCGAACCCACGGAAACCTATACGATCGACCTGAGCAATTTGAACACCCAGGGTCAGACCGGCGTAAGCGTAGCCGATAGTCAGGGGTTAGGTACCATAACCGATAACGATGCCCTGACGCTGGCGATCTCCGGATTCAGCGTAACGGAGACCGAAGGAGATCAGACCGAAAACTTTGTCCTCAGCAGCGACATCGCGGCACAGGAAGACATCGTATTCACACTGACCACGGCGGATGTGGAGACCACAGCGGGCTCCGACTACACGGCTCAGTCCGCACAGAGCTATACCCTGCTCGCCGGTGAGACCAGCATGAACCTGCCGGTAACCATAGGCGGGGACCTGATCGCAGAACCGACCGAAACCTTTACCGGAACCCTTGCCCTGACCGATGCCCAGGGGCAGAATGTGACCCTCGGCACGGATTCGGATACCTCTACCATACTGGACAACGATGTGCTGGTGGCGGATCTCAGCGGATTTACGATCGGCGAAACGGACGCCACCCAAACCGGGGAATTTAGCCTAAGCACCAATTTGGCTGCACAATTCGACCTCGAATTCAGCTTCAGCACGGCAGACGGAACCGCTCTGGACGGTCAGGACTACACCGCCCAGGCCGGGACTACCGTTACTCTTCCCGCCGGTAGCACCTCGGTGAACATACCGGTGGAGATCCTGGGTGATCTGATGATCGAACCCGAAGAAACCTTTACGGCTACCCTGGTGCTGACCGAGGCCAATGCCCAGCAGGCCAGCGTGGGTACCGGTACCGAAACGGCTACCATTACCGATGATGACGCGGCCACACTGGTCGTCAGTGGTTTCAGCGTGGATGAGGACGCCGGATCGGCGGACTTCACCATAACTTTGGATCAGGCCGTACAAAATCCATTCACGGTGGATTTCGCCAGCTCCGACCTGACCGCGCTCGCCGGCAGTGATTACACGGCATCCGGAACGGTCGAACTCACCTTCGGAGGTGCCAATCCGCTCGTACAGACGGTGAACATCCCCATAGCGGACGACAGCTTCGTCGAGCCTACGGAAGCGCTCACGGGCACCCTCAGCAACCTGACGGCCGCAGGGCAGGATGTGACTCTGACTACTCCTTCGGCCACGGGGACCCTAGCCGATAACGATGCCGCTACTATAGCCATAGACGATGTAACGGTGGACGAGGATATCGCCGGAGGCCTGGCCGTATTTACCGTAACCCTGACGGGGGACGTGCAGGATGAACTGACCGTGGACTACACGACTCAGGACGGTTCGGCCGGTGACCCAGCCGTACAGCCCTCGGACTACACGCTGACCAGCGGAACCCTGAACTTCCCGGCCGGCTCGCTCTCGGGTTCGACCCTGACCATCGCGGTTCCGATCATCGACAACGACATCAACGAACCCGTCAATGAGACCTATACCGTTGAACTCGACAACCTGTCCTCCACGGGCAGCGCATCCCTAGGCGATAATTCCGGCCTGGGAACCATAGTGGATGACGATCCGCTCAACACCATCACACTCACCGGATTTACGGTGACGGAAACGGATGTAAACGGCTCGCACAACTTCGTAGCCACTATGGATCAGCTGGCACAGGAACCCGTGGTCATCGCCTTTAGCACGACCTTTGGTACCGCCGACGGCACCGACATCACGGCTCAATCGGCCCAGCAGTATACCATTCCTTCCGAGACCCTGTCCGTGAACATTCCCGTCGAAGTTCTAGGCGACCTGAAGGCAGAGCCCCAGGAGAGCTTCACGGCTTCCATTATCATTGTAGACGCAGGCGGTCAGCAGGTCGGCCTGGGCACCGATACGGCCACGGGAACCATAAACGACAACGATCAGGCCACACTGTCCATCAGTGGATTCACTGTGGATGAAGCCGCCGGAACGGCCGATTTCACCGTCAGTTCGGATCGTCCGATACAGGAAGAGGTCACCGTCGGTTTCGACACCGGCGACGACACGGCTGCGGCCGGCAGTGACTATACGGCCGTATCGACGACCCTGACCTTCGGGGGTGCCGAGAGCGAAACCCAAACGGTGAGTATTTCCATCACCGACGACGACCTGGTGGAGCCCAGCGAAACCCTGAACGGTATCCTCAGCTCGCTGTCCGCCAACGCCCAGGATGTAGTCCTGGACGGACTGGGAAGCACCGCTTCGATTCTGGCAACCATAACCGACAACGACGGCGCCACACTCACCATAGACGACGTAGTGCTCACCGAATCCGATACCGGATCCGATGTGACCTTTACCTTCACCGTGACCCATAACGGCAAGTCCACGTACGGCCCGTTTGCGGTGGACTTCGCCACCCGCGATGTGGAAGCGGTCGCCGGAGCGGACTACACGGCGCAGACCGGAACGCTGAATTTCAGCGGTGCAACGGGTGAGACACAGACTATCTCCGTACTGGTAACCGGAGACCTCCTGCTCGAACCCACGGAAACCTTCGCCGTGGATCTGAGCGAAGGGGACTTCGGAAGCCGAAACATCACGTTTACCGACGATTCCGGTCAGGGTACCATAGAGGACAACGATAGTGCGCTGTTGAGCGCATCCGCCTCTGACGATACCGCGGCCGAACCCGATAATGACGGGGAATTCACCCTGTCCATCGGTCTGGCCTCCTCGACCGATACCGAGATCAGCTATTCAATCACGGGTACCGCCCTGGTCGGTGACGATTATACGGCCCTAAGCGGAACCGCCACCATCCCCGCCGGATCGACTTCGGTGACGGTGGCCGTTCCCGTAGTGGACGACAACATCCTGGAGGAAGACGAAAGCGTTATACTCACCATCGATTCCATCGATGCTGGCGACAGTGATATTTCCATTGACGGATCTGCGAGTCAGGCCACGGTGACCATCCTGGACGACGATACCGCTCAGGTGTCCGTCACGGCCACCGATGCCGATGCCTCAGAACCCGGGGACGACGGCGCCTTTACGCTTAACCTGAGTCAGGAGTCCGATAGTGACACCTCCGTTTCCTATACCGTTACGGGTACGGCTACGGCCGGATCCGATTACACGGCCCTATCGGGTACAGCGGTTATCCCCGCGGGAAGCACTTCTCTGGTCATCGATGTGGAAGTACTCGACGATGCCATACTCGAATTCACGGAGACCGTTACCCTGACTCTCGATGGAGTAAGCGGCGATTCCGACATCACCGTCGACGGGGCTCAGGACTCTGCCGATGTGAACATCACCGATAACGACGCGGCTGAACTCACCGTCTCGGATATTACCCTGGAAGAAGGCAACAATGCCGTCTGGACCCTGACCCTGTCCGCCGATGTACAGGGTGGCTTTACCCTGGACTACAACACGGCCGATAACACGGCCCTGGCCGGTTCCGACTTCACCGCCACCGCCGGTACGCTCACCTTCGCCGGTACCGCCGGGGAAACCCAGACCGTTACCGTGGCCACCAACGACGACGACCTGCTCGAGGCTACCGAAGAATTCCTCGTGGACTTCAGCGGCATCAGCAATGCCCTGGTGACCTTAGACGACCAGGCCACCGCCACCCTGACCGATAACGATGCGGCGGCACTCACCGTCTCCGATCTCAGCGTAGAGGAAGGCGACAGCTTCTCATTTACCGTTACACTGAGCGGGAACGTACAGGGCGGAGTGGATATCGACTACGCCACCGCTGACGATACCGCACTCAATGGTTCTGACTATACCGCTACCTCAGGTACCCTCAACTTCACCGGTACCGACGGAGAGGCCTATACCATCACCGTCAATACCACCGAGGACGGCAT
>CAZKAP010000026.1:28854-46570 GCA_964550895.1 uncultured Flavobacteriaceae bacterium
TGCCCGTGGAGATCCTCGGGGATGCCGTGCTGGAACCCACCGAGGTCTTCGATGCGATCATTTCCCTGGACGACGATGGCGGGCAGCCCATAACCCTGGACGATGCCAACGCCACGGCGACCATTACCGATAATGATGCCTCGGCGGTGAGCATAAGCGCCACCACCCAGGCCGCTGAACCCAACCTGGCAGGGGTATTCACCCTGAGCCTAACCGAAGCGGCCTCAGAAGATACTGTGGTGAGCTATTCCGTAAGCGGTACGGCCAGTCCGGATGTGGACTACGTTTCCCTGAGCGGAACGGTTACGATTCCTGCCGGATCGACTGTGGCGACCCTAGCCGTCAATGTACTGGACGATTCCGTACTCGAAGGAACCGAGACCGTGGTGGTTACGCTTACGGGTACGGACAACCTGGTTGGCCTCGGAACGGAAATGGAAGCTACCGTGAACATTACCGATGACGACACCTCGGAAGTCTCCGTCATCTCCGACTCGGACGCAGCGGAACCTGCAACCGATGGTTCCTACACCATAAGCCTGAGTAACCCGGTCTCCTCGGATACGCAGATCTTCTATTCCATTGGAGGAACGGCTGCTCCGGACACGGACTACACGGCCCTGAGCGGTACGGTTACCATTCCTGCGGGATCCACCTCCGCGACCCTTCCGGTCGAGGTAATCGACGACAATACGGTCGAAGGGGATGAAAGCGTGATACTGACCCTGACGGCTACCGGCAACGCAGTTGTTTTGTCTGAAACGGACGAGGCCACCCTTACCCTTGCCGATGACGACAGTTCGGCCGTGACCATTTCGGCCACTACCCTGGGGGCGGAGCCGGATCAGGACGGATTGTTCACTTTTGCCCTGAGCAATCCTGCGGCCCAGCCTACCACCGTAAGCTATACGGTGAGCGGTTCGGCAACGGCCGGGGCAGACTACACGACCCTTTCGGGCACCATAGTCGTGCTGGCCGGGGCAACCACCGCTACCCTGCCTGTGGAGGTCCTGGACGACCTGCAACTGGAAGGGGACGAGACCGTGATCGTGCAACTGACGGGTACGGATAACGACGTTAGCCTGGGTGCCGATACCGAGGCGGTCATTACCATAGCCGACAACGAAATATCCGCACTCACCGTAACCGTTGCGAACGATGCCGCGGAGCCCGACCAGGATGGAGCGTTCCGCTTTGAACTAACCACCCCGGTGGCCGGTCCGACCACCGTGAGCTACTCCCTGGATGGCAGTGCAACTGCTGACGACGATTACGTTGCCCTAAGCGGCACTCTGATCATACCGGCAGGCGATACCGAATTCATCCTGCCCCTGAATGTGGTGGACGATGTTTGGATAGAGGGAACGGAAACCGCTGTACTCACCCTGACCGGCACGGACAACCTGGTGAACCTGGGCACGACCTTCGAAGCCACGATGAATATAGTGGACGACGACGAATCCAGCGTGAGCGTTACGGCCGCGGAGCAGGCAGGAGAACCCGATGCGGACGGACAGTTCGAACTCAGCCTGACCCAACCTGTGGCCGGGGATACCGAGGTTTTCTATACCGTCGGCGGAACAGCCACGCCGGATGTCGATTATGACGCACTGAGCGGTACCGCGCTTTTCCCTGCGGGCTCGACCAGTATATTGCTGGACATCCCGGTGATCGACGACCTGATCCTGGAAGGAGACGAATCCGTGATACTCACCCTGACTGGAACGGATAATGCAGTGACTCTGGATGCGGCTTCCGAAGCCACTATGGTGCTGACGGACAACGATAGTTCCGAGGTCACGGTTGCTGCCGGCATGGACGCATCGGAACCCGATAACAACGGTACTTTCGTCCTCAGCCTGAGTAATCCGGTAGCCGTGGATACGGAGATCAGCTACAGCCTGACGGGTAGCTCCCTACCCGATCTCGATTACACCATGCTGCCCGGCACGGTAGTGATTCCTGCGGGCAGTACCTCGATAACCATTGAAGTCGGGGTCCTGGACGATACGATCCTGGAGGAAACGGAAACCATTGAAATCGGCCTGACCGGAACGAATAACGCTGTGGTCTTGGGCGGCAGCTCGTCGGCGAGCATTAGCCTCTTCGACGACGACGCCTCCGTAGTCAGTGTAAGTGCCGTAAGTGACGGTGCCGAGCCCGATTCGGATGGCCGATTTGTACTCAGCCTGAGCAATCCGGTCTCCACAGATACCGAAGTGGAGTACAGCCTGGATGGCTCGGCCATGGAAGGTGTGGATTACGCCGCAATGACGGGTACGGCGATTCTTGCAGCGGGAACCACTTCCCTGGAACTGGCCATCGAAGTCCTCGACGACCTCGAAATAGAGGGAACGGAAACCGTGGTTATCACCCTGACCCAGACCGGCAATGCTGTTTCACTGGGTAGCGAAATCACCGCCTCTCTGGACATTACCGATAACGATCAGTCTGTGGTCACGGTGGTAGCCGTTGCCGATGGCAGCGAACCGGATCAGGACGGAGCCTTCGCCATACTGCTCGATACCGCGGCGGAAATCGATACGGAAGTCACCTATACCGTTTCGGGTACGGCCACGGCGGATGCGGACTATACGGCCTTATCCGGCACCTTAACCCTGCCCGCGGGTACGACCCGGATCGAATTGCCCGTAGAGGTCATAGACGACGACCTACTGGAATTCGGCGGGGAAACCGTGATCCTCACGCTGACTGCCGGCGACGGACGGCTTCAGATCGGAGATCCGTCCGAGGCTACGGTTCGAATAGCGGATAACGAGGGCGTAGACGCGGGGATCGAGCTCATCAAGACCGTAACCATGGAGGGAGACGGACAACCCGGCGATCGCCTGTTGTATACCTTCCTGATCCGCAACACCGGAAATGTGCCGCTGGAATGGATCGAAATCGATGATGCCATGCTCTCCGACACGCCCATAGCGGTTCCGGGTGTACTTCCTGCCCAGCAGGAGACCACCCTGACTGTGGAGTACACACTCACGCAAGAAGATATCGACGCGGGAAGCGTGACGAATTCCGCCTTCGCCTTCGGAACCGAGGCCCTGGAGAATACCACGGTTTCCGATACCTCAGACAATGGAATAGCCGAAGACGGGGACGACAACCCCACGGTAATCAATATGGTACGCGAACCCGCCCTGGCCATCGTGAAGACGGCCACGCTGAATGACGAAAACCAGGACGGCTTCGCCCAGGTCGGAGAAACGATCGCATACCGTTTCCGCATTACCAATACTGGTAACGTGACCCTGACGAATGTTTATGTGGAAGATTTGCTGGATGGCATCATATTGAGCGGCCAGCCGGTTACACTGGCCCCCGGAGAGACCGACGAGGTCACATTCTCTGCCCTGTACCCGCTTACCATAGATGACATTCGTGCACAGCAGGTATCCAATCAGGCCCAGGCCTTTGGTACCGAACCTTCGGGACAGGTGGTCAGCGACTACTCCGACAACGACGACACCTTCGGAGATACCCCGACCGTGACCGAACTGTCCGGGTGCGAGATCGAGATATTCAATGGAGTATCCCCGAACATCGACGGAGGAAACGACCTCTTCTTCGTACAGGGAATCGAGTGCTATCCGAACAATACGGTGGAAATATACAACCGCTGGGGTGCGCTGATCTTCGAACAGGACGGATACAACAATTACGACCGGGCCTTCACGGGTATATCGGAGGGCAAAGCGACCATCAACCAGCCGCGCAAACTGCCGGATGGAACCTATTTCTATATCATACGATACACCGACACGGATGGCATATCGCACAGTCTCACGGGTTACCTGTACATCAACAGAAGGTAGGCCGGTCAGACCACAGAATTAAAGATAATGAGCAGCATGAAAAAGTTTTATCTCACCTGGGCAATCGCACTGGCCACCCTTACCGGATACGGCCAGCAGGACTCGCAGTTCACCCAGTATATGTACAACACCATCACGATCAACCCGGCTTATGCCGCCTCCCGGGAAGTGCTGGGTGTCTTCACCCTCTACCGCGCCCAGTGGGTGGGGCTGGAAGGGGCTCCCACCACCACGGTAGCCTCCGTTACCACCCCCGTCCGGGGGTCGGATGTAGGACTGGGGTTCACCGTCCTCAACGACGCGATCGGGCCTACTCGGGAAACCAATTTTGCCGTGGATTTCTCGTACACCATACGGGCTTCGGAGAATTTCAAACTGGCCTTTGGTCTCAAGGCCTCGGGCAACATCCTGAATGTGGACTTCACCAAGCTGAGCCTCTACAATCCCGAGGACTACGTCTTCGACGCCAACATTACCAACAAGTTCTCCCCCAATATCGGCGCAGGGGTCTTCCTGTACTCCGACAGAAGTTATATCGGCCTGTCCGTGCCCTTCATACTCGAGACCGAGCACTTCGACAAATACTCCGACAGCGGTTCCCGGAGTATTGCGGCCGAGAAGGCGCATTATTACCTGATAGCCGGTCATGTGTTCGACCTGTCCACCGAGATCAAGTTCAAGCCCTCGGTACTCACCCGGGTCGTCGCCGGATCGCCCCTGCAGGTCGACGTTTCAGGCAATGTTATGTTCAATGACGTATTTACCCTGGGCCTGGCCTACCGCCTGAATGCGGCGGTGAGTGCCATTGCCGGATTTCAGTTGTCGGACTCCGTGTTTATCGGCTACAGTTACGATATGGCCACCACCGCATTGGCCGATTACAGCTATGGATCGCACGAGATTTTCCTCAGATACGAACTGTTCCGAAGTTTCGGAGGGATCAATTCTCCCCGATTCTTTTAACTCCCCGTGGTCATGAAAAAGATACTCTACCTACTCACCGCCTGCCTGATTACCGCCACGGCCCTGCCCCAGACCGGGAAAAGGGAGCGGGCGGACGAACTCTACAACCGCATGTCGTATATGGAGGCGGCAACCCTATACGAACGGCTGGCGGAAAAAGGAAAGGCCGATGCCGAGGTGATCACCCGCCTGGGCGATGCCTACTACCTCAACGCCCAATACGACGAGGCGGTACGCTGGTACGACGACCTGTTCTCCAACTACGGTTCCGAACGGCCCGTTCATGCGTTTCGCTACTCACAAACCCTGAAAGCAGCGGGCATAACGCGAGAAGCCGATAGCATGCTTCAGGTATACAACCGGCAGACCCAGACCGAACACTTCACCGCCTATCTGGAAAGGGGGTATCGGGCTACCGGACTGTTCGGGGAGGGAGAGCCCGAAGTGACACTCGTCCCGGCAGGTATCAACTCCCCCGAGTCCGATTTCGGTACCGCCCTGTACCAGGGTAAACTCGTTTTCGCCTCCAACCGGGAACTGGCCGGATCCAGCAGGAGCAGGCACCAGTGGACCAACCGTTCCTTTACTAACCTGTTCGCCGCGGACTCCAGCGAAACCGGCCAATTCGAAAGGCCCTCCGAGTTCCTGAAGGACATCAATTCCCGTTTTAACGAATCGACTCCTGCCTTCAGCCCGGACGGTAATACGGTGTATTTCACCCGAAACAACTTCGCAGAGGGGAAAAAGGGAACCGACCTAAGGGGGAACGTCCTGCTCAAGATCTACCGAAGTGCATGGACCGGCGAGGACTGGGAACCCGCTGAAGAACTCCCGATTAACAACGATATGTATAACTGTGCACATCCGGCATTGAGCCCGGATGGGAAAACGATGTATTTTGCTTCGGACCGACCAGGTGGTTACGGGCGCTCCGATCTGTATCGGGTCGAGATCCGGGAAGACGGATCGCTGGGCGAAGCCGAAAATCTCGGTCCGGAGATCAATACTCCCGGACGCGAGACCTTCCCTTTCGCTGCGGCCGACGGTCGGCTGTATTTCGCTTCGGACGGACATACGGGAATGGGCGGCCTGGATATATTCTGTGCTCCATTTCCCGCGGAAGGCAATAAAGACCCGCTCTATAATCTGGGCAATCCGTTCAACAGCCCATGGGACGACTTTGCCTTCTACCTGGGCCCTGAGGGGCGTTCCGGATTTCTGAGCTCCAACCGGGAAGGCGGAGCAGGCGGAGACGACATCTATCGATTCCGCATATCCACGGCGTCTACGCCTCCCTCTCCACCGGAAGTACCTGAAATCCGTACTGTGGTGCTTACCGGTACGGTAACCGACAGCATCAACGGCAGGCCTATAGCCGCTGCACTCATTGAACTGAAGTACGCAGACCCTGCGGGTACCATGGCAGGAACCTCCACCGATTCCCTGGGAAACTACCGGTTGGAATTGATAGAGCCCAAAAGCTTCAGTCTCCGGGCCGAGGCCGATACCCACCAGCCCCGCAGCCTGAGCAGGCAGCTCGATTCCACAGAGTCCGGGATGGACAGTCTGAGGCTGGACATTCGCCTGAATCCGGTGCAGGACGCCAAGAAACTCGCCCGCATTAATGAGATTTACTTCGACTTCGACGATCATCAGATCCGCGGGGATGCCGCCAGAGAACTGGACAAGGTCGTACGACTGATGCTGATCGATTACCCGGATATGACCATCCGCATCGAATCCCACACCGACCCCAGGGGATCGCATAAATACAACGACCGCCTCTCTCAGCTCAGGGCGGCATCTACGTTCAGGTATCTGGTGTCCCAGGGCGTACCGGGTAAGCGAATCCTCTCGTTCCGGGGCTTCGGTAAACGCAACCCCATAAACGATTGCGATACCCGCAGCGACTGTACCGAAGAAGAATACGGACTCAACCGGCGTACTGAGATGCCTATCGTCCGAATCAGTAAGGAGGTAAGCTTCGGGGAATAACTCAGAGGTATTTTGTATCTTACGCGGCAGTCTTTGCCCTATGAATAAGGTACGTACTTTATTACTTTTCCTCGGTCTGGGAGCCCTGACCGTTGCCTGTAACCCCAAAAAGGAGAACGTATTGCCACCGGGGAATAGCGGCCAAAGCTCGATGGCCTGCACCGACGGATGGCAAGAGAGCTTATGTAACCTGGGTGACCCCGCAGGGACATGGGCAGCACTACCTTAGTCAACATGAAATATTTCGTATTCCTTGCTCTGGCCATGGGACTCAAGGCCTGTTCGGGGCCTCAGAGCGCCCAATCCCTGTCACCCGAGGCCTTCGAAGCGGCGATAACCCGTTCCGATGCGCAGCTTGTGGATGTGCGCACGCGCAGGGAATACCAGCAGGGCCACATAGAGGGTGCAATCCTTATCGATTATTTGCAACGCTCCACCTTCCGCAGTACATTCGAAGAACTGGACAAGGGCCGACCGGTTTATATCTACTGCCGGAGAGGCCCCAGAAGCCGCAAGGCGGCCCGAATACTGGAGGACATGGGCTTTGGCGAAGTGTACGAACTACAGGGCGGCTATCTGGCCTGGACAAAAAAATAGAAACCGAATCCAAGACTATATGAATACTTCCATTTACGTACAAAACCTGAAATGCGGAGGCTGCGCGAAAACCATAACCGATTCCATATCGGCCATCGAAGGCATAAGCTCCGCAGAGGTGGCCGTCGACACCGCACAAGTCAGCTTCGAATACCGGGAGGAAACCCAATTGGCGCAAGTCAGGGAAAAACTCAAAGCCCTGGGATATCCTTCAGTGGACGATCCCAACTCCCTTTTGGACAAGACCAAGTCTTTCGTGAGCTGCGCTACGGGCAGGTTGAAGTAGGCTCTGCAATTCAGTTACGCTTGATCGCATTTACCAAGCAGCCTGCTCTGAGTTGCCGGTTTAAATTCCCCGATTCTGATCCGAAAGGGTCTCACACTTCTATTGCCGGCCTTACCCGGCAGCGTCTATCAGAGACTAATGCTTGACCGCCAGAAGCACTTAAATATGGCCCATACGTTTCTTATAATTGTTATTTTTAACAAATAAAAGAAACAGATTGAATTACAATACGTTTAGGGAACGGCTTCATCACTATCGGATATTTTCTGTCAATGACATAAGAAAATCATTTGCTGACTTTGATTCCAGAAGATTGGTAGAGTGGAAAGAGAAAGGTTATATCAGGAAAGTCATCAATAGGTGGTATGTATTCGCTGATGTACAAGTGGATGACAACATGAAGTTATGGATTGCCAACAGAATTTATCAGCCTTCATACATTTCTCTTGAATCTGCCCTTTCGTACTACGACCTGATACCGGAAGCAGTATACACCATTACCTCGTTGACTAGCAACAAGACCATTTCCTTTGATACATCTGAGGGTAACTATTCCTACAGACACATCAAACCTTCCATATTCTTTGGATATCAGGTTTTAGAATGGCAGGGGTTTCCGATAAAAATGGCCGAATTGGAAAAAGTAATACTCGATTATCTCTATTTGAACACGAACATAAAAATCGAACAGGATTTCGACGGTCTTCGCCTCAATGCGGAGAAAATTATAGAACAATGGAGTGAAGATAGGTTCAATGAGTACCTCGTGCTTTTCGATAGCAAGGCTTTAACAACGAGGGCTACTTCTTTTCTTAATTACTTGAATCTATGTTGAGCCTTACCGAAATAGAGAAATATTACCCTGATCACCTTAAAGGGTTCAAAAGGTTTTTGATAAGGGAGTATCTGCAGTACAAAATACTACAAGTGGTGTTTGATAATAGTACGTATGCGAACAGACTGTGCTTTTTAGGAGGTACATGCCTGCGATTGGTACATGAAAACACGCGATTCTCTGAAGACCTTGATTTTGACAGTTTTAATTTGTCAGAACGGGACTTTGAATCCATTTCATCTGTGATTCGGAAAAACCTGGAGAAGGAGGGGTACGAGATAGAAATCAAGAATACGTTCAAAGGTGCTTTTTACTGCTACATCCGGTTCCCGGAGTTGTTGTTTAAAGAAGGGTTAAGTGGTCATAAAGAAGAGAAGATAATGATCCAGTTGGATACGGAACCTCAGCACTTCGAATTTGAGCCGGATCGACATATCCTGAATAAGTTTGATGTGTTCACAGAAATTCTGACTACCCCCCAGGATATCCTGCTGGCTCAGAAGTTTTATGCCATCCTCAACCGCAAGAGAGCCAAGGGACGGGACTTTTTTGATGCAGTGTTCCTACTCGGCAAAGGAATCAAACCCAACTACGATTATTTACAACTGAAAAAGGATATTGATTCCCCTGAAGTACTAAAAGAAGCGCTATCGACTCATTGTAAAAACTTGGATATGAATCACATGGCAAGAGACGTCGCCCCTTTCCTATTCAAACCGAATGATGAAAAGAAGGTCAGGCTGTTTTTAGAGTATGTGAGGCAGGTGAAGTTGTAGTCAGAATGTAGACATGCTTTGGGGTTGAATTGGGATCGTTGTTTATCTCCCTTTTTATTTTAATGGAGACTTTTTCCAGTTATTCAGATGACTGTTTTTGGAGGGGTTTTGACAGGCAAATCCCCCGATTCTGATCCGAAAGGGTTTCACACTTCTATTGCCGGCCTTACCCGGCAGCGTCTATCAAAGACTAATGCTTGACCGCCAGAAGCACCAAAATACAGTTGTTGGACCTGCCGCATTTGACTGAACAAGGAGGCTGGCATCCGCTATATCAGTTCCACCCAGCGCTACCCGCGAGATGATTTAGAAAACCTCCATAAGATGGTCGACAGCTTCCACCCTATACGCTAAAAGCAACACTTAAGGAACGAAAATTGTACATTTATAAGAGTAAAGGCAGTAAAACCATGGACCTTAAAAGTGCACTGAACAAATACGTTAGCGTATCTCCGGAAGTATTGGGAGGCACCCCTGTATTCAAGGGCACGAGGGTACCGATAAAGATATTGTTCGATTATTTGAAGGGTGGCGACAATATCCAAGAGTTCTTGGAAAACTATCCCTCGGTCAAGAAAAGCTTTGCCCAAAAAATACTGGAATTGTTATCGAACTACCTTACGGAAATCGAATCCAACGGTACTGCTGCTTGACGAAAACATCCCAAGAAAACTCAAATACCGATTTAGCGAAGAGTACGAAGTATTGACCGTTCCCGAAATGGGTTGGAGCGGCATCAAGAATGGTGACCTATTGGAGAAAATGAAGAAAAGGGATATGAGAGTATTGCTAAGCGTCGAAAAGAATATGAGCCACCAACAAAACCTTGTAGTGTGTGGTGTCAGCCTTTTGGCCCTTGACGCCTATGATACCCGTTACCATACCTTATTGCCCTTTGTGGAGAAGGTCGAGGAAGTCCTCAAAGGCAAAATATTGCCAGGATTAATCGCCAGGGCAAAAGGTCCACCCCGTTTATAACTCTGTCTTCTGCTTGAAAGAGCCCTCCATAATTCTTTGGGGTTTGGACATAACACTCGCCGATAACAGCCTTTTCAAAATTACCCTCCTGTCCAGTCAAATGTAGCGGGTCCTCTCGTTTTTGTACTCGCTTATACCGGACAAATAAATTCTCCGTTTTGCAACCTACACAAGATAAAATGAAAAAACCCTCGTAAAGGCTTAATTTACGAGGGCTTATACTTTCGTGCGGATGATAGGAATCGAACCTACACGCCTTGCGGCACTAGATCCTAAATCTAGCGTGTCTACCAGTTCCACCACATCCGCGAAACGGGGCACAAATATAGGATAAAAAACCAAGGGATATCGGGGCCCCCTGAACTTCTTTTTTTACCTTCGATTATTAAATTTTATCGACTATATGGGAAGTGTGCAGGACTATATCGCGCAGCACAAACAGCGATTTACCGACGAACTGATTGAATTGCTTAAAATACCGTCCGTAAGCGCAGACAGCGCCTTTAACGAGGATGTAATGATTACCGCCCGCTGGGTCTCGGAGTCCTTGAAGAAGGCCGGATGCGATCGGGTGGAACTCTACGAAACCGATGGTTTTCCCGTGGTTTACGGAGAGAAAATCATAGATCCCGACCTGCCCACGGTACTGGTGTACGGGCATTACGATGTACAACCGCCCGACCCGATCAACCTCTGGCACTCTCCCCCTTTCGAGCCGGTGATCAAGGCCACAGAACTCCATCCCGAAGGGGCCATATTTGCCCGTGGAGCCTGTGACGACAAGGGGCAAATGTTCATGCATGTCAAGGCATTGGAATACATGGTATCCCAGGACGAACTTCCCTGCAACGTGAAGTTCATGATCGAGGGCGAAGAAGAAGTCGGTAGCGACAACCTGGCACCATTCGTCAAAAACCACAAGGAGATGCTCGCCTGCGATGTGATCCTGATCTCCGATACCGGTATCATCTCCAACGAGGTGCCGACCATCACCACCGGACTGCGCGGACTGAGCTATGTCGAAGTGGAAGTCACCGGGCCAAACCGCGACTTGCATTCGGGCATTTACGGCGGCGCCGTGCCCAATCCCATCAACATACTCACCGAAATGATCGCCGCCCTCCACGATGAAAACGGTAAAATTACCGTCCCCGGCTTCTACGACGACGTCGAGGTCATTTCCGACGAAGAACGGACAGAGATGGCCAAGGCGCCTTTCGACTTAGAGGAATTCAAGAAGGCCCTGGACATAGGGGACGTACATGGGGAAGCGGGCTACAGTACGCCCGAACGCGTGTCGATCCGTCCTACCCTGGACGTCAATGGTATCTGGGGCGGGTACACCGGAGAAGGGGCCAAGACCGTGATCGCGAGTAAGGCCTACGCCAAGATTTCCATGCGACTGGTTCCCCATCAGGACTGGCACAAAATCACGGAGCTTTTCGTTCAGCATTTCACGTCCATCGCCCCCGCAGGGGTGAAGGTGAAAGTCACGCCCCATCACGGAGGGACCCCTTATGTAACCCCGACCGACAATGCCGGATTCCGGGCGGCATCAAAGGCCATGGAACAGACCTTCGGGGTAAAACCCATACCCCAGCGCACAGGGGGCAGTATTCCCATCGTGGCCCTCTTCGAAGAGGAACTGGGGATCAAGAGCATACTGATGGGCTTCGGCCTGGACAGCGACGCCATCCATTCACCCAACGAACACTTCGGTCTGTGGAACTTTTTCAAGGGAATCGAGACCATTCCGTACTTTTATAAGTATTTTGCGCAGGGCGAATAAGCCCCTGGTCATCAATCGACAAACACCTTACAATGAGTTTCCCCCGACCCTTCCGGTCTTTGTTTACCTTCTGCTCCGGAGCGGACAGGCACGCCCTGGAGCGCAGTCCGGATAACGAGCAGAAAAAACACCGGAACATAGGGGCCATCGTACTCCTGACGGCGATCTTCGCTTCGCTATCGGGTGGGTATGCCCTGTATACGGTATTCGACAACGAATACTATGCCGCGGGCTTCGGAATCCTGTGGGGCATCATGATTTTCAGCCTGGACCGTTACCTGGTCGCCAGTATGAAGAAGATCTGGCGGAAGAATCCCGGCGGTAGGGCCACCGAAATGGAGGAGGCCGGAGAAGGAGAGTTCAGCATTGAAGAAGCCGAAGATGTTGAATACGTAGACGAGGAGGAAGAAGGACCTATACAATACGTGGAAAGCCCCAGAAGAGAGTTCTTTCAGGCCTTCCCTCGTATACTGCTGGCACTGGTGATTGCGGTGGTGATCTCCAAACCCCTGGAGATGAAGATCTTCGAGAAAGAGATCAACCAGATCCTTGAAGTGGAGAAAAACGCACTGAAACTGGCCAATCAGGAGCAGGTCGGTTCGCTCTACAATACCGAACTCGGCCGGCTCCGCAGGGAAATCGAACGCCTGCAGAATCAAATTACTGATAAACAGGTCGAAACGAATGCCTTATACCAGAGCTATATAGCCGAGGCCGAAGGGAGCGGAGGTACCATGCGTATCGGTAAGGGCCCCATCTATCAGGAGAAACGGGCCAAGCACGATCAGAGTTTCGCGGAATTGCAGGAGCTCAAGGCGACCAATCAGTTACTGATCGACAATCTGCAGGCCGAAATCGAGCAGATCGAGATGGTGTATAAAGAAGACGTGGCCTAGGCCGAACCGGTCATTGACAATTTCGACGGACTACAGGCACGCATAGAAGCCATAGGAAAGATGGAAAATCCCTGGCCATCGGTCTTCATCATGCTGCTCTTCCTGGCCATCGAAACCGCGCCGATTGTTTCCAAGCTGCTCTCCCCGGTCGGTCATTACGATCGGGAAATCCTGGCCCTGGAACACCGGAAATGGGAGCAAACCCAGGCGATCATAGAAAAGCGCGAATCATACCTGAATGAGCTGCCGGAAGACGAAGACCTGGAGCAGTACAAGGAGTATGCCATCTGGGAACACGATTTTGTCGACTTAGACGAGATCGCCTACAGCAATGACGAAAGCAGACTCAGAAGATACAATGAGAGAAAGGCCAGAGAACGCAGGCAACTCGAAAAAGAACAGCGCGAGCAGGCCGAAAGGGAACAACGCGCGATAGCCCTGCAGGATAAGTTTGAGCGTGAGCAAGCCGAAAGGGAACGCCTTGCGATAGCCGAGGAAGAGAAATTCGAGCGCGAGCAGGCTGAACGCGAAAGTCACGAATTGGCTGAAGCGGAAAGGCTGGAAACCGAAGAACAGGAAAGACTGGACCAGGCCGACGAGGAGAGTTCCGCAGATTCCAGTGATCAGCCCTCAGAAGACCGGGGCGAGGAATCCGAATCCCGCGTTTAGGTGCAGTAACATTCTCCACCATTCCAACGACATATTGGTAAACATCGACCCGGCAGGTTTAGCCTGATTTCCGTTGGCAGGCCGTTTCTGGCACGTCTTTTGACCCCGAAAACGGACCCCAAAGCCACTGTTTTACGGGATTTGTTAATTAACGAATCCGGCTTTTTGCCAAGTTGATAATTATCATAAATTTATTTCCCCCGCACACTAAACGGGGACGACTTACGTTATCAGTCAAGAACGCTAGAACACTATTTGATCATGTTAAGCTTTTTCCTCTTCTGCTCAGGGGCCAACGTGGCCATTCTCAAAAAACATTGTAGTCGTGGTGAACAGTACAAATACGCAGGTATCGGTGCTGTGGTATTCTTTACAGCCGTAATGGCCGCATTATCGGCCAGTTACGCCCTCTACACCATATTCGAAAATCAGATTACCTCCGTTTCTTTCGGTTTGCTCTGGGGACTGATGATCTTCAACCTGGATCGCTTTATCCTGTCTACCATGAAGCGCAAGACCAAGACCGAACAGGAGGAGATGGACTACCTCAGCCGACTGGAACGACCCGACGAGGTTACTTTCTCACACAACTACAAGGACCTGCAAGGGCGTAAGTCTTCCGGGGGTGGCATATGGGCACAGGCGATTCCCCGTCTGCTGCTGGCCGTGATCATCGCCATTGTCATTTCCAAGCCTTTGGAGATGAAGATCTTCGAAAAGGAAATCGACCAGGTGCTTCTGGAGCAGAAGAACGACCTGAGGATTCAGAACAAGGAGCAAGTAGGCAACCTGTACCTGCCCGAGATCAACGCTCTGGATTACGAAATCAGCCGCCTGAGGAACGAGATTGACCACAAGGAGACCCAGGCCAATGAACTTTACGCCACGTTTATCGCCGAAGCCGAAGGCACGGCCGGCACCGGCCTGAAGGGTAAGGGTCCGGTATTCCGGGAGAAGAAGCAAAAATACGATGAGATTCTCGCTGAGCTCAGCGTAATCCGGGCCGCCAACTCGAGCCGGGTAAGTGAGCTCGAACAGGAAAAAGGAGAGCTCATGGCCCAGTACGAGGCCGCTGTGGTACAGGGAGAGCCCGTGATCGACAACGTGGATGGCCTCATGGCCCGCATACGCGCCCTGAACGAACTGCCTCAGGCGCCCTCTCTT
Organism: uncultured Flavobacteriaceae bacterium; assembly: GCA_964550895.1. Taxonomy (GTDB): domain Bacteria; phylum Bacteroidota; class Bacteroidia; order Flavobacteriales; family Flavobacteriaceae; genus CAZKAP01. The sequence goes on from CAZKAP010000026.1 coordinate 43,636, forward strand.
TTTATCATGCTGCTCTTTCTGTGCATAGAAACCGCTCCGATCCTGGCCAAGTTGCTGGCTCCGGCGGGGCAGTACGAAAGGTGGCTAGCGAAGTACGAGGAAAACGATAAGATCCAATGGACCCTGGATACGTACAGGGATCGCGCTTTCTACCAACAGAAGGCCCTGCAGTTCCAGCAGCTTTCCACTCAGGGTCTGCGTCCCGAGGAGCGCTCACAGCTCACCTCCGAATTCCTGAGGACCTACAATAAGATTAAACTCGACCTACAGGAGGAAACCGAGCGGCATCTGGACCACATTCGCAAAAGGAACGATGATGATGACGATGACGGCAACGTACTGGACCACCGCATTTACCCGGATGACAATGGGCCCACAGGTACCGGCCGTACCCTGGAAGAAGAACTGGCCGACATGCCTTCGGTCGAGGAGATGGATCAACTGGGTCAGGACATCGGTGCCCAGTTACTCAAGAATCAGAACATCATCTTAAACGCCCACAAGGACCTCTCCAATAGGAGCGACGATGAGCCCGGCAACGAGAATTTCTCAGTGGATCCCTTCACCTTCAAGATGACGGATCACGGAAGTCCGGAAGGTAAAGAGGACCTGGGGAACACCATCAACAATTTCTACCGGGATATGAAAAACCGCCAGCAGTTCAGAACACAATCCAAAATCGCCCGAAACGGCAACGATTCGCTTGCCTGAACCGCGGCGAAGAGTTTTAGCCAAAATGACAAGAGGCTATCCGGTGGGATAGCCTCTTTCGTTTGAATTAGAGTCTGGTTGAGTTATGCGGTTACAGGTCCGGCATGTTGGCGTGTGCCTGCAGGGCCACCCGTAGGCTATCCCTCCAGTGCGGAATGTCGAGACCGAATGTCTTCTTGATCTTGTTCTTGTCCATGACGCTGTACTTGGGTCGTTCGGCGGCGGTCGGATATTCCTCCGAGAGTATGGGACTGAGATCCGTCTCGATGCCGTAGTCGTTGAAGATGGCCCGGGCAAAATCGTACCAGCTAGCCACTCCCTCATTGCTGTAATGATAGATGCCGTATTCTATGCTGTGGGCCTGTATGATATGAACAATGGCGGCAGCCAGGTCGTAGGCATAGGTCGGTGTTCCCACCTGATCATAAACCACCGAGAGCCTGGGTTTCTCCTGCCCTAACCGGATCATGGTCTTCATGAAATTCGAACCGAATTCCGAATACAGCCAGGACGTCCGGACGATGAAGTATTCTTCCAGGTTCTGGACCACGGCCCTTTCCCCTTTGTACTTGGTGTCGCCGTAGAATCCTATGGGCCGGGCCAGATCCGATTCCTTGTAGGGGGTGTTCAGGAACCCGTCGAAGACGAAGTCCGTGGAGATATGAATGAGTACGGCGTGATTCTCCTTACAGGCCTGCGCCAGATAGCGCACCCCGTTTACGTTGATGTTATGAGCCTCCTTGCGCTTGTCCTCGGCCCGGTCCACATGGGTAAAGGCCGCACAGTTGATGCAATAGGCATATTGCCCTTCCGAAAATTCCCGGTGAACCGCCTCCGGATCGGTAATATCGAGTTCACGAGCCTCCCGAAACGCAAATTGCAAATCCCCGGTCTCGGGTAGTTCACTGATCGCTTTAAATGTTTGGCCGAGTTGGCCACCGGCACCGGTTACCAGAATTTTCATGTGGAGAGATTTCAGATTTCTTGTTTGAGTTCGGACAGGAAAGGTAGCAGCCGATCCTTTTCGGATATGATCAGTTCTTCGGTGGGAATGGGCCAGTCTATAGCGAGCTCGGGATCATCGAAACGAACACCGCCTTCAGAGGCCTTGTTGTAATAATTGTCACACTTGTAGAAGAACAGGGTGTCGTCCTTAAGGGTAAGGAAGGCATGCGCACATCCGCGGGGGATGTACAGTTGCTGAAAATTGGCATCGTTCAGCACCATGCTCACCACGTTACCATAAGTGGGTGAATGCTTTCTCAGGTCCACGGCCAGATCCAGGACTTCTCCCCGGAGGACGCGAACGAGTTTAGCCTGGGCGTGATCGCCGGACTGATAGTGAAACCCGCGCAGCACGCCCCGGGAAGACAGGGACTGATTGTCCTGCACGAAATCGGGTTCTATTCCGGTCTGTTCGGTGAAGGTCCTCAGGTTGAAGCTTTCAAAGAAATAACCCCGGTCGTCCTGGAAGACCCGGGGTTCGATTATATAACAGTCCTGTATATCGGTAGTCCTAATTTTCATCTCCGTAATTTTACAGCAGTACTTCCATCATACGTCGGGCGTAGCCGCTCTTCATGAGAGGCTCTGTTATTTTGGCAAACTGAGTCTTCGTTATAAAGCCCATCTTGTACGCCGCATGCTCTATGGCTCCGATCTTCAGGCCCTGCCGCTCCTCGATAACCTGGACGAATTGGGCCGCCTGCATCAGGGAGTTGAAGGTGCCGGTATCCAGCCAGGCCGTGCCCCGGTCCATGATACTCACCTTGAGTTTGCCCCGCTCCAGGTAGGTGCGGTTGACATCGGTGATCTCGAGTTCTCCCCGGGCACTGGGAGTGATGCTCTTGGCGATCTCCACGACCTCGTTGTCGTAGAAATAGATTCCGGGTATGGCGAAGTTCGACTTGGGTTGCTGGGGCTTCTCCTCTATGGATACCACCTTCCCATTTTCGTCGAATTCCACTACGCCGTAACGCTCGGGATCGTTCACGTGATAGGCATAAACAATACCACCATCGGGGTCGTTGTTGGACTGCAGCAGTTTGTCCAGACCCGCACCGTAGAAAATATTATCCCCCAGTATCAGAGCCACCTTGTCGTCCCCGATAAAGGACTCACCAATGATAAAGGCCTCGGCCAGACCGTTGGGATGCTCCTGTACGGCATACTCGAACTTGCAACCGATCTGCCGGCCGTCTCCCAGCAGTTTCTTGAACAGGGG
>CAZKAP010000026.1:46580-50428 GCA_964550895.1 uncultured Flavobacteriaceae bacterium
TCGTGGGGGGTCGATATAATCAGGATCTCCCATATGCCCGCCTCGATCAGGGTGGACAGCGGGTAATAGATCATGGGCTTGTCGTACACCGGCATCAACTGCTTGCTCACGGCAAGGGTCAGCGGATGCAGGCGGGTACCGGATCCTCCGGCTAAAACTATTCCTTTCATGGTCGAAGTGCTGGGGTGGTTTATACGTGTTTTTGTGTAGTGTTCCTCTGATATTTCTTCAGGTACCAGGCCACGGTCTTCTCTATACCGGTCTCGAAGTTCTCTTCGGCCCTCCAGCCCAGTTCGAGTTCGATCTTGGAGGCGTCTATGGCGTAGCGGAAATCGTGTCCGGCACGGTCCTTGACGAAGGTGATCTGATCCTCGTAAGAGGCTCCTCCCTCCTTCGGCGCCATGCGATCCAGCATCTTGCAGATCGAAGTAGCGATATACAGGTTGTTCCTTTCGTTCTTACCCCCAATGTTATAGGTCTCTCCGGTACGGCCCTTTTCAAAAGCCAGGGCGATACCCGAGCAGTGATCCTTCACATACAGCCAGTCGCGTATGTTGGACCCATCCCCGTAGATCGGGATATTCTCTCCGTTCAGGGCCTTTCGGATGATAACGGGAATCAGCTTTTCGTCGTGCTGATGGGGGCCGTAGTTATTGGAGCAATTGGTAGTCACCACATTGAGTCCGTAGGTATGGTGATAGCTGCGCACGATAAAGTCCGAAGAGGCCTTGGAGGCACTGTAGGGGCTGTTGGGCGCATAGGGCGTATCCTCCCGGAACAGGCCGGTTTCGCCCAGGGTCCCGTAGACTTCGTCTGTGGAGACGTGGTGAAAGCGGGCACTCTTGTAGGCCTCCTTGTAGATGCCGGGGCTCAGCATCCAGTGGCTGCGTGCCACGTCCAGGAGATTGAAGGTACCGATGATGTTGGTCTGCATGAAGGCATCCGGATGGGTGATGGAATTGTCCACATGGGACTCAGCGGCGAAGTGGATCACGCCCTTGAAGTCGTAATTGCGGAAAAGCAACTCTATGGTTGCCCGGTCTACGATATCCCCCTTAATAAAGGTATATCGCTCGTGTCCTTTGACTTCCCTGAGGTTCTCGGGATTGCCGGCATAGGTGAGGGCATCGATATTGACGATGTGTATATCCGGCCTCTTCTCCAGGTAATACGGGATGAAATTCGATCCGATAAACCCGGCTCCACCGGTCACCAAAATGTACTCCATGACTGCAAAATTTAGCTACAGTAAATATAGCCCGAGTAAAAAGGCCCCTTGAAAATATGTTGTAAAACACAGTTTTTGCGTTGTAAGGATAAAGCTGTGTCTTTCAGCGGCATATTCAAGTTACGAATAAGCCCCGAAACGGCCTATAATTACAGGTATCCATGTCAACAACTACGGAACGACCGTCCCGCATACTGGTGCTGGACGACGAGCAGCTCAATATTGAATTGCTGCGGTTTATACTCGAAAAGAACGGCTACCTCTTCCGCGGTGCGACCCAGGAATCAGACTTTATGCATGCCCTGGAAGACGAACTTCCCGACCTGATCCTCCTGGATGTACTCCTGGGCGATACGGAGGGTTTTGATGTCTGCCTGGAACTCAAGAAAGATAAGCGGTTTGCCGATATACCCGTTATCTTCCTAACGGGTAAGGTCGGGGTGGAAGATAAGATCCGTGGGTTCGAAGTCGGTGGCGTGGACTACGTGACCAAGCCTTTTAACGAACAGGAGCTCATCGCCCGCATGAATACCCACCTGTCTCTGATCTTCGCCCGAAAGCGCATCGAAAACCAGGCCCTGAAACTGGAGAAATCGAATCAGCTCAAGGATCGCTTGTTTTCCATTATCGGGCACGACCTGCGGTCCCCCTTGAGTGCCGCCAAGCTGAAAATGGACTTCATCTTACGGGGCATCATCGATCCCACCGCCGAAAACTTTAAGGAGGAAACGGTATACGGCCTGCTCAAGACCATGGACGAAGCCCTTAACCTGCTGCAAAACCTGCTGGGCTGGGCGAAATCCGAGAGCGGAGAACTCCAGGCCATACCCGAAAATATATCCCTGAACGATATCGTGGAGGAAACCTTCCGGCTGCTCAGGCTGGCCAGTGACCACAAGTCGATCGAAATGCGAAACGAGGTCCCTGAAGGCACGGAGGTCTATGCGGACCTGAATATGATCAAGACGGTGCTCAGGAACTTTCTGTCCAATGCGATCAAGTTTACCCCCGACTCGGGTCGTATCCGGGTAGCCACGCAGGAGGATACCCATGGAATGTTATGGGTCCGGATTATCGACAACGGCCAGGGGATATCCCGGGAGGACATTGCTAAAATCCTGAATCCCGATGAGCACTTCAGTAAATTGGGTACCCAAAAGGAGCCCGGAACCGGTCTGGGGCTGATCCTCTGCCAGGCATTTATCGGAGTTAACGGAGGCGAGATGCGTATAGATAGCAAGCCGGGAGAAGGGAGTACATTCCTGTTCTCCATTCCCACCTCTTCCATCGCAGAATTATCCACGGCAGATATCGGCCAGCCCGAGAACCTGGCCTGATGGTCTTATGCGGTAACTCCGCGCTGCTTTTTCTCAGGTTCGGCCACGTGCCGACCAGAGCCGCCTGCCTCTTCCTGAAGTTGTGCAGGACTTTGCTGTCCCTTGCGCCCGGCGCGTTCCCAGGTTACCGATTGCTGTCCCTTAATGTAGCGGGCAAAGCCCAGGAATACAGACAAATTCATGATAAAAAAGTAGTAAGGAACGAAGAGTGCCTTGACCCGTATCTCACGTTTTTCCAGGGTCCATCCCATGGCAGCCATGGTGTAGAAAAGGATCTGCCCCACCATGAGTACACTGTACAAACCGGGTGTTCCGGCGTTGATTTCAGCGGCTGCCAGAAGGGCATTGATGGGGATGAGCAGCAAAAGGGCAAGAGGAGCAAGGGTCCATCGCAGCACCCGGTGAGAAACATACTGGAAGGAAAGAATTCCGTACTGGAAGATATTCAGGAGGGGATACAGCCGAACCACGGATTGGATACCCCCTGCTGAAATGCGAATCTTTCGCTTGAGCTCCTCCCTGACATTCTCAGATGCATGCTCAATGGCATAGGCATTGGGATTATACTGTATGGTAAAACCTTTCATGGCTACCCTAAGGGAAATAATGAAATCATCAAGCAGCGTGTCGGGTTCCACCTCTTGCCACAAATCGGCGCGTATGGCGAAGAGTTCTCCCGCCGCTCCGACCACGGAATACAGCTCGGCATCCCATTTCTTGAGCTGAGACTCGTACTTCCAATACAGCCCCTCCCCTGCTCCGGCGGCATTCTCAGCCTCGCTGTTGTATATCCTTTTTTCACCGGAAACGCAACCAACCTTAGGATTGGCAAAGAGCCGCACGATCTCGCGTATGGATTCTTTGCCGAGATCCGTATTGGCATCCGAAAAGATGACGATAGGGGTTTCGACAAACTTCATCCCGCGATTCATGGCGGCAATCTTGCCTTTGCGCTCGTCCTTGTGGAAGACTTCGACTTCGGGATATTTGGACAGGAGCTGGGGTGTACCGTCGTCGGAACCATCGGTGACCCATACATACCGGACCTTTTCCCTGGGATAGTTCAGTCCGAAGCTGTTTCGAACCTTGGCATCCAGGAAGTCCTTTTCGTTAAAGGCGGTGACAAAGAGGGTCACCTCCGGTTCGTAGGTATCCAGGACCTCATACTTCTGGCCGAAACCTTTAACAAATCGCTTAAGCCTGACCAAGGCATAAAGGGCGATTCCATAACCGAGGTAGGTGTATACCACCACCCCGAGTGCCAGCCAAAACAAGAGTTCCTG
>CAZKAP010000027.1:0-16046 GCA_964550895.1 uncultured Flavobacteriaceae bacterium
ACAAATGCAGTTTTGGGAAGCGAAGCTTTTTTCGAAGAAAATGGCATTATAAAGGAGGATGTTAAAATACACACGCTTCCATCAAGGCGTACTTTCAGACCATTCTTTCCAAAAAAATAGGGGGCTAATACAATCCAGTGGGGGCTTGCTTGAGCGGACGGCGAAAACGCAAAAACCAGTAGCGCGTTAGCGCTGGGTTTTCTATTTGCAGTAGGGGATTTCGCTGGAAGCACCGAGCGTAGGCGAGGTGAATCCAGTGGGGCGGGCCAAAGTAGCCCTAAAATCAGACCACTAATTACACTATTCGAGCATATCCAGCACCCTCTCGAGTTCCATACCCCGCGAGCCCTTGATCAAAATGAGTGCATTATACTGAAGCCCGGCCTGTGGCCAATAGCTCCTGAACTCTTCGAAGCTCTGAAAGCGGTTATGCCGGCTGTTTACTCCAGCGAAGTACGGCCCGATGAGGAAGGCCCGATCAATTCGTTCATCTTCCAGCAGATCGGCCATGGCCTGATGTTCTTTTGCGCTGTCTTCTCCCAACTCCAGCATATCGCCCAGTATAGCCACCCGCGATTCGGCCTGGGTGGTCAGTAAACTTTCAATCGCCGCCGCCATGCTACTCGGATTCGCATTGTAGGCATCGAGCAGTACAGTGTAGGAACCCTTCTTCATGATCTGAGACCGCATGTTGTCCGGCGCATAGGATTCTATGGCCTCCTTTATTCGTTCCAACGGAACATTAAAATAGCGCCCAATCAGGGCCGCCATGGCACAATTGTAGAAATTGTAATCCCCGGGTAACTGACTCTGAATGAAGACCCCTTCGATCCGAAGTGCAACCGGCCCGTCCTTCACGACCCGCTCGATCCGGTAGTGATCCGGATTGTCGTGTTCGGTATATCCAATTTTCTTGATATACCCGGCGAGTTTCTCCACCTGTATGGGATCGTCAGCCCTCATAAATACATGCTTATCATGGGCCTTGAGGAATTCAAACAGTTCGCTCTTGCCTTTAATCACTCCTTCCACACCCCCGAAGCCTTCCAGGTGAGCCTTTCCGTAGTTCGTAATCAGGCCGAAGTCCGGTTCGGCCAATGAAGACAATAGGGCAATTTCACCCTGATGGTTGGCACCCATCTCGACGACCAGAAATTCAGTCTCCTCCTTTAGGGTTAACAGAGTCAGGGGAACGCCGATATGGTTATTGAGATTGCCCTGAGTCGACTGCGTCCTGTAGGTGGAGGCCAAAACGCCATATATCAGCTCCTTGGTGGTGGTCTTACCATTGCTGCCCGTCAGCGCGATGACCCGAGCCGGCATGTGACGGCGGTGGTGGGTGCCCAGATCCTGCAAGGCCTTCAGGGCGTCTTCCACATAGTACATCCCCGGTTTACCCCTGAGGTCTTGCCGGTCTACGACGGCGGCATGCGCACCCGAATCCATGGCCAGACCGGCATAGGCATTCCCGTCGAAATTCGGCCCCTTAAGTGCAAAGAAAAGTTCTCCGGCTTTTAACTTCCGGGTATCCGTACATACCCCGGTGCTGTTCTGGAAAAGTTGATATAATTCCTCCATATCACTAAGGTACGGCCCAAATTAAAAATGGAGGCAGCCATGAGGTGCGGGGAGATTCAAAAAGCAAAGCCCTGAAGTGAGCTTTACTCGCCTTCAGGGCTTTATTGTGCAAATGAATACTGAAATTAACGCACTTTCTTATGACGTATGGTCTTGTTCTTGGTCTTGGATTTCGAACCGATCCTTGAAACCGCGCAGCGGAATCCGATATCGTCGGTGGCCAGGTACTGGGGCAGGAATCTGCGCTGTGCCGGATCGAGCCAGTAGGCCCGGTCTCTCCAGGATCCTCCTTTGTATACCCGTACTTCGTTACTGATCAGGGTAGTTCGCGAATTGGACTCATCGTACTTGCGTATGATGTTTCCATCTTCGTCCCGCTCAACGCTGAATTCAGGTGCATCGTACATGGAACCCTTATCGTCTCCAAAAGCATTGGGCGAACTCAAGGGGTCTCCGTCGCGGTAACCGCGGTTGTCGCTGCGGTCGAAGTTGGTCCTCAGGAAGGTTTCTTCCTCACCCACGGGAACCATCTTGATTTCACCGGGCAGGTTGACCGCGATCACCCGTCCGTTGGGCAGGGTGTCGTAGACGATCTCGTCTCTGAGCACCTGTACCTTGCCGTCCTTGCCAATGGCTTTTTTGCTGTACACATTACCCCGGTAGTAGTTGAAATCACTGATTTCGTCATCGATGATGGGACGGTACACATCGGCCACCCATTCATTCACGTTACCGGCCATATCGTAAAGGCCAAAATCATTGGGTTTATAACTGCCCACCTCGTTGGTGATATCCGCTCCATCGTCGGACCAACCGGCGATGCCGCCGTAATCACCCTTGCCCTGCTTAAAGTTGGCAAGCTGATCTCCACGGCCGACGCGCTGGCCGTTTCGGGTGTATTCTCCTTCCCAGGGGTATTTCTTCCGTCCCCTGTAATTATTGTATTCGCGGGAACCGATCAGCGCTTGAGCGGCGTACTCCCACTCCGTTTCCGTAGGCAGGCGGTATTCGGGGGAAATAATGCCGCTTCCCCTTTTGGCGAACACACTTATAGAATCCTTCTTGCGGTTGCCCTGAACCGAATCGATCATCCCTCCGTATACGGAGCCCGGATTGTTCAGGTAGGCCTCTGTACTGAATGTGCCTTCGATCTCACCGGTCTGTGGCATGTATCGGGTACCCTTTTCGAGGAATCCTTCGCGTTCCAGGATCAGCTCATTGACCCGATCCGTTCGCCATTCTGCATATTGGGTGGCCTGAATCCAGTTTACACCCACTACAGGATACTGGGCGAAGCCGGGATGGCGGAGATAGTTATTCGTCATGGTCTCGTTAAAGCCCAATCGGTTTCTCCACACCAGGGTATCGGGCAATGCACCCAGATAAATGTTGGTGTACTTTGGATCCTCCGGCGGATATACCTTCTTGATCCAGTCGAGGTACTCCATATACATCTGATTGGTTACCTCGGTTTGGTCCATGTAAAAGGACTGCACATGCTGTTGGGTAGGAGAATTGTTCCAGTCGTGCATAATGTCGTCCTGAACCTTACCCTTTGTAAAAGTTCCCCCTTCGATGAATACCGTTCCTGGAGGAGTCTCCTGGTCTTTGAAATCCGAATTGTACTGGAAACCTCCTTCCTTGGCATTGATCTTCCATCCGGTAGCCCGGGAGACATTATTGGAAGAAAGGGACGAAGACTTCGAACAGCTGGTAATGGTTCCTGCGATCAGGGCGCAGATCAAAAGCAATGTTCCGTAATTTTTCATAATTGGCATAATTGCAGAGAGCCTGAGCGTTCTCGTGCCAACAGGCGTTTAACGTTATTTGATTCAAATAGCACTGACTTCAGAACGCGAATTAACGCTAATTAGTATGTACCGACGAAATAATCCAAAATTTAAATTTCAGTAAATACGAATGGAGCCTTTAATTTGTATTTTCGATCGGATTTGGAAATCGGATACGGGTCGTTTTGTACGTGAAAACATACTTTTCGTCGAATAGAAATAAGAAACACCGATAAACCGCGTTTCCTGATTGTCGAGCACTTAATTTAGGCCTCTATAATTTTACCATGCAACCCCTTAAATACGAGAAAATGAAAAGATTATTCACGCTCCTTCTTGTAGCTATTGCTATGCATGCCATGGCTCAGGTAACCCCGGCGGAGCGAACCATAACCACGGCGGTTCCCTTCCTGACCATTTCTTCTGACGCACGTGCCTCTGGACTGGGTGATCAGGGTGTCGCTACCCCGGTGGATGCCTTCATTAACCAATGGAATCCCGCTAAGGCCGCCTTTGCGGAACGACAGATGTCTGTGGGGATATCCTACACACCATACCTGGAAAGCCTGGTTAACGATGTGTCCCTGCTCAGTGCCGGGTATTCCAACAAAATAAACGATCGGTCGGCATTTTCGGTGGGATTGCGGTACTTCGGACTCGGAACGATCGAATTCCGCCAGACCATCGATCAGCAGGCCACGGAGGTAAAACCCAATGAATTTGCCCTCGAAGGCTCATATGCCCTTAAGCTGAGCGAGAACTTTTCCATGGCCGTAGGAGGACGATTCATCAGTTCCAATCTCCGCTTTCAGCAGGCCGGGGCCGATTCGCAGGCCGGTAATGCCTTCGCGGTGGATGTAGCGGGGTACTATCAGTCTCAGGAAATTGCCTACAGCAGCTTCAGCGGTATCTGGAGGGCCGGATTCAATGTTTCCAATCTCGGGGGTAAACTCTCGTACGGTGAGGCTTCCCAGGAGAACTTTCTGCCTACCAATCTGAAGTTCGGAGGAGGCTTCGACTTTATATTCGATGCGGATAACAAATTGGGAGTGTATACGGAGTTCAACAAATTGCTGGTTCCCACACCACAGGATTTCGACGGTGACGGCGATATCGATTCCGAAGATCGGGACGAGTACAACAATATCAGTTTCTTCAACGGGATCTTTCAGTCCTTTACGGATGCACCGGATGGCCTGAGCGAGGAATTTCAGGAGTTTACGGTCTCAATTGGAACGGAGTACACCTACCAGGATGCTTTCAAGCTGCGGGCAGGCTACTTCAATGAAGCCGCCGAGAAGGGCTCCCGTAAGTTCTTTACCCTGGGTGCTGGTTTCGAATTCAAGACGGCACAGATTGACCTGTCGTATCTGTTCTCGACCTCTGCGGTTCGCAATCCGCTCGAGAATACCCTGCGTTTCTCGGTATCCTTCAACCTGGGACGGGAATACGAAAACTAGAAGCAGGAACTCAACGAATGTATAGGACCCAGACGGCCGACGGCCGTCTGGGTCTTTTTTTATTCTGGACTCCTAGGCATTACCCATTGCGCATGCCATTTTCTTGAGTTCTGGGAACTCTCTCGGATTATACCCGTGAATAAACCCGATTATCTTTATTTTTGTGTGCCGAATTCAGACGGTGCAAAAGAAGAAATCAATGAAAGAAATCACTCCGGAAGTCTACTTGCAGTGGTACGAGGATATGCTTTTCTGGCGGAAGTTCGAGGACAAACTGGCTGCGGTCTATATACAGCAGAAGGTAAGGGGATTCCTGCATCTTTATAATGGGCAGGAGGCCGTACTGGCCGGTTCCCTTCATGCCATGGATCTGACCAAGGACCGCATGATCACGGCCTACAGGAACCACGTTCAGCCCATTGGAATGGGTGAGGATCCCCGTAAGGTGATGGCCGAGTTGTTCGGGAAAGTAACCGGCACCTCCAAGGGCATGGGCGGATCCATGCACATATTTTCCAAAGAATACCGCTTCTATGGCGGGCACGGTATCGTCGGGGGACAGATTCCCCTGGGCGCGGGACTGGCTTTCGCCGATAAGTACTTCAAGCGGGACAACGTGACCCTGTGTTATATGGGGGACGGTGCCGTTCGTCAGGGATCCCTGCACGAAGCCTTTAACCTGGCCATGCTGTGGCAGCTTCCCGTTGTTTTTATCTGTGAGAACAACGGTTATGCCATGGGAACTTCCGTAGCCCGTACCGCCTATACCACGGATATTTATAAGTTGGGAATGGGATACGAAATGCCCAGTGCCGCCGTAGATGGCATGGATCCTGCCGTAGTGGCTCATGAGGTCGACATCGCCATACAACGCGCCCGACGTGGCGAGGGCCCCACCTTTTTGGAGATGAAGACCTATCGGTACCGGGGACATTCCATGTCGGATGCCCAGCACTATCGGACCAAGGAGGAGGTCGAGGAGTACCGGAAGATCGACCCGATCACCCAGGTGAAGAACATAATCCTGGAAAGAGGGTATGCCTCCGAGGAGCAGATCAAGGAAACAGACAAGCGGGTTAAAGCCCGGGTAGCCGAATGCGAGAAATTCGCAGAGGAATCGGACTTCCCACCTTTGGAGCAGCTCTACGATACCGTTTACGAACAAGAAGACTACCCGTTTTTACCACACAAATTATAGCGTAACATGGCAGAAATTATACGCATGCCCCGCCTGAGCGACACCATGGAAGAAGGCGTGGTGGCCAAATGGCTCAAGCAGGTCGGAGACCCGATCGAAGAAGGGGAAATTCTGGCGGAGATAGAAACGGATAAGGCCACCATGGAATTCGAGTCGTTCCATGAAGGCACCTTACTCCATATTGGCATACAGGAAGGGGAAAGCGCCCCGGTGGATGCCCTGCTGGCCATCATTGGTGAGGAAGGTGAAGATATCAGTGGTCTGCTCGGGGGTAGTCAGCAGGAAGCTCCTGCGGAAAGCCCACAAGAAGAAACCTCTGTGCCAGAAGAATCAAATCCTTCAGAGACACCTGCCGCGGCTGCGGAAGCGATACCCGAGGGCGTGGAGGTCGTCCGCATGCCCCGGCTTAGCGACACCATGGAGGAAGGAACGGTCGCAACGTGGCTCAAGAAGGTCGGAGATGCCGTGGAAGAGGGTGATATCCTCGCCGAGATCGAGACGGATAAGGCGACCATGGAATTCGAAAGTTTCTATTCAGGCACCCTATTGCACGTGGGCATAGAAGAGGGTCAATCGGCACCGGTGGACAGCGTTTTGGCTATTATCGGGCCCGAAGGCACCGATGTGGGGGCCGTCCTCGCTTCTTTGGAAGGAGGAGATTCCTCATCCACAGTCAAGCCCGCACCCGGCCCCGAATCCTCCAGGGAAGAAAGCGTTCCCACCCGTCGGGAATCCGAACCGGCTTCCCAGGAGCCTGCGCCCGTTGTACATGCAGATGGCGAGCGTATCAAGGCCTCTCCATTGGCCAAAAAGATCGCCTCCGAAAAGGGGATCGATCTGAGAACCGTGGCTGGCTCCGGAGATCACGGAAGGATCGTCAAACGGGATGTGGAGAATTACCAACCCGTTCAGTCGTCAACGCAAAAGGTTGCCTCCGGTTCAATCCCCGCGGGAGCCGGGACAGGGCGTACGGTCGATTTTGGCAGCGAAGGTATAGAGGAAGTCAAGAACTCGCAGATGCGTAAAGTCATTGCGCGTCGTCTCAGTGAGTCCAAGTTTACGGCTCCTCACTACTACCTGACCCTCGAGGTCGAAATGGACAATGCCAAGGCATCCCGGGCTCAGATGAATAATCTGCCGGACACCAAGATTTCATTCAACGACATGGTGCTGAAGGCCTGTGCTATGGCGCTGACCAAGCACCCCCAGGTCAACACCAGCTGGAATGGTGATACCACGGCGTATCATAAGGACGTACATATGGGTGTGGCCGTAGCCGTGGACGAGGGCCTGGTGGTTCCCGTGGTTCGCCATGCAGACCGCCTGAACCTCTCGCAAATCGGAAATCAGGTCAAGGACATGGCCGGCAGGGCCAGGGACAAGAAGCTGACCCCCCAGGAGATGGAGGGCAGTACCTTTACGGTTTCTAACCTGGGCATGTTCGGGATCACGGAGTTCACCTCGATTATCAACCAACCCAATTCGGCTATATTATCCGTGGGCGCTATCGTTCCCACCCCGGTAGTGCGAGAAGGACAGATCGTGGTTCGTCACATGATGAAGTTGACCATGGCCTGCGACCACAGAACCGTGGACGGGGCAACGGGAGCGCAGTTCCTGCAAACCGTTCAGTCCTATCTGGAAAACCCGGTGACCATGCTGGCCTGAACGAGACCGTGAATCGCCCGGCCTTTAATGGTTCGGCTTAAATATTGAAAATGATGAGATCCTTCGTATCCTTACTTTTGCTGCTGGGGTTAACCACTGGTTGTAAACACCAACTCGTCAGTACCCCGCCGGAGGAGGCTCAAAGGGTGATGGAGGAATCCGAGGAAGTAGCCCCGGTCGCCGGGACCCAGGACCCTGCCGAAGACGTCCTCTCCGCCTCACTCTCGTTTCGGGCCCAGGAGTTGCGTACCCATTTGGAGGTGTTATCCGCGGATTCCCTGAGGGGAAGGAAAACCGGGGATATCGGTTTCGACCGAGCTGCCGACTACCTGATTGCGGAACTGAAAAAGTACGCCATCGAACCCTATTACAAGGACTTTAAGGCACCGCTGGAAGGATATGATGTGCCGGCCTATAATGTAGTTGCGAAGATTCCGGGTTCGGATCCCCGCCTCAGGGACGAATGGATCGTAATCGGAGCTCATCTGGATCATATCGGGAGTGCCAAACCGGAAGAAGGCGACAGCATTGCCAATGGAGCCAACGACAATGCCGCGGGTTCCGTTGTTATACTCGAATTGGCCAAACAGCTCTCCCGCAGCCGTATGGCCCGGGGCCGAAGCGTAATGTTTGCCTGGTTTACCGCGGAGGAATCCGGACTGGTAGGATCGCGCTACCTGGCCGGCAAGCTGAAGACGGAGGGATTTAATCCCTACCTCATGCTCAATTTCGAGATGGTCGGAGTGCCCATGACGGGCAAGGATTACAAGGTGTATGTAACGGGATACGAACTCTCCAACCTGGCCGATATTTGCAACGAATACACGGGTTCCAGCCTGGTGGGATTTCTGCCAAAGGCCAAAGAATTCAGGCTTTTCCAGCGCTCCGATAACCTCGGTTTTTATCAGGAGTTCAATATTCCGGCACAGACCTTTTCCTCTTTCGATTTCACGAACTACGATTATTACCACCACGTCAACGACGAGTCCGCGTATATGGACTACGAGTTCATGGCCGGTCTGGTGGACGATTTCCTGCCTATCATTCGGCAGTTGACCAACCAGCCGGAACGGGTCGTTAAACTCAAGTAGTCATGGCACAACTTATCGTTACGGGTTGCAGCAGGGGTATTGGCCTGGAGCTTGCCCGTCAGTCTGCAGAGTCGGGACACCGGGTCCTGGCCCTTACGCGAAACATCCGGCCCCTTGAAGGGCTGCATCCCGGACTGGAATTTCGCTCCATGGACCTTTCGACTTTTTCCCGATCTGAAGAGCTGGAGGAATTCCTGCTCCAGTGGGGACCTGCGGATGCCTTGATTCACAATGCAGGCCGTTTGGTACACAAACCCTTTATGGAGCTCAGTTATCAAGAGATGGAGGAGGTATATCAGGTGAATGTGTTGGGTGTCGCCCGCCTGACCCAGCAGTTGCTTCCTCACATTAAGGCGGATGGTCATGTCGTGGGGGTTTCGTCCATGGGCGGTATACAGGGCAGTGCCAAGTTCGCCGGCCTTTCGGCCTACAGTTCTTCCAAGGCAGCCCTAATTGGATTAATCGAAGTTTGGGCCGAAGAATTCAAGGAGAGCGGTCCATCTTTCAACGCCCTGGCCTTGGGTGCGGTGCAGACGGAGATGCTGGCCGAGGCATTCCCCGGTTATCAGGCTCCGGTTACAGCCGGGCAGATGGCGGCCTATATCCTGGAATTCGCATTGAATGGACACAGCCTCTATAACGGCAAGGTGCTCGAGGTGAGCAAGTCGGTTCCCTAGCTGCACCGCTCAGGCCGGAAGCAGGGTGAATACCGTAATTTCCGGACGAACCCCGAAGCGAATACGGAACAAGTGTCCCAGAGCCCGATTAATATACAGCCTTCGATTCCGCCCCAGATCGAATTCCCCTGAGTTGTAGCTCTTATTCGATACGGGCAGTACCGGGGTCCCGAATAATGGGATACGGCACTGTCCACCATGCGTGTGTCCTGAGAGTATCCAACCCCGGAAATCACCCCAGATATCGAGGTCGCAGACGTCCGGGTTATGGCATAATACAATGCTGTCGCGATCAGCAGGAATGCCTTTTAGGCATTTACGGGGGTCGAAGGCAGTACCCCAGAAATCGTCCATGCCGGCCACAGTCAGGCCCTGTACGTCGCGACGTTCGTTTCGAAGGACATCCACACCCCGTTTTCGCAGAATCCGGCTGATGCGCTCGGCAACCCCGGGCTGCGACCAGCCGTGTCCGTAATCATGGTTGCCCAGTATCCCGAGTGTAGCGGAACTGCCTCTGGGTAAATGATCCGCTATGCGTTCCAGCTGTGCGTAGGTGCGATCGTTTTCGAAGTGGACGTAGTCTCCGGTATAGACGAGGATGTCGGGCTCGAGGAGCTGAGCCTGTTGCAGGGATTCGATCAGGTAGGATTCAGAGACCAGGTCTCCGGCATGTATATCACTGATCTGCATCAGGGTCTTTCCCCATAGCGTTTCGGGTAAGCCCTGCAGGGGCATATCGCGGTATACCCATTCCAGCCAGTGAGGCTCAATTAGCCCGGCATAGGCCATAGTGGATAGTCCGGCCCCTCCGATGGCCAGAGATCCTCTGATAAACGTCCGTCGTTTCAAGTCTTGGCGTTTTTCAGGTATAAGAACGGGATTTTTCGCCATAATGAAAATCGTGGGGATGGTGCTCGTCGGATTCTTTTACTTTTGTCTTGTATGGATGATATACTCAAGAAGTACATACCCCCGGGTTCCTTTCCTTATACCATAGAACTGGTGAGGAAGCTCGGTGTCCGCCTCAGTATCGTCCGGCACCGCAGGACCAAGCTAGGGGACTTCCGGATACACCCGGACGGTTCCCATCGAATTACAGTGAATGCCTCGGCCAATCCTTATTTGTTCCTGATCGTCCTGATCCACGAAATGGCGCACCAGGTTGTACATGCAAAGTATGGCCGATCCGTTCGCCCCCACGGGCCGCAATGGAAGCAGGCTTACCGCCAGCTCATGCTGCCTCTTATTCATCCTGAGGTCTTTCCTCCGGAACTGCTGCCGGCCGTTGCCCGGCACTTCATCAACCCGAGAGCGGCTTATGGGGCGGATCCTGCCCTGGTACACGCCCTCAGGCCATACGACTCGCAACAAAGCAGCCTTAAGAGCGTTTGTGAACTGCAGGAAGGCACCACCTTTCGCTGCAGTCGGAACCGAACCTACACCCGGGGACGAAAGCGGCGTACCCGCTATGAGTGTCGCGAACTCCGTACGGGGAGGGTGTTTTTCTTCCCCTCTCATATCGAGGTGGAGCCCTTACATTCGCATTAGTCCATGAGACGGTTAAGAAATCTGAGGAGTCGCATCAACCTTAATATCAATCCATGAATTCGAATTACTATGCCGTAATTATGGCCGGAGGGGTCGGATCCCGGTTCTGGCCCGTGAGTACAACCCATAACCCCAAGCAGTTTCACGATATGCTGGGTACCGGGCTTTCCCTGATCCAGAAGACCTTTACCAGGCTGAATCGGTTTGTGCCTACGGAAAATATCCTGGTACTCACCAACGAGATTTATAACGAACAGGTACTTGAGCAGCTTCCGGAGCTTACCCCTGAACAGGTAGTGCTGGAGCCCGCCATGCGCAATACGGCCCCCTGCATACTCTATGCGGCATTGAAGATTCGCAAGAAGGACCCCGATGCGGTTATGATCGTTGCGCCCAGTGACCACTGGATCGAAGACGAGGCGGCGTTTGAAAAAGATGTCGTGCAGTGTTTCTCCAAGTGCGAAAGGGAGGATGTCCTTTGTACTCTGGGGATTCAGCCGACGTTTCCCAATACCGGCTTTGGATATATTGAATTCGAAAAGTCCGGTGCGGAAGCCATGAAGAAAGTCGAGCAATTCAGGGAAAAACCGGATTTGGAAACCGCTAAGGAGTTCCTGGCACAGGGAAATTTCCTGTGGAATGCCGGCATCTTCATATGGAGTGTACGAAGCATCATTTCGGCCTTCGAACAGTACCAGCCGACACAGTACGAATTGTTCTGCCGGGGGCTGGAGTATTATAATGCTAAGGGAGAGGGCG
Source organism: uncultured Flavobacteriaceae bacterium (assembly GCA_964550895.1). Taxonomy (GTDB): domain Bacteria; phylum Bacteroidota; class Bacteroidia; order Flavobacteriales; family Flavobacteriaceae; genus CAZKAP01. Next base: position 11,770 of record CAZKAP010000027.1, read on the forward strand.
ATTTCATAAAAGAAAACTATCCCCTGGCCGACAACATCTCCATTGATTACGCCATACTGGAGCAGTCCGATCGCATTTATACCCTTCCGGCCTCCTTCGACTGGAACGATCTGGGTACCTGGGGCGCCCTGTACGATAAACTCGATAAGGACCAGGCGGGAAACGCCGTGGTCAACGCGAGCGTACTTTTGGAGGATTCCAGGGGCAATATGATCCGCGCCCCCAGGAATAAGGTAGTGGTAGTGGATGGACTGGAAGACTATATTGTGGTAGACCACGAGGATGTGCTGTTGATATATCCCAAGTCCAAGCAACAGGATATCAAAGCAGTGCGATCCTCGGTCAAGGAACGCTTCGGGGACCACCTTGTCTAGCCGTGGGCCGGATCTCCTCTTAAATGGCCGGCCCTTCACTTGCGGGGCCAGGGAGATTTCCATGTAAATTTGATGTAAATTCGCTATACCGCCTCGGGGGAGTAATCCGTCCTCTGGGCGTGTCGGATTCGCGTATGCAAGACCAGATGAAACCCATACCCCCTGAAGGCGCACAGGAGAAGAATACCGAGGAGGTCAAAAAGGATTTTCAGGGACTGCTCGGCAGCGTTTCCCGTTTCCTGACCGAGTTGCTCGAGATCCGCAGTGATACGGACGCCGATACCACGCGTGCCTCCATTATCAGCGATATCCCCTTCAAAGGCCATACGGCCTGGATCCTCATCTGTTCGATATTCATCGCTTCGGTAGGTCTGATCGTGGACAGTACGGCCGTTATCATCGGTGCGATGCTTATTTCCCCGCTTATGGGCCCGATACTGGGCCTGGGGATGTCCCTGGCGATCAACGATGTGGATCTGACGCGGCGTTCCCTGAAGAACCTGATCGTAATGGTGGTGCTGTCGGTGCTGACGGCTTTTTTGTTCTTCTATATCTTTCCCTTGCGTGAAGAATCCTCGGAGCTGCTGGCCCGCACCGAACCGGTGATCACCGATGTGATTATCGCCTTTTTCGGCGGCCTGGGCCTGATTATCGCGAGGACCAAGAAAGGGACCATCGCCAGCGTGATATTCGGAGTGGCCATTGCCACTGCCCTGATGCCTCCTTTGTGTACGGTGGGCTATGGCCTGGCCATAGGTAAACCCCTGTACGCTGCCGGTGCCATGTATCTGTTTGTCATCAACTCCATCTTTATTGCACTTGCCACCTTTCTGGTGATCAAGTACCTGCGTTTTCCCATGGTCCGCTACGCCAACTCCAAAAGGCGGAGAACCATTGCAAGGGTGGTTTCGCTAACAGGCCTGATTGTGATGATACCCGCAGGTTTTACCTTCTATGAGGTATTGCAGGAGTCCCTGTTCGAACGGGAGGCCCGGGCCTTTCTGGCAGAAACGGTGGAAAGCTATCAGTTTGAGAGTAGCGGTGTCTACCGAAGCGACTTTACCCGGATCAATTACAACCACGGCAAGAATCCGGAGATTAGCCTGGTCTTTATCGGGGACGAGGTCGTACCGCAGAGCGTGATCAATACCTGGGAGGTCCGAAAGAACCAGTACAAGAGGCTCCGTGACGCCAGGCTGGTGATTCCCAAGCAGCAGAATGAGCAGGCGGATGCCGCCCGGTACGTGCTGGAACTCTACGAATCGAAAAAAGTAGAACTATTGAACAAGGACGAGCGCATTCGCTTGCTGGAAGAGGAGTTGGCGTCCATGAGCAAATCCGCGGCATTGCAGATTCCCTTCGACCAGATTTCGAGGGAAATCAAGGCCGGTAACCCCAGAGTGATCAACCTGGGCTTCTCGTTCGTGATGCGTACGGATTTCCAGCGGGTTGATACCATACCCGTGTTCGAACTGACCTGGGCGAATGGCACCGATATGCAGGAGCTGGAAAAGGATAAGACCCGAATAGCCAGTTGGCTGAAGGAGCGTTTGAACAACACCCGGATCGAGGTAAAGAGTCTGGTGGACAGCGGTTCCTGAAGCCCGGGCTCAGGCTTTCCCTTCCAGGTACATTTGCCGAACCTTTTTGAATAATTCAGAGGAATAGACGAAGTCGGTTACCGCCTGATTATCGGTCTTGAAGATCTCCTTATTGGTACCCTCCCATTCCTTGAATCCGTTTTTGAGGAAGACGATTTTCTCACCAATTTCCATCACCGAATTCATATCGTGGGTGTTAATGACAGTGGTAATCTGGTACTCGTCCGTGATCTCCTGAATCAGATTATCGATTCGGATGGCCGTCTTGGGATCCAGACCCGAGTTGGGCTCATCACAGAACAGGTACCTGGGGTTCATGACGATGGCACGGGCGATGGCTACCCGCTTCTTCATACCACCCGATAATTCGCTGGGAAATTTCTTGTGAGCCCCCTCCAGGTCAACCCGTTTAAGGACGAAATCCACACGCTCCCTCATTTCACCGGGTGACTTGTTGGTAAACATTTCCATGGGGAAGCGGACATTGCCTTCCACCGTCATAGAGTCGAACAGGGCGCTCCCCTGGAAGACCATACCCATATCCTGTCGGAGATCCCGCCTTTCCGATACCGACAGGTCCCCGTAGAGTGCCCCACCGTACCAGATGTTGCCCGAGTCCGGTTCGATCAGCCCCAGCAGGCACTTCATAAAAACGGTCTTCCCAGAGCCGCTCTGCCCGATGATCAGGTTGGTCTTTCCCTGTTCGAAGCTGGTCGATATGCCCTTAAGGACGTGGTTTTCACCAAATGACTTATTCAGATCTTCTACTGTGATCATGCCTATCCGAGTATCATTTGGGTGAGTATATAGTTGAGGATAATAATCACCACACTGGTCCATACGAAGGAAGTGGTCGCGGCCTTGCCCACTTCGAGTGCCCCGCCCTTCATGAAATAGCCGTGATAGGAGGGCACAGTCGCGATTACAAACGCGAAGAACAGTGTTTTCAAGAAGGCGTAGGTGACATGGAACTCCTCAAAGTCGAGCTGCAGCCCCTTAATAAACTCCCCGCCCGGGGCGTAGTCGCCGAAAACGGCAGCCACGTAGCCCCCGAGTATGCCGACATACATGGCAATGGCCACCGCAAAGGGATACATCAGCATGGCGATGATTTTGGGGAAAACCAAGTAGTTAATGGAATTAACTCCCATAACTTCAAGAGCATCGATCTGTTCGGTTACCCTCATGGTACCTATGCTTGAGGTGATGTAGGACCCGACCTTGCCGGCGAGTATAATGGAGGTAAAAGTAGGGGCGAACTCCAGGATTACCGACTGGCGGGTGGCGAATCCGATCAGGCTTTTCGGCAGGAATGGACTGTTGAGGTTCAGGGCAGTCTGTATGGTAACTACGGCTCCGATAAAGAAGGAAATGAAAATGACGATTCCCATCGAATTGTATATGAGTTCGTCGATTTCCTTGAGGATCAGGGATCGCATTACAGGCCATTTCGTGGGTTTCCGGAAGACCTCGATCACCATCAAAAAGTACCTGCCAATGGCTGAGAGATATTTCATAAATCCATCGCGGTTGCGCGTCAAAAATAAGAATAATCGCCGCTTTTTAACCTTGAATTAAATTATTAGAGAATCGGTTTGGCTAGATTTACCGGAAAATATCACTGTATGAAACATTCGAACCTTCGCTGGCGAACGGACTGGAAGGTCTTCCTGATAGCTGTGTTGATCATAGGGCTGAGTGGAGCCCTGCAGGCACAGCGAAAGCGCAGACAGAAAAACAAGGCCGAAACCAGCCAGGAGGCCCGGGTTTTACCTTCTTACGATAATCCGCCAAAACTGGTGGTCGGCATAGTGGTGGATCAGATGCGCTACGATTACCTTACCCGATTCTGGTCGCATTACGGGGAGGGAGGTTTCAGGCGTCTGGTCAGGGATGGCTTTACCGCCCGTAACCACCATTTCGACTTTGCCCCAACCTATACCGGTCCCGGACACGCGGCCGTATATACCGGCAGCGTACCGGCCATCCATGGTATCATCGGCAACGACTGGTTCAGCCGGGAGCAGAAGAAAATGGTGTATTGCGCCTCGGATGAGCGAAGAAACTCCGTAGGCACCGCTTCCGATGCGGGCAGAATGTCGCCCTGGAGGATGAAGACCACTACCTTTACCGACCAGATCCGGCTGCATCATCAGCTCCGGTCGAAAGTCGTGGCGGTAGCACTTAAGGACAGGGGAGCCGTTCTGCCGGGAGGACACCTCGCCAATGCGGCCTATTGGTTCGAGGCAGGCAGTGCCGGCAACTGGATCAGCAGCGACTATTATATGAACGAACTGCCCGA
>CAZKAP010000027.1:16056-19247 GCA_964550895.1 uncultured Flavobacteriaceae bacterium
GACTGGGTCAAGGCCTACAATCAGGCCCGCTCTGTGGACGCCTACAAGAAGGTCTGGAATACGTTGAAGCCCATAGCGCTTTATACCGAAAGCGGTAGCGATGTCAACGAATACGAGAACATGGCTCGGGGGGAATCGGACTCCGGCTTTCCCCACCTGATCCCCGGTTTATGGGATTCCAACGGGCAATACAGCATATTGCGAGGTACTCCTTTTGGTAACAGCCTGACCACCGATTTCGCGTTGGCAGCCCTTGAAAACGAGTCTCTGGGAGTAGATAGGATTACGGATGTACTGGCTATCAGCTATTCGAGTACGGATTATGTGGGGCATACTTTCGGTGTCAACTCCAAGGAAGTGCAGGACACCTACCTTCGGCTCGATCAGGACCTGGAGCGCCTGCTGAACGAATTGGACCGTCAGGTGGGAAGGGGAGAATACGTAGTTTTCCTGAGTGCTGATCACGGGGCGGTTCATGTACCGAATTATCTGAAGGACCTGCGCGTACCCGCGGGCTATTTCGACACGGCAGTCTTAAAGGATAAGCTTACCGAGTTTGCCAAATACCACTTCGGCGTCAATAATCTGATCACCAGTGTCAGTAACCATCAGGTATTCCTGGATGCCGACGTGATCCGGGATCTGGATATGGACCGGGAGGATGTGCAGGACACCCTCCGGCAGGAAATTATGAAGTACGATGGGATTGCCAACGTCTATACTGCTGAGGAGTTCAGGGAAACGGAATTCCAGGGTCGATTCGCCTCCCTCGTACAGCAGGGATGGGATCCCCAGAGATCCGGCGACCTGATGATCATGCTCGAACCCGGTTATGCCAGCTATCCGCCCAAGGGTTCCACCCATGGCACCGCCTTTAATTACGATACCCATGTTCCCTTCCTGCTTTACGGCAAGGGAGTAAAACCGGGCTTCACGAACCGGCGAACGGCCATATCGGACATCGCTCCCACCCTGTGTTCCATGCTGGGTGTGGCCTTTCCTAACGGGAGCATCGGAGATCCGGTTTATGAGGCCATCGATAGATAGGTCGGGCAGCCCCCGGATGCGTTCATTCGCCCCGTAAGGCTCCAGTCAGCTTGCCGAATATCCCTTGCCAGCGAAACCTACGAATGAATCGGCCTTCCTCCGGAAGTACGAAGGGCTTCTGTCCGGGGCCAATCCAACCCTGGCAGTACCCCGCGTAAACGCTGATGAATTTACGTATCGAGCGGGCCTTCAGTCCCATCTTACATGCGGAGATCGCTGCCAGAATGGGGTCGTAGCGCATCTTGTAGAGGGCGATCCCTCTCAGGGTATCCGAATTCCGACTGTACGCATGTCCGGTAGGCCTGAGGTGATGGACCCTTAGCCCGGGAAGGGTGCGCACTTCGAAGCCGTGAAAGTGGGCCAGTAAGACATCAACGGTGTCCCAACCCAGGCTGTACCGGAAACCGTCTATGGCTTCGAAACACTCCCGGCGGTAGAGCTTCACAGGTCCCCGAACATGACCGGGATCGGCTGTGTTTTCCCGTTCCCATGAACCATCCTTTTCAATGTAGAGTTCTCCGGAGCAGGCTCCCAGGCGTGGATTATTCGCAAAAACACTGCAGAGGGTTTCCAGATAGTCTGCGGGCAGTTCGATGTCCGCGTCGAATTTCCCAAGCAGGTCGCAGTCGGATATCAGAGGATATCCACGGTAAAAGGCGTGGATAACCTTCGACCCGGGCAGGTGTTGGGCATCCTGTTCCCGATCCGGGTTCAGAAGTTCGATCCAGTCGTACCGGTCCGCGTAGCGGGCGGCTATGGAAGGGCCTCCGTCGGTGGAGCCATCATTGACCAGGACCAATTGGTCGGGGAACCGGGTCTGCCGGCACCACGATTCCAGTGTGCGTTGCAGACAGTCCTCCTCGTTGTGGAAGGGGATCGCAATGCCTACCCTCAACCCATTCGTATGGGAGGCCTCCCTGCTCATTCCTTACCCTTCTACGGGCTCTTCCTCGTACAGGCTAGTCGGAGTGCAGGTACACATCAGGTTGCGGTCTCCATAGGCTTCGTCCATGCGCCGCACCGTTGGCCAGAACTTACTTTCGTACACGAAGTCCAGAGGATACGCGGCCTTCTTGCGACTGTAGGGGAACTTCCAGTTGTCAGCGGTGACCATATCCAGGGTGTGGGGAGCATTTTTAAGCACATTATTGGGGTCTTCGATATGGACGTGATCGATTTCCTTTCGGATGCTGATCATGGCATCGCAAAAGCGGTCGATTTCTGCCTTGTTTTCGCTCTCGGTGGGCTCGATCATCATGGTACCCGGTACCGGGAAGGATACCGTTGGTGCATGAAAACCGTAGTCTATCAAGCGCTTGGCGATATCGACGACCTCTATTCCCCGCTCTTTAAACGGACGACAGTCGATGATCATCTCGTGTGCCGCGCGACCGGCCTCACCCGTATAGAGGATGGGGTAATGACCCGCCAGGCGTTCCTTGATGTAGTTCGCATTGAGTATGGCGTATTCGGTAGCCTTACGTATACCGTCTCCCCCCAGCATACGGATGTAGCCATAGGAAATCAGGCAGGCCAGTGCACTTCCCCAGGGAGCCGCCGATATACCGGGTATGGCCCGATCTCCACCAGTTGGGATCACCGGGTTGGTGGGGAGGAAGGGGGCCAGCTGCGGGGCCACGCAAATGGGACCCACACCCGGTCCTCCGCCCCCGTGGGGGATGGAAAAGGTCTTGTGCAGATTCAGGTGGCAAACGTCGGCTCCTATACGCGCCGGACTGGTGAGTCCCACCTGGGCATTCATGTTCGCCCCGTCCATATACACCTGTCCACCGTGCTGGTGAATCAAATCGGTGATCTCACGTATGCTCGATTCAAATACGCCATGGGTCGAGGGATAGGTAACCATCAGGGCCGCCAGGTTTTCCGAATGCAACTCCGTCTTGGCCTTAATGTCGTCCCAGTCGATATTTCCCTTCTCGTCCGTTTTGGTAACCACGACCTTCATGCCCGCCATGACCGCCGAGGCCGGGTTGGTGCCGTGGGCCGAGGCGGGGATCAGGCAGATGTTGCGGTGGCCCTCGCCCCGGGATTCGTGGTAGGCCCGTATGGTCATCAGGCCGCTGTATTCCCCCTGGGCCCCGGAATTGGGCTGTAAGGAGGTCGCTGCCATGCCGGTTATTTCG
>CAZKAP010000027.1:19257-29044 GCA_964550895.1 uncultured Flavobacteriaceae bacterium
TATTCTTCGAGCTCGCCCAGGACTTGCTGGTAGCCCTCCGCCTGTTCGGTCGGTACGAACGGATGAATATTCCCCCAGGAGGACCAGCTCAGTGGAAGCATCTGGCTCGCCGCATTCAGTTTCATGGTGCAGCTGCCCAGGGATATCATCGAGTGATTCAGAGCGAGGTCCTTGCGCTCGAGTTTCTTGATGTAGCGCATCAGCTCCGTCTCGCTGTGATAGGTGTTAAATACCGGGAAGTCCAGGAGTTTACCTGTCCTTCTGAGTGTATTGGGTATGGCGTCTCCCGTGGGATCGGTTGTCAGCGTCGGATCGTCTGAGCGTACTTCGGTTCCCGTAATGCACCATACGATATCTCGCAGATCTTCTGAACTTACCGTTTCGTTGAGGGATATACTGAGTTCTGTCTCGCTGATGATGTTGAAGTTGATCTTCTTTTCTTCCGAGCGTTGCGCAACCATTTGGGTATCGGGAATGCTCAGGCTCAGGGTGTCGAAGTACGCCTCGTTCTTAACCCGGACCCCGAGTTCACTGAGTATGCGGCACAGCTTCAGGGTGTTGTGATGGACACGTCCGGCGATGTCTTTCAGTCCGTCGGGTCCGTGATACACGGCGTACATGCCGGCCATCACCGCCAGCAGTACCTGGGCGGTACAGATATTCGACGTGGCCTTGTCCCTTTTGATGTGTTGTTCACGGGTCTGAAGAGCCATACGGAGGGCCTCCTTACCGTCCCGGTCCACGGTCTTGCCTATGATCCTGCCGGGCAGATGCCTTTTGTACTCTTCCAGCGTGGCGAAATAGGCTGCGTGAGGGCCTCCGTAGCCCAGAGGGATGCCGAAGCGCTGCGTACTTCCCACAACGACGTCCACACCCCATTCCCCAGGAGCTTGTAACAGGACCAGACTAAGGATATCTGCGGCAACTGCTATTTTAAGACCGGCCTCCCGCGCCTGTTCGATTTTAGATTTGGGATCGGACAACGCTCCGTATCTGCCCGGATACTGCACCAGCATGCCGAAGTATTCTCCGGTAGGCTCAAAGGAGCCCAGGTTTCCGACAACGATCTCTATTCCCAGGGGAGCCGAACGCGTATGCAATACGCCCAGGGTCTGAGGCAGGATACGGTCATCGACGAAAAACCGGACACTACCCGACTTTTTTTGTTCACGGCCGCGAACTGCGAAGAGCATACTCATGGCTTCCGCGGCGGCGGTCGCCTCGTCCAGCAATGAGGCATTGGCAACCGGCATGCCCGTCAGATCCGATACGACCGTCTGAAAGTTCAACAGGGCCTCCAGCCTTCCCTGGGCAATCTCGGCCTGATAGGGTGTATAGGCCGTATACCAGCTTGTATTCTCGAGTATGCCCCTTTTGATTACAGCAGGGGTAATGGACTCGTGATAACCGAGGCCAATGTAGGAGCGGTAGACCTTGTTTTTCGCAGCCCGTTGCTCCATGAGATTCAGGAAGGCATATTCGCTAATCGCCTCGGGAACATTAGGGTCTTTCTCAAGGCGTATGTTGTTGGGTACGGTTTGCCCGATGAGTTCTTGCAGGGAATTCACCCCGATGGTTTCGAGCATGGCGGTCAGGTCGCTTTCTGAAATGCCGATGTGGCGGTTGGCAAACGATTCCGTGTTCATAACAATTTTTGACTGAAAAATGTACAAAATTAGTGAATTTATCCGTTGATAGGTCACAGACAGACAGCGGGCTGCCCCACATTTCCAGGCCTAAATCATGCGAATTTTTCAGAAACTTCTGGATTTTTACCTGGATGCCAGTATACACGTGGCATTGGCCGTGCTTTCGCTGTTTTGGGCCACCGTGTACTTCCTGAACCTGCCTCCCAATTTTTATCTCGCCGGTCTGGTCTTCTTCGGGAGCATGGTGTTTTACAATTTAGCCAAGGATACCGTGGGATTGCATACTCTGCGCAGAGGCAGTAAGCGATATTACCGAAGCATTCGCTTTCTCAGTATGGCCTCCCTGTTGGCCGTTGCCTTCTTCTTCTTCCAGTTATCCCCTGTGCTCCAGTGGAGCACCCTTGTGATTGCCATACTATCTGCACTGTATCTGGTGCCCATACCCGGTCTGGGGCGTGGAATGCGCAGCCTGGGCTGGCTCAAGATCGTCTGGGTGGGTCTGTCGTGGACGGCCGTAACCGTTTACCTGCCTGTTGCAGGAACGGGACTTCCCATAGGGAATGACGGGATGGTTCTGGGAGTTCAGCGCGTGATCATGGTGGTTTGCCTGATGCTTCCTTTCGAGATCCGCGACGCCTGCCGGGATGCAGCTGATATGAGAACCCTGCCCCAGCGCTTCGGCATACCCTCCACGCGCTGGCTGGGATACGTTTTACTGCTTCTGTATTTCCTCCTGGTCTTTGCCCGATCCCGATTCACTGTTTTCGAGCTGTTTTTTCACTTACTGTTTGCCGGGTTGATGTATGCCGCCCTCAGGAGGTCGCGTGCCGATCAGGGACGATACTACGCAGCATTTTGGGTAGAATCCATACCCATAGTTCTGTGGCTGGGGCTGCTCTGGTTGAAGAACGGATCTCGGCTTTGAGCCCGGTTTGCCTAAACGGCTGCCCCGCCTTCGGATTGTTTTAAATTCTTTCTGATCTCCTCTTTTTCCTGTTCGGTCAGTGCCTTCAGGTGGGCCTTTTTGCAGAGCGATGTCAGCCGGGTATTCTTCCTGACAAACTGGCTGCAATTCTTGCAGTAATACATATGCAGGCGCAGCAGGATCTTATCCCAAAAACCTGCCTCCCTATATTGGGATTTATGACAGATCGTGGCCGCTTCCTCACAAGAAATTTTCATGCTTAAAACCAGTTTTGATTAAGGCATTGCATCAGGCTTGTCCGGGCCCTGTGGATCATTACCCATAAATTGGACGGATTGATGCCGAGTTCATTACAGACATCTTCTGTGCTCATACCCTGTATGGTCTTCATACGAAAGACCTGCGCCTGTTTGCCGGGCAGTTTTTCGATGCAAACCTGTATGGCCTCACCCAATTCCTCGTTTTCCAGCTCGCCCGCTGCATCCTTGCCAAAAGGGTCTGCCACCCGTTCCTCGAGCCATTCCCCTTCGTTATCGGAGCCTTCGGAATAGTTGACGCGGACTTCGGCCTTGCCTTTGGCTGAATTACTGCGGCGGTAGTAATCTATTACTTTCCTCTTGAGGATCGATACCAGCCAGGTGCGCTCGGCCGCCTCTCCCTTGTAGTTCTTTGCGGATTTCAGGCCTGCTATGAAGGTTTCCTGTACCAGATCTTTGGCGAGTTCCGAATCACTCACCCGCCCGTAGGCGTAATTAAAAAGATAGTCGGCATGTTGATCCACCCATCCTTCGGGTTTCAATTGATTAGCTGCCATATAGGGCTCTACGCATTTAAGACTAAAAATAAGGGATTTCCCGCAAAACCTCCCTGCGAATCAGCGGCGGGTTTCGTCGGCCTCCTGTAGTCCCGCTCGCTCGAGCAATGAGTCGATCTCCGGGTCCCTGCCCCGAAACCTGCGGTACAGTACTGAAGGGTCTTCACTGCCCCCCTTAGACAGTATGTGTTCCCGGAACGAACGGGCCGTAGCCGGGTCGAAGATCCCTTTCTCGACAAAAAGGGAGAACGCATCTGCATCCAGGACCTCTGCCCATTTATAGCTGTAGTAGCCTGAGGAGTATCCCCCCTGAAAAATATGGGAGAAGGACGTGCTCATGCAGGTATCGGGTCGCTTGGGAAAGAGCCGGACCGATTCCATGGCCCGGTCCTCGAACTCCTGAACATCCGGTTTGGCAGCCTCTTCCAGGGTATGCCATTGCATATCCAGCAGGGCAAACCCGATTTGCCTCAGGGTGGCCATGCCCTCCATGAACTTGCTGGACTCACGGATGCGGTCGATGTATTCCATCGGAATGGGTTCGTCGGTTTCGTAATGCCGGGCAAAGGTTGCCAGTGCCTCTTTCTCGTAGCACCAGTTTTCCATGAGTTGGCTGGGGAGCTCGACAAAATCCCAGTATACGCTGGTGCCGGAAAGGCCGGGATAACGGGTGTCGGCCAGCATGCCGTGAAGGGCATGCCCGAACTCGTGAAATAGGGTGGTTACCTCGTTGAATGTGAGCAGTGCGGGTTTGGACTCCGTGGGCCGTGTGAAATTGCAGACGATGGAAACCTGCGGTCGTTGCTCCACGTCTGCCCTGCGGTACTGGGACCGGTATGAGGTCATCCAGGCGCCCTGCCTTTTTCCGGGTCTGGGATGGAAGTCGGCATAGAAGAGGGCTAAAAAACGGCCCGTTTGGTCGGTCACCTCGTAGGTTAGGACCTCTTCGTGATAGACCGGAATACGATCCACTGGTCTGAAGGTCAAACCAAAAAGCCGCCCGGCTATATCGAAAACGCCTGAGATGACCCGGTTGAGTTCGAAATAGGGTTTAAGGACTTCATCATCCAGATCGAATCGCAGTTTCTTGAGACGCTCCTGATAGTAAGCCGAATCCCAGGGCTGTAATTGATCGATACCGTCCTTGCGGGCGAATTCACTCAGCTCCGCGAATTCCCGGCGGCCCACCGGCAGTGCGGCTTGCCGGAGTTTTTCGAGGAAATCCAGGACCTTTGCCGGCTCGTCTGCCATGCGGTTTTCGAGCACATAGGCGGCATGGTTGGGATAGCCCAATAACTGTGCGCGCTCCCTTCTCAGGTTGACCATCTCGGTTATGATCTCCCGGTTGTCGTTTTCGTTCCCCTGGAACCCCTTTCGACCAAAGGCCCGGGAGAGTTCCTCCCTGAGGTCCCGATCGGCAGCATACTTCATGAAGGGAATGTACATGGGGAAGTCGAGTGTAAATACCCAGCCTTCCCGGGCGTCCTCCCGGGCTCGCTGTGCGGCTGCTTCCAGCAAGGAATCGGGCAGTCCGGCGAGGCGATCGGGATCCGTAACATGCAGGGTGTAGGCATTGGATTCGGCCAGTACTCGCTCTCCGAAGGTCAGCGAGAGACTGGAAAGTCTGGAGTCTATAGAACGCAGACGCGCTTTCTGTTCTTCCCCGAGCAGGGCGCCGTTCCGCCTAAAGGACTTGTAGCGCTGATCCAGCAGGCGCCGCTGTTCCGGACTAAGTTCTTCCGGCGGATTTTCGTAGACGGCCCGTATGCGCTCGAAGAGCCTTGCGTTCAGCGAGATGTCGTTGGAAAACTCGCTAAGCACCGGGGCTACTTTCTGAGCGATCTTCTGCATTTCCGGGCTGGTTTCTGCGGAGTTCAGGTTAAAGAAGATCGAACTCACCCGGGCCAGACGGTCGCCCGAATAATCGAGGGCCTCCAGGGTATTTTCAAAACTCGGGGGTTCGGTATTGTTCTCGATGGCATCAATTTCCCTACGCGCCTCTTCGATGCATTTCAGTATGGCGGGTTCGTAATGCCCGGCCTCGATTCGGTCGAATGGAGGGTGTTCGAAGTCCTCCAGTAGTGGGTTTTTCATGTAGCTTTCGTATTTTTTGAAACGGCAGCCGAGGAGTCCAGGACTTTTTTCTTCAGGCCTTCTTTGTAGAAAACAATCTTATCCAAAATGCATTTGTCCTGACAGCCCAGGATTTGTGCGGCGAGTATGCCTGCATTTTTAGCGCCATCCAGAGCTACCGTAGCCACGGGAACTCCCCCGGGCATCTGAAGTATGGAAAGTACGGAATCCCAGCCGTCGATCGAATTACGGCTCTTCACCGGCACCCCGATAACGGGCAGCGGAGTGATGGAAGCGATCATACCGGGTAGGTGAGCCGCCCCGCCCGCCCCGGCTATGATCACACTGATGCCTTTCTCGTGCGCATGTCGGGCGAAGTCAAACATTTTCTCCGGGGTCCTGTGGGCCGATACGATATCGACTACACAGGGGATATCAAACCCCTGGAGGATATCTATGGCCTCCTGCATGACGGGAAGATCGCTCTGACTTCCCATGACAACGGCAACTTTACTCATGAACTACGAATTTTTATCCAACGGAAACGACCCTGACGGTATCGTATACCTGCCGGGCCCTATCGAGTGCGACAGATAGCCGCGGATTTACTATGGTTATATGCCCCATTTTGCGAAAGGGACGCGTCTTTCTCTTACCGTAGATATGCGGGGTTACCCCAGGCATGCCGAGCACGTCTTCCATGCCTTCGTATCGGACGTCCCCTTCGTGCCCGGGTTCGCCGACCAGGTTCACCATCACCGAATAGCCTCGGGAAGATGAATCTCCCAGGGGAAGGTCCAGCAGTGCCCTGAGATGCTGTTCGAACTGGCTGGTATAGCTGCCTTCGATGCTGAAGTGTCCACTGTTATGAGGTCTTGGAGCGACCTCATTCACCAGGATATGGTCTTCTGCGGTAAGGAACATTTCTACGGCCAGCAGTCCCACCAGGCCAAACTTTTGGGCCACATCCACGGCCAGTTCACGGGCCTTGAGAGCAATTGCCTCATCCAGGTGTGCCGGGCAGATAACATATTGCACCTGATTGGCCTCGGGATGAAACTCCATCTCCACCGGAGGGTAAGTCTGAATGGCTCCGGATGGCGTGCGCGCGACGATTACAGCCAACTCCTTTTTGAAAGGGATAAGCTCTTCGGCTATGCACTCCACATTGGGGAGTCCTTTCAGGTCTTCCTCTTCCCGGATGATTTTTACACCCCGTCCGTCATAACCCAACTGAGTACTCTTCCAAACGAAGGGCAGTTTCAGTCCCCCGTTCGACAGGCTGTCCTCCAGTTCCGAGGTATAGGCGAAGCGGCTAAAGGGCGCCGTGGGGATCTGATGGTCCTGGTAGAAGAGTTTCTGGCTGCTCTTGTTCTGAATGGTCCTCAGCATTTTCGGGTCCGGGTACACCTTAACGCCTTCGGACTGCAGCTTCTCCAGGGCATTCACATTCACGTGCTCTATTTCTATAGTCAGTACATCCAGCCCCTGCCCGAAGGTGTACACCTGCTCGAAGTCCATCAGGTCTCCCTGCACAAATTCATTGCACCCGATACGCGAAGGTGCATCTGCCGAAGGATCCATCACCCGGGTATGGACGTCCCATTTACGGGTTTCCTTCAGTAGCATTTTGCCCAACTGTCCACCGCCCAGGATACCCAGTTTGAAATCCGAAGAGAAGTACATCATAATCGATCCTGCTTAGTGGCAAAAATACATCCTTTTTGGGCAAGGGCCGATCTCCTGAATTCATCCGTAAACCGTAAAAATAGTATCTTAGCGCCGCTGTAAATTCCCGTTCCGGTCCCGGAATTGTCTAACCGGGTAGCGGGTACGGCCCTAACCTGCCAGGAAATTGATAACACTTCACGGAAGACATTTCGAGCGGTACATCAGCGAAGAGGTAATTTCCAACACCGTGCAGGACCTCGCGTCCAGGGTCTATGAAGACTATAAAGACCGGATACCCCTTTTTATCGGGGTATTGAATGGCGCTTTTATGTTTGCCTCCGACTTTATGAAGGCGTATCCCGGAGAGTGCGAGTTGAGCTTTGTACGCCTGAGTTCGTATCAGGGACTCAGCAGTACCGGCATAGTGGAGACCCTGATCGACGTACCGGAAAGTGTCGAAGGACGAGATGTGGTAATACTGGAGGACGTGATCGATTCCGGCCGGACCCTGCAGCGGATCGTGCAGCTCTTCACCGATACCCGGGTCAGGGACATGCGAATCGCCGGCCTTTTTATGAAGCCCGAAGTCTATCACGGGGAGTACGCCATCGACTATGTGGGCATGGAAATTCCCAATCGGTTTATCGTGGGTTATGGACTGGATTACAACGAGCTGGGTCGGAATTACAAAGATATTTATCAACTAAAGCAGACCTCTATGATCAACGTGGTGATGTTCGGAAAGCCCGGAGCAGGAAAAGGTACTCAGGCGGCCATACTCAAGGAAAAATACGACCTCAAGCACATCTCCACCGGGGACGTGTTCCGGCACCACATTAAGAATGGCACCCCCCTGGGCTTGCTCGCCAAGTCCTATATTGATAAGGGAGACCTGGTTCCCGATCAGGTGACCATAGATATGCTCAAGGCCGAGGTCGAGAAGGCACCGGATGCGGCCGGGTTTATCTTCGACGGATTCCCCAGGACCGTGGCCCAGGCGGAGGCCCTGGATGAGTTCCTGCTTTCCCGTTCCATGCAGGTGGATGCCACCATTGCACTGGAGGCCGAAGACGAGGTCCTCATGGAGCGACTATTGCAGCGCGGGAAGGACAGTGGCCGAACCGACGATCAGGATCCGGAGAAGATCAGGAATCGATTTGATGAATACAACCAGAAAACCGCCCCCCTGCGAGAGTACTACGAAAAACAGGGGAAATTCCACAGCATTGAAGGAGTGGGTGGGATCGATGCAATCAGCGAGAAGCTTTGCGCGATTATCGACTCCATTTCAAGCTGAACTCCCCCCAACCCCTAAGTCCGCGACATGACCGAAGGTAACTTTGTCGATTACGTCAAGGTGTTTGTGAGCTCCGGAAACGGAGGAAAGGGTTCGACTCATCTTCATCGGGAGAAGTATGTGGCCAAGGGCGGTCCGGATGGAGGCGATGGCGGACGGGGAGGGCATGTAATCCTTCGGGGCGACCGCAATCTCTGGACCCTGATCAACTTCAAGTTTCAGCAGCATTTCAAGGCGGGCCACGGCGAACACGGAAGCAAGAACCGGAGTACGGGTGCGGATGGGAAGGATGTGTACCTGAACGTACCCCTGGGTACCGTGATACGCAATACCGAAACGGGCGAAATCCTTTTGGAGATTACCGAGGATGGGGAGGAAAAAATCGTCCTGGAAGGAGGTAAAGGGGGCAGGGGAAACTGGCATTTCAAGACGCCCACCCGCCAGACCCCCCGCTATGCCCAGCCCGGGATACCGGGAAGCGAACTGCAGCTGACGCTGGAACTCAAGGTGCTGGCCGATGTGGGGCTGGTCGGCTTTCCGAATGCGGGCAAATCAACCCTGCTGGCCGCGCTCACGGCGGCCAAGCCCAAGATCGCGGATTATCCGTTTACCACCCTTAAACCCAACTTGGGGATCGTGCGGTACCGGGACAGCCGCAGCTTTGTAATGGCTGACATTCCGGGTATCATCGAAGGGGCCTCGGAAGGCAAGGGACTCGGTCATTATTTCCTGAGGCACATCGAACGCAATTCGGTCCTGCTATTTATCATTGCGGCAGACACCCAGGATATCGCCCGGGAATACGACATACTCAACAACGAATTGCGCAGGTACAACCCCGAACTCATCGACAAGGACCACATGCTCGCGGTTTCCAAGTGCGACCTGCTGGACGACGAACTCAAGAAGGAAATGAGGCAGCAATTGGCTCGTGAGTTTCCCGAGATACCCCATGTGATGATTTCTTCGGTGAGCGGATTCGGCCTCTCCGAACTCAAGGACATGCTATGGAGCCAATTCAACGAGTCTTTTACATAGGTATTTGGCTCGATTTTTGGTGTTTTTTGCTGAAAAAAACTGCGGTATGAAAAAATCCATTCTTTTCGCCTTAGTTACCACCATTTCCGTTTCCTGCGCCTCGGTCGATCTGAACGTATCCCGCGACGAGGGCATCGATCTGGCCCAGTACCGGACCTATGCCTTGCACCCCGATATGAATACCGGGCTGGACATCGCCGACCAGGACTATGCGCTCCAAATCTTGCACTCTCGGTTGCAAGAGAGGGGGCTTTCCATGGCTGAGGAACCCGACGTTTGGGTAGATCTGAAGTCCATGGTTCATGAGTCGGAACGGGAAG
>CAZKAP010000027.1:29054-49587 GCA_964550895.1 uncultured Flavobacteriaceae bacterium
TTTTCGTCTCAATTTACTACTATAGGACTCCATTACGACCTGGCAGTATTACTTAGCTTTATCGACAGGGCTCAAAACAGGGAGATTTGGAGTGCCCAAACCGAACAGGATATTCATCCCGGAATCTCAAGGGACGAATTGAGTAAGCTCATGAAAAAGGCTCTTGACAAGTCTCTGAACAATCTGGACGCTGCGCCCTGATAATCCGGGGATATAGAACATTTGAAGTGCCCGAATGCCCTGGACCAGTGGCTTTCGGGTTTGTTCTTTTATAAATTTGATGGTATGAGAAAGACCCTCTTTATTGCAATTTCCACTGCGCTTTTGTCCTCATGCGCCACCATCAGCCTGAAGACCGATTACGATCCCGGGGCAGCCTTCGATGACTACAGGACGTATCGGGTCAATCCGGATATGCAGAGTGGCATGAGTGAACTCGATCAGCGCAGGCTCGTTCGCCTAATCGACTCGGTTATGCAGGCCCGCGGCTTTGAGAGGAAACTGATCCCCGACCTGATCGTCGATGTCCGTTCTCAGATTTATCGGCGGGAATCCCAGCCCAGCTTCGGCTTCGGCATGGGGGGGACCAATGCCAATGTCTCCGGGGGCATGTCCGTGGGCATACCCGCCGGGGGTAGTTCCCTCAGGAGGCAGATCGATATTGCTTTCTTCGAGTTTACCACGGATAAAATCGTCTGGGAGGCCCGCACGGAGACCGGCTTTAAGGAAAAAATCACCCCCGGGGAACGGGAAGAGGCCCTGAGAAAAGTAGTCGTTAAGGCTCTGGATGCTTATCCTCCCCAGAAGTAATCGGGTCTTACTCGTCTACCGTTCATCCCACGTTTTCCACCGCTGGGTAAAATCTTCTGCGCCAGCCGCCGCCCACGGAGTACTTTGGAGGCAAATACCGTAACCATGTGGGCATTGCTCTACGCTATGATCGAAGCGATCGCAGGGGTCATAAGCCTGTTATTCTGAGGCGACCGTAACCCGCTGGCCATTGCTGTGGCTGCTGAATTCAGGGGCATACATCGATTGTATTTGGGTGTAGCCGTTGCTGAATTCCCCTTCCTGGGCTACCCTGAGGTCGTATTCGAAGACATAGGTTCCCTTTTCCATGTTCTCTATGAAGAAATGAGTGCTGGCGTCCCGGGTGCTCTGGTAATACCACAGTCCTTCCTGATAGCGGTAGCGCGATATCGCCTCCACGGGTTCGAAGGAAGCCGCCCGATAGTCCTTCATATGCAGGAATTCCATGCGACGGTCCGATTCCAGTTCGATCCGAATACGCAGCAGGTCTCCTACGCGCAAGGGACTGTCCGGGCCTACAGGAACCAGGATTTCGCCATTTTCATCAAAGGTTCTTCGGAAGATTTGCTTGCGCAGCTTTAGGGAGGTCTCCGAAGCCGTTACCTGGTCCAGATCCTCGAAGTACTGCCAGTAGGCCGCCCCCCAGGCGGGTCCTTCGTCGCTTTTGACGAGGGTGACATCGGCCATTTCCTTAGAGACCTGGTCGGATCGGAAGCTGAACTTCTCGTAGCCCGTACCCGGTTCTCGCTCCGAAATTTCGGGATTCCAGTCCCGGATAGGACGTTCTCCCAGCTGAAGCTCGACCTTTTTCTCCTCCAGTACGCTCTGGCCTCCTCTCAAGAGCGCGTAAATCGCCTCCGTCGTCGCCTTGGTGGTTTTCCAGTTGCTGGTCTGTTTTTGCTTGAGCAGCCAGGCCTGCATGCCTGCGATCCGGGACTGCTTATCGGGTCCTTCGGTCAGGTATTCGCTATACAATTCGATGAGCAGCGCCTGGGTCTCTACCGGGGCCTGATACCAGTACCAGCCCGAGACATTCTCCTTCCAGTAGGTGCCCATCTCCTCATTGCTCACGCTGAGTTGATCGATGGCCGTCCAGATCTTACCGGCCTCTTCCATCTCTCCGCTCCGTATCAGATACAGTCCCGCCATGGCCCATGAATACAGGTTGCGGCGGTCCCAGTATCGTATCAGCTGTTCGTGGTAGTAGCGGGTGGCCTTCAAGGTTTCGTCGGGGACCGGGTACTTGGAAAAGAAACTCCGGGCATAGAGATACTGGAGTACTCCCCAGTGCAGGTGGTCGGCGGCCAGGAACTCCGTCCGGGCCTTCCTTCCTTTGGCCGGCGTTTTGGCCTCCTTTTCGATCTTGTCCGCCCGCTCGATCAGCTTATCGTACTCCCTCGCCATTTCCTGGTCCATGTAGCCGATGGCCCTTTCGGTCATTCGTCCTATTCGTTTGCCTTCCGGCATATCCCCCTTGTTCCAGACCCCAAGGGCCTTGAGGTGACCGAAGCCCGAAACGATATGCTGAGTTACGTTTCGGCTGGGATAGCGCGAACCCTTGAACCAGGGGAAACCGCCGTCAGAGAACTGCATGCCTTCGAGTTTGCGCAGGGCCTTACGCAGCTCCTTTTGCATGTGATCGTCCCTGAAGAGGTTGCCCATTCGTTTCTTCTGTTCGGTTTCGGACTGGGCATCCCTGAGCCAGGGAGTCTCTTCGATGATGAGTGCCTTGAGCTCCGGATTCTTCTCCAGCTTGCTTTCGAGTACTTCGGCATTGGCCCAGGATTCCCAGGTCTCACGAATTTGAGGGAAGGCCTTACCAATATGACTGCCCAGAGTGTTGGCATAGATACGCGCGAAGGTCTGCTCCGAACATTCGTAGGGGAATTCCATGAGATAGGGCAGCGATTGAACGGCATACCATACGGGATTACTGCTGATTTCCACCGTGTACTGGTGGTTGGTCAGGGTAGGGGAGTCGGCATTCTTCAGACCATTCAGGCTGAAGCTGCGGCTCTCTTTTCCATTGACCCAGAGCGGCAGGGTCTCCGTGACCAGGGTCCGGTTTGTGAGTACGGGCAGGGCATCCTGCTGGCCATCCGAGTAGGTACCCGTACCGGCCACGATGCGGTACTGAAGTGCCTGTAACCCAGGGGGTACTGAAACCTCCCAGGAGACGACGGTATTACCCCCTTGCCCGACCTCGAAAGGCTGAACTCCGTTTTCCTGGGAGAGCAGGCCGTCGAGGTTTTCCCCTGTCGTGGGATCGGTGAGTTCCAACTGGGCCTGGCCGCTCAGGTCGTTGTCGCTCAGGTTCGAAATTTTGGAGCGTAGTACCACCCGATCGCCTTCCCTGAGAAAGCGGGGCATATTCGGACTGACCATGAGTTCCTTCTGGGTAACCGTCTGCCATTTCCCGTATGCATTGTTGAGATTGCGATCATGGGCCAGTAACCACACATTCCATTGGGTAAGGGCCTCAGGGCTTTCGAATTCGATCAGCACTTCTCCCTTTTCGTTGGTTCTGAGCTGGGGCTTAAAGAAGGCGGTCTCTTGCAGGTTGGTGCGCGCCTCGATGGTGCTTAGGTCGATCGCCTGAACGGAATCCGGTTCCATGGGTGGGGGAGGTGGAGCCTCAGCAGTTACGCCGCTTGTCTGGCCACTGATCATCAGCATATCGGCCTCTGCTTCTTCGGCCTCTGCGGCCATGGCCTTGAGGGCCATTCTTCTGCGGGGACGCCCTTCTCCATAACCTACGATTACGACCTCTTCAAGGACTGCATCGTCCGACTGTAAATTGAAGACCAGGGAATTATCCCTATTGATGGGGTATTCGGCGGTATTATAACCTATATAACTGATCCACAGCGACTGTCCCTTTTGTACCTGTATGCTAAAATTGCCATCAAAGTCGGTTTGGGTTCCAATAGAGGTCCCCTTGACGATTACGGAGGCTCCGGGAAGCGGATCACCGTTTTCGTCCAGCACCGTTCCCCGAACCATACCGGCGGGGATATCGGGATCGTAACTGGCTGTCGCATTCGCCTGAACCGGAAAATACCGTCTTAGCTTGCTGAGGTAGGAATTGTACTGCCAGTACCTGCCTGTATTCAGTCCGAAATCGGTCCAGGTCGGTGGGAATACGGATAGCCGGGGGGTAACGCTCCAGTCCAGATTACTGACCGTCCAGGAATCCTCATCGAAGGCCTGGCTGCCCTGAGAATTCCGGCTGTAATACACCGGCTTTTCAATGGGATTAAACGACCAGCTGAAGGGGGCTATGGCGTCGAGGGAGGCATCGTACATGGAGGCCAAAACTTCGGCGGTTGCCGGGGAGCCATCCGGGTTAAGGAGGCGAAAAAGCCATTTTTCATAACTTCCGGGCTGCATCTTATCCCTGAAGGTCTCGGCGACTATCTTCAGTTCGGTATCCGGGTGCTTGACACGAATGTATTGGGGTTGGGAATAGTGTTCATTCTGCCCGACGGCCTGTAACCAAACCACAAAGCCACCCCGGTCGGCTTCGGTCACGGGTATGCGTACCTCCTTGATGGCATTATTCAGTACGATCCGCTGTTTTTGGGTAATGCGATGGTCTTTTTCGGTCCATACATCCATGGAAAGAACAGGCAGAGAGCTGCCGATTTTCAGTACGACCTGCTCGCCGGGTTCGTAGGACTGCTTATCGATACGCGACCAGAAACTCTGCGCTTCCGGGAGGGTGCTGGATTTGGGGTTCTCGACGCGTATAATCTCCCGGGCCACCACCTCATTTCCCCTGGAATCCTGGGTGAGCAGTTCCAGCAGATAGGTGCCCTGCTGCCAGTTTCTAAGGGAACCCGGCCGATAGATTGTTTCCTTCGCGCTGTCAAAAGGGGTTTCCCACTTAACCGGGCCCCTGGACCAATTCACCGGACGAGCCTCCTTTTTCGTGTAATACTCGTAAGGAAAACGACTATCGAATGTTTCGCGATCCAGGGAAGGGAATTCCGCTTCGTCCCATTTTCGTTCCCGTTTGGGGTGTTTCGGCCCTTGCAGGGGATAGAGACTCAGGGTGCCCGTCGCCGGGCTGAAATCCCCATTGAGGTTGGTGGTCGATACTTCAATTTTCGGAGAGTCGTCCGAGGTTGACCAGAGCGATTCTACTTCGATGCCGGCCTTCAGACGGGTACGTCCGATACGGATTCGTTCCTCCTCTGTGCGCGTTTCCCCGTTCAGGTCGGTTACCTCGGCATACACCGTGAATACGAATATGTCATAGGGCGAGGGCTCCCCGTCGGTTTCGGCCTTTGCGCGGAAGGGTACGACAAAGGATCCCTCGGCATCGGTTCTGCTAGTACCCGAGGCGATTTCCGTTTCTTCAGAGCCTGAGTAGTCACCGTACCAGCGGTACCACCAGTAGGGACGTTCCAGGCCCCGGGTTACGCGATACCGGACATCGGCCTCAGTAACCAGGCTGCCGGAATACGCTTTGGCCAGGCCCTTGATGTTCAGGCTGTCACCCAGGGAGAAGTCCCCTTCTGTGGGTGGGAATTCGACAAAAAAGGTGGGACGCTTGTAGGCCTCGACCCTCAGGCTGGTGTAACCGTTTCGGATGCGGCCTCGCTGAAATTTCTTGTCCGTTTCTTCAGTAGGCGAAGCCCGCAGGCTGTAGGAGCCCGTTAGCCCATCACCCGGCAGGTCGATCTCCGTATGGGCAGATCCCAGTTCATTGAGTTCTAAGGTTTGTGTAAAGACCTCCTCCCCATTGGGGTTCGACAGGCTGAGCTTTACGGATTCGCCCGTTAGGGTACGGTATCCCTCCTCGTCATGCATGCTGCCAATGACCTTGACATAGGCCTTCTGACCCGGCCGGTAGAGGGTCCGATCCGTGAAGAGATGGAAGCGAATGGATTCGTCCACACTGCCGGTGCCGGAACGGTAACGTCCGTAGGCACCCACATTTTCTGCCAGATGGAGGGTGTCGCCACCTTGGGAAACGGACATCTTTACTCTACTGTAGTCCCGGGTGTGCCGCCAGCTGGCTTCCCCATAATCGTCAGTCTTCAGCTTCTTGCTACCGCCACGGTAGGTATCGGTAACCAGGATACGGGCCCCGGCTTTTGGGGTCCCATCCCAGCGATCCCTCACTTTGAGTTCGTGTATGCCTTCCATGGTATTGACCAGAAGCGTCAGGGAGGTGACTTGCAGGAGTTGGGAGGCGACAAAGTCGGGTTCGAGTACCGTCGGGCAGGGGTGGGCGAGCAGCATATAGGTCCCGCTCTCCAAGACCGGCAATACGAATTCGGCACTGTGTTTCTGCAGGTCGTCGCTTCCCGGAAGTTGTACGCCCCAGGTCTTCAGGGGGGTGCCGGTCAGCTGGGGTAATTCGTCCAGCATTTCGGAAGCATTGAAGTATTCCCGGGTATCGTAAGGCACTCGGAAGACGGAGAGGTACAGGCTGTCCAGATTCGAGTATTCCACCCTGAAGAGGCTCTCTTTATTCGGGTAAACGTAGCGTTCCGAGGTCAGGCTCAATCGCGGCCGGTACAGGTCCTCTTTCAGGTTTTTGGCATGGCTGACCAGATAGGGATCGTCGGTTATCCGCAGAATTTCTTCGCAGATCGCCACCGCTTCCTTAAGTTTTAGACGGTTTGTGCTGCCTTGGCGATAATCATAGTCTCCGCCTTTACCCCGAAGCATACGGGCTTTGCGAAGCAGATAGTGGCCTTTTTCCTCCGGCGTTCGACTCGAACTCAGCAGCGATTCCAGGCCCGTTTGTAACCATCCTTCCTTTTGCTCAGAGCCGATCAATGAATAAGCATAGGCGATGCGTTCCAGATTCAGTCGGGCCAGACGTCCGGGCTGATCGCGTTCCCTGTTCAGCCGGGTAAGCTCCCTGTAAATGCGAAAAATGTGAGCCGTACTGCTGCTGTCGTTCTCGGGTAGCGCGGCAGTAAGGAATACATCTGCAGAGCCCAGGTAGGAAGCATCGATATAGCTGCGGTCCGCAGATTTCAGGTCAGGGGAATACCGACTGTCTTTCAGGTGTTCCAGGGCCCGTTCCGAGAGTATGTCGTACAGGGTGGGCAATAGTTGTACATCCTTGCCTATGGTGTCGAACAGGGGCAGATACCGGCTCGTTAGTTCGGACATGAGCAATTCCGGATCGGCCAGGGAGTTCAATGTGGTCTGCTTCATCTCCCTGAAGAAACGAGGGGCATCCCAGAAACGGAAATCCGCTGCCGGAACGGTGTCGCTGACCTCGGTACGATCCATGATTTTCCACTGATGATCGCTGAAATACATGCGGTACAGCTCATTGAGATAGCTGAGGAGTAACATGCGTTCCACACCCTCAGCCTCTTGGGTCCCGGCTCGTAGTCGGTCGATTACCTGCCACTCTCCGTTTTCATCCAGCAAAGCCGAAAATTTGGCCTCGAACAACACGGCCTTGATCCGTTCAGCCTTGTTACCGTTCTTAAGCGCCTTGTCGTATATCTTGAGCACCGCCTTACGGGCCTCTTTGGGCTTTCTGCCCAGTTCGAACGCATACACCTCCTTCCAGAGTTCGTCGTAGGGTCCGCCAGTTAGGTAGGCGTTGAGGCCTTTTTCGGAGGGGGAATCCTGGGAATGTACCTCAGGGGTATGCAGCATACAAAGGGTAAGGAATGAAAGCAGAAAATATCGCAAGAAGCTCATGTGGTGTTTGTTTAGTGGTCGCAGACTTAAAGTTACCAAATGCCGTACCGATCTGCGCCTTCCTTGGTAACTTTACCTGGAAATTATGATGATGAAGCTTCATTTTATTGCCATTGGGGGCAGTGCGATGCACAACCTCGCCCTGGCCCTACACGATAAGGGATATGAGATCAGCGGTAGTGACGATGTGATCTTCGAACCCTCCCGAACCCGCCTGGAAAAGGAAGGCTTGCTACCAGCGGAAACAGGATGGTTTCCCGATCGAATTACCTCAGGACTCGACGGGGTGATACTGGGCATGCATGCCCGTATCGATAATCCCGAACTCCTCCGGGCACAGGAGCTGGGGCTGCCCATTTATTCCTATCCCGAATTCCTGTATAAGCAGGCTGAAAACAAGACGCGGGTGGTGATCGCGGGCAGTCACGGCAAAACGACCATCACCTCCATGATCCTCCACGTGCTGCACTACTGCGGGAAGGAAGTGGACTATATGGTGGGTGCCCAGCTGGATGGCTTCGATCGCATGGTCCACTTGACCGAAACCAACGATTTTATACTGCTGGAGGGGGACGAATACCTGTCCTCGCCTCTGGACCGCAGGTCTAAATTCCTATGGTACAAGCCGAATATTGCCTTGCTGAGCGGGATTTCCTGGGACCATATGAACGTCTTTCCAACCTATGAAGACTACCTGGCCCCGTTCAGGGAATTTCTCGATGGAATCCAGCCCGGCGGGAGCATCACCTACAACTCAGAGGATGCGGAGGTGGTCCGACTGGTGGAGGCCAGTCCGAACCCCATCCGAAAGCTTCCCTATGAAACCATGGACTACGAAATTTCGGCCGGAACCACCTATCTGGAGACGGAGGAGGGTCCATTACCGCTTTCGATCTTCGGTAAGCACAATCTCAACAACCTGGCGGGTGCCAAATGGATCTGCCAGCATATGGGTATAGACGAGCTCGACTTTTACGAGGCTATCGGTAGCTTTAAAGGGGCCTCTAAGCGCATGGAGGTCCTGCATCAGGACCGCGAGCGGGTAGTGATCAAGGATTTTGCCCACGCCCCCAGCAAAGTGGCCGCCACCACTTCGGCAGTTAAGGAGCAGTTTCCGGACTTCGAACTCATCGCCTGTCTCGAGCTGCATACCTATAGCAGCCTGAATGCGGAGTTCATCAAACAGTACAGCGGTTCGTTGTCGGAAGCCGACCGGGCCATAGTGTATTATTCGCCGGAGGCCGTGGCGGTCAAGAAGCTAGAAGAGATTTCCCCGGAAACGATACGGTCCGCATTCGACCATCCGGGTATCGAGGTATGCACGAGCCCTGAGGAATTTGCCTCCATGCTATTCTCGCTTTCCCTGGAAAAAACGGCCCTGCTGCTGATGAGCTCGGGAAACTACGGTGGACTGGACTGGGATCGTCTGCCTGACCTCTGGCAAACGAAAACCAACTAAGGCGCTTAACACGTAATTCCTAAGCCCTGTTCAGACCCCAAACTGGGTCAGGTGATGGTTCAGGTGTTTGTACTGCATTTTACCGATCTGTTCCGGGGTAAATGTACCGAAGGCCGGATGCGGGGCCCAATCCTTACGGTCGCGGGCCGCATGGAATTCGTCAATCAGTTGCAGGAGTTTCTTTTTTTCCTCTTCGAAATCCCGATTGTCTTCGACCTTAAACCGCTTTGGAGTAGGGATATTCTTCCGCCACTGGGAATCATCGTACATGCTCTTTTTAAAGGAACGAAGCAATGATCGAATGAAGAAGTTATATCTGGCGGCGTCGCTGGGATCTAAGGTCCCCTTAAGCGGAAACTGGCAGTGCCTCAGCATTTGGCTTGCATTCATGATTCCCCACTCAGGCTGCGCATCCGGTCGAAGCATATCGATGCGATCCTTGATTTCCTGGTAGTCGGCGGATTCGAATATTGATTTCATCCTGCAGCTTGTCGAAATAGTTTAGTGTGAAGTTAGGTAAAATTTACGCCCATTTATGACCAAAAACTCCCTACCGAAACGACCTGCCCGTGAAACTTCCCTGTCCGGTTGGAGCCCCGATGAGCTCCCACGGGAACGATACACCCGTCATGGCATAGGATCGTTGACGGATGCCGAGTTGATCGCCCTGCTGATCGGTTCAGGGAACGCCGGTTGCAATGCGGTGGACATCAGTCGCGCCATCCTCAGGGAGAGCGGGTTCAGCTGGCGGAAACTATCCGGGAGAAGCGAAGAGGAATTGCGTGAATTGCCCGGTATCGGCCAGGTAAAGGCATTGCGTTTGCTGGCGGCATTTGAGGTAGGAAGGCGGTTGCGTCTCGAACCCTCCGAGTCCGCAGTCCGCATCTCGGATAGTGAGGGCATTTACCGCCTGCTGGGCCCCCGGCTCGAGAGCTTACCCCACGAGGAATTCTGGATGGTATTCCTGAACAATTCCCACCGGGTACTCCTCAAGGAACAACTCAGTAAGGGGGGCATTACGGGAACCCTGGTCGACATTCGCCTGGTACTCAAGCGCGCCCTTCAACTAGGGGCTGTGGCTATGGTCGTAGCCCACAATCACCCCTCTGGTAACCTGACACCCAGTGCCTCGGATCGGCAGATCACTCGACGGCTGAAGGAGGCCGCAGAACTCCTCGACCTGAGATTACTGGACCATCTGATCATTTCCCGGGAGGGCTACATGAGTTTTGCGGACCAGGATATGCTGTGAGGCCTTCGCTTCGAAAGGCGCATGCACTTGCCCGGTATGAATTACCTTTGATTCGTGCTTCTCATTTACACGCATAAGATCACCAAGCGGTTTACTTATATCGCCCGGCATCTCTTTACGCAGATGCTCGGCTCCCCCGTGGAATTTACGACCCGGGTCGAAGATTTTATCAAGCATACCGGACCCAAGATCACCTATACCAAGCAACCCCTGCAGAACGAATTCTTTATTCGGTCCAACGATCTGCTATTCGAACGAGGAATCAACGATTTCGAAATCGAGGTCTTTAAGTGGGACGATCTGCCCTGCTTTTTTGCGGCCGGGGAGCGCAGCAACCTGCCCTTCGATATTTTCGCGGCCAGTTTTTACCTGATCAGCAGGTACGAGGAATACCTGCCCCATGTCAGGGATGAGCACGGCCGCTTCAAGGCCGAGGACAGTCTGGCACACCGTCACGGTTTCCTGAAGCTGCCGATTATCGACCTGTGGATGCACAAGTTTAAGACGATGCTTCAGGCCCGGTTTCCCGATTGGAAGACCCGTCCCGAAGGCTACCGTTTTATGCCCCTGATATCGGTGGTGCAGTCTCATCGTTTCGCCAACCGGAGTCTTTTAAGAAATTTCGTAGGAATGATTTCCGATATACTGACCCTGCAGTTCTTCCGGTTTCGCTACCGTATCCTGGTGCTGACGGGAAAGCGGACCGACCCCTATGACATCTTCGAGGAGCTCATCGATAAGAGTCGGAAACTGGGTGTTCGGCCCATCTTTTTCTTTCAGTTTGCCGAGTATTCCGAGCAGGATCGGAACGTGGCCATCTACAAGAATGGTTTCCGCTATCTGATCAAGTCCGTGGCCGACTACTTTCCGGTCGACCTCAGCGCTTCCCAGTCGGCAGCCAGCAGTGTGGCCCGGCTCAAGGAGGAGCGCTGGAATCTGGGAGAACTCATCCACCGGGACATCAACAAGGTTCGACTTCGCTATCTCAGGGTACAGGTGCCGCATACCTATCGCAGCCTGATCGAATCCGAGTTCAACGAGGACTACAGCATGGGCTACGAGTCCCAGGCGGGATTCCGGGCGGGTACCAGCCACCCTTTCTACTTTTACGACCTGTTGCAGGAGACCCAGCAGCCGCTGAAGGTCTTTCCGGTGGCCGCCACGGATCGTCTGTTCTACCGCTGGAAAAAAGAGCGCAAGATCCTCGAGGAAATCGAGGACCTGTGCCGGCCGGTACGGGAAACAGGAGGGGCTTTCCTGTTGCAGTTCTCCAATGTCTATCTCTCCCAGAGTAAACGGGTTCATGGCATGCAGCTCTATGAGAAGATTTCGGCCAACAGCAACCGAAACTGATTTCTTTGGAATTTTCATACTAAGACTGTGTCTTTTCGGGTTTTAAGGGTAGGGTTCTGCCCGTATGAGTTGTTTATCTATCGAGAAACCCCAAAGACCATGACCCCCCGGATACGGCCGTACCTGTTGACACTCTTCACGTTGCTTCTGTGCGTTTCCTGTGCCGAAGAACAGGACTTCGGAGTTTTTAATGAGCTGCGTGCGGAACCCGAAGTGGAAGCCAGTCTTTTTTTTCTGAGGACAACCGAACAGCTGATCAATGATTTCGGGGGGTCCAATGTGGTCTATGAACAGTTCTTCGAATTCGATGCCTTCAGTGAGGAATTCGTAAATGATCGCATCCTTCAGGGAACGATCTTTTACGAAATCGAAAAC
Organism: uncultured Flavobacteriaceae bacterium; assembly: GCA_964550895.1. GTDB lineage: Bacteria > Bacteroidota > Bacteroidia > Flavobacteriales > Flavobacteriaceae > CAZKAP01. The sequence goes on from CAZKAP010000027.1 coordinate 40,985, forward strand.
AGCACGAGTAAACCGCTGCTTCTTGAGGTTTTATTCCTCGATGAAGGTGGGAATCTGTTGGATACCGAGACATTTAATATACTCGCCCTGGAGAATCTCGAACGGCAGGTTTTTTACGGAAACGGAGGCAAACCCCTGACTGCTTTGGCCGGAACGGCTCAGCTGCTGGTTCGTGTGGTGAATCAGGGTGACACCAGCAGTGTCTCACCCGAGCCCGGGCCCGAACTGATTTTCCGTTCCCATTTTCAGGTGAGCCTCCGCTTGCTATGAAAGGAGTCTGGATCGCCCTGCTTTTCCTGATGCATTGCGCATCCGTCAGTTCCCAGGCGAATCCTCAGTTATTCGGGTTCGACGAGGTTCCATTGAGCCTGATCGAACAGCCCGGAGCCGCCGTAGAGACGGATTGGCACATCAGCCTGCCGGGACTCGGGGGTTGGCAATTGACTTCAGGTGTCAGCGGGATCACACTGGACGAGCTTACCGGCACAGATACCGAGGACTTCAACCAACTATTTGAGCAGAGGGCGGTACAGGGGCTGGGAAAGAATGATGTGGTCTACCTCCAGGCCCGAAGTCATATCTTTTTCGCCGGCTTCCGAAATCCTAAGCGCAGATCGGATTACTATTCCTTTGGTCTTTATGGAACCTTCTTCTTTATGAATTACTGGCCCGAAGATTTGGTGGACCTGGCCTATTACGGCAATGCAGGTCCCGAAAACAGGGGCCGGAGATACCAGCTCGACCATCTCAAGCAAAGGGGAGAGGCCATGGCGGTCTGGCATGTGGGCTGGAACCGGCGGCTCAATAAACGCTGGAATATCGGTGTACGGGCCAAGCTCTACAAAGAAATGGTGCACTGGAGTTCGACTTCCAACAGCGGATACTTCGTGACCACCGATGGGAACAATAACACGGTCAGGAATACCCTGTTGGCCGACTTCGAACTGCGAACCTCGGGGATCGAGAGCTTTCGCGAAATCTACAGGGACGGGGACCTGAACAATTCAGAAAGCCTGACTCGGCTGGTGCTCGATCGAGCCCTGTTAGGCGGGAACTTTGGATTGGGGCTGGACTTCGGTTTTACATTCTTTTCCCGACCTGACTTTCGTATACAGGGCAGTATTAAGGATCTGGGAGTGATGCGGCATACCGATGGAGTGATGCGATACCGTCTGAACGGCGCGGCCAGTATTGAAGGACTCGAAGTGCTGCTCCCGGAGGATATCTCAGACGCACTTGATCCCTGGCAGGAATTACTCGATCAGGTCAGCGCCGACCTGCCATTCGAAAATTTGGAATCCCCCTACTGGTCGATGCGGCCGTTTAGTACCCAGTTGGGATTTCAAAGGGATTTCGGACTTCCCCGACCTCCGGGTTCCGCTAAAGAAGTATGTGATTGTGATGCCCCAGACGGCCGCAAGCCGATGCCGGAATACATGAATAGTTATGGGGGTTTTCTTTCGGTGCTCTTCGCTCCACGGGGTCCGCAACCCGGCCTGACCGGTTACTTTACCCGTCGAATTGGACGTTCGCTATCCCTGAGAGGAACCTATACCATGCATAAATACAGTGCCAGTAATATAGGTTTGGGTATGGAGGCCCGCCTGGGCCCGCTACAATTTCACCTGATAGCCGATAATCTGTTGGGATATCGCAACCTGTTTGATTCGCATACACAGTCTGTGATGTTCGGTTTTAACCTGAGGTCGGGTCGAACCCGTGCAAGACTCTGATGGTTTGCTTTCGTGGTGAAGTCCGACACCAAAGCTGCTCAGGTGGAGTCAAACCGGTAGTGTTCGCCCCATTTGTCTTTCATGTCTTTCTTCATCCGCGCCTCACTGCCCATCTCGGACAGCTTCAGGATGCTGGTTCCCTTTAGATCTTCCGGTAGATAATTATCTCGGACAAAATGACCGGGATGGTTGTGTGCATAGTGGTAATCGCTGCCGTAGCCCAAGTCCTTCATGAGTTGGGTGGGTGCATTCCTCAAGTGGAGCGGTACCGGCAGGTCTCCGGTCTCCTGGACGAGCCGCAGGGCCTCGTCTATGGCCAGATAGCTGCTGTTGCTCTTAGGCGAGCAGGCCAGGTAAACGGCGCATTGGGATAACGGTATTCGCGCCTCCGGCATGCCCAGTGAACGCACCGCCTCGAAAGTGCTTTGCGCCAGGAGCAGGGCGTTGGGGTTCGCATTGCCGATGTCTTCGGAGGCCAGGATGATCATACGGCGGCCAATGAACGCCACGTCTTCTCCTCCGGCCAGCATACGGGCGAGCCAATACACCGAGGCATTGGGGTCGCTTCCCCGTACCGATTTGATGAAGGCGGAAATGATGTCGTAGTGCTGCTCACCATTTTTGTCGTAGGAAACCGGCACTTCCTGCAACAGGGTCTCCACGGATTCATCGTCAATGGTAAGGGTTTCCCGGCCTTCCGAGGCCTGCACGATCAGCTCGATGATGTTCAGCAATTTGCGGCCATCTCCTCCGGAATGCCGAAACAGACCGCGGTTTTCGCGTATGTCGATCTTCAGTGCGCTCAGCCTTTCATCCTGGGTTAGTGCCCGATCGAGCAGGGCCTGCAGGTCTTCCTTGCCCAGGGATTCCAGCACGTAAATCTGGCAGCGCGAGCGCAGAGCGGGTACGACTTCGAAGCTGGGGTTTTCCGTGGTGGCTCCGATCAGAGTCACCCATCCTTCCTCCACGGCTGAAAGGAGTGAGTCCTGTTGCGACTTACTGAATCGGTGGATTTCGTCTATGAAGAGTATGGGGCTTCCTTTGCGGAACAGGTCGGTATGCTTGGCCTTTTGGATAACCTCGCGTACGTCCTTTACCCCGCTCTGTATGGCGCTGAGCTGATAGAAGGTTCGTCCGGTTTCTTCGGCGAGTATGCGGGCCAGGGTGGTCTTACCCGTTCCGGGAGGCCCCCAGAAGATCATGGAGGAAACCAGGCCGCTTTCGATTTGCAGCCGAATGGGTTTGCCCGCACCGAGCAGGTGCCGTTGTCCGATAAAGTCATTGAGTTTTCGCGGCCGGAGCCGCTCCGCCAGTGGTGCATTCACAAAATAAAATTAGCGAAATTTGATTTCGGTCTTATGGAGAAGAGAACAGAGAAAACCGACTTCCGCTTCCTGATCGTACCGGTCATGGCCGTGCTCTCGATCTGGTTCGTCTTCAGTCTGGAAATCCGGCTGGGGGTGAACTGGAACGACTGGGGAGTGCTGCCCAGGACCGCAAAGGGATTGCGTGGAGTGCTCTTCAGTCCCTTCATTCACGGGTCCCTTTCCCACTTGTCTAACAATACCATAGCCCTGTTTGTGATGCTCAGTGCCGTCTTCTATTTCTATTCGGACAAGGCCTGGAGGGTGCTGCTCTGGAGTTTTCTCGGCAGCGGCCTGCTCACCTGGGTCATCGGACGGGAGTCCTACCACATCGGGGCCAGCGGCATCATTTATGCTCTGGTTGCCTTCGTATTTTTTAAGGGTATCTGGAGCAAGTACTACCGCTGGATCGCACTTTCATTGGGAACCGTATTCGTTTACGGCAGCCTGATCTGGTACATCCTCCCCATTAAGGACGGGATTTCCTGGGAGGGGCATCTCTCGGGATTCCTTACGGGCCTGCTATTGGCACTTACCCTGCATTTCAGAGTCACCGAACCGACCAAATATGCCTGGGAACGGGAGGATTACGATGAGTCCAGTGATCCCTTCATGCAACAGTTCGATGAGGAGGGTAATTTCCGTCCACTGCCTCCGCCCGGTCAGGAGGAAGAAGATGACACCGCTTCGTCCAGCAACACAGGTGTTCATGGAAAGTGGGTGTCCAATTCGACCCTCGAATCCGGGAGTAGTTCTGAGCCTCCCCGAGAGGAAGACTAGTTGACCAGCCCGTTATTTGAGTTATTCCATGCCGCTGTCCAGGAACTCTTTGGGCGTATGTCCTGTGCACTTCTTGAAGTTTTTGTAGAAACTCACTTTGTTCCCGAAACCAGACTCCTGTGCCAGGGCCCAGTGCGTAAGTCTTTGGGTGTGCTCCTCACGGGCCAGGCGTATAAAATGCCGGATGCGGTACTCGTTAATCAGGTCGCTGAAGGAGATGCCCAGTACGCGGTTGATGGCCTTGCTGGTGACCACCGTATTGGACTTCACCCGCTCCGCGAGTTCACTCAGGCTGAAGTCTTTTTGGAGATAGAGCTCATGTTCTTCGATTTCAGCTACCACCCGGTTGGCGATTTCGGTAAGCACGAAATTCTCGCTGTTAGAAAAGGTTTGGGTAAGAAAGTAGAAGTATTCCGGCTTGAGCAAGGCGAGATATCCCCAGCCGAAAACAATCAGGGCCAGGCTCAGGAAGCCGATATCGTAGATGACGAATATGCCCTGGATGTTGTCGTCTGAGTACAGCATGCCAGTGGTGAACACGATCATCCAGAGAACCAGCACGGAAAGGAACAGCTTTTGGCCGTCGACGAACAGGGCAGGCAGGCCCCGGTTTTCCCTGATGATCTTGTAGGACTTGTACAGGAAAGCCCCGTTGACGAAGCAGACCGCGAAACAGAAGAGGTAAAACGGACGTATCGGTTTCCACTCCGAGAAATCGGCGTTAATGAGTTCGGCGGGGCTGTAATCGATTACGAGGAAGATCACGAAGGAAACGTATTGCAGGCTGGGCAGCAGCAGCAGCCAGTCCGTCCGGCTGAAGGATGCCCGTTCATGTACGCTCTTCCTGATGGTAAGATACCACAGCGGGCCGATCACGAAGGCGGCCAGATCGAGGAAATACCAGAAATGGGGGAAGCTCATGTAGGTCTGTCGCGAGAAAAAGAGTTTGGCCATTAGGGCACCGGAGAGCAGCCCGACCAATAGGAAGAAGTAGTGGTTCAGGTTTCGTTTCCCCAGGGTTTTTAAACCGAGGGCGGATAATAGCAGAAAGCCTTCAAAGGTTCCCAGCAGGATCAACACTCGCACCCAGTCCATAACCAAACCTAGGGAATTTAGAGTTCATTCTCAATTCGATCAGGAAGTTAGGAGTAAATATTTACGATGGTTAACCTCCGCCACACCGTGTTACCTATAGCCTGAAGACGTCCCCTCGCCGGCCAATCCTGAATCCTGATTCGATTACTTTCCGGCTTTCTTCGCTGTTGGGATCCAATAGGGGGTTGGTGTGGTTGAAGTGGATGAAGATCACCCTTGATCGGTCTTCCCGAGCAAATTCCTTAAAGGTCTCCAGGCTTTCGATGACGAAGGGATGGGGGATCTCCGATATGTCACGGGTATTCAGTTCTTCTCCGCTGAAAAAGGTCGCGTCCAGAAAGGCGTAATCCACCTTGAGGACTTCGGACCGGATGTCCAGGCCCCATTTTTCCCATTTGTCGATATCCGGGATGAACAGGGCGCTTTTGGTGGCACCCTCGATCCGATACCCAACGGTTTCCGAATACTCGTCCCGATGGGGGACCAGGATGGGTGTCACCCGCAGCTGCTGGGATAGGTCGATTGGCTGGCCATCTTTCAGTTCCCTCAGGTCGATGTTTCCGAGTGAGACCAGCTGACTCCAGGGTCCGTTGGATTCTAGGAAAGCCTTCATACGTGGCATGGCGTAAACCGGAATCTGCCTGGCGCCCATGGCTTCCCTTCCCAGATGCATGAGTCCGGTATAGTGCCCGATGTGGGCATGGGTAAGGAAAATGCCATCGGCGACTTCCCTGCCGGGGCCGAGCCGCGACAGGGTCTTCATTTGAGAGCCTATATCCGGGCTGGCATCGAAAAGATAGGATTTTTGGCTTTCGGCGTCGAACAGGCCGAGTGATGTAACCTGTCGTTCGGGATCGGGCCGCTCGAATAGTCCCCTGCAGCATTCCCTGGCACAGCCGATTTGAGGAGAACCCGCGTCCTGAACGTTGCCCAGTATAACCAGGGAGGTCTGTTCGAGCCGGCTAAGCGGGGGAGCTTCCTTAGGCTTGCAGCAAAGCAGAAGCATCATTATAAAAGGGAAAAAGAGGAGTTTTGTCGGCATGTTCACATCAGCTAAAGGACCGCTGCCGCATGACCTCGTAGAGGGCTATCCCGCAGGCAACGGATACGTTCAGGGACGAGATCTCTCCCATGATGGGAAGGAAAGCCTCTTCATCGGCCAGCTTCAGCAGTGACTTGTGGATGCCCTTTCCTTCGGCACCCATAATCAGTGCCGTTGGGCCCTTCAGGTTAGTTTCAAAGAGATTGACATCCCCTTTCTCAGTGGCCGCTACGACCCGAATGCCGGAGGATTGCAGGTAATAGACGGCGTCCTTCAGGTGATCGACCTTGCAGACCGGTATCCGGAACACGGCGCCAGCCGAGGTCTTTACAGTATCTTCATTAATCGGGGCCGATCCGGTTTTGGGTACAACCACGGCGTCCACACCCGCGCATTCCGCACTGCGTAGTATGGCACCGAAATTCCGGACATCGGTAAGCTGATCCAGCAACAGGATCAATACCGGTTTATCCCGCCCGGATAATTCATCAATTAAAGGTTCGAATTCCCGAAATGCTATTGGCGACATCAGGGCTACCGCACCCTGGTGATTTTCGACGGTCAGTCGATTGAGCCGTTGGACCGGGACATAGGACGGGGTGATTTCCCTGGCCCTCAGCATCCCTTCCAGTTTGCGGAACAGGGGCCCCTGCAACCCCTGCTGCAGGTACACCTTCTGTATGGGTTCTCCTGCGGACAAGGCCTCCATAATGGGCCGGAGTCCGTATACCTGCTGCTCCCTTTCGGTTCGTTCTGATTTCATGGCTTTAATTGAATGTGAGTTATGGGAATGGAGTATTCGGGTCGGAATTCCATCATGGCGTTTATCAGCTGAAAGCCCTCGAAATCGGGAACTTCAGATACCCTGATCGGGCATGCCTCCAGCCAGTGCCGATCGAGTAAAACGGACCGATGGGTGCCTTCCAGCAAGGGGTCGGAAGGGGTGAACCACCTTCCCTTGTAAAGGAAGGCGATATTGCTGTAGGAGGTGTCGGTGACATGACCGTTTCGGCAAATCAGTACGTCATCGCAATTCTGCCTCATATTATACAGGCGATTCAGGGCGCGGCGGTCATTGGATTTCAACTCGTAGCGGATATCGTTAGCGGTAACCAGTTGCAGGCGGTTTACCTGCCTGGGCTCATAGGGCTCCAGGGTGTAGAGCGTCCTGCGACGATTATAGCTGATCCGCAGCTTGTGAGTTCCTTTAAGGGTTCCTGGTAGCTCTATAGCCTCCAAGAGGTCGTAAGTGGCCTGCGTTCGGTACTTTTTAAGATAACTCCGTCTGAATCGATCGCGATGAGCTTCTTCACGGAGTATCCGGCCATCGCTTACGCAAATGCTTTCAAACAATGGGTAGGTATATCTTAGCAAGTAATTCACAGTATTCTTCTTCTTCTTCACTCAGATGGGTGATTCCGCCTCCGCTGCGGTAATAGAACTCCCCGTCTTCTTCTTCCAGGAATCGTATCGCGACGGCACATTCCATTCGCGTACCATCAAAAATACCAAATACCCCGGTGTAGAAGCCCCGCTTTTCTCCTTCCGCCTTTCGGATAATCTCCAGTGTGCGCTCCTTAGGTGCCCCTGAGATGGATCCGGCGGGCAGCAGTTCACTGAGGAGGGAGGCAAACCGCTCCTGCCATTCCTCGGGCAGTAACCCGCAGATTTCCGAACTGCTCTGTAGTATAGGTCCCTGGTTAGTCTCGAGTTGTTCGATATATCGGAAGTGTTCTACCCGTACCTGCTTGGCCACACGGGAGAGGTCGTTGCGAATCAGGTCCACTATAGTATTGTGCTCGAACTGTTCCTTGGGGTTTGAGATCAGGAGCTCCCGTGCATCTGCCAATCGAGCGTCTATAGTGCCCTTCATGGGACGGGAACAAATACGCCGGCCTTGAATGGAGAAGAATAACTCCGGGGAGAAAACCACAAACTTGCCGGGATAGTGGAGTTTGTAGGGAGCATTACTGAGTTCGTATACGGACTCCGGATTTCCTTTAAGACGAACCGGAGTACGTACGGTCAGATTGGTCAGGAAGGAATCGCCTCGTCTGAGGTGTTCCTGTACCTCACGGAAGGCTTTCCGGTAGTGCGCCCGGTGTTTTGCGTCGGCCAGGTATTCCATAAAGGGCCTGTCACCCTTGGCTATTTCGGGTTGAAAACCCAGATACATCAGATCCCGGAAGCTCGCCCGGATACCTCGTTCCGCGGCCTCCTCCGAACTGTATATCTCCAGGCGGGAGCATTCGAAATCGGTGAGAAAAAGGAAAGGCCTGCCCTCCCGGAATCGCTCGCCAAACTGAGAATTATACGCTGACCAGTGCACTTTATTGATTCAACTATCGGATGCGATATGTGGATTATTCCGGTCACGGAAAAGCCATATTTCGCACCGGATGCAAATGTAATGCAAGCCTTTCTGAAACGCTTCGGATCCGGGTTAGGACGCGGCAAAATTGAAGCCGTTGAAATCGCTGCAACGCCAGCATGTACGGGCTATTGTGAGCGACCGGGAAAAAATTCGAAAAAAAACAGTAAGGATTTGATTTGTTGCGGAATATCGCTACATTTGCAGCCCCAAAAATG
>CAZKAP010000028.1:0-45128 GCA_964550895.1 uncultured Flavobacteriaceae bacterium
CGTTCAACATATACCTAAATGCAAGAAACCGTCCCAAGTTATGAGACGGCTTCTTAAGTATAATCTGTGTTGCTTAAACGTCGAATCGATCGGCGTCCATGACCTTGATCCAGGCCTTGACGAAATCGTCCACCAGCTTGTGCTTGTTGTCGTCCTGTGCGTATACCTCTGCATAGGACCGGAGTATGGAGTTCGAACCGAATACCAGATCGACACGAGTGGCCGACCAGCGGAAATCACCCGACTGTCGGTCCCGAACCTCGTACAATCCATTATCAACCGGGGTCCATTCGTAGTTCATGTCTGTCAGATTCACGAAGAAATCGTTGGTCAGTGAACCGGCATGATCGGTGAATACCCCGTGAGGATTATTGCCGTAGTTAGCACCCATGGCACGCATACCGCCCACGAGAACCGTCATCTCAGGGGCCGTAAGACCCATGAGTTGGGCGCGGTCCAGTAGGAGTTCTTCTCCGGATACGATATACTCCTTCTTCTGATAGTTACGGAAGCCATCGGCTACGGGCTCCAACGGGGCGAAAGAATCTGCATCGGTCATCTCCTGAGTGGCATCTCCTCTTCCGGGCGTAAACGGTACCGTTACTTCGAACCCGGCATTCCTGGCGGCCATTTCGACTCCTACATTCCCCGCAAGGACTATGGTATCAGCCACGCTTATGCCGAATTCCACTGCTATGGGCTCGAGTACACCGAGTACCTTCTGCAGGCGTGCGGGTTCATTGGCTTCCCAGTCCTTTTGAGGCGCAAGTCGGATGCGGGCGCCGTTGGCTCCGCCTCGAAGATCGGAACCGCGGAAGGTTCTTGCACTGTCCCAGGCCGTTGCCACCATTTCGGCTGTGCTCAGACCCGATGCCGCGATTTTTGACTTTACCGCCTCAACATTATATTCTTTGTTACCGGCGGGGATGGGATCCTGCCAGATCAGATCCTCCTCAGGAACCTCAGGGCCAATGTAGCGCGACTTGGGCCCCATATCTCGGTGGGTCAGTTTGAACCAGGCTCGGGCGAAGGCATCGGAAAATGCCTCGAAATCGTCCTTGAATCGCAGCGAGATTTCCCGATAAATGGGATCCTCCCGCATGGCCATATCGGCATCGGTCATGATGGGGTTGTGTCGGATCGAGGGATCCTCGACATCCACGGGCTTGTCTTCTTCGGCGATATCCTTGGGTTCCCATTGCCAGGCTCCCGCAGGGCTCTTTTTCAGTTCCCACTCATGGTTGAACAGCATTTCGAAGTAGCCGTTGTCCCACTTGGTGGGTTCTTTGGTCCAGGCACCCTCGATTCCGCTGGTAACGGCGTGACGCCCCTTTCCTGTGGCGGTAGGGTTGGTCCATCCCATTCCTTGCTCTTCGATGGGGGCAGCTTCGGGATCCGGCCCTAGTATGCTGGCATCTCCGTTTCCATGGCACTTACCAACGGTGTGACCGCCTGCAGTCAGAGCCACTGTTTCTTCGTCATTCATGGCCATGCGCGCAAAAGTCTCGCGCACCTGGGCTCCGGTTTTCAGAGGGTCAGGATTACCATTAACACCCTCTGGGTTGACATAGATCAGACCCATCTGTACTGCCGCCAGCGGATTCTCCATGGTGGAGGCATCGTCTACGTTTTCGTAGCGTTCATCGCTGGGTGCTAGCCATTCCTTTTCGGCCCCCCAGTAAATATCCTTCTCCGGATGCCAGATGTCTTCCCGTCCGAAGCTGAATCCGAATGTTTTCAGCCCCATGCTTTCATAGGCCACATTCCCAGCCAGGACCATCAGGTCGGCCCAACTGATCTTGTTACCGTACTTCTTTTTTATGGGCCATAGCAATCGCCGAGCCTTGTCAAGACTTACGTTATCCGGCCATGAATTAAGTGGGGCAAAACGCTGATTACCCGTTCCTCCACCACCGCGACCGTCGGATATACGGTAGGTACCGGCAACGTGCCAGGCCATACGGATCATCAGTCCTCCGTAATGACCCCAATCTGCCGGCCACCAGTCCTGGCTGTCGGTCATCAGATCATTGAGGTCTTTCTTCAGGGCATCGACATCGAGTTTCTTGACTTCCTCTCGGTAGTCGAAGTCTTCTCCCATAGGGTTGGTCTTGGAATCGTGCTGGTGCAGGATATCCAGATTCAGACTATTGGGCCACCACTGATGGCTTTTTTCGCCCACCGAGGTGTTTCCTCCATGGATAAAGGGGCATTTCCCCGTTCCGTTTTCGGACATACCATTCATAAAACAGATATTTTACTTAAAGTTAGATTATATGAACCAGAGGATGAAGGCAATTCGCCTAAACCCTAAGGGGATTGTACGTATTCTTCCAAAACGGCCTTCACTGCCATCTCACCGCGATCCAGAGCACGATCCAGGGCCGTCTTACCCTCCTGATCCCGTGCTGATGGATCGGCTCCGTTCTCCAACAGCAGCCGGACGGTTTCTCCATCGGCGTAGGAAGCTGCAAAAATCAGTGCCGTAGATTGCTGCTGATTTACGGCATCAATTTCGGCACCCCGATCAAGCAGAAACTGCACCATTTCACGGTTGCCTTTAAAGGCTGCGCCCATAAGGGCCGTATTGCCCATTTTGTCGATCTTATCTATACGTGCGCCCAGATCGACCAGTTCCCTGGCGACCTCAGCTTGTCCCGTATAGACGGCCAAGATGAGTGGGGGGAAGCCCTTCGGGTCCGGTTCATCAATCAGGCTGGGATTTACGGTAATGATATTCCTGAGTAACTCGATATTCCCCAGACGTAAGGCGTTAAAAAGAGCGGTTGTGTCCAAATGGCAGCAATTTGTAGCTAAGGCATCAGCCTTTATTCAAAGTTGAGACTTCTTGTTATATTTATCAAATAGATAATAAGAATAGATCTATTTAAAGCATAAATATGACGCTTCAGCAGTTGCAATATGCGGTTGCACTGGATACCCACCGCCACTTTGTTAAAGCCGCCAACCATTGCCATGTGGCGCAGCCTACCCTTACACTACAGCTTAAAAAACTGGAAGAGGAATTGTCTGTGGTTTTGTTCGACCGATCCCGTCAGCCCCTGGAACCGACACCCATAGGCGAATCTTTTGTGGCCCGGGCCCGGGAGGTGCTCCATAGGGTAGAAGAGCTCAAGGAGTTGGTAGCGGAAGAACGGAGCGAACTCTGCGGGAGCTTTCGCCTTGGAGTAATACCAACCCTGGCTCCAAGCGTACTTCCCCTCTTCATTTCGGACTTCATGGAGGAGCACCCCGAGACTTCCCTGAGCGTGGAAGAACTCCAGAGCCAGGCCATCATCGACCGATTGAAGAATCGCGATCTGGATTTCGGACTCCTGGCTACCCCTCTGGAGGAAAAAGACCTGCGTGAAGTTCCGGTATTCTACGAACCCTTTATGGTATATGCCCACGACCGTCATCCCATGCTTTCCCATCGGTGGGCCCGGATCGACGAATTAGAAGCCGATGACCTCTGGCTGCTCCGCAAGGGGCACTGCTTCCGGAATCAAACGCTGAATTTGTGCAACGTAGATCAAGAGAAAAAAGCCCGGAACCTGACCATGGAAGGAGGAAGCATAGAAACCCTAAAACGCATGATACGAAAGGTCAGTGGTTATACTCTGGTCCCCGAATTATCCTATCAAGAACAAGACGCCCCGAATGTTATCCGATTTGCTTCCCCGCAGCCCGTTCGCGAAATCAGCCTGGTTGTCCATAAATACTTTTCCCGGGAAGAGTTGTTGTCCGAACTCGTGAATTCCATTCGAAATGGCCTCCCCGAATCCATGTTGGAAAACAACCCGGCGCAAACCGTGCGCTGGAGGTGAGAGGACCTTGGGTACCGGAAAGTTGTACAGGCAAATGGGGCTCGACTTTTTATTCAAGCATGGAATTCCTTAAAGAGCCGTTGAAATAAAAAAACCCGTCTCGGGCCGGGGGCGATTAAAACGCCCAAAAGCCCCGTGGTTGGGGGCTCTTGGGAGTAGTGCGGATGAGAGGAGTCGAACCTCCACGCCCTAATGGGCACTAGAACCTGAATCTAGCTCGTCTACCAATTCCGACACATCCGCAGATTCTTTCAAAAAGGAGTGCAAAGTAACATCGCTTTGACAAAATATCAAAGAAAGAAATGTAAAATTGGTTCAGTTGAGGGGAATCTCGTATTCCTGCATCTCCCAATCTACCCGGCCTCCCATTTCGCGTATTACCCGGTCGGTGATCTCCACGGGAAAGGGTATCCTTCGGCCCTGGGCAAACAGAGTCCCTAAGGATAAAAACAAACCGGAGGTAGCACAAACGGGCGCATGAGATGGAGTTTGAATGAAAAAGTTACTTATTTCGGGGTATACAAATAACCCGGAACCGTCGTATTTCAGGGATTCCGGGTCGTTTGTTATCGTAGAGGTACAGGGAACTATTCGCTACCACCCAATATGTAGGGTGCGCCGGCTTCCTGGAGTTCCTTTTCCAACCCGGGCACCAACTCCTCGGCAAAACGTCTGATCTTCGGACGTATATCCTCCAGCATGTCCCTGGCAATGGCCAGGCTCTTGCGGTGGAGTGGAGTGGGTCCGTAGGCGGTATATAGCCCACGACTGGCCCTGGAAATCCTGCCGTAGATACTCAGCGGTTCTTCTTCCCCAACCTCGGCCTTGGATTCGCTTCCCCCCATTTTTTCCTCCAGTTCCAGCAAGGCGGAACGGGCTTCTTCCATTTTGCTTACGATCCGATCCGGTCGTACCGGGGTCCTGAGTAGCGCGGTTTCCAGACCTTTTAGTTTTTCCTCGGCCTGATCTGCCTGATCGAAGAGGATTTCCACCTCCTGGCGGAAGCTGGCAATTTCCTTGCGATAGGCATCGAACTCCGGATAGCTTACTCCCTTGAGTATTCCCTCGCGGATCGGCTCAACCTTAAAGGATACCGGACCGTACAACAGCTCCACATTTCCGTCCTGCTGCAGGTAGAGGGATGCCTTATAAATGCCTGGGGTAACCATGGGGCCGTTTCCAGAACCGCTGGATCTTCCCGGTCTGACCGCATTACTACTGGAGTGGCGCAGGTTCCACGCTATACGATGACTTCCTTGGGATGCCTTCTCCCTGAGGTGGCGCACCACATTCCCCTGCTGGTCTTCTATGCTGATCCATACCTGGGCCGCCGAGGCGTTCTTCTCGCCATCCAGAGTCTCCCAACCCGGGAAGGGTACATCCTTGCCCTCTTTGATCAGTTCCTTTTCCTTCTTCTTGCGATCTCCGGCGGGCGTGCTGAAGTCCCCGCTCAGATGATAGGTGAAGACCGCTCCGAATTCGGGATTCTCGGCGAAATAGAAATCCGAACCGGTATTTCCCATGCTGTTTCGTGGGCTAAACCACTTTACGGTTTCCGGGGCGATCAGGATACCGGGCTTTTTCAGGTTCTCCTTGTTCATCTGTCGCAGAGGGCTGTAGTCGTCCAATACGTAAAATCCGCGCCCGAAAGAGGCAGCGACCAGGTCATTTTCCCGCTTCTGTATAGTCAGGTCCCGGAAGGCCATATTCGGGGTTCCGGCGAGTTTTTGCCAGTCTGTGCCCCCGTTCAGGGAGGTGTAAATGCCGAACTCGGTGGCGACAAATAACAGCTTGGGGTCGATGTGATCCTGAACGAGTCTCCAGGTAATTGTCCTTTCGGGGAGGTTGGCAGACAGTGAAGTCCAGCTTCGGCCCTTGTCGGTACTCTTGTAAAGCATCGGCCGGAAGTCCCCTTCTTTGTGATTGTCCAGACAGACGTATACCGTGTTCTCGTCGTAAAGGTCGGCCTTGATGTCGTTCACGAAACTGCGCTCCGGAAGTCCCAGGCGCGTAACGGGTATGGATGTCCAGGATTCTCCGCCGTTTTCGCTTACCTGTATAAAGCCGTCGTCCGTACCTGCGTACAGCAGCCCTTCCCGGACGGAAGATTCACTCAGTGAAGTAATGGTATTGTAATCCGACATGGCGTTGACATCCCATGCATTGTCGAAGCTCTGCTGGCGACCCATTATAGGAAGAGCAAATCGTTCTTCTCCGCGGGTCAGATCACCGGAGATCGGCGTCCAGTCGTCTCCGCGGTTTTCCGATTTCCACACCCTGTAAGAGGCAAAGTACAAGCGCTCAGGCTTATGCGGGCTCACCAGTATGGGGGCGTCCCAGTTGAATCGTTCATACAGGTCGGCCCGGTCGGATTGCGGCTGTATGGAGACCTGTTCCCCGGTAGTCAGATCGACCCGGTACAGGCCACCCCGCTGGGTTTCCGCGTAGATCAGATCGTTGTATACCGGATCGGTGGCCGATTGGTGTCCGTCTGCGCCCAGGGTCTTGTACCAGTGACGATTGGCTATGCCCGCAGATTCATCTGTGGCCGAAGGTCCTCCCACGGAGCCGTTGTCCTGGGTTCCCCCGAAAATATGATAGAAGGGTTTGGCATCGTTGACCGCCACCTTATAAAACTGGGTGAGCGGAAGGTTCTTGATATACCGCCAGGTTTGGGTCTGGTCGAAGCTTTCGTATATGCCGGCATCGGTTCCGATCATTACGTAATTAGGGTCATCCTTCTTAAAGGCGATGGCATGGTTATCGGAATGCAGTCGACGATTGTAAACGGTTTCGAAGGTTTTTCCACCGTCTTCGGAGACTTTCATATACACATCCATGAGATACAGTCGGTCGAATTTGTGTGGACTGGTGTAGAGTTCCTGATAATAGTGAGGTCCTGTGCCTCCGGATACCGTGGAGGACATTTTAGCCCATGAATTACCGCCGTCCTCGGAACGGTAGATCCCCCCGGTCCTGCGATCCAGTTCAATGGCAGCATATAGCACATCGGGGTCCTGATAGGACTGCGCCAGACCTATTTTGCCCATATTCGAGGAAGGCAATCCGTTTTTGAGTTCGGTCCAGGTATCTCCCCCATCGGTGGACCGGTAAATGCCGGTTCCGGGTCCGCCTCCCATGTAGGCGGCTACCGTGCGATGCCGGTCCCAGGTTGCTGCATAAAGTACCTGAGGGTCCCTCGGATCTATAAGCAGGTCGGTCGCGCCGGTCCATTCCTCATTTCCAAGTACCCGCTTCCAGTTCTTACCTCCATCCGTAGTTTTGAATACGCCGCGATCTCCACCGGAACTCCAAAGGGGCCCTTGAGAAGCCACCCAAACCACGTCCGGGTTATCCGGATGGACCACAATTTTGGAAATGTGTTCGCTCTTCTTCAGTCCCATGTTTTCCCAGGAATCCCCCCCGTCTTCGGAAAGGTATATTCCGTCACCGAAGCCGACATGCCTGCCACCTACGTTTTCTCCGGTTCCGACCCAGATGCGTGCCGGGTTGGATGGATCCAGGGTGATGCAGCCTGTAGAGTAGGAGCCCTGACTATCGAAAAGCGGTTTCCAGGTGGTTCCGGCATTTTCAGTTTTCCAGACGCCTCCGGAGCCAACGGCTACATACCAGACACTTTCGTTGTCAGGGTGAAAGGCGATATCTGCGATACGCCCGGAAAGGAAGGCAGGTCCGACATTGCGCATTTTGAATGCGCTCAGGGATATTGTGTTCTCTTCCTTAGAATTCTTCGATTCTCGCTTTCGTTGTGCCAGGGAGTCGGGGCTAAGGCAAAGGAGTGTAATAGCCAGCCCGTAGAGCAGGTAGTTCTTCATGTTTTATTTAAAATTAACATCCGAAAATTACGGATAAAATGAGTATTACCCCGGAATGCTGAACTTCTCAGAGGTTAAGAGAGCTTTTATCTTACCGGATTCCTGTCCGGAATTGCCGGACGCAGGAATCTCAGAAACGCAGATTTCTTGCCTTTGTTACCCCTAACCGTTTACCTGAATTTCATGCGGGACTTTCGCCAACAGTAGGCTAAATAGCCTGAAACGTTGGAATGGACAAGAACCATCGGTTTCGTTGGAAAAGCGTCGGAGCTTCTCTAATCCTCACCTTCCGCCTCGGATATCCGGACCAGATTCGAGGCCAGGGTCGCGACATCGGGATAGGTGCGGGAAGTATTGGACAAAACCGCAATTACGGTTTCAGACTTAGGTATCAGAAACAGCTGGCTGGTACAGCCCGTCTGTCCTCCGCTGTGTCCGATCACCAGATTTTCGCTTCCAGCAGGGCCGTAAAAAAACCAGCCCATGCCGTACTTATTGCCATTGTAGTCCACCGGCTGGCTCTCCAGCATGAGTTCGAGGGTCTCCTGGGAGATGAGTCGCCCGTCAATCACGGCCTGTCCAAAACGCAATACATCGAGTAGCGTGGAATAGAACCCACCACCCGGCACACGATTGCTGAGGTTATTGGATTCGCCGAGCCGGGCTTTTTTTCGTTTTTTGTTGTACAGGCAGGATTTACCCGCGTAGGTGTTGCCGAATTCCTCGATGCCCGTATGCGTCATACCTGCCTTATCCCAAATGTGCTCCTTCATATACTCCCCGAAAGACTGTCCCGAGACTTCCTCTATGATGCGTCCCAGTACCACGTAGCCGTAGGAGGTGTAGAAATAGTCACTACCCGGACTGAACTTCAGGGGGCGGTCCCGGAAAACTTCGACGGCGTCTTCCAGGGTCGGGTATTCGATGCGGTTTTCGATCTCGCTTTCATCCCGGTATTGAGGGATACCCGATGTATGGGTTAACAGATGCCGGGTGGTGATGGTTCCCTGGGGCTTTACCGGGAATCCCTGATAGTAAGTCTGTATGGGGGCATCCAGGTCGATTTTACCGGATTCATAGAGTTGCATGATGGCTACGGCCGTCATGTTCTTGCTGATCGAGGCGATGCGGGTTAGGGTAGTGTCGGTAAAGACCGTAGCGGATTCTCTGCAAGCGAAGCCCGAGGCACCCTTCCATTTCCATCCGCCACCGACCGCATATCCGGCAGCGGCTCCCACATTTCCCTTATCCCTGACGAGTTCCTCGAGCAGGATATCGGCCTCGCCCTGGCAAAACAGTGCTGGTGCGGTAAGGAACATCAGGGCAGCGGCCATCAGTGACCGGATACGAAGGGTAAATAAAGTGTCAGTCATGGTATTATCGTTTTATGGGTAGGCGTATCTGGGAGGGGTACTTGCGTGAATGATGTATGTTATTAGTGGCAATAACCCCTTCGGTTTCGTCATAATTATTCCCCCCTGTATTCAGGTTTCGTGCAAAGCGGGGGAAGTTGCTGCTGGAAACCTCGATGCGGATACGGTGCCCTTTCTTAAATACATTGCTAGTTGACATAGGGCTCATTTCCAGCTTATAAACCTCTCCGTCTTCCATAAAAACTTCACTATCGTATCCATCCCTGTAACGAGCTCTTTGAATGGTTTCATCCAGGTTGTACGCCGTACCGTCCGGTAGCACATCTATGAGTTTTATGGTAAAGTCCGTGTCTTTCGCATCGGAGGAAACGAAGAGTGTGCTCTCGATAAAGCCGCTCACCTCCGTATCCTTTTTCAGGGGTTCGGAAGTGTAGACCAGGATGTCGTCCCGCAGTTCCATGTTGCGCTGATCGTAGGCTCCACCGCGGACTGCGTTTCCGGTACAGCAGACATTGCCTCCATAAGACTCCACAGGATTCATAGGGTCGTATATATAGGTATCCGGCTGATCCGTTCGCGGCGCCCTGGATAGAAGTTTACCATCTCCATTCCGGGTATTGGCCCGACCCCCGCTGTGCAGGTAGAGGGTCTTCATGCGGGTTCCCTTCGGGGGCCATTCCTCGGCGGTCTGCCATCGGTTGATCCCCATGGTGTAATAGCGGATGCGGGGCATGGAACGGACGTTCTCTTCGGGTTCTCCCTTAAGCCAGTAGCCGAACCAGTCCCTGTACATGCCCTGATAGTCCAGGCGTGCATCTCCCACATTGCGCTCCCCGACCGTGGTGTTCTCGGAAGCCCGGGTATAGCCGCAGTGAAGGGTGGGGGCTATGACGAGGTATTGATTATCCGCTATCTCTCGCGATGCGTTACTTCTCAGGTGGTTGAAGAGTTCAATATTGGGGCCTGTGGATACATCGTACCAGGAGACAAACCAAAACGAGGGCTTCTCGAAGGGCATGGTTTCGTGGTAGAGGCCTCCCTGATACCAGGCCGAATCATTGGGCTTACGAACGATCATTTTATCGAAAATCTCCCTCTTTCCATTCATGTTGGACAGCAGCTCGGTAAGCGGCAGGTGGTTCAGGGCCTCCTTCATATCCACTCTGGGATTCTCAGGAGCCAGATCGTAAAAGCGCGAGATGCGCTGCAGGTCTTCCTGTGTGGCTCCCGGGGGTATGCGCGGTTTGAATTTATCCTGTTCTACCCCGTATAACCAGGCGGTAAACAGCATTTGATGGACACCTCCCCGATACCAGTTTCCCTGTTCATGAAAGCGACCGACGTCACCGATACCGGCACCGAAACCCTGTGCGATTAGAGCGGCATGGGCCGGATGGTTCAACGAGGCCACGGCCATTTGCCATTCCGCAGTAGAAGAGCATCCGATGGTGCCCACCTTAGCGTTACTCCACTCCTGTTCCGCCAACCAGTCAAAGGAGTCATATCCATCCGACAGGGGGGTGCCGAGTATATCCCATTCGCCTTCGGAGAAATATCTTCCTCTCTCGTTTTGGACCACATAGGCATATCCGGCCTCCACCCAGGGAAGGGCTCTGCCGGCCGTGCGGTTGTTGCGTTTTCCGTCCCTCCAGTTATTGAAATTATAGGGAGTACGGGAAAAGATTACCGGAACGGGTTTATCGGTTTTGGGTCGGTAGATGTCCGTGGCCAGGCGCACGCCGTCCCGCATGGGAACCATTACTTTTTCATCCACGACGGCGATCTTCTCCAGCCGATCCCATGGGTCTTCCTGGGCGCTAAGCGAGCCAAAGGCAAAGAGCAGGATCAGAGAACGAATAGAGATTCTTTTGAAGATCTTGACGTTTAGAGTTTTCATGGCGTTCTATATGATTCGGACTTTGTCCTGAATTTGGGTACCCCAAGGTCGCTCAGGCAAGAGATATCCGGTTTTTGATGGGGGTTAATAAAAAAAGCATTGGCGGACTCCATTCCACAGGTGTTAGACCAATAGGTCGTGGGCGTATGTTTCCAGCCCCTGAAAATCAGATGATAGCTGTTCTTGAGACGTTTTTGCATCGACCGGGCCCAAGTCACCGGGGTCTCATTATCGTATTCCCCGCTAATCAAAAGCACAGGAATATTACTCCGAACCGGGCGATTTTCTTTCCGGGGCATAGCCTTTACATCCCAGGTCTCACAAACTGCGGGGGAAAAAACCATAGGTGACACTCCTCCCAGTTCCGGGTAGGCCGACCGTTGTTTTTTTACCCTTTCAATCTGGACAAAGGGATATTCTTCCGCACACCACACACAAAGTCGCATGCCTATGCCCCTGCCGTCGCCAACGTTTGCATTGGCTGGGACATAATCCTTCTGGAAATATGAATAATCGCCATTGAGCACCTTTTCCAGTTCAAGGGGTACACCGGCTATACCACCACTTCCCTGGTCTGTAAAGAGAGCAATCAGGTCTGCTCCCCTGAGCAGAAGAGTATCGATTTTACCCTGGTAGCTCACCGGTACCCGGAGGGGTGTTTCAGAGGAAGACCTCAATAATGAGTAGAAGCGATGCTTGAGCAGGGGAAAGGCCGTATTGCAATCCGTGTCCTTTTCGCAGTCGGTCAGCAGCCGATCTAAGCTTGCCATGAGGTTGCCCAAACTCTCTTCGTCATAGCTGGATTCCAAAGGAAGAGGCGAATCCATTACGACGCTGCGTATGCCTTCGGGGTAATCGCGCATCAGTACCTGGGCAATCTTGGTGCTGTATGATAGGGTAAGGAGGTTGTATTGTTTGATGCCCAACACATGTACGAGGTCGACCAAGTCGGCCGCAATCTGGGTGGTGTGGTACTGATTCAGATCTACTCCTCGCGTTGTCCACTTCCGACGACAATTGAGGGCAGCAGCAGCAAGGAGGCTGTCGGAAGACTTTTCGGATACCCCTTCACTCATTGAGGAAAGGGCCACGGACCATTCCGGGCAGTCGAGGTGGGGTTCGGCATATTGGGTTCCTCGCTGTTCAAACAGAATGAAGTCCCTGTTGTCGAGATACCGATAGTAGTTCATGTAGGGTGCCGAGGACATGGTAGAGTTGCCTGGACCGCCCACAGTATAAATGATAGGGTCCGGACTGGGATTCTCAGATCGGCTGCGGAAAATATAGACCGGTAGCCGGATCATTTTGCTATCAATGCGAGAGCGATCTTCCGGGACATTCAGGTAACCGAATGTGAAATCGGTTCCAGCCTGTATGGGGTGGGTGGTTTTCGTAGACGGTATAAAAGTAGCCCTGGGATCCTGAGCCATCAACTGAATTAATAAAGCAGGGGCTATCTGGCAAGTCAGTAGATAAAGTAAAAGCAGCCTTGTTCTTCTCATGAATCCTTGAATATAGCAAAAGTTAAACGGCAATCCTGAGAAATTGAAGGGTGACGGACGTACTTAAATTTTTAAGAGTTCGTCCACACCTGATAAATGTCATAAAAAGCTCATAGCCATAAAGATAACTTTGATGCCATTGAATTGATAATGATTGAAATTACAAGCCTATGGAAACTATTCAGGATGTATCGGCCCGGATTTACCGCTTCGGGAATAAGCAGGCCGATGGCAACGCCACTATGAAGAACCTCCTGGGGGGAAAGGGAGCAAACCTGGCGGAAATGAGTTCGTTAGGTATACCGGTACCACCTGGATTTACCATCACCACTGAGGTATGTACGGAGTACAACACGCTCGGAGAAGAAACCGTTAAGGGATTCCTGTGGGAAGAACTGAAGAAATCGGTTGCCTATATCGAACAAATCATGGGTACCACATTTGGGGATCCCGAAAACCCCTGCCTGCTTTCCGTTCGCTCAGGCGCCCGGGTTTCCATGCCGGGCATGATGGACACCGTACTGAACCTCGGACTCAACGACGAGGTAGTTGAGGGTCTGATTGCCAAAACCGGCAACGAACGCTTTGCCTGGGACTCCTACCGCCGCTTTATACAAATGTATGCCGGCGTGGTCATGGGAATGAAGAACAAACTGAAGGACGACATCGACCCCTTCGAGGAAATCATCGAACACCTCAAGGACAAACGCCACATCACCCAGGATACCGACTTTACCGTGCAGGATCTGCAGGACCTGGTCTACGATTTTAAGGATGCGGTTCGCAAGCGCATGGGCTGCGATTTTCCAACGGATCCCTGGGATCAGCTCTGGGGAGCCATAGTTGCGGTTTTCAACAGCTGGAACGGCGATCGCGCCAAGGTGTACCGACGCATTAACAGCATACCGGCCGAATGGGGTACCGCCGTTAATGTACAGGCCATGGTCTACGGAAACATGGGGGATTCCTCCGGTACCGGGGTTTGTTTCACGCGGGATGCCGGTACGGGAGAAAACGTATTTAACGGCGAATACCTGATCAATGCCCAGGGAGAAGATGTAGTGGCCGGTGTTCGTACGCCTCAGCAGATCACTAAGCTGGGTTCCCAGCGCTGGGCCGAACTGGCTCAGGTAGAAGAAAAGGTGCGAGCCGCCGAGTTCCCTTCTCTCGAGGAACTTATGCCGGATATTTATAAGGAATTGATGGAATACCAGGACTTGCTTGAGCGGCATTACCGGGATATGCAGGATATGGAATTCACCATACAGGAGGACAAACTCTGGATACTTCAGACCCGGGTGGGCAAGCGGACTGGAGCAGCCATGGTAAAGATCGCTGTGGACCTGCTGAAGGAAGGCGTGATCAGTGAGAAGGAGGCACTCCTTCGGATCGAGCCGAACAAGCTGGACGAGCTCCTGCATCCGGTATTCGACCCCAGGGCCCTGAAGCGGGCTCCTGTGATCGCACAGGGACTGCCTGCCTCACCAGGTGCTGCAACCGGACAGATCGTTTTCTTTGCTGACGAGGCCGATAAATACCGCCATTCTATCCTGGTGCGCATGGAGACTTCCCCCGAGGACCTCGAGGGTATGGACATCGCCAAGGGGATACTCACGGCTCGGGGAGGGATGACTTCTCATGCTGCTGTAGTTGCCCGTGGCATGGGCAAATGCTGTATCTCGGGTGCAGGAGCGCTTAAAATCAACTACAAGCGCAGAATTATGACCGTCGATGGCAAGGAGTTCCACCAGGGAGATTGGATTTCACTGAACGGAACAACCGGTAACATCATCGAAGGCAAGGTTGCGACCAGCGAACCCGAGCTCAGCGGGGAATTCGCAGAGATCATGGAACTGGCCGACAAATTTACCCGTATGGAGGTCAGAACCAATGCCGATAAGCCTAAGGACGCCCAGATAGCCCGGAATTTTGGCGCCCGTGGAATTGGTCTTACCCGTACCGAGCACATGTTCTTCGAGCTGGACCGCATCCGGGCCATGCGCGAAATGATCCTTGCCGATACGGTCAAGGGGCGCAAGATGGCACTCAGCGAATTACTGCCCATGCAGCGTGAGGACTTCGAGGGTATATTCGAGGCCATGGATGGATTCCCGGTAACCATACGCTTACTGGACCCACCCCTCCATGAGTTCGTCCCTCACCAACTGGCTACCCAGAAGGAACTGGCCGAAGACATGCACATTTCCCTCGAAGCGGTAAAGACCAAGGTCGCCGAACTGGAAGAGTTTAATCCCATGCTGGGCCACCGGGGATGCCGACTGAGTATTACCTATCCCGAAATCACGGAGATGCAGACCCGGGCCATACTGGAGGCCGCCCTGAATCTCAAGGAGAAGGGCAAGGAGATCATACCCGAAATCATGATTCCCCTGGTGAGTACCTCCAATGAGTTCGAATCGCAGCGTGAAGTGATACTGCAAACGGCGGAAAAGGTATTCGCCGAACGCGAGGACCGGGTCGAATTCAAGGTAGGCACCATGATCGAGGTTCCCCGGGCTGCCCTAATGGCCGACCGAATCGCCGAAAACGCCGATTTCTTTTCCTTCGGCACCAACGACCTGACCCAGATGGGCTTTGGTTATTCCAGAGACGACAGTGGAAAGTTCCTGCCGATTTACATCGCAAAGGGCATCCTCAAGGTCGATCCGTTCGAGGTGTTGGATCAGGAAGGTATCGGTCAGCTGATCCGGATAGCAACCGAAAGGGGCCGATCCATTAAAAAGGACCTCAAAGTGGGTATTTGCGGGGAACACGGCGGCGAGCCTACTTCGGTAGAATTCTGCCACAACAACGGACTCAATTACGTAAGCTGTTCTCCTTACCGGGTGCCCATTGCCCGAGTGGCAGCTGCACAGGCCGCGATCCGGGAGGAGCAATAAACCTGAGTTAAGCACCTATTTGAAGCCATACCCGCTCAAACTTAAGAGCCATGCGCCCGTAAGCACATGGCTTTTTTGATGCTTCTGTTTGGGGTGCAGATCAAGTCAGAGCAAGTAAAAAATATAATACGTCATTCCGAGATTAAAGCCTGCATGGCAAGCCACTGCCGCCCAAATCGATCCACTGAGATTCCTGTAGATTGAGAATAGCACGGCTGCGGCGAACATCAGTCCTAACCAAATGGCTGCAGGTATCGGCAGGAATTCCCAGGAACCCAGATGAAACACGAGTCCGAAGTGGCAGATATGGGTGAGGGCAAAGGCAGCCGAATCGATGAATGTGGCAAGCCCTGCCGACATGCGCTGTTTTAGGGCGTGATGCACCAGGCCTCTGTAGAAGAATTCTTCCCCTATCGGACTGAATACCATACTCGTGCCGGCCGATATCCAAAACAGGACGCGGTAGGCATCTGTATCCATGCCGGGCTGAAGGGGGTATGCACTCCGGATGTACATAAACCAGTTGGAGATTTCACTTCCGTAGAGCCAGCTTCCGAGCCAGCCGATCAAAAGCGCCAACAAGGCTCCGTCGAAAAGAGCGGCTACAAGCCACCAGTAGGATTTCGGACGCGTGAATCCGGCATCCTTGCGATTCGGACCGCGCAACAGGAACAGGGTAAGGGCGATCATGGTCAGAAAAACCAGGGCGATGGGGCCGGAGCGGCCGGTCTCATAGCCATTCATGACCAGAAAAAAACGCACGCCTCCCATAACGAGTATCAATACAAGGGCCAGGAAGATGCCCGTGCCTGGGTTTCGGTTGTTTTGCATATCTCAATGTACGAAACCGGCTCCACGTGACCGGGGCTACTTTATCGAAAAAAACCGTACGCTTACCCATCGCCCCGGCATGATAGGCGGAGGCAATCCAGCCGGAACAGGTTACCTCCCGGTTCGCCAAATCCCTGGCAGGGCTTCACCGGTCGTGGGCACTTGCGAGTCCTGAAGCGCGGGATGCTATACCTTTACTTTTTTCGGCCGTTCCCTGAAGTCGATGCTCTGCCCGATTTCGGGGAGCAGCAATTCTTTACCCCGGGAGTCGAAATGGGCCCGGGCCTTTTGCTTGTCGATGGTTATAGGAGGGAATGTATCGTAATGACATCCCAGTACCCTCGGACATTCCACGAAATCTGATGCGATGGCAGCCTCCTTGTATCCCATGGTAAAATTGTCCCCTATGGGCAGCACGGCCAGATCCGGCTTGTAGCCCATCTCAGGTATGAGCTTCATGTCGTAGGTCAGGGCCGTGTCCCCGGCAATGTAGAGCGTCAATCCGCCCGACTGGATCACAAAACCCCCGGGGTTGCCGCCGTAAGAGCCATCCGGAAGAACGCTGGAGTGTATGGCATTAACGTACTTAACCGTACCAAAATCGAAGATGCACTGCCCTCCGTGGTTCATGGCGTGCCCTTGTAGGCCTTTTTGCGAAAACCAGGAGATGATCTCAAAATTGGAAATCAAAATAGCCCCGGGATTGTTGGCCGCAATGCGCTCCACATCCAGCACATGATCCTGGTGGCCGTGGGTGAGCAGTATAAAGTCGGCCTTAAGGGAATCCACATCGATGTGGCCGGCCTGTTCGTTTGCCGAGATAAAGGGGTCTACGATTAACGTCTTGCCTTCGGTTTCGATCTGAAGGGAGGCATGTCCCAGATAGGTGATTTTCATACTCGGATGTTTTGTATACAATAAAGGTAATAAGTCGCCTTAGCTACGAAGCCTATTCGGGTATGATTTTGCTTCCGGATCGAATTATTTATAAGTATCGTTTATGTCAAACACAATAATTATGAATAATATTTTATAAAATTAAAGCCTCATTTTTGCAATACTTATGGGCGATAAGGGGAGCCATAGGCACCATTGTTCGGCATTTCGTTCCGATAGGGTCAATACGATCTAAGACCGTGTACTAGTAAGGTGTGCGGCACATCACCCTTAGAGAGGGCGATACGATACAGGAGGCCGGGACGGCAAACGGTCGCGGTCCGGACTGTGATTGTGTTTTGTTCTAAGTGTTTTTATGCAATCAAAAGCCCGCCGATTCCGGCGGGCTTTTATCAAGGTAATGGTTAGGGTTGTTGCAGTTTGTCGTTTTATGCGTTGCTCGATAAATCTGATGCAATGTATTAAAATTTTGCATCTATAAATTGTAAATATGACAAAGTAAGTCGTGTTGCTTTGCGTACTATGCATTTCAGACCTGGGGAATGGGTTGTCGTACCCCAAACAATCCGGTACAGAAATTCTACAGTTCGGTACTTGTTTTTACAGAAGACCATGATGGCAGGAGATCTTTGGGCTGTTCATAAAGGGAATCTCATCCCTGAATTTCGAAGCCATGAAGAAATCGCTGTTACTCCTATTGAGCCTGACCTCATGGGCCGCTCTTTTTTCTCAGACTTCGGTGACCGGAACCGTTACGAGCAGCTCGGGCAAGCCCGTAACCGGAGCGAATGTTTACCTTGAAGGAACCTACGACGGAGCCTCTACGGACGAACAGGGTTACTTTCGTTTTGAGACTTGGGAAACCGGTACCCAGACCCTGGTGGTATCCGGGCTTTCCTTCGAGACCCATTACGAAACCGGAGACATCCAATATTTTACAGATATCCGCATCGTCCTGCGTGAGGCCATCAATGAGCTCACGGGTGTTACACTGACCGCCGGTACATTCGAGGCAGGTGACAACTCCAAGGTATCTGTGCTCAAGCCCCTGGATATTGTCACCACGGCAGGAGTGGCCGGGAACTTCGTAGCAGCGCTGCAAACCCTGCCGGGTACGACCGCAGTAAACGAAGACGGTCGGCTCTTTGTCCGGGGCGGGAGCGCGGAGGAGACCCAGGTATTTATCGATGGTCTGCGGGTTTTTCAGCCCTTTAACGCCACGGCCAATAACGTGCCCACCAGGGGCCGGTTTTCTCCTTTCCTGTTTAAGGGAATCACCTTCAGCACGGGCGGCTATTCGGCCGAATACGGTCAGGCCCTGTCCAGTGTCCTTCTGCTCAACACCAATGATGTGCCCGCCCAGGAACAGACCGACATATCGGTAATGTCGGTCGGAGGCGGAGTAGGACATACCGAGATTTGGGGCGATGCCTCCCTGAGCCTGAACACCCAATACATCAATCTGGCCCCCTATGAAGGTCTTATCCCTTCCACCCAGGGTGTCCGCTGGAGGGAGCCCTATGAGTCCCTGGCCGGTGAATCCGTTTTCCGGTGGAAGAACGAACGGGGGTTATTCAAATTCTATACGGGTTTTAACCGCGCTACCCTGGACATCGAACAAGAGGACATCAATTTTGAAGATTTCGTACCCTTTGCCCTGAGGAACTCCAATCTTTACCTCAATGCATCCTACCGTCATTTCTTTGAGAACGACTGGACCTGGTATGCGGGCACCAGCTATTCCATGGATAACAACCTCATTAATCTGGTCTTCGGGGATGTGGATTCCCGCGAAAATGCCATGCATATCAAAACGAAGATCAAGAAGGGCTTCAGCAACCGGTTTAGCCTGCAGGCCGGAGTGGAATTATTCGACACGGATTACGACGAAGAATTCGTTATTCCGGAAGGCAACCGTTTCGACAACGAATTCCGTGATCATCTGTATGCCGGTTTTCTCGAGGCGGATATTTATTTCAGCAATCGTTTCGCAATAAAGCTTGGGGGCAGGGCCGAATATACCTCGGTACTGGATCGATCCGCTCTTTCCCCTCGGGTCTCTCTGGCCTATAAGAACGGGGAGCATGGGCAGTTCTCCCTGGCCTATGGAGATTTCTATCAGAATCCGAGCCGGGATGTATTAAAATTCGGAGCGGATATTGAGTGGGAGCGAACCCGTCACTACATTGCCAATTACCAGTACGTGAATCAGGGACGAACCTTCCGTGCGGAGGGCTACTATAAGGATTATTCCGGATTGTTGCGTTTCGACACCGCTTTTCCCGAATTCGACTCCCGGTACGACAACCTGGGTAGTGGTCATGCCGCCGGACTGGACATTTTCTGGCGGGATAACTCGAGCATAGAGAACCTGGACTACTGGGTTTCCTATAGCTATCTGGATACCCAAAGGGAGTTCCGAAACTTTCC
Source organism: uncultured Flavobacteriaceae bacterium (assembly GCA_964550895.1). Lineage (GTDB taxonomy): Bacteria > Bacteroidota > Bacteroidia > Flavobacteriales > Flavobacteriaceae > CAZKAP01. The sequence goes on from CAZKAP010000028.1 coordinate 19,494, forward strand.
GGTAGCCGGTACGCCGAATTTCGCTCCCCGCCACAATTTTTCTTTGGTGACGAAGTATTGGGTGGATTCACTTCGGTCTCAAATCGGTCTTTCCTACAATTACCATTCGGGGCGGTACTACACCAACCCCAATCGTCCGGGCTTTCAAAACGAACTCACCCCGGATTTCAACAACCTGAGCATCAATTGGTCCTATCTGATCGACCAGCAAAAGATCCTCTATTTTTCGGTGAATAATGTATTGGGCCTGCGCAACATCAATAACTTCCAGTACAGCGACACCCCCGATCCGCTGGGTAATTTCGACCGCCGGGCGATACGTCCGCCAGCCGACACCTTTTTTTTCGTGGGATTCTTCTGGACATTGAGTGAAGACAACAAGGCCAATCAATTGGACAATTTATAATGAGTAAATAATGAATACTATGAAAACGCTGTTTACCCTATGGCTAGCCGCCTCTTTTACTCTGGGCTTTACCCAGGATCGTTACACTGCCGGGATGCAGAAGGCTATGGATATTTGGTCAGCTGACCAACCTCTTGAAGCGGCAAACCTGTTCGAACGCATCAGCCGGGCCGAACCCAACCGGTGGCTGCCCCCGTATTATGTGGCATTGATCTATGCGACCCGTGCCTTCGGGGAAGAAGACGAAAAGGTGTTGACCGAAGGCCTGAATAAGGCCCGGGACTTTATTGATATCGCGGATGCCATTTCGCCAGACAATCCTGAAATACTAGTCGTGCGCGCCATGATCAATACGGCCTGGATCGCATTCGACGGCCGGCGCTATGGCATGACTTTATCCCCGGCGAATAACCAGTTATACCAAAAGGCCAGCGAACTCGCCCCAAATAATCCACGTGTGGTATTCTCCAGGGCCGACTGGGAAATGGGCTCGGCCCGGTATTTCGGCAAGGATACCACTCCCTACTGCGGTGAGGTGAAGCGTTCCCTGCGGCTGTTCGAGGAATTTTCTTCCGATATTCCCTTCTACCCCAGCTGGGGTGAACCCCGTGCGCGGAGGGTGGCTGCCGGGTGCAAATAACAGGCCGGGCTAGTACATGCCGTTGTTGTGTGCCATGGCCTCGGGAATTTTCTGGATCGCGTCCCAGTGTTCGACTATTTTACCCTGGTAATCGAAGCGGAAAAAATCCATGGTGATGTATTCCTCCTGTCCGGGCCAGCGCTGATGGGTATGCAGGGCGACCAGCTCGCCTTCGGCCACACTGCGGATGAAGTTGATTTCCTTCTCAGGGTATTTCCGTTGCATGAGCTCGAAGTATTCGATGAAGCCTTCGATACCGTCTCCCACATCGGGGTTGTGCTGTATGTAGTGGTCTCCTGCGTACAATTCAGCAGCCAGCCGGGGCTCTCCTTCGAATGCCATGCGATAAAACGCCATGGCATTCGCCTTATTGGTTTCGTGATCCATCGTAGTGGGTTAGGTTGAGAGTCAGTGTGGTATAACAAAAATAAGCAAGTCAGCGCAATTGAGGCCGGGTATATGGTTTTGAGCGATTCAGTATTTTCCGGCCGGGTGACTCCCTGGCAAATGCGGGCCTTTCTTACCTTCGTCCCAACTTCAGCTTTCCTATATGCCGATCTGTAATGCGATTTCGACTACTACCGGGACCCTGATGGAGCGCGGAGCGGTATTTTCCAGAGACCGAAAGTACAGGTACCGCTTGTGGAGGATCTGGGATGATTCGCTTCCCTCGGTATTGTTTGTTATGCTGAACCCGTCTCATGCCGATGAGCGCCGGGACGATCCCACCCTTCGCCGCGTCATGGGTTTTGCACGGGAGTGGGGGTACGGCGGGGTTTATGTGGGGAACCTTTTCACCCTGGTGAGTCCTTATCCCTCAGATTTGCTGAAGGCCTCGAGGCCCCGGGGTCGAAAGAACGAAGAACACCTGAGCACCATGCTGGGGCAGACGGAGTTGCTCGTCTGTGCCTGGGGGAATGCGACCATTTTGAATGCGCTCCCGGGATGGAAATCGTCTGTGGTATGTAGAAGCGCGCCTGCCTGCTGCCTGGGTCTCAACCGAAACGGAACACCCAGGCACCCCCTATATTTGAGATCGGGACAGAGGCCCCTGCCTTTCCGTCCACTGGGATGAGTATACTTCCCGGGCTGAGGGGCGTAATGTATAGGGATAAATACGACCTATAATTTGGCAATCAACAACCCCATATGGATCAAGAACACTGGTCAGACCGGTACCGCAATGGGAAAACGGGCTGGGATATCGGATACGTCAGTACCCCTTTAAAGGAATACGCGGATACTCTGGAGAACAAGGATATCCGAATCCTGGTTCCGGGTGCAGGCAATGGATACGAGGTAGAATACCTGCATGAGCTCGGCTTTTCCCGGGTATACTTGCTCGACATCGCCGGGGAGCCCCTGGAGAATTTCATAGAGCGGGTACCGGATTTCCCAAAGGATCACCTGATACAGTCCGATTTCTTCGATCATCGAGAGGCGACTTATGACCTCATACTCGAACAGACCTTCTTCTGTGCCCTTCCCCCAGACAGACGCCCGGATTATGGCCGTCATATGCACGACTTGCTTTCGGAGTCGGGTCTATTGGCAGGCCTGTGGTTCAATTTTCCCCTCGATCCCCATGGTGGACCGCCCTATGGCGGAGACGAAAGGGAATACATGTCCTACCTGCTTCCCTGGTTCGAACTCAGGCAGTGGGGCCTGGCCGACAACTCCATACCTCCGCGTCGCGGCAGGGAGTTCTTCGGGATTTTCCAGAAAAAACAAGGGTAGGAGGGCGGCCTAGTCCTGATCGACGTACCCGCGGAAGGTGTCTTCGTCTATACCTATGATCTCAAGGTATTCATGGAGCTTATCAATCTCCCGGATCTCGACCTTTCCGTCCATCACGATCATGAAATACAGTGCCCGGCAATACCAGATCTGCTGCTCCTCACTGAGTTCCCTGAGTGTGTCCAGATAATACAGGGGGTCGGCCACGTAACGCCTCAGTTCCTCTTCGTATACCGTGTACCCAAGCAGTTCGCAGACTGCGGCTACAAATTCGGCTTCTTCCTCGGCCATGTCATGGTCGGCGAAGGCCATCCGGAAAAGACTGCCCACGATCGCTATTTTCTGTTCCTCGGTGAAGGAGGCGCGAAAACGGATGAGTTCCTGTTTGTTCGGCGGACGCTTTCTGCTCATGATCGATCGGTTTTGGCACCGGTATGAACCGGAAAAATACATTGTGATTAACTATTCTGCAAACCGGCGTGTATTCTTAACCAAAAGGCAACTCTCGCGCGGCCTACGGGGGTGCAAAGATCAATGGAATTCCATTAGCTTTGGGATAAAATGAGTTGCCCATGACGATCTTCATAGACATGGACGAAGTACTGGCCGATACCTACGCGGCCCATGTCGAACGGTACAACAGGGATTTCGGCGCCAGCCTAACCCTGGAAGAATGCGAGGGGCGCGAAGTGTGGCAGTGCGTACCCCGGGAACACATACCCGCCGTGCGGGGCCATTGCCACCTCCCTGGGTTTTTCCGCACCCTCAGGCCCATAGAAGGAGCCGTTGAAACCGTCCGGGAGCTCAGCAGCAAAAACGATATCTACATCGCATCAGCGGCCATGGAATTCCACGATTCCCTCAAGGAAAAGGCGGAATGGCTGGACGAGCACTTTCCATTTATCCCCTGGCACAATCGCATACTTTGCGGTTACAAACACATACTGCTCGGAGACGTACTCATAGACGACCGAAAGAAGAACCTGATGAATTTCAGGGGAAGGGGCCTGCTCTACAGTTCGCCCCATAATGTTCAGACCAACGGCTTCGAGCGTGTGAATAACTGGGAAGAGGTCGCCAAAATCCTGTTGTGATGCCGGATCGTTTCAGCCCTTTATACCCCGAGGTTTTACGGGCCTGGCGTGTGGCCATCGGACTGTTCTTCCTGTTAGGGCTTTCCTCCTGTCAGTCCCAGAAGGGAAGCATACAAGACGGCAGCTATACGGCCCGTAGCGAACAGGAGCTCAGGTTCTATCTATACGAACCGGAGAATGCCTCCACTTCGGAACCGTCCACTTACGGACTCCTGCTTTTCCTGCACGGGGGTGGCGAATCCGGGCAGCGGTTGGCGGATCTTCAGAAGTATGGACCTCCCCGATTGATGGCTGAGGGGATGCAGTTTCCCTATTATGTGCTGGCCCCTCAGAACCCCGAGAAAGAAAAGTGGTGGAACATACACACTGTGGTGGCCCTGCTCGATCGAATCCTCGATGAATATCCCGTGGACAGGAGCCGCATTTACCTCACCGGGCTCAGTCGCGGGGGAACCGCATGCTGGCAGCTGGCCACTCAGTATCCGGAACGTTTTGCCGCCATGGCGGTTATTTGCGGACTGACTCCGGAACCCTACGCCCACTGGATCGACCCCGACCTGGGGATACGGGTGTATCACGGAGAGGCCGACCCTGTCATTCCGGTGGCCGAGTCCGACCGTATGGTGGCCCGCCTCCGCGAACTGGGGCGTGAGGTGGAATATACCCGCTACGAGGGGGTAGGACACAATGCCTGGGATCTCGCCTACAGTACTCCGGGTTTCTTCGAATGGTTTCAGCAATACAGCAGGAAGCCATGAAGGGATCCGGCGTTTACTTAACTCTGCTCTTCGCCGTCCTGCTCACGGGTTTCGGTTGCGAGGAAGGGGCCCGGGCTTTGGGCCTGGCACGCGCACCACAGGCAGGGGAAAACAATCAGATCAGGGATTCGTCCGCAATAGAGGAAAATAACGGAAGGGATTCAGTAGGAAGGGGACCTGTCCCCATCGTACTGGAAACGCTACCGGATACGGCCTTTGTCCGGCTTGCCGATTACAGCGAAGAGTTCAGCTATGACCTCAGGTATGCCGGTGAGCAAAACTTCCTGCAAAAAGCCGTGTACGACTGCGGTGAGTGCTACGTGCGGGTCAATACCGCCCGAGCCCTGCTGGCCGCCAACGCGGAATTCCGGTCACGGGGTTATCGCATCCATTTCTTCGATTGCTACCGACCCCAATCGGTACAGGAACAAATGTGGGAGATCCTGCCCGACCCCCGTTATGTCGCCAATCCCCAGCGCGGCTCCATTCACAGCAGGGGAGGGGCCGTGGACATCGGTTTGGCCGATAGCAAGGGCAACCTGCTGGATATGGGTACTCCATTCGACTTTTTCGGTGAGGAGGCGCACCATGCCTACCCGGACCATTCTCCGGAAATCCGGAAGAACCGGCTGCTCCTGCGCACCGTTATGGAGCGCCATGGATTCTGGACCATACGCACCGAATGGTGGCACTACAACCTGCAGGCGGCCTCCGCATTTCCCCTGACCGATTTTCGCTGGGATTGTCCCCCTGACCAAGCCCCCTAGTCGACTTCTTCAGCCACTATAATTCGTGCTCCAAGGCCCGCTAACGTGCAGAAATACAAATGGGATCGGCCTCCGTCCCGGATGCGGTACTTTTTTCGCAGCGCCTGGGGTTCTGCCGGATAGTTTCGGCATACGACACCTGCCCTCTGGTTATTCCAGGCCTTCATGGACGAAGCCCCGGATGGCAGTATGTCTCGGATTCGATACGTCTTCCCCGGGAAATCCACCCGCACATCAGAGGTGTAGAGATGGGTTTGGGGATGAAGTTTCCCTATACCCAGCCGGGCCGAAACGGTCTTGAATGCTCCCGATTTACGCAGGGCAGGATGAGGATCGAAGAGGTAGTCGCCCGGCCGGGGATTTGCCTTCAGGGCCTTCGATCCGGCTTCTTCCGAAAGCGTATGCTCAAACCGGAAATGCCGGTCGGAACCCAGTTCGGTACTCAGTATACGGGCCTCCTCAGTGGGAATATCCCGGCATTCCATCAGGAAGAGCAGTTCCTTCACCTCACTCTTGTGCGCCACTAAGTGCATTTCGCTCACGCGGAGCGTGTCGGAGTACGAATTGAGCTCATCTGCACCCCGGCTGAGGTCCAGCAGTGGCGAGGCCTTCACGAGCAGGCGATCGACCCGGTCCTTCAAGGCCGGTATACATTCACTCATGTCCGGGCTGCAGTCCCTCCAGAGTATGTGCTTCCGTCCCAGCGCATCGCGCCGGTCGGGATCTACAAAGGCCAGGTCCGCATTTCCGCTATGGCTGCGGAGGAAGTTCAGGGCTTCTCCCTTAAAGATTTGCATATTATCCAGCCCCAATATGGGAAAGTTATGCCCGGCCAGTGCACAGAGTTCATCTCCGGGCTCTACGAAATAGGCCCCGACCGAACCTCTGCCCAGGAAAAAGGTGTCGACCCCCAGGCCACCACTCAGGTCCCATAGCGTCCGGACGGGCCCGGTCAGCTCTGCCTTATACAGCCCCGTTGCCTCCGAACTGGCCTGTTGCAGTGCCCGGCTATTGGGGTAGAGCAGGCCGTGTCTGCCGTACCAGGACGGAACGCTTTTTCGCGCAAACTGCAGGCCTGCGAGCTGGGTAGCCAGTTCCCTGGAAGATACGCCTGTGAATGGTGATTTTTTGAGGCTCATATTGTTGGAATCCATAGCAATATGACTTCTCAAATAATCCTCTACTTCAACAGAAGATACGCCTGGGTTCATGCGAAAAACCGGTGCTAAACGTCCCGGGTAAATTTCTTGATCACCTCGTTTTCAGCCAGGAATTCCTTCAGGATAACCTTGATGGCCGTATAGCCGGGTACGGCGATCACCAGTCCTATTATACCGAATAGCAAACCGGCAATAATAATAATCAGGAAGATCTCCAGGGGATGGGATCGCACACTGTTGGAAAAAATAAAGGGTTGGGAAAAGAAATTATCTACCAGTTGGCCTATAAACAGACCGATAAGCACGTAAAGGGCCTTGGGCAGGATCACCGAACTGAAATCGTATCCCAGGAAGCTGGTCATGGTCAGGGTAATCATGATCACTCCGCCGATGATCGGACCGACATACGGTATAATATTGAAAAGCGCACTGATGAAAGCAATGACAATGGCATTTTCGACCCCTACAATGAGCAGTACGGCCGTGTAAATGAAGAACAAAATAGTCAGTTGCAAAAGGATGCCACCGAAGTAACGGGATAATAACTTGTTGATCTTGTCTATAGAGGCCACCGTTCCGGCTTCGCGCTTCTGGGGGACGAAAGTGAGTATGCCATTCTGAAGCAGATTGCTGTCCTTCAGGAAAAAGAAGGAGATAAAGAGTACCGAAAACAGGCCCACACTCAAGGAGCTCAGTACATTGATAAAGGAATTGAGGAAATTGGGAATGAACGAAAGGTTGAGTTCCTGCAGGAGTTGATCGAACACCTTGGTCTGGTCCACGACTTCCTCTACTCCGCCGAAATTCGCATTGAAATATTCCAAAATCTGGGAGTAAAGGACATTTATGTCGGACTTGAGTTGCTCGATATCGAGCAGGGACAGGTTCTTGCCCTGTTCCACTATTACGGGTACAAACAGGGCGAGCAGGCCTGCGAAAATGCCGAAGAAGAACAAGAGGGTAAGCATTACCGAAAGCGTACTGGGAAAGCGCAGTCGGTTGTTGAGAAACGAGACCAGGGGCTTGCCCAGCAAAGCGATGACCCCCGCTATGGCGAGATAGGCAAGGACGGATCGGATGGCATACAGGAAATAGCCCAGCAGGACGAGTCCCGCCAGGAACAGTATGGCCCTGACTATACCATTGGCTATCGTATTGGCATTCATTTCCCTTAGTTTTTAAAGACGTAATCGATAATATTCGCACCCATCTGCAGGGCCTGGAGCCGTACTTCTTCGGGGTCGCCGTGTACCTCCGGGTCTTCCCATCCATCCCCCAGGTCGGATTCGAAAGTAAATAAAAATACCAGCCTGGGCCCGTCGAATATCCCCAGAGCCTTGGGCGGCTTTCCGTCATGCTCGTGTATCTTGGGCAGGCCGTTGGGGAAGGCGAACTTTCGATTGAAGATGGGATGATCGGATCCCAGTTCCACCCATTCCCGATCCGGGAACACCTTCCTGATCTCCTTTTCCAGGTAAGGGGCCATCCCATAGTTGTCATCGGCATGGATAAAGCCACCCGAAAGCAAATAGATCCTCAGGTTTTCGGCTTCTTCTTCCGAGAAGAATACGTTTCCGTGTCCTGTCATGTGCAGGAAGGGGTAGTTATAGATATCGGGACTGCCGGCCTCCACCCGTTCGGGTCGGGGATTCAGTCGGGTCTGTATTTCGCGATTGCAGAACTCGATCAGATTCGGCAGTGCCGTAGGGTTGGAATACCAGTCTCCCCCGCCACCGTATTTCAGTATCGCGATCTTCTGCCCGCAGGCAGCCGATGAGACGAGAATCACAAGGGTAAATACCAGTAAGCCAAGCCGCGTTTTCATATCTTCAAATGTAGGGTTTTCCTACCTGGTTTGGAATACGGTGAGCGAATCCGGTCACTGCAGGGCGTTTACGGCCAGGGCAACTGCACCTATGGCAGCGGTCTCGGTTCTCAGGCGGAAGGCACCCAGCTCTATGGAGCGAAATCCGGCGGCTTCCGCCAGCTCGATTTCTTCCCGGCTGAAGTCTCCCTCGGGTCCTATGGCCATCACCAGGTCCGCTTTTGCCTCCCTGGCCCAATTCCGGGCCCCGATACGGTGACTTTCCCGGCAGTGAGCGAGGTAACGTGTTTCGCCTTGCGTTGCCCTGACCCAGTCCCGGAATTCCAGGGGTTCATTCAGAACGGGCAGGTAGTCCCTCAGGGATTGCTTCAGGGCAGATTCTACGATGCGCTGCCAGCGCCCAACCTTTGCGATTCTCCGTTCCGAATGTTCACACCAGACCGGACTGATTTCGGTAACACCGAGTTCGGTGCATTTCTCCAGCAGCCATTCGAAGCGGTCATTGGATTTCAGAGGCGCTACGGCCAGGTGGAGTTTATAGGGCAGCGGAGGAACGAACCTATGATCGCGAATCGATGCCGCGCAGGCCCTGGGCCCGGCCGAGGTTAGCTCGGCCTGAAACCGCATTCCCCTGCCGTTGGTGATGTCCAGCAGGTCGCCTTCTTGCTTGCGCAACACCTTGCTGATGTGCCTGCTCTCCTCCGAATCAAAGCGAACGTAGTCGCTGTTTTCGTCGAGTTGCTTATGCAGGAAGAGTTGTGTCATGAGCCTATGGGGAAACGGGCCCGGGCCACCTCGCCGAGCTCGGTGTATGCGCCCTGCCGGTATTTGAAATAGCCTGCAATCCCAATCATCGCCCCATTGTCGGTGCAATAGGAGAATTCCGGGATGTGAATTTCCCAGCCTTCTTCCTCACCGGCCCGTTGCAAGGCCGACCGCAGGCCGCTGTTGGCCGCTACACCACCCCCTACAGCCACGGTTTTCAGGCCAGTCTGCTCGACGGCCAGCCGCACCTTGTCCATCAGTATCCCGACGATGGTGTGCTGCACCGAGGCGCAGATATCGGCCAGGTTCATTTCGATGAACCCGGGATCGGACTCCATCTTTTCTTTGACAAAATAGAGGATGCTGGTTTTCAGTCCGCTGAAACTGAATTGTAAACCGTCTACCCGGGGTTTCGGGAAGGGAAAGGCCCTGGGATTGCCCTTTCGGGCCCATTGATCCACCAGAGGGCCTCCGGGATAGGGCAGGCCCAGTAGTTTGGCCGACTTGTCGAAGGCCTCGCCGGCCGCATCGTCCAGGGTCTCCCCCAGGATCTCGAACTCCCGGTAGCCATTTACCCGTATCAGCTGAGTGTGTCCTCCACTCACGGTAAGGGCCAGGAAAGGAAAAGCCGGCGGAGTTTTACTGGGCTGGTCAATAAAGTGCGCCAGTATATGGGCTTCCATGTGATTTACCGAAATCAGGGGAATATCGAGCGACCAGGCCAGAGACTTAGCGAAGGATGTACCCACCAGCAGGGAGCCCAGCAGTCCGGGTCCCTGAGTAAATGCGATGGCATCGGCCTCCCTGAGCTCCACACCCGCCATACCCAGGGCTTCGTGTAGGGCAGGGATTATATGCTGCAGATGTGCTCTCGATGCCAGCTCCGGCACCACACCCCCGTATTGGGCGTGAATTTTCTGATTAGCGGTAACGTTACTCAGTACCCTGTGGTCCTCCAGGACGGCTATGGAAGTATCGTCGCAGGAAGATTCAATTCCGATTATGTACACTTTTAGATTATTAAAACGAAATTTGGAATGTAAATTGAATGTAAAGATATAAACCCGTTCAGCGATTAAGAAATTCCTTGGCATACTGCGCAGGATTACAGCCACTTTGCTCATCGCATTACTGGTGGTCACGGTCTTGCTTTCCCTGCCGCCCGTGCAGACGTTTCTGGCTCGTCAGGCCGCGGATTATCTCAACGAGGAATTCGGAACGGATCTGTCCATCGGCAAATTGCGACTGGTTCCCCTTACCCTGGATACCCGGTTTAAGGAGATCTATCTCGCGGACCACCGCCGGGATACCCTCATCTACATTCGTTCCCTGAAGACCTCGGTGACCCAGCTCCGGCAGCTGGCCAAAGGTAACCTCGACCTGGGCGCTTTTGACATCGATGGGCTGAACATGATCATGCGGACCTACCGCGGGGATAGCCTGACCAATCTGGATATTTTCGTCTCCAAACTGGACGACGGACAGCCGCGCGATCCGAATAAGCCGCCCTTTCGCCTGAGCACTTCGGACATACAGGTCAACGATAGTCGCTACCGCCTGATCGACGATCGGCAGAAGGATTCGGTAATACTGGATTTCAGCGAACTCAATGTGGTGGCTAACGACTTCCTGATCCTCGGTCCGGAGGTGGATATGAAAATCGACGGCCTTTCAGCCCTAAGCCACAAAGGTATCTTCCTGGACCGGCTCGATACCCATTTTCACTACAGCCGGGAGCGCATGGCTTTCGAAGACCTGTTCATGCAGACCCTGAGTTCTGAATTGCAGGGACGCATTCAGTTCGATTACCAGCGGGAGGACCTCAGTGAATTTACCCGCAAGGTGCGCCTGAAGGCGCATTTCGAGAATTCAGTGGTTGCGCTGAACGAACTGAACCGCTACCTGCCCATCTTCGGCCCGAACAAGAAAGTATCCCTGCAGGGAGACCTTTCGGGTACGCTGAATAACCTCGAGCTTCAGGACTGGCGTATGCGTTCGCTTCGCACGCGTATTTACGGGGATTTCCGGTTCTACAATCTCTTTGATTCCATACAGCCGTTCCGGATGAAGGCCGGGATGAGGCGAGTAACCAGCAACTACAACGAACTGCGCAGCCTGTTGCCGGATATACTGGGAAAAAGCATTCCTTCCTCCTTTGAGCAATTCGGGCAGTTCACCCTGATCGGCAATACGGAGGTGAGTCCGACTGAGGTAGTGGCCGGGGTGGATATTCAGACCGAGATCGGCAATAGCAGGGCCGACCTGACCCTTCGCCACATCGACGATATCGACGAGGCCCGGTACGACGGCGTTGTGTCCATGGAGGACTTCGACCTGGGCACTTTTCTGGAGCAGAAGAAAGTGGGCAGGGCTAGCCTGAATATGAAGGTGAACGGCAAGGGCTTTACCCCTGAACTGCTCGATACCCGCGCATCGGGAAACATAGAATACATAGAGTTCAACGGCTATGCATATCGGGATACCGACATTTCCGGCAATTTCCAGGAAGAGCGCTTCAAGGGATTTCTGGAATGCAAGGACCCCAATGCGCAATTTGTCTTCGACGGCCTGGCCGATATGAGTGGCGAACAACGCATCTTCGACTTTACTGCCCGTATCGACAGGGCTAACCTGTACGAACTCCGGTTTATGAAGGATACCCTGGCGCTGTTCAAGGGGGACCTCGGCATGCAGGTGACCGGCAATGACGTGGACAACCTGAGCGGGGCGGTCACCTTCTCCAATACGATCTATACCAATTCGGCGGATACCTATAAATTCGAGGATTTCGCCATCGAATCCCAATTTACTGCGGATTCCGTACGCACCATATCCATAGAATCTCCGGACATCGTAAACGGCTATATGACCGGGGTCTATAAGCTGGGCGAACTCGGCCCCCTGCTCCGCAATGCCATAGGAAGTACCTACACCAATTACCGCCCCGAGCCGGTATCGCCCGGACAGTTCGTGGATTTCAATTTCCGCATAGACAACAAGATTGTCGATGTGTTCTTTCCAGAAGTAGCCTTCGGACCCGATACCCGCTTAGAGGGTAAGATCGGCGCGCTAAGCGAGGAATTCAACCTGAAATTCGAGTCGTCCAGCCTGGACCTTTACGAGAACAAGCTGGAGGAGATCGAGGTGCTGATCGACAACGACAACAAACTGTTCAACACCTATGTGTCGGTGGGAGACATGAATACGGTCTATTACGACCTGGAGAAATTCAGTCTGATTAATACCAAGCTCAAGGACACCTTGTTTTTCAGGGCAGAATTCGAAGGCGGGGGCAGTTTCCAGGATCGCTATGAACTCAACTTTTACCACACCTTCAACGAGGCGCAGGAGTCCATTATCGGTCTCAAAAAGTCTTCCCTGTTTGTCAAGGGAAACGAATGGGTGATCAACAAGGACAGGAACGCACGGAACAAGGTGGTGATCAACAGGACACTGGACAGCATCCGCATCGATCAGATCCAGTTGGACAATGCCAGCAAGGAGCAGATACGAATCAACGGCATCATGGCCGACAGTACCTATAAGGATCTTGAAGTCAATTTCAAGATCGTGACTCTGGAGAAAGTAACCCCGGTAATCGACAGCCTGAAGATCGACGGGCAGGTGGACGGCTTCCTGAACATACAGCAGAGGCAGGGGCGTTACCTGCCTACTTCCAGCCTGGACATTACCCAGTTTACGATTAACGATATCCCTCTGGGCAACCTGCAGATTACGGTATTCGGAAACAACGACCTGACGCGCTTCGGCGTCAATAGCTGGTTGTCCAAGGGGGGCAAGGAGCAATGGAGTGTAACCGGAAACATACTGAGCAACAATGGGAATACGACACTCGACCTGCTGTCCACCTTCGAGGACTTCCGAATTGAACCCTTTTCGCCCCTGGGAGAGGATGTCATTTCCCGAATCCGCGGCGGCTTGAGCGGTACGGTCAAGTTGACCGGGCCCGTAGGCAATCCGCTGATCGGGGGTCAGTTGCAAATGTCGGGCGGAGGCTTTTACTTTCCCTACCTCAACGTGGACTACGATTTCAAGTCGACGGAACGCATTTTCTTTGAGGGAAGGGATTTTGTGTTCCGGGACGCGCCCCTCACCGATACGGAATACGAGACCACCGCCTGGCTTAATGGAAAAATTTCGCATTCCTATTTCAGCGACTGGGAGCTCGATTTGGATCTGGACACGCGCCGGAACCGATTGCTGATACTCAATACGCCCTTCCAGAAGGACGCGCTTTACTACGGTTCGGCCTTCGTGAACGGAAGCGGCCGCATCCGCGGTCCGGTTTCTGCACTGAATATCTCCTTCGATGGTTCGACCGGTCCGGGGACCTCGCTGAAGATCCCACTGAACGACGTCAGCAGCATAGGGGACTATTCCTTTATCAATTTCGTGCAAGATGCCAATGGACTCGACGAGGGAACGGAACCCCGGGTGGAGGAGGATTACCAAGGACTGGAAATGGCCTTCGACCTGGCCGTGACGCCCGATGCCGAAGTCGAGGTCGTTGTGGATACGGAAACGGGCAGTTCGCTGAAGGGGACCGGGGAAGGACTCTTGCTGATGGAGATCAACACCAACGGAAAATTCAATATGTACGGGGATTTTGCTACGGTAACCGGTGACTATAACTACAAATACGGCGGGCTCATCGACAAGGATTTCACGGTGAGGCCGGGGGGCTATATCACCTGGGATGGTAACCCCTGGACCGCCCAGCTCGACCTGGAGGCAGTCTATTCCCTGAGTGCAAATCCCTCTCCATTGCTGGACAATTCCAATTTCACCGGGAGAATACCCGTGGATGTGGTCGTCCGTCTGGATGGCGAGCTGGAGAAGCCCAACATCGATTTTGATATCGAGTTTCCCAACACCAGTTCCGTAGTGAGATCCGAGTTGGCATACCGGTTGCAGGATCCCACCATCGAAGAGCGCAATGCCGTATTCCTGCTGGCCCAGGGGACTTTCGTCAACGAGCAGCTGGGCCTCACCCAGCAGGCACTCACGGGTAACCTGCTTCAGACCGGATTCGGCCTCTTCAATGAGGTGTTGGGCGGGAGTAATGACAAACTCGATATCGGTTTCCTCTACGAACCGGGTATAATAGACCCCAACGCGGACTTCCAGACCGAGAACCGCATCGGTTTTACGGTAAGTACTCAGATCTCGGACCGTATTCTCGTGAATGGCCGGGTCGGAGTGCCGGTAGGTGGGGTATCCGAGACCCTGGTGGCAGGGGATGTGGAGGTGCAGCTCCTGCTGAATGCAGACGGGAGTCTCAGCGCCAAGATCTTCAACCGGGAAAACGAAATCCAGCAATTCCTGTCCGAACGCCAGGGGTACACCCAGGGAATGGGACTCTCCTATCAGGTGGATTTCAACAGTTTCCGCGAGCTACTCAGGCGCATTATTCCCGTCAGGAACAGTGGGGATAGTGAGGATATCGGAAGGGATGCCGACACGATTCCTGCCAATCGCCGGGCCGCCCGTGCCGGACCATCTTTCCGCAGGTCCGAATAAGCGATTTCGGTATATGCCAAAAGGGTTAAAATTTCTAGCTTTGCCTACTGGAAGAAGTAAGAATGACAACCCGTATCAATAGAATAGCCGTGCTGACCTCTGGAGGGGACAGCCCGGGCATGAATGCCGCCATACGGTCCGTGGTTCGGACCTGCGCCTACAAGCAGATCGAGTGTGTGGCGATATACAGGGGATACCAGGGTATGATCGAGGGGGACTTCAAGGAGATGAACGCCCGTAGTGTCAATAACATCATCAACAAGGGCGGCACCATACTCAAATCGGCCCGCTGCGAAGAGTTCCGGACTCCCGAAGGCCGGAATAAGGCCCATGAACAACTGGTCAGGGCCGGCGTACAGGCTTTCGTGGTCATCGGAGGGAACGGCAGTTTTACCGGGGCCATGCACTTCAATAACGAATTCGACTTTCCCGTAATTGGTATACCGGGTACTATCGATAATGATATACTCGGGACGGCCTACACCATCGGGTTCGACACGGCCATCAACACCGTGGTCGAGGCCATCGACAAGATTCGGGATACGGCCAGTTCGCACAACCGACTCTTCTTTGTCGAGGTCATGGGTCGCGATGTGGGTCATATCGCCCTGAATGCCGGAGTGGGAGCGGGGGCCGAAGAAATCCTGATACCGGAACAAAACCTCGGACTCGAACGCCTGTTGGACTCCCTTAAACGCAGTAAGAAGTCAGGAAAGTCCTCCAGTCTGGTCGTCGTGGCCGAAGGAGACAAGATCGGAAAGAATGTTTTCCAGCTCAAGGAATACGTGGAAGAGCACCTGCCCATCTATGACGTTCGCGTATCCGTTCTCGGTCATATGCAGCGCGGGGGCAACCCGACCTGCTTTGACCGCGTGCTGGCCAGCCGTATGGGAGTGAGGGCCGTAGAGGCGCTGCTGGAAGGCAAGACCAACTATATGGTTGGTATACGAAACAACGAAATGATACTGACACCCATCAGCGAGGCCATAAGTGCTCATACCCCTGTAGATAAGGAGTTGATCCGGGTATCCGATATCATGACAACCTAATTTTTTAACGCTAAAACTGAAATATGGCACAGCTAAAAATGGGAATCAACGGGTTCGGCCGCATCGGCCGACTGGTGTTCCGCGAGAGTGTGAAACGCGACGACGTGGACGTTGTGGCGATCAACGACCTGCTGGAAGTGGATCACCTGGCATACCTCCTCAAATACGACTCCGTACACGGACGTTTCGAAGGCGAAGTGGAGGTGAAGGACGGCCACCTGCTAGTCAATGGTAAAACGGTGCGCATCACGGCGGAGCGGGATCCGGCTAATCTGGCCTGGGACAGTGCCGGAGTGGAAATTGTCGCCGAATGTACGGGTATATTCACCACCCTGGAGATGGCCCAAAAGCACATCGATGGAGGTGCCAGGAAGGTCGTTATTTCTGCGCCCTCAAAGGATGCACCCATGTTCGTTATGGGAGTTAATCACAGCGAAGTCAAGGCTACCGACACCATCGTATCCAATGCCTCCTGCACGACCAACTGCCTGGCGCCACTGGCCAAGGTATTGCACGATAACTTCGGACTGGAGGAAGCACTGATGACTACCGTTCACGCCACCACGGCCACCCAGATGACGGTGGACGGACCCTCGAAGAAAGACTACCGTGGAGGGCGCAGTGCCATGCTGAACATCATTCCCGCCTCGACGGGTGCGGCCAAGGCCGTTACTAAGGTGATCCCTGCACTACAGGGTAAGCTGACGGGCATGGCATTCCGGGTGCCCAATGCGGATGTTTCCGTTGTGGACCTGACTGCCCGACTTTCCAAAGACACCTCCTATGACGAGATCAAGGCCGTCTTCAAAGCGGCTTCTGAGGGACCGCTGAAGGGCATACTCGGGTATACGGAGGAAGATGTGGTTTCCCAGGACTTTGTGGGCGATACACGCACCAGTATCTTTGATGCTAAGGCGGGTATCGAGCTGAACTCGCGTTTTTTCAAACTCATCAGCTGGTACGATAACGAATACGGCTATTCGGCTAAACTCGTCGACTTGGCCCAACACATTTCGGCCCTCTAAATAGTATATTAAGATAGCAGGGTCGCACCCGTCGGGTGCGGCCCTTTTAAAACCTAACCTATGATCCTAGTAGTAGATAGTGGCGCGACCAAATCGGACTGGATTGCCCTGGACGATAAAGGCACAGAGCTCTTTGTTACCCAAACCCTGGGACTGAGCCCGGAAGTACTCTCCCGGGAGGTCATCGAAGATCGCCTGGCCAATAACTTTGAAATTTCAAAGAACAAGGCAGACGTTACTCACCTGTATTTCTACGGAGCGGGCGCCGGAACGGACCGGATGAAGCAGTTCCTGAGGGAGATTTTCCAGGACTTTTTCCCCAATGCCAAGGCCGTGGTTCGGGAAGATACCTATGCTGCGGTTTACGCTACCACCCAGATTGGCCAGCCCTCCATCGTCAGTATACTCGGTACCGGGTCCAACTGCAGCTACTACGACGGAAACCAGCTGTTCCAGAAGGTCACCTCGCTCGGGTATATCCTTATGGACGACGGCAGCGGAAACTTCTTCGGGCGCAAGCTGCTGCGGGACTACTACTTCAATAAGATGCCCCAGGACCTGGGGATGCGTTTCAACAAGGAATACGATCTGGATGCGGATGTAATCAAGGACAACCTGTACAAGCAGCCCAATCCCAACACCTACCTGGCAACCTTTGCCCGCTTCATCATAGAGCACCGGGAACACCCCTACTGCCGAGGTGTTATTGACAAGGGCTTTCAGCAATTCGTCAACAACTACATCATGCAATTCGAGCTGGCGACCAAGGTGCCTGTGAGCTTCGTGGGCAGCATCGCGCACTTCCTCAAGGAAGAACTGACTACGGTCGTCGAACGCAACGATCTGGTTCTCGGCAGGATCGAACGCAGGCCCATAGACGGCTTGGTGGAATTCCACCGCAGCACCATCTAGGCGAACCCCGATTCGGATATCACCGATTCCCGGAGAGGTCAGGGTTTGTAGGCCACTACGGAGATCTCGACATTCACGTACTTCGGCAAGTGCCGGACGGCAACGGTTTCCCGTGCGGGCGCAGTTCCTTCCCGGAAATAGGAGCCGTATACCTCATTTACCGGGACAAACAGATCCATGTCGCTGAGGAAGATGGTCGTCTTGACCACGTGCTCGAAGGTGAGTCCGGCCTCTGACAGTATAGCCTTCAGGTTTTCCATGCTCTGGCGGGTCTCCCGGCCGATGTCGCTGTTGACCAGTTCGCCTGTGGAGGGATCGATAGGGATCTGGCCGGACACGTACAGGAAAGGGCCTGCCCATACAGCCTGGTTGTACGGACCGATAGGGGCGGGTGCCTTGGGGGTATTCACTATTTTTTTCATGATCGGGTAATTATTTATGGAGCCGATTCCGTCAGAAGCGGCTGATGTTTCGTTGGCTGCGGCTCTCCCACTTAAGATCCCGCAATATGGGACTGCTGATGCCGATAAAGAAATCCCAGCGTTCATTCCTTCCGAAGGGCACCCAGTTGAACCGGAGATCGAAACTTTTCAGGTTGCGGGTAAAGCCCAGCTGGGTCAGGTTGAATCCGTTGTTCTTGAAATCATAACCCGTGGTGATCCTCACCCGCCAGCGGGGCGAGAGTTCCACGTTCCCCGACACCATAAGGGAGTTATTGGTGAACTCGTTTTGCCGGTTGCTGTTGTTGTAAGAGGAGTTGAAGGCCAGCCTGAGGTCCCAGGGGACCTTGGTGCCGTAAGCCGGGTTTTCCACGTCGTCCCGGGACCCCAGGCCTCCTCCCTGATCGTTGATCCCGAAGCCGAACAGGTCGTCCGGGCTCCCACCTCGCTGTGCGCGATAGTCCTCGTCGCCTGGTGGCCCGCCAGCTCCCGGGCCCGTATCTGCCTCCTTGTCTTCGTCCTCCTTGTCTTCCCTTTTGAAGGTCTCGTTGTTCAGCGAGAACCCGAGGTTGAGGTTGAAGCGGGTAAGTCGGAACAACCCGCCGCCTTTGCGGATGTTCAGCGTATTGATCCGCTGGCCGTTGTTGTTGATGGCGTAGGGATCCATGCTACCCGAGAAATTCACGGTGAATTTGCGATCGAAGAAGGCGGTCGCCCCGTTGAAATTCACCGGGCTCAGACGAAGGGAATCCGCCTCGAAATTGTAGTTGGTGGAGAAATTCAGGTTGCTCAGCAGCGAGATTTTCTTGGGTTCGGTAGCCGTACTGTCCTTGTCCCGGACCTTGGCCTCCAGGGTATTCTGCAGGCTAAAGGTCATGGTATTGACCTTGTTTCGCGTAGGCCCTCCGTTAAGGGTACCCTGGAAGCGGGTATAGAGAACCTCTTCTCCGTCGTTGTTGATGTAGGTGTCGTAGAGCCTTTCGAAGGATGGCGCAAAGCTCCAGCCTATGGAAGGTCGCATCACGTGACGTATGGCCTGAAACTTCTTTCCTTCCTTGAATTGATAGGTACCGTAAAGGGTGGTACCCAGGTTGGCATTGAAGGAGTAGCGGTTAAAGCGATCGAAGCCTTTGATGGTGTCGAGTACGATTTCCCGGTTGTTGGGATCGTCCGGATCGACCCCCCGGGTAAAGGTCTCAAAGGACCAGATGTCCTCGTAATTCACCCCGGTGGTCACACTGAGGTATTTAGCCACCTTGAAATTGGTGCTGATGGGTATGGTATGACGGGCGCCGATGCGCGCGTCCTCGAACATGGCCGGCGTCAGGAAGAGGGAATCGGTCGTGGTGATCCGGTTTTCAGCCCGGACGTTGTACTGCATGTTCACATTCTGGATCAGCCCCTTTTTGACCCCCTCCCTTTTGGCAAAGGGAAATATCCGTTCCACGCTGGCCTGTAGGGTGGGCAGCGTGAGCTGTACCTGCTGCGTCCGGGTATTCTGGTTGTGGGAGGCCGTCAGGTTGAGATTTACGGAAGGATAAGCCGGGAAGGTCTTCCGATAGGTAATACTCGAGGACAGGTTGTTATTCTGGGTCAGGGCCAGGTTGCGCTGGTTGGCCGAATTGGAAAAGAACGCGCTGCTCCCCAGGTTAACCGAAGCCGAAAAAACGGAATTTGGATTGGCCTTGGGATCCTGGCGGTGTGAAATCACCAGGTTGTAAATGGTACTTCGGCTAAAGTCGTCGAAGCCTTTCTGGCTATTGACCAGGTTTTCGAAGTTAAAGTCGATACTTCCCCCGAATTTGTAGCGCTGTTTATACATCGTGCGCAGCCGGATGCCGTAGCTGCCGTTGGTGAAAAAGTCTCCCATGACGCTGAAGTCCACGTAATCACTGATGGGAAGGTAATACCCGCCGTTCTGTATGGAAAAACCCCGCTGCGGATCCTCGCTGAAGGTGGGGAAGATCAGTCCCCCGGTCCGGCCTGAGGACATGGGAAAATAGGCGAAAGGCAAGGCGATGGGAGTGGGTACATCCACCAGATACATATTGCTGAAACCGGCGATCACCTTTTTGCCGGGCACCAGCTTGGCTTTGGTGATCTTGATGTAGTAGTCGGGATCGATGGTGTCCTTGGAGGTGGTGATCCGACCGCTTTTCATGAAATAGACGGAGTCGTTCTCTTTCTTGGTCAGGGAGGCCAGGATTTTCATGGATTCCGCACCCGCCATCCCCCCCAGTGCACCCGCCTGTTCGGTGCGTGAATTCCAGATCAGGGCCCGTTCGGTATCGAAGTTGAAGCGGATGGAGTCGGGGATAATCAGGTCCGGTCCCTGCTTAAACTCCGGTAATTGGCTGTAGGTGCCATCCTCGTCCTTAATCCGGCCGGCATATACCTCGTTGGTCTCATAATTGAGTACAATTACCCCCGCCTTGATCTCTGTATCCAGGTATTTGACTTCGGCCTCGTTATACATATAGATGGTCTTCGTTCGCTGGTTCATGCGGACGATATCCTTGGCCTTGTAAGAAATAGTACCTTCGATCACCTGCTTTCGGGCATTACCGGCAAGAAGGGTGCTGTCTTTCTGAAGGGAGTCGGGAAGTATGGTGTAGGGTATGCGCGGTGCGGTCAGGCTGTCATTAAACAGGACTACCGGGCGCGTTTCGTACGGCTTTTCCTGAGCCTTTCCGGTCTGGACGGTGAGTACGCAAAACAAAACCGCTAATACTGTCCATTTAATCCTACTCAACACGAAAAACCTACTTTTGCAATGTTCTGGTGCGGTTTTTGGAAACCAAACTTACGTATATTTTCGTTCTGAGTTCTGGCATTATGGAACTTTTAACCCCTTAGGAGTAGTAAATTTGGGATATGAAGTCACTGTTTAGAATCGTAGTCTCGAGTCTTTTGGTCACACTGGGTTCGGTAGCCGGGTCAGAGGCCCGCGCCGAGGTCAGCCAGATGGATCCGGGGAAGCCCCAGTTTGTAGTGGTTTTGGATGCCGGACATGGTGGAAAGGACCCCGGTAATATGGGAAACGGCTATGTAGAAAAGAATATCGCTTTAAACATTGTCCTCTTTGCGGGTAAGTTGCTGGAAAAACGCCCGGAGATCAAGGTGATCTATACCCGAAAGGACGACACCTTCGTCGAACTCACCCAAAGGGGAGCCATCGCCAATCAGGCCAATGCGGATCTCTTTATCTCCGTGCACTGCGATTCGCATACCTCCGATGCCTACGGGGCCGGAACCTTTGTCCTCGGGGTCCATGCCAATGAGAAAAACTTCGAGGTGGCGAAGAAGGAAAACTCGGTGATCTATCTGGAAGAAAACTACGAAGAGACCTACGCCCAGTACGATATCAACAGTCCGGAATCGATCATCGGATTAACGGTTCTTCAGGAGGAATTCCTGGATCAAAGCATCGAATTCGCTCGCCTGCTGCAAAGAAACTTCAGACAAAACCTCAAACGCAAGGATCGCAAGGTCAAGCAGGCCGGATTTATCGTCCTGCACCAGACCTTCATGCCCAGCGTCCTGGTGGAGACGGGCTTTCTGACCAACAAGAAGGAAGGAGCCTACCTGAATTCCAGGAAGGGACAAATGGAAATGGCTCAGGCAATGGCCGATGCGGTAATCGAATATACGCAGGGCATCGTGATCAACCTGGTGGACGATGCGGGCGTTGAGGTCATGGGCAATGCCACGTCACAGGTCAGGGAGAAGCCGGTTTCGGACGGGCCTTCCGGAGGTTCACTGAAGCGTACCGAGACTGCGACCGAAAGTAAAAAGCCACCGGTCAGGACAGAGCGCACGGTCACGACCGTGGAAAAGAAGACCGAACCGGCTGGCGAACGCCCGGCATCGGACGTGATCTTCAAGGTTCAGATTATGGCATCCAAGGTGCCCCGGCCCCTGAGATCGTCGGAATTCAACGGCCTGGATATACTATCCACCGAGAAGTTCGGGGACTACCACCGCTATATGTACGGGAGTACCTCGTCTTATGCCGAGGCTCTGGAATTGCAGAGAGTGGCCCGATCCCGGGGCTATAGGGAAGCGTACATAGTCGTGTATAAGATAGGGGAGCGGGTAAAGCTGACCGATCAGATTCGTCGCAAGTATCCCTGATCCCGAAAGGGATAATTCCGCTGGGAATTTATTTCTAATTTTAAAGCAGCAAAAAGTTCCGTCTTGAAATTAAGCCGAGAGTTAAAAACAGGAATCATCGCAGTAGGCGGTATTTTCCTCCTTATACTGGGTTACAGCTATCTGAAGTCATCCCCTGTATTTACCACCTCCAAGATCTTCTATGCCGAGTTCAGTAATGTCGGCGGTCTCAATCCCGGGACTCAGGTTTCCATGAACGGGTTTGTAGTGGGAAAGGTGGGCGATATTTATTTTAAGGACAACAGCGGAAAGCTGGTGGTCAAGGTCATCTTCACCGAGGATATTGAGTTCTCGCGCAACAGCAAAATACAGCTGTATTCCTCCAATCCTCTTGGTGGAAAGAGCATACAGTTGGTTCAGGTGTTCGACGACGCCCCGATGGCCCAATCAGGGGATACGCTGCCTTCGGCCGTTTACGGCGGCCTGATCGACCAGATCGAACCCTCCCTTGCGCAGGCGCGCGGAGCCTTTTCCACGGCGGATTCCACCATGCAGAATTTCAACAAGCTTTTGGATGAACAGACGCGAATCAACATCCATCAGAGTGCCGCCAACTTCAATTCGGGCATGCAGGATTTTCAGCAGGCAGCGGCCCGTCTGAATACGCTCCTGGCCGATAACTCGGACGACCTGGAGGCTTCGATTACCAATGTGCGCGACATTACCGAAAACCTGTCTCAGCTCTCCGATTCACTGAACCGTGCGGGGATGGGACAAACCATAGCCGAGCTGCAGACGACGGTTACCCGTCTGAACGGCATACTGGAACAGATCGAAGGGGGTGAGGGCTCCCTGGGAAAACTGGCCCAGGACGACGAGCTGTATAACAATCTGAACAACGCATCGAGGGAACTGGATCTGCTCCTGCAGGACTTCCGACTGAATCCCAAGCGGTACGTGAATGTCTCCGTGTTTGGGAAGAAGCAGAAGGAGTATGTTTTTCCTGAAGAAGACCCGGCCGAGCGCGATCGCGAAAACAACGAATAAATCGTCTAGCTAAGATGAACTGGATACCGAATGTCGTATTCCTGCTTATACTGATACTGGCCATTGGCAACTTCGCCCGGAATGTCGGCAAATTGCGAAGGAACATCGGCCTGGGAAGGCCGCTCGACCTCTCGGATCGCCCCCGGGAACGCTGGGCCCACATGGCCCGGATTGCGCTGGGACAGTCGAAAATGGTGGTCCGGCCCGTCTCCGGCCTGATGCACATTATCGTTTATGTGGGGTTTATTATCATCAATATCGAGGTGCTCGAGATCCTCATCGACGGTCTCTTCGGTACGCACCGGATTTTTGCCTTTCTCGGCGGCTTCTACGATTTCCTGATCGGCAGTTTCGAAATACTGGCGTTCCTGGTAATCGTCGCGGTGGGTGTTTTCTGGTGGAGGCGGAACATCGGAAAACTCAAGCGTTTCCACAAGCCGGAGATGAAAGGATGGCCCAAGAACGATGCGAATGCTATACTGTATATAGAATGGGTACTCATGTTGCTGTTCCTGACGATGAATGCGGCGGATTACCAGTTGCAGCAACTGGGTGCTGATCATTACGTTCAGGCGGGCAGCTACCCTGTTTCCAGTATCCTCAGCGGTCTTTTCGCCGGCATGGAGGAAGGGACACTGATAGCCATCGAACGATCCGCCTGGTGGATGCACATTATAGGGATACTGCTGTTCCTCAATTACCTGTATTATTCCAAGCACCTGCACATCCTCCTGGCCTTTCCCAACACCTATTTCGCCAGCCTCGAACCGGCCGGTCGGTTTACGAACATGGAATCGGTAAAGAAGGAAGTGGCCCTGATGATGGATCCCAATCAGGATCCCTTTGCCGGCTCTGTTGAGGGTTCGGAAGAGGCTCCGGAGAGCTTCGGGGCTTCGGATGTAATGGACCTGAACTGGCGGCAGTTGATGAATGCATACACCTGTACCGAGTGCGGGCGCTGCACCTCGGAATGTCCGGCTAATCAGACGGGTAAGCTGCTGTCTCCCCGGAAGATCATGATGGATACCCGGGATCGGCTGGAAGAGGTCGGGAAGGTCCTGGATGCCAACAAGGGGGAATGGAAGGACGATGGCAAGAAACTGCTGGACGATTATATCAGCCGGGAGGAATTGTGGGCCTGTACGACCTGTAATGCCTGTGTGGAGGCCTGTCCGGTGGGTATCGATCCCCTGTCCATTATCCTGGATATGAGGCGCTACCTGGTCATGGAACAGTCGGCTGCACCTTCCGAGCTGAACAACATGATGTCGAATATTGAAAACAACGGGGCACCCTGGCCCTTCAGTCAAATGGACCGACTGAAGTGGACCGAGGAGAATGCCTCATAGAGTACATTCGCTATGAAACTGAATAAACCCGTGCCTACCATGGCATCGCTGTTCGCAGAAGGAAAGGTACCCGAGGTCCTGTTCTGGGTCGGCTGTGCCGGTAGTTTCGACGATCGGGCCAAGCGCATCACGGTCGCCTTTGCTTCCCTGTTGCAGAAAGCGGACATATCCTTTGCCGTGCTGGGAACCGAAGAAAGTTGTACCGGCGATCCGGCCAAGCGTTCCGGGAACGAGTTCCTGTTCCAGATGCAGGCTATGGCCAATATCGAAGTCCTCAATGGTTATGAGATCAAAAAAATCGTAACGACTTGTCCCCATTGTTTCAACACTCTAAAAAATGAATACCCCGAACTGGGCGGCAATTACGAGGTGCTGCACCACACCACCTTCCTGCGCCAACTGATCACAGAGGGCCGGCTGAAAGTGGAAGGCGGGGCTTTCAAGGGGAAGCGAATCACCTTTCACGACCCCTGTTACCTGGGTCGCGCCAACTCGGTATTCGAAGCTCCCAGAGAACTCATCCGGGAACTGGACGCGGAACTCGTCGAAATGAAGAACTGCAAAGAGCGTGGCCTGTGTTGCGGAGCCGGCGGAGCCCAGATGTTTAAGGAAGCGGAACCCGGGAACAAAGAGGTGAACATCGAACGCACCGAACAGGCTGTTGAGACCCGTCCGGATATAGTGGCTGCGGCCTGTCCTTTCTGCAATACCATGATGACGGATGGCGTGAAGAATAAAGAGAAGGAAGCCCGCATCAAGGTGCTGGACGTAGCCGAACTCCTGGCTTCCGCCGGTGACTCTACTCCGGGGGCGGACGGAACGGAGGTAACAGATCGATAATCTTTTTTGTTCCCGGGTAGCATCCGGGGCCAGCGAATTCCATAATACCAAGAGACATGTGGGTTCCTTTCGAAGAACTGCCTGACGAATCCCGGGTCTGGATTTATCCTTCCAGCCGGCCATTTACAGAAGACGAACTGCCCGAACTCGAGCGGAATCTCCGCGAG
>CAZKAP010000029.1:0-44294 GCA_964550895.1 uncultured Flavobacteriaceae bacterium
AATACCTGACTAAGCCTTTCTCCATTAAAAAAGTCATTCAATGTGTCGAAGAACTATTAAAAATTTAGATTACTAAAATACCTGTGTCATGAGCAATTACCATATCAAGCACCTGGAGGAATATTTTCAGGTGTACCGTAAATCCATTCGCAATCCGGAAAACTTCTGGGAGGAGATCGCCGAGGAACACTTTGTTTGGAGAAAGCCCTGGGAGCGAGTCCTCGAGTGGGATTTCGATAAGCCTGAGGTCAAGTGGTTCCAGGGAGCTCAACTAAACATCACCGAGAACTGTATCGATCGCCACCTCCACCTGAGGGGCGATAAAACGGCCATACTATTCGAGCCGAACGACCCGGATGAACCTGCCCGACACATCACCTACCGGCAGTTGCATGAACGCGTCTGCCGAATGGCCAATGTTTTAAAATCCAGGGGTATCGGCAAGGGGGATCGGGTGTGCATCTATCTGCCCATGATTCCGGAACTGGCCATTTCCCTTTTGGCCTGCGCACGCATTGGCGCCATTCATTCTGTGGTATTTGCCGGGTTCTCGTCTACGGCCCTGTCTACCCGAATCAATGATTGCGAGGCTAAAATGGTCATTACCTCGGATGGTTCTTACCGCGGAGCCAAGACCCTTAATTTAAAGGCGATCGTTGATGAGGCCCTCAACGATTGTTCCACGGTCCATTCCGTGCTTGTGGCTAAGAGGACCAACGAGCCTATCGAGCTGCGGGAAGGGCGGGATGCCTGGCTGGAACCCCTGTTGGACGAGGCCGAACCGGACTGCCCTATTGAAATTATGGATGCGGAAGATCCTTTGTTTATACTGTACACCTCAGGTTCGACCGGTCGTCCCAAAGGAATGCTTCATACTACAGCGGGCTATATGGTCTATACCGCCTATACGTTTAAAAACGTGTTCCAGTATCGGGAGAACGATGTGTACTGGTGTACGGCGGATATCGGTTGGATTACGGGTCATTCCTACATCGTTTACGGTCCACTGGCCAACGGGGCCACTACCGTGATGTTCGAGGGGGTGCCCAACTACCCCAATTTTTCCCGTTTTTGGGAGGTGGTGCAGAAACATGGGGTGACTCAGTTCTACACCGCACCCACCGCCATACGGGCACTCGCCAAGGAGGATTTATCGCATGTTCAGCAGTTTGATCTCGGCAAGCTCAAGGTGTTGGGTACCGTAGGTGAGCCCATAAATGAAGAGGCCTGGCACTGGTACAACGACCATGTGGGGAATAAGAGGTGTCCCATAGTCGATACCTGGTGGCAGACCGAAACCGGAGGCATACTAATTTCCCCTATCCCATTCGTGACCCCGACCAAGCCCACCTATGCTACCTTGCCCATGCCAGGTATTTTACCGACGATCATGGACGAACAGGGCAGCGAAATCCGGGGGAATCAGGTAGAGGGAAGGTTGTGTATCAAATATCCCTGGCCCTCCATGGCCCGCTCCATCTGGGGGGACCATCAGCGATATAAGGACACCTATTTCAGTGCATTCAAGGGCATGTATTTCACAGGAGACGGAGCCCTGAGGGATGAGGTGGGTTACTACCGTATCACGGGTCGCGTGGATGACGTCATTATCGTTTCCGGACACAACCTGGGGACGGCACCCATCGAGGATGCCATCAACGAGCACCCTGCCGTGGCCGAGTCTGCCATAGTCGGCTTTCCCCACGATATCAAGGGCAATGCCCTCTACGGATTTGTGATTCTCAAGGAATCGGGTGAATACCGGGACCGGGATAACGTTAGAAAGGAAATCAACCAGTTGATTACCGATCACATCGGCCCAATAGCTAAACTCGACAAGATTCAGTTTGTGGAGGGCCTTCCTAAAACACGGAGTGGTAAGATCATGAGGCGAATCCTTCGCAAGATTGCCTCGGACGAACTGGGCAACCTGGGCGATACATCCACTTTGTTGAATCCTGAAATCGTCGAGAGTATCATCGAGGGAAAGCTATAACCCCGGTTGCTACCACCAGAAGTGGTAGCGACCCTTTTTGATGAGTTCCCTTCGCTCCGATATCCGGTAAGCGGTTATCAGTCGCAGGAGTATGCGTGCCGTTATGTAGGCATCTCCCAGAGCCGTATGGCGATCCCGGGTATCCACCTTGAAGGTATCCGCCAATTGGTCCAGGGTAAACTGCCGGTAATTTCGGTTTTTTCGCCCGGACGGCTGGGTATTGTAGTAGAGGGCAGAGGTATCAACTACTTCGTTCTTAAGCCCGGGAAGTTTCATCCTCCTCAGGGCCATGTCGATCATACCGACATCGAATGCTGCGTGATGTGCGACCAATACACTCCCTTTTAAATATTCCAGCAGTTGCAACATGCCCTCAGGCTCGCTGACCTGTTGCCTTTTGCCGCTTTTGAGGATCCCGTGAATCTTCGCGCTTTCTTCGCAATAAACGGTTTGTTCCAGGTAAGTCTCCAATGAGGTTTCGACCCGGATCTGTTGATTCTGCACGACGAGTGCACCTATATTGAGGATGCGGTCCTCCATGCGGTCGAAACCTGTGGTTTCAGTATCAAGGACCACCAGTCGTAACTCGGAGAGCGAGTCGGGTATGGTCTTTAAGGAAGCCGTGTATCGTTTCCAGCAATTCCGGATCTCTTTTTCCCTGGGTAGTGGCATAGGTTACAAGATTCTCGAGGTTCGAAAGCGTATGGAGAGCAATTCCTGTATGTCTTTTACCGTCTTGAACGAACGTTTCAGTTTCATTTTCTCTTCTTTGCTCATGTCCTCCAGCGAAATGTACCGGCCCGAATCCCTGTGCTGCAGGCCTTGTCTGGTCCTGAATTTCAGGCCGGCCTTAAAGGCATAGGAACAGGAAAGAAACAAATCGCGGTTGGCGGGTTCCAGGGAGGCCAGTTTTTCGAATCGTTCGGCTGTATTGTTGATGGATTTCACCTGTTTGTGCAGAACGAGAACCCTGCCTGCATCGATCAGGGGCATCAGCACCCGCTTCTTAAGGTCGAAATGATCCTTGTACTGTCCGTCCTGTTCCAGCAGGAACTGCCGGAAGAACCCGGTAGGAGAGGGGCTCTGCAGTGCTCCTGCAGCCAGGTGCATGAAGAATATGGGCTGTTTTTCGAATTCGGAGAACAAGTGGTCGGTCAGGGCATCTACCAGGCCCTTATCCCCATAGATGCGGTTGAAGTCAAAGAAGATGGAAGAGAGGAGAACCTCGTTGGGGCCTGGATTCTGTATCCACTGCGAAGTAGTTTGCCGGAATTCCGAGAGGCTCATGCACCATTTTGGATTGGAGGCCATCATATCGGCAGGACAATATTCATAGCCTACCCGATTCAGGTCTTGGGTGATCTTTCCGGCCAGGTCCAGGAAGTAACCGCGATGAAGTTCGGGGTCTATCCCGTCCATATCAAAGTATATCAATGCATTATCCTGATCGGTATGAAGCATTTGTTCACTTCTCCCCTGGCTGCCCATAGCGAGCCAGGCAAAGGGAACGGGAGGTGGTGGGGCGCTTTCCACGGCAAGCCGTATGAGCTGCTTGGTCGTGGCGTCGTTGAGTTCGGATATGATTTTTGATATTAGCCCCATCGGTAAATTCTGCTCGAGATAGCCCTGCAAAAGGTTCATGACTCCGGCACGCAGGGGCCGTATTTCCGCAGCGCTCTTACTGCGCCGAATCGCTTTGACCAGAGAAGCAGGATTATTTCCAAGGGACAGCATCACGTCGTGCTTGGAGAGTATTCCCAACGCCGGCATATTCGGGGTACCGTCCTCGGTCAGCACCAAATGAGAGATATCGCTTTTCATCATGGCCATCTGGGCCTGGGTTATGGTCATCTGGGCCGGGTAGGTAATGACCGGGGACGACATGATGGCTTTAGCGGGAGCCGTAATGGGAAAAAGTCCCGAGGCGATCTTGTTGCGAATATCTTTATCCGTGATGATGCCTGCCGGCAGGCCATCCCGCTCGATAAGCATGGAACCTACCCTGCGGTCACTCATAGCCAGGGCCACTTCCTGCACCGTGATGTCTTCCTCGCAACTAACGACTTCTCGGGAATACTGCACATTCTGAAGGTCGAGGAGTTTGGAGACGGTATTGTTGGAGTTGAGCTTGACCGCATCTCCCAGCAGCTTTCCTTTGTAGACATCTGAATAGGGATTTCGGGTGTTGGAGGCAAAACTCTCCAACAAATACTGGCTGATTTCGTGGCTCTTGGCAGCATAAGGCCTGAACCTTTCGATCGGAATGGCGTAGAGTATGCTCTCTTCCTGGGCAACAGCCCTGAGTTTGTAACTTTCACCGGCAATCAGCGGGCGCAATCCGAATAGATCCCCCTCGTCGCATACATCCACGATTTCCTTATCGCCCGGCTGGGTCAGGGCGATGGCCCCCTTGTGTACCACGTAGAAGTCTGGGTGGGGCGCCTCGTCTTCGTCGAAAACCACCTGATTCACCGCTTTGTGGAAGATGGTTACATAGAGGGCAAGTTCCTCGAGTTCCCCTTCCTCCATAGATGAGAAGGGAGGATAACCTCTGAGAAAATCTGCCACGCGTTTAGAGAGGGTGTTGGACATAGGTTTTTCTTAGTCGAACCGAATAAATTAGTCGTGTTAGTGAATTTATTTTCTCAGTTCCACGGTCTTCTCTTCTTTACCGATCCCGGTAATGGTCAGCGATTTCCATAATCGCGGCAGAGCCGATGGCAGGATATCCACACCGTTGTCGGTGATGTCCAGCCCGCCGAAACCGAAAAGTACGGATTGCAGCATGCCACCCGCCCCGGTGGCGAAATAGGGATTGGAGCCACCGGCAGTTTCAGCCAGGACGCGAAACGGGGGCAATTCATTAGGCCCGTAACTTTTTCGGAAGCGATCCAGAGCCGCCTCCGGATCTCCCAAACGGGCATGAAGTACGGAGAGTATGGCACCACCCATGGCAGGGCCATCGGGCGAATACCGGGGCTCGTAGTATTCCAGGTCCTTGCGTATCTGCCTGGTATCAGTGATCACCTTCAGCGGAAAGGCCAAAAGGTTCACATCGGCCTGCTTGATCATGCCCCCATTGTAGGTGGCGTTTTCCCGGGTAGTTCCGTCTTTAAATTGGAGAATGGGAATGTTTTCCGCCACGTGCCTCCACTGTGGGTCAGGCTCTTTACCCAGAGCCTCGGCTGCCTGTGAACAGTATTCGAGTACGGTCTTCACCATCCCGTTGGTGAAGGCATTGTTGTCGATGTTCTCTTCCCATTCGTTGGCACCGATTACGTTTTTGATGTCGTACTGTCCGGGCCCGTTTCGCTCGACACGGCTTACCCAGAAGTCGCCGACCTCCCTGAGAACCGGATAGCCCCTTTCCTCTAACCAGTCCTTGTCTCCGGTTACCTGATAATACTTCCAGAAGGCCCAGCCCACCGTGGCCGTGATGTGCTGTTGAAAGGGCCCGGTGAGTGCCCATACGGGGGTGTCTTCCGATCCGTCTTCCGCGGATTCCCATGGAAACATAGCCCCCTGATATCCATGTGCAAAGGCGTTCTCGCGTGCGGCATCCAGCCGTTCAAACCGGTACTCCAGCAGGGACTTTGCGATTTCTGGCTGCAGGACCAGCAGCGGAGGATACATCCAGAGTTCGGTGTCCCAGAATACATGTCCGTTATAGCCCAATCCGGACAGACCCATCGGGGAGAGGCTGTAGGAAGTACCCTCGCGGGCGAAGGAGTAGAGATGGTACAGGGCAGAACGGACGGCACGTTGGGCCTTCAGATCTCCCTCAATTCGAATGTCGCTTTCCCAGAGACGATCCCAGGCGAGCAGGTGGCGCTGAAGCAGTCGATCGATTCCTTCCAGCCGGGCATACAGGGTGAGTCGTTCGGCTTCATTGTGGGGATCGTTATTGTGTACCGAAGCCAGAGTTGAACCCACCAGGGCAAATCTGTAGGTTTCTCCGGCCTTCAGTCTTCGGCGGAACTTGATCAGGTGCATGTTGAAGTCCCAGTCCTCGTGTATGATCCGGGGTTCTTCCCCATGCTTCTCGGGAAAAATAAAGGAGGTAGAGGCAGCAACTTTTTTTCCCCCGGGACTCCGTGCTACTGAACTCATCAGGGGAATGAGTACATGCGGCCGGTCGATTTCGGCGTACAGGTTTCGCACATCAGAAAGGTGATCGGGACTGTAAATGTAATTGATGGGCGTGATCTCCACATCCCGCATGGCCGTGATCTCGACTATGGCCATAGAAGTGTAAGGCAGCTGACGGAGGGACATCAGTTCCTGCCGAACCTTCAGATCGTCTCGGACCTCAAAGGCGGTGATGAGCTGCGCCTTCTTCATGTCGAGTACCTGGGTGTATTCCTTGATGTCCTTGCGCGAGAGGCGCCGTCCGTCCACCTCCAGATGCATGTTCATATGACTAAAACCCTGGAGGATGTTGCTGACACGTCCTCTCTGATAGTAGTCGTAGACCCCGTTGAGTACAACTTGCTCCACCTTCAGGGGCTCTGGGGAAGAAACCAGGCCCACCATCCCATTGGCCACGGTAATTCCGTGGTAGTTGTTGGGGTCGATATGCTCTCCCACTATATGCCAGGGAGACTTCCCGAAATCCTGCGCCCGGAGGGGTGAGAAAGAGAAAAACATGAAAATAAGCAGCAGTAGGCCGGCCTTAGGGTTCGAAAGTGCGATCATGGTCAGGTTTACATTATAGATATAAAAATACGTTTCCCTTCCCGAATTCTACGCAGCTTCAGGCTCCGTTGTCTGAACAACGGTTTTCGCCTTTATGGATTCTCCGATAAGTCCTTGGAGGGCCGAACAGCCGATGGAGCCGCAACAGGCATTGGATCCTTAAAAGACGAAGGGGCCAGTCCCGGGCATACGTGCAAGGATCGGGTTGAGATAAATTGATGATACCTTCGAAACGATGCTGCAGGACCAGGGCCTATTCCCGAGGTGACCGGTCATCCTCATCGTTGGAGTTGCAGGCGGGCAACAGAACGAAAAGGGCGGCAGAAAGGAGTATCCATGTATTCTATGCGGATTGATTTATTCCCGTCGACTCCAATCCAGATTACGGGTAACGAACATAATAACAGCCAGAATCAGGAAGGTGCCGACGCTCCCCACGAGCAGGGCGTAGTCTTCCAGTTGTATAATAACGTATATAAACGCGTACAACAGCACCAGACACAGGAATACTAACAGGCTGGTCCTTGCAGATTTAAGTACACTCAGGGCATAGATCGAAATAAGAAGGACCACGGAGGATCCGGCAATCAGATACGCGCTGAGGAATCGGGCGTGCTCGGTAATCGAAAGCAGCAGTGTGTAAAAGGTGACCAGCCCCAGTCCGATTAAAAAATACTGCAGGGGATGGATATAACGCTTGCTCAGCAACTGTATCATCAGGAAAATGAACAAGGTCAGGCTGATGACCAGAAAACCGTACTTGCCGGCCCGGGTCACTTTCTGGTAGTCGTCCACCGGAACCACAAACTCTACCCGGAAGGCCTTATCGGTGAACTTGGGCGGAGCGCTGGTGAAAGTCTGTCCGAAATTCCGGTTGATCTCCAGCACCTTCCAGTTGGCGCTGAACCCTTTATCAGAAATGATCTTATCGTCGTCCCCGGGCAGGAATTCACCGGTGAACCCCGGTGAGTGCCAGTCCGATTCGATATGTGCCCGGGTCACCTTTCCTGTGGGTACGAATTCGATGTACTCGCTCCCCTTCATATTGAGGTGCATTCGAAACGATACCGGTGCTCCCAATGACTCGTTCAATCCACTGGCAAAGCCGGTCTCCATCTGTCCGATGTTCTGTTCGGCACTGTAGACCGGTTTGAAATCCAAAAACGACCCCTCAAGCCCGATTCGGGCCTCCTCCTGAATCCCCTTGAGGCTGTTGCAATACAATATCACCGATGCCCGCTCCCACTCGATGCGGTTTGGGGGTATGGCTATGGAATCGTATTCGAAAGTACCGAAAGTACCGCTCAGTTCGATATCGGACTGGAAGATGACGCTTTGGTAAATGCCGTACGAAAGCTTGTCTGTATCCGCTTTGGCCTCGATATCCAGGGAATCGGGCAGGAAGTACAGGTGTCGGGTGACCCATTTGAGCTCATAAGTTTCCTTTTGTGACTCCGGATCGAACCGGGTAGTTGTGACCGCCTCCCGATACGGTACTTTGATCATGGGACCCTGAAGGCTGATGTGAGATCCCCAGGACCCATTGATCTTGTCCACTACCTCTTGCTGACGGAAGCTCCTCTCCGATATCAGCGATTTGGCAAATTCCAGAGGGATCAATAAAATCAATGCAATAACCCCCACCGCGATCAATCGCACGGTGATGGATTCCTTCATCCAGTGGTTGAATCGGTTCGGGGGGGCTTCTTCCATCGCGCTATCGGTTAGGTGCCCTCAATTTACAAAGAGAAAGCACTGGAAACTCCTGCTTTATAATGGGTTTAACGAACGGAGTCCGATCCGGGGTTATTCCTCGATCAGCACGCCCATTTTGCCCATGCGATAGTCCCGCATGGCCTCCAGGATCTCGGTCTCGCTATTCATAACGAAAGGGCCCTGAGCCACTACTTTTTCGTTCAGTGGCTTTCCGGCGAGCATCAGGCACTGGGTTCCCGTTCCGGCTTCGATGGTAATTTCGGTACCGCTGTTGCCAAATACCAGGAGGTTTTCGGCCCCAACGACCCCGTACCCCTGAAGCCGCACGCTTCCTTTCACGATGTACAGGGTGGCACTGAAGGCCGGATCGATATGCCAGGTGTAGGCCGTTTCCTGATGGAAGGATCCCCAGGTAATCAACAGCTCGTCCGTAGCTCGTGCGGTACCCTTCATTCCGTCCAT
The DNA here is from genome assembly GCA_964550895.1 of uncultured Flavobacteriaceae bacterium. Taxonomy (GTDB): domain Bacteria; phylum Bacteroidota; class Bacteroidia; order Flavobacteriales; family Flavobacteriaceae; genus CAZKAP01. Next base: position 8,870 of record CAZKAP010000029.1, read on the forward strand.
TGCGCCGGTGATCAGCTTCATTTCCAGCGAGTCGGTATCTTCGGAAAGCTCGGGCATATCGCCGCGGGCTATGTGCGCGTATTGAGGAGGGCGCATCTTCTTATCCGAAGGCGTATTGATCCATATCTGAATCACTTCCTGAGTTCCACCCCGGTCCACCAGATCCTGAGAAGGGCGTTCGCTGTGAATTATCCCTGCCCCGGCATCCATCCACTGTACGTCGCCTGCTGCAGCGATCTGACTGTTTCCGAAGCTGTCGCGGTGGTGCAATTCCCCGTCGATGATAAAGGTCACCGGAGAAAAACCGCGGTGGGGGTGAGGTCCTATGCCCTGATGAATGGCCCTGCCTCCTTTCTGGAAGGAAAAGCTTCCGTGATGGAGCAGGAGGTAGGGATCGACCTGATCCACGCGCAGGGTGGGCAGGGGTTGTTTGACAATGGTTCCGCCCATATCCACGGGTTGGGCGGGCAAAAGGTGCAAAACGTCTCTGTTCATAGTAATCCCATAAGTCGTCGCGCCGACGGTTTACTTTCATACTCGGCTCGGCGGCGGATCCTTTGCTAGAAGGGGTTGTCTGGAAAAATTTGGCGGGCAAACAGACGGAATTTCTCCTCTTTATACCTATACTCGTTTTCCTCCAGGAACAGCAGGTATTCCGAGAGTTTAGGTGCCGCCATGCATTCCTGTCGTCCGGCTATATCCCGGTAGGCCTCGATCAGCTCGGGGCGAATCCGATCTGTCCCATCCCAACCGTAAATGGGTGTGTTGTCCGAGCCAAACATCAGGACATACAAATACGCCTGGTATCGATCACAAGCGTAATCGCGAAGAGGCAGATCCTTCTCCTTACGGCAGAATTCTTCCCAAAATAAAAGGCGTTCCCTGTGCTCGTCGACCGAAACCTGTATGCTGGCATCCACCCAGAACGGCAGGCGGAGTTCCCGTACATACTGCCGGGCAAAGGTTTGCATCCTCGGACTGAGGCCCTCCTGAAATCGCTCGATATAGTCAGGGTCTTCCTGAAGGTAGAGCACCCCCTCCTGGGTGACTACCCGCAATCCCAGTTTTGCAACGGAATCCACCATACGCTGGTATGGGGCCTGATCGTTGTTTTCCCGGTCATACACCGCCTGCTCGTACACCAGATAAGCCTCGGAATTGTAGAGCTCCTCGTTAGCCTCATTAAGGAAGGCAGGCAGGCCAAGTACCAGTGTGGCGAAAAGGCTATCGCGAATCGCTTCACTTCCCTTGCGACGGCCTTGCCGGTTAAACTCCCTTCGCAGGTGAAAGGTGAAGGCTGAGGTGTCAACCGGGTTTGAGGGGTTCAGGCCCGTCAGGTCGACCGACTTCAGGCTGTCCTGTCTGAAGTCCAGAGTTACGCTGGCGGGTTCCTTCTCGGTCCGCACGGGTTCGGAAGGGAAATCCGCAGCAGCCTCTCCCTCTTTAGAATCCGATGGGTCAGTAGAGCCGAATTTGCAAGCCACCAGAAGGACGGGCAGCAGCAAAACCAGAAATAATCGAATAGGCCTGTAACAGGACTTGAACGGGACTCGAAAAATCATAACGCTGACTTGACCACAGGCGAAGATCGGAGAAAAAAAGCGTAAGGGCGCTAAATTAAGGTTAAGAGGCGAAACCCTCTCCGAATATCCACCCCGAAGACCGGGGAACCGGATGGGCGGCCCTCAATACGCCATTTGGGACACGACGTCTGCAGACTGTTTGTCCAGGTCGAAAACAAGGAGACCGGTCTCGGGATCTTCTATGCGACCCAGGAGCTGACCTTCGCTGCTCCATACGCTGGAACCGCCTGAGCTCCGGAAGGCCCCGGATTCACCGACGAAATTGACCATGAGGGTAGTAAGTCCGAACTCCCTTGAAAATGATTCGAGCTGATCCTGAGCCTCAGGCAGTTTTTCCCTTTTTTTGGCGGTACTGACCAGGTAGATGTCCGCATTCAGGCTTTGTGCACGCTGTACGCTTTCCTTCAGCGTGGATTCATAGCAGATGGCAGGTGCTATCCGATGCGAGCCGATCCGAAAGGTCTGCATCGTACTCAGCGGGGCAAAATAGGCTTCTTCGCTGGGATGCAATCGTTGTTTGGTGTAGCTAATGGGAAAGGTGTCCGGGGTGATCCAGATCATACCTATGCCGAGGTATTCACGTATGCGCAACGGTGCGCCCACGGCTATGTGCATTTGATGCTGGTTGGCCACTTCCTGAAGGGGCCAAAGGCGATAGTCGTGTATGGAGAATGCATGATCTGCAGCGGTCTCGGGCTGATAACCCGTCAGGGATAATTCGGGAAAAACGATGAGATCACACTTCAGGTTTCCCGCTTCCCGGCAGTACCCGATATGGTTTTCAATGTTGGCCTCGATCTGTCCGCTGATCGATTCAATTTGGCCCAAAGCGATTTTCATGATTCTGTTGTTTTATGGATGGACAGGGTTATATATTACAACGCTGAAAACCAGTAGTTCATATATAAAAGTATCGATAATATGCAGAAATTGAGCGGGCAATGCTAACTTTAAGCACCTCGTAATCGCAGGAACCGTTTGGGGAAAAATCACAGGAGCTTGAATTATCTGGACATACTCATACAAATACGCAAAGTAGTCAGGTCGATAAGTATTGACAGCAAGCGCATTGAAAAGGACTTCGGAGTGACCATACCTCAATTGCTTACCCTGCAGTTTCTGTCGCAGCAGGAGGACTATAAGGCTTCTTCCTCAGTGATTAAGAACCATCTGAATCTCAATGCCAGTACAGTTTCCGGTATCATATCCCGCTTATTGAGCAAGTCTCTGATTGCTAAAATCCCACACCCCAACGACAAACGTGCGAGCCATCTGATACTGACCGTAAAGGGTTTTGAACTCCTCCAGCAATCTCCGAAAACCCTGCAGGAGAAGATGTCGGCACGTATTGATCAGTTTACCGAAACGGAAAAGGACGCACTCAGCCGGGGCATGGAACTGTTGGTTAGGCTCATGGATGCGGAGGAAATCGATGCTTCGCCCATTATCACTACATCTGAGATGGACAAGGGCTTAGACCAGTAAAGCCTCTTACTTCCCTTCTCGGCATTTCCTTCTACAGCCGATCTTACCAGCATATTATTCCTTATATGTATTCATTAGAACAATATTTAAATGATTTAATATCAATTAAATAGAGAATAATATTTTAGTTTTTTGCCTAAATAGTTTGTGTACGAACTACATTTTATACTTTTGTGTTTTCTTAACAAAAAAGAATGTTAATGAAGTTTACTGCACAATCCATCTTGACAGCTGTATTCATGGCTTTAATAGGTCATGGACTTCTCGCTCAGAAGCGGATAACTGGTTTGGTTAAAGACGATCAGGGCTTACCTCTACTGGGGGTAAATGTCCTTGAAAAGAACACGACGAACGGAGTGGTTACCGACTTTGATGGCAACTTCGTTATGTCGGTAAGCGGCGAAGGAAGCGTCCTTCAATTCAGCTTTCTCGGGTATCAGACACTTACCCTGGAGATCGACCAAAGGGACTATTACGAGGTAGTACTCGAACCCGATTCACAGCAATTGGAAGAGGTGATCATTACGGCACTGGGAGTCCGGCGGGAGGAGAAAGCTTTGGGCTATTCCGTCCAGAAGCTCTCCATGCAGGAAGTATCCGAAGTTAAGGCCACCAATTTTACCGATAACCTGGCGGGTAAGGTCGCGGGTGTATTTATCACGGGCTCCTCGGCGGGTCCGACGGCCTCATCGAACATCAATATCAGGGGGGCGGCCTCCCTATTGGGGAACAACCAACCTCTCTTCGTGGTTAATGGTATGCCCATCACCAACGACCTCTACAGCTTCGACGACGGTTTGAACGGTTCTACGACCATTGACTTCGGTAATGCCGCACAGAACATCAATCCGGACGACATTGAATCGGTGAACATCCTTAAAGGGCCGGCTGCATCGGCACTCTATGGTGCACGGGCCGCTGATGGTGTAATTCTCGTAGAAACCCGCAAAGGAACAGGAGCCAAGGGGCTGGGCATAGAGGTTAACCATACGACGCTGTTCTCCTCGATTCTGACCATGCCCGATTATCAAAATACGTACGGTTTCGGTGGGGGCGGAAAGTACTCCTATCTGGATGGATCCAATTACATCGGAGAGCGGGAATATTACGAGGCCTACGGAGAGAACTGGGGTCCCAGAATGAATGGACAGCTGATCAAGCAGTTCAATTCCAATGGAGAACCCGCGCCGTTTACTCCTTCTCCGAATAACGTCCGGGATTTTTACCGTCTTGGGATTACCAGCATAAATAATGTGGCCATCAACACTCAGAACGAGGATAGCGATTTTCGCTTTTCCTACACCCGATTCGACAAGGAAGACATCCTTCCCAATACCGATCTGAGCAGGAACACTTTTCAGGTTAGTATGGGGCGGAGTCTGCTTGACGACAAACTCCGATTCAGGGCGAATGCGGTCTATGTGAATGCCTTTTCGGGTAATGTTCCCAACGCGGGTTATGACGAGTCGTCTTCGGTACAATACGGCTGGCTCTGGTATCCCAGACAGGTTGATGTCAACGACCTCAGGGATTACTGGATTCCGGGTCAGGAAGGGGTTCAGCAGCGATATGTGGAAAACCTTTGGGTGAATAACCCCTGGTTCATCATCAATGAAAACACCAATTCGTTCCGGAACAACAGGGTAATTGGTAATATCGAGGTCAATTACGACTTCGCCAGGAACTTTTCATTCCGGTTTAAGTACGGGGGAGACGTGTTGAGCGAAAGAAGGCAGTACCGAAGGGCGCCTTCGACCAAGGCCGTGCTTTTGGGTAGCTATCGAGAGGATGAGATTACCTTCTCGGAAACCAATGCCGAGGCGTTGTTCTCATATAGCACCGATAGAACCAATGGCAGTGACTGGCAGTTGGATGTCAAATTAGGCGGGAATATCATGAGGCAGCGCGCTAATTTTCTGGTCGCCAACAATCCTCAGCTCAAACTCTTCGGAACCGATAATAGTATTTATACACTGGCCAACAACAGGTCCGGTGTACTCACGGAATCTCAGAAAACCCGGGTGGGTATTAATAGTGTATTCGGGCTAGCGACCTTGTCGTTCCGAAATTACCTCTACCTGGATGTGACGGGTAGAAACGACTGGTCGAGTACCCTGGTCGATCCCGATGCGGGGATTGAAGGCTCCAATTACTCTTTCTTCTACCCCTCGGTAACCCTGAGTACTATCGTTTCGGATATGATTAATCTGAACAGCAACACCATCTCGTTTCTGAAGTTACGTGCCAATTATGCCGAAGTAGGTAACGGGGCTCCGCCTTATGCATTTGGAACTACATTCACCCCTCAGGCGGCCTTCGGGAATAACACGGTATTTACCGCGAACCGAACGGTTACCGATCCTAACCTGACCAACGAGCGAACGCGTGCATTTGAAATTGGAACCGATATCCGGTTTTTCAACAACCGGTTCCGGTTCGATGCCACGTACTACAACATGTTGAGTTTTGACCAGGTGATCCGACTGCCTGTGGCGGGAACGAGCGGTTATGACTTCAGCCTCACCAATGGGGGCTCCATTCGGAACCAGGGTGTGGAAGTATTGCTGAATGCCATTCCATTCCAGACGAAGGATTTTGAGTGGACAGCCACGTTGAACCTGGGGCACAATCGCGCTGTGGTAGAGACCTTACCGGATATCATTACGAGCGGAAGATACTCCGTGGTGGCCGATATGTTCCCTGGGGATGAAGGCGGGTCCGACCTGGAATTTGTAGCCGTTGAAGGTCAGCCCTTCGGACAGCTTTACGGGCTGGGTTTCGTGCGCCATCCTGAAACCGGAGAAATTATCCATCAGAACGGCCTCCCGATGATGACCCAGGACAAGGTCTCGGCGGGCTCCTATCAGCCGGATCTGAGGGCGGGTATTGAAAATACCTTCCGATACAAGAATTTTGATTTCAGTTTCCTGTTCGACGGGCAGTTTGGTGGAAAGATCTATTCGCGTTCCCATGCCCTGTACAATACAGGGGGTACGATAACCAATTTTGACGATCCGAACCTGAATTTATCAACCTTGAGCGGGCGAACAACCTACAATGTGGATTACGACGATGCCGGTGAGCCTGTGTATACCCTCGATCAGTTTGGCGGAGGTGTAATCGGACCCGGACTGAACTGGACCGATTCCAATGCCGACGGGGTAATCGACTATGAAAGCGAGCTCTCCGAGAACACCGTTAGGGTCGAGCCCGGGGGCGTCGGATATGTGGGATATTTCTACACCTACTACGGTAACGGATTTAACCGGGACAACATCGAGGCTGCCACCTATGATGCGACTTATGTCAAGCTCAGGGAAGTCAGCATTGGATACAATATACCCGAAGCTTTCTGCAAAAGACTGGGCATGCAGAGTGCCCGTTTCTCACTGATTGGAAGAAACCTTCTCCTCTTTACGGATGTACCCACCATTGATCCGGAAACCTTTTCCATACGAAATGGCGTGTTTGTTCCCGGATTCGAAAGCCAGCAGATATTCCCCGCTAGAAACTATGGTTTTTCCGTGAACCTTACTTTTTAATCAAGAATTGAATAATCAATTGACATGACTAAAATAATCAGATACATAGGAATTTCAGGGGTATCCCTGTTGACGCTGTTCTGGAGTTGTGACGACTTCGAAGAGTTCAACGAAAACCCCAATGAACCGATTAATGTAAGTCCGGATGTGCTGCTGACCGGAACCATTCGAAACAGCGTTAATACTACCGTGGATGCCTCCTATCTGGTGGGGAATAACGCGGCACAGATTTCGGCTAAAACCCTTCGTCTAGAGGTGGATGCCTACAACTGGAACGCTTTCCCTACCTACTGGGAAGGCTGGTATGGGAGCCTGCTGGATCTTAAGATTATTGAGGAACTGGCCGTGGAGTCCGGTAATGAGGTTCTGCAGGGCGCGGCTATCGTTCTTCGGAGCTGGATCTTCGAAAATATCACTGATTGTTATGGTAATGTGCCCTATTTCGAAGCCATTGAGGGTGCGGAGCTCAATTTTACCCCCGTCTATGACGATCAGGAGGTGATTTATCGGGATATGCTCGAGAAGCTCGAAATCGCCGATCAGCTCCTGTCGGGCGGCAACGGCTTTATCGAGGGTGACATCTTATTGGATGGTGATCCGGAAAAGTGGAGAAAATTTGGAAATTCCCTCAGGCTCAGGCTGATCATGCACGCCAACAACCAACTGGATGATGCCGCCAGCCGTTTTGCCGCGGTAGTGAACGGTGGTCCTCTGATTGAAAGTAACGAGGATAATGTAGTGCTCACCTATACGGGGAGTTTTCCTAATGAGTTTCCGCTTATTCCTTTAAAAACCGGTGATTTTGATGCCGTCGCCATCGGCGACGCCGCGGTTGATGTGATGTCCGGTTATAGCGATCCGAGGCTCCTGCGCTATGCGCGGCCCAATAATGAGGATTTCGTCAGCAACCCGGTATTCATAGGTGCCGTCAATGGGCAGGGCAACCAATGCAGTAAAAGCGGAGCGTCCCGTCTGGGGGTTCAGTACTATAACTATCCCGGTTTTACTCAGGCGATCGATTTGGGTCTGGAAGCAGCGGAAGGAGTCGTTATGACCTACTCTGAGGTGCAGTTCCTTCTGGCCGAAGCCGCCGCTAAGGGTTGGATCACGGCAGATGTGGCAAATCTGTATCGGGAGGGGGTTCGTGCCTCCATGGAATACCACCAGGTAGATTTCAGCCCATTTGGATGGACTGATTTTGATGATTTCTACACCAATTCAGGAGTGGTGTATTCCACGCCTACGGACATATGGGAACAGAAGTGGCTGGCCTTATTTTTTCACGGTATGGAGCCCTACTTTGAAGTGCGAAGATGGTATTTTGAATCCGGAAATTCATTCTCGGGTATTCCTTTCCTGAATCCATCATGTGGGAATCTCAATGCGGACCGTCTTCCTCTGCGATTCCTGTATCCGGGGGAAGAACAATCGCTCAATAGTGAAAACTACCAGCAGGCGGTGCAGGAATTAGGCGGTACGGATAGCCAGAATGCCGCTACCTGGGTCGTACAATAGTGCCGAATACTGGGCATTGCGATAACCATAAATGGGCGGGACCTATAGCAACTAAGCGTTATGGGTCCCGTTTCGTATGGGCTTCAAACGTTTTTGAATCCCGCTATTACAACCGAATGAATATAGGAATCGTATGAGTAAGGCATTGAAAAAGAAGTATTTTGATATACATGGCCCCGTGTTCTATCCCTCTGCCTTTATTATACTGACAACCATAGGGCTTTCCTTTTTCTTCAGCGAATCCATGGGCAAGGCTTTCGGGGTTTTTCAGCAACAGACGTCAAGGTTTATGGGCTGGTTCTTTATTTTGGTCATGAATCTATTCGTCGTTGCTTCCCTTTGGTTTGCCTTCAGTCGTTATGGTAAGATTCGACTAGGAGGAGAGAAGGCACGCCCGGAGTTCTCCACGTTTTCCTGGTTCTCAATGTTATTCTCTGCGGGTCTGGGGATAGGCCTGATGTTTTACGGTGTGGCCGAACCCATGTTTCATTTTAGCAATCCTCCGCTGGAAGTTTCGAATCTCGGGGATCGTGCGAGTCAGGCGATGCTTTTTACCTACCTGCATTACGGGTTGCATGGATGGTCTCCGTATGTGATCGTAGGCCTTGCCCTTGCTTTTTTTACCTACAATAAGGGCTTGCCCTTAACCATAAGTTCCTTATTTCGCCCGTTATTAGGAGATCGCATTAACGGTTGGATAGGTCATCTCATCGATGTACTGGCGGTAATAGCCACGCTGTTCGGTCTGGCCACGACCCTGGGTATCGGAGTCCAGCAGATCAATTCCGGGTTGTTTTTCCTTTTCGATATCCCCAATGGTACGCAGACACAGATTGTACTGATCACCGTAATCACCCTGGGGGCCACTACCTCTGTGGTCCTGGGTCTGGACAAGGGAGTTCGTTTCCTGAGCGTGATTAACATGCGTGCAGCCCTTTTGTTTTTGCTGTTCATGCTGGTTGTGGGGCCTACTGCACATCTTCTGGACGGGTTTATTCAGAATGTGGGCAACTATTTTAACTCCCTCATTCGTCTGGGTACCTGGGCAGAGACCTACGGCCAAAAGGATTGGCAGCATTCCTGGACGGTTTTTTACTGGGCTTGGTGGATCAGTTGGTCGCCTTTCGTGGGCATGTTCATTGCTCGGGTATCCAAGGGCAGAACGATTAAGGAATTTATACTAGGGGTGCTTTTGGTACCCTCTTTGCTGGTCTTTCTCTGGATGGCTGTCTTCGGAGGGTCGGCCATATTTATTGAATCACAGGGAGTGGTGTCCATAGCCGAGTACGTTAACAAGGATTTGTCTACGGCCTTATTTGTCTTGCTTCAGCAGTTTCCCTTGTCGAATCTGTCTTCTTTTGTCGGTATCTGTTTAGTGACCGTATTTTTTATCACCTCATCGGATTCGGGCTCTCTGGTGATCGATAGTATCACTGCAGGGGGTAAGCTCGATGCACCGGTCGGACAGCGGATATTCTGGGCAATATTGGAAGGGAGTGTTGCGGCGGCCTTACTCTATGCCGGAGGCCTGAAGGCCCTGCAGTCCGCCGTTATTTCTTCGGGCCTGCCATTCGCGGTTGTGATCGTCTTCATTATTTTCGGTCTGAACCGTGAACTCAGGAAAACCAGTGACCGGGAACAGATGAGGGATCAGCAGAAAGAGAAAGAACAATACCTGCAACAGATTAAGGAACTTATCGAATCCGAATCCCATGACGACAAAACTGACTAGACTGCTGGTTTGCCTAGATCTTTCCACCTACGATACCCATTGTGTGGAATACGCGCGTATGCTGGCAGAAAGTGTTGACGATATTGAAGAAGTGGTGCTGTTTCACAATATCCGTTTTGACTTTATCGATGCCCTTGAAGGATTTAATGACCGTAGCGCTTTAGACCTGAAGAATCGGATTCGCCGTCATATTGAGTCGGGTTATGAACATTATTTTTCGGACTTGAAGGCCCGCGTTCAAACGGAAGTAGAAGATTTCAACGATACGGTTGAGGCTATAGAGCAGCGACTGGACCGAATGCGTGAAGCGGTGGTTCTGTTTGGAAATAAGGCCCCAACTCAAGGGACAGGAGATGTGGTATTCAGACTGCTGTCGCTGAAAAAGCCGGACCATCCTGTTTTGCTATGCCCGAAGAAGAAATCCTCGGGGCTGAAATATGTTGCCGCCGCTCTGGACCTGAATCCAAAAGGAAGGGATACCATCTTGATATCCTTTGTCAATAGTATAAGGCCATACCTTGACGATGCCCGCATTGTAGGTGTCCACGTGAATAAAATCCCGGTTGTGTATTTCCCCTATGTTAACCGCGAGAACGAGTCCATTGAGCAGCAGCTCAATGATAACAGCCGGAAGAGGTTTCGCAGACTGGCCGAAGGGCTTGGGCATGATCTGGAAAAATGGGAACTGAAGATAATCAGTGGAAAAGACGTCTCTAAATCCCTGGTCGAATTCAGTGAGGATCAATCCGTAGATCTGCTGGTCATAGGCAGGCACGGGAACTCCTTTTTTGAACCGGGTCTATTGGGTGGAATAGCCCGAAAAACTGCGGTCCAGAGCAGCAGTACGGCCGTTTTGATTGTTTGATTTAACCTTCTTTTTCCCTGAGGAACTTTTCTCGGTGAATAGCCTTTTTCTTGTTCAGTCGGCGCTTCACGGAGTCTTTTGTAAAGTGTTGTCGCTTCTGAAGTTCCTGTTTCACTTTAGTGTCTCTGAACTTCCTCTTATAGCGTTTTAGGGCAGCTTCTATATTTTCTCCGGATTTTACGGGTATAATGAGCATGTTATTCGATAATAGATATGGACATCACGTCGTCCAGAATTCGGATGACCTCCTGAATCCCAGGCGTTCAAAAAAGGGATGAGCTTCTTCCTCGGGCCGCAGGTGTACGGAAATGGAACCCTTGCAATAACTTCGGGCGTATTCGACCAGTGAGGTGCCGTGTCCGGCATTTCGGTAGTCTTCTCGTACGGCAATGTAGGCGAGCAGGTACGTTCCCAGAAGGTAATCCATTCCTGTCCGATTCAGCACCAGTGCACCGATAACTGCGTCCTGGTTTTCCAGAACGAAGATGTAACCTCCCAGTCCCGCTTTCTCCTTGATGGCGTATTGCAGGGACTTCCTAATCGGATCGGCTTCGTTTGAATAATAAGGCAGTTGACGATCCATGAAATCGGCCAGGCGATTAATCTGGCGGGATGTTGGCTTTGAAAAAGCGTCGAATGTCCGAATGAGCATGAAACCTTAATTCTTCAGGGTTCAGAAATAAAGAGGAAAGCAATCTGTTCGGGAACGGCGACACGCCGAAATCCCTGAGCTACATTGAGCTCAGTAACAGGGGGGGACAAACCGGGAAGAAAGCAAACGGCTAATATTTACGGCATCCGAGCCCGGGTTTGGTGATGAATGTGTACGGCTGGAATCAGTCATACATCAAATGTATAAATATCCCCGGACAGAACCCAGATTATCCGACCATTCCGGGCCGTTCAATAATACCTTTCGATTCAGTGGCGGGTTGGGTGTCGGCTTATCCCGGTATCAGCAGGGTATAGGCGTAATAATGAAAGGATGCGAGTACTCCGAAGGCTGATCCCGAATTTCGGGAAATGGTAAGCGGGTTAAACCTTCCTACCGTTTATGCGTGATTCCTTCATCCGGATTTCCTATATTGCCCGCAACGAAAGTAAAAGCCATTGGCAACCGGAAAAGAAAAACGCAACCGGCCCATTCTTTGTCAGAGACCCATTGCGTCCTTAAGCTGTAGCGAGAGGGGGACTTGAACCCCCGACCTCAGGGTTATGAATCCTGCGCTCTAACCGCCTGAGCTACCTCGCCGGATTGCTTATACTTAAGCGGGTGCAAATATACGCTACAGGTGGTGGCCGACCAACCAAAAGAATTGATATTTCGAAAGTGCGCAGATATTTTCTATATTGTTGAGTTAAGTGACCTAGCCAAAGAAAACAAACTATGATAGAGATGAGCGAAAAGATAAAGTTTGAGATGGAGTTCGTAATCCAGTCTTCTCCCCAGTTGCTATACCAGTACATTGCAACACCTTCGGGACTGTCGGAATGGTTTGCGGATAACGTAAACTCCCGGGGGGAGACATTCAGCTTTATCTGGGACGGAGCAGAGGAAAATGCCAAGATGCTGAAGAAGAAGAGCGATGAATTCGTGAAGTTTGCCTGGTCTGAACACGAAGACAGCAGTTATTTCGAAATGCGAATCGTAGTCGATGAAATTACATCGGATGTCTCCCTGATGATTACCGATTTTGCCGAACCGGCTGAAGTCGATGAGGCCAAGCTTCTATGGGAGAATCAGATCTCGGATCTGAAACACGTCATCGGATCGACCTGACCCCCAACCGGCCGACCGCCTTCCACACGATGGAGGTGCACCAGGCGAAACACTTTTATTATGCAGGAAATACAGGGAAATCCCAATGGGGTTACCGACTCGCGTTTTGGATCTTACGGACTCGATTTTGGTGATGTTTTGACCGAAACGGCATATCTGTACAAGGGTATTGTGCTTCAGTGGGAATCCCATTACTTTAAACTCATGGCGAGTATGCGAATGCTTCGCATTAAGATACCCGCCTCGTTCAGTCCGGAATACCTTCAGGACCTGATCGCCGAAACAGCATACCGAACTTGGGGTGAGAATATGCCCGAATTCGCGACGGTTTATATCCGTATCCTACGGGATCGGGAACCGGATAAACCCCTTTCGGGTATGGAGCCCGCTCTATTCAGCACAGAAGCCAGGGAAACGGGAAACTTCTTTCGGAATGGTGTGTATACCCGCGAAATGCATGTCTACACCGAGCATCGCTTACCTGGCAACCTGCTCACCGGTCTGGGATTACCTCAGCACCCGGTTAGGGCCGTGGCAGAAGTATTCGCGGGGGACAACCAGTGGGATGATGCCATACTGTTGAATGAGCGAAAGCGGGTCTTGGGCAGCATCAGGGGCAATCTTTGGCTTCAGATCGATCCCGCTACCTGGAAGACCCCGTCCTATGAAGAAGGAAGCAGCCGCTCGGTTTATCGTGAACATTTTATGAATTACCTCAAGGGACAGCCGGGTATTAGCGTCGAAGAGGGAGAGGTTTCGCCGTTCGAACTCAACGATATACGATCGTTGGTGGTTCATGAAGATCCGTTTCGCTTCCACGTAGTTTCCCGATACAAGAGGAAGCCATACGAAACAGAAGAGGTCGCCCACTTCCTAAAGCTATACTGCGATTTCGCCCGGGAAGCCATCCAGGCAGGTTCCTAGTTGAGGCTCGGATCTTCGGGTGAGTTTGACCAGAGCTGATAATCCCCTCCGAGTTCCAGCATCTTTTCCTTCCAGAAGGCCTGCGAGGGTTTTTCTATGATGTCGCTTTGGTAGGTATTGGAAACGACTACCCAGGATTTGGAACGGAGTTCCTGATCCAATTGAAAAGCGTCCCAACCGGAATACCCCAGGAAGAACCGAATCTCGTTTTCAGTAATCTGTTCCTGATTAATCAGGTCGATAATGGTATCGAAGTCGCCCCCCCAGAAGATGCCATCGGAGATTTCGATGCTGTCTTGAATCAGGTGAGGGACTTTATGTATAAAGTAGAGGTTGTCCTGTTCTACAGGCCCACCGTTAAAAACGCGTATGGGGATTTTAATGTCTTCGACGAGTTCGTTAATGGAGAACTCCAGAGGCTTGTTCAGGATGAAGCCTACAGAACCCTTGTCGTTGTGTTCTGCGATCAAAACTACTGAACGATTGAAAGAAACGTCCCCGGTGAGCGTCGGCTCAGCAACGAGTAGCGTTCCTTTTAGTGGTTTCATGCTGCGAAGGGGTTATTCTCCTAAAAGAAAGTTACTATTTATTTCGTAACCTTCAAACCCGGCAAAAAGAAAAGCGCCCTTACCTCTAAGGGCGCCAATCTGAAGATTTTAGTTTACTGCGTTGCCCAGTTCCGTCCCAGCTTTGAACTTAACAACATTCTTGGCGGCAATTTTGATGGCTTTACCGGTCTGAGGGTTTCGGCCTTCACGTGCCTCTCTCTTGGAAACGGACCAGGATCCGAAGCCTACCAGAGAGACCCGGTTGCCCTTCTTGAGGGATCCTTCTACATTGTTCAGGAATGATTCCAGCGCTTTTTTAGCGGCCGCTTTAGTGATACCGGCATCTTCTGCCATGGCATCAATTAATTCAGTCTTATTCATACTCACTTAAAATTTATGCGTGCAATATCAAACAAATTTATATGTAATCGCCGCTGAAGCAAGTAAACACGGGGGAAATCGGAGGGTTTGTTAATAACTTAGGCCTTATGTTAATAAGCTCAATGCCGGTAACCGCTGATTATCAGCATTTTCAACTTCCGACGGTTTTGTAGCGAATTTTCATACGAAACGCGCATTTCCGGGTAAATCCCAGCCTTTCAGGAGCTCGTCGGTGTTCATGCGCCTTCTTCCGGGCAGCTGAATAATCCCGGGAATCACATAACCATCGGAAGCAGTAATCCAAAGTTCTCCTTCCCGTATAAAGGTCTCACCGGGCGGGGAATCGGGTTTCCGGAGCTCGATCCTCGCCTGATACACCTTTACATCCTTCCGCTCGCCATTGTATTCCAGGGTTGACCAGGCTCCGGGAAAGGGACTCAGCCCGCGTATGCGGTTCCGTATCGCAGGGGCGGGCAGCGTCCAGTCGAGCTTGCAATCGTCGCGAAACAACTTAGGGGCCGGCTTGAGTACGGCGCCTTCCGAGCCGGGCTGAGGACGAGGAGTCAGTGTGCCCTTCCAGAGTCCCTCAACCGTCTCCGTGATCAGTCCCGCCCCGAGTTCCATCAGCCGGTCGTGCAGGGAGCCGGCATTGTCCGATTCGAGTATAGGGGCTTCCCTTTGCAATAAAATATCACCGGTATCGATATGCTCATCGATCATGAAGGTGGTGACCCCGGTACGCTCCTCGCCATGGATTATGGCCCAGTTAATGGGAGCTGCACCCCGGTACTGGGGGAGGAGGGAAGCGTGCAGATTAAAAGTGCCCAAAGACGGAATGGACCATACCGCCCGGGGCAACATGCGAAAAGCCACAACGACCTGTATATCGGGTTTCAGGGAGTACAGTCGGTTGAGGAAGTCCTGATCCCGGAGCTTTTCCGGTTGCAAAACCGGGAGTCCGCGTTCCAGGGCAAATTCCTTGACGGGGGAAAGCTTCAGTTTCCGGCCGCGACCGGCAGGCCTGTCCGGAGCGGTAATCACGGCAACAACCCTATGGCCCTTCTCAAGGAGTGCCCGAAGTCCTGCAATGGCGAATTCGGGGGTTCCCATATAAACAATTCGGGGGCGGTCTGACATAAACTAAATGTTGAGTTCGTATTGATTACCGGGAGTCAGCCGTATCCTGTCCCTACCGAGCAAAAGGGTGATCGATTCCAACAGGACTTCCTTGTCCACACCCGATTCGATAAGTAACTGTCCAGAATCCCTTGGGCCGGACCTGAGGATCTCGATGATCCGACTTTCGGCCACCGATCGCGCAGTCCTTCCCGGTATTATCGGAGCACAAAGATCACAATTTCCACAGGGCTCTATGGCCTGATCGAAATACCCCATGATGAACTGCTGACGGCATTGGATTTTCTCGCCCATCATTTCCTGCATCTTACGGATGCGACGAAGCTTCCCTTTAAGGTACTTTTCCAGGAATGGCCGCACCGGCCTGAGGGTCCTCTCGTCCTCCCTGGGGTGTTTCCAGGTCAGCTTCCATATTTTATCTGCAGGCCGATATTCGATCAATCCGAGCTTCGCCAGTCGATTCAGGCGGTCCTGGAGCGCACTCCTGCTGGATTCGAGACTACGGGCGATTTGCCAGTCGTTGATTTCGGTCAGGGTATCGAATATCCCACCGTGATTGCGTACCAGGGTTTCCAATACCGGTCCCAGAAACCGGTGCTCCTCCATGTGTTGTCGAATTTGGAGTCGGGTAGCTGTGATTCTCAGGCTGGTGCGGCGCTGTCCCTGAGTGTTCAGTTCGATCAGCTCGTGTTTCTCAAGGGTCCGCAGCGCATCCAGCGTTTTCAGGGGGTTCAGTTCGTACCGGAGGCAGAATGCATTGAAGTCAAAATCAAATCGCTGCCCGGTGCCTTCCATCGCGGGAATCTGGAAGAATGCATTCAGGGCCTTGTACACAGCAAGCAGGTCTTCGTACTGGGCAAGCCCATCGTAATACTGGCTTCGCTGATCCGCGAATGAACTGGGGCTGCAGAGTACGATGCAACGGGCAGGCTTACCATCGCGTCCCGCGCGTCCTGCCTCCTGATAGTAGTTCTCTAAGCTGTCGGGCAAATCGTAATGTACGACCAGACGGACGTCTCCTTTATCGATTCCCATGCCAAAGGCGTTGGTCGCAACCACGATGCGCGTCTGCCCCTGGAGCCAGCGTCGAAGAATTTTCCTCTTTCCATCGATCTCCATTCCTCCGTGGAAGGCCTCGGCCGGAATTCCATGGTTATGAAGTTGGCGCGCCAGTCGTTCACTGCGCTTTCGGCTACCCACATAGACTATGCCTGAACCCGGGCTGCGATCCAGCCAGTACAGGAGTTCCCCATCGCGGTCTTCATTCGCTGCGACGCGAATACTGAGGTTACTTCGGAAATATGAATTCCGAACCCGTACGGGATTCCGCAGTTCCAAGTGCTCTTCTATGTCCCTTAGAACATCCGGAGTCGCAGTGGCCGTTAGGGCCATTATCGGAATCAGGGGGTGGGCATCTCGGACAAGCCGTATATGGAGATAAGCCGGTCGGAAGTCATGCCCCCATTGCGATATGCAGTGTGCCTCGTCCACTGCGAGCAGGGACAGGGGCAGACTAGACAACTGCTCCTGTATCAGAGGGTTTTGTAGCCGTTCCGGGGATAGATAGGCAATTTTGTAGCCCCCCTGCCTCAGGTTGTCCATGACCCGCAGGATGTCCTGTTGGCCCATGGAACCGAAGAGGCCCAGCGCTCGCACTCCCTGTTGCTGCAATCGTTCTACCTGGTCCTGCATTAGCGCGATCAGGGGTGAAATTACCAAACAAAGGCCGGGCAGCTGCAGCGCGGTGTATTGAAAACAAAGCGACTTTCCTCCTCCCGTTGGTAGTAAGGCCACCGTATCGCTTCCGTTCAGGGCGGCCTGAATGACCTGTTCCTGATGGGGACGGAGCGCTTCAAAGCCCCAGTATTCTTTCAGCAGGGAGGTGTCTATTCCCATGAAATTGCGGTTTGATTTGTCAAAGTTACACGGCTTTCCTGTAGTCCTTCTGCGGAATCCAACCCTATTGCCCGGGATTTATTAACCCGCTGGAATTCGTGCCCGGGAGTGTCTTTAGAGCGCTAGCCGTTCATAGAGGTAGTCCAGGACGAAGCGGATGCGGTCTTCCGCGGGAAGCAAGGGTACTGGGATGAGCTCGTACTTGTAGCTGCGGTAAGTCCCGATTAGGTGCGATTCGGTCCGATAAGCGGTTTCTACAGACTCCAGGCGCTGACTGTCATTTTTGAAAATTTCGGGCCAGATGGGTGTTAGAAAGACGTAATCGTAGCGATGCCACCGGCAGAGTTGTTCGAAATTTCCAGGATAGGGCTGGCCGAAGGCGTCCATATACGCCAGTACATCGGGCATGCCCCTGTCGAAGAATGCCAGGCCTTCCTCACGAGATTCGAAATCCCGCCACTGACGCAACCTTCGCTCGAGCAATCGACGGTTGAAATCCAGTGGGTCTTCGGTGATTAGCAGGGGATTCTCGCCATGGGGTACGACCCGCTGAGATTGCAGTACTTCCTCCGTAAGTAATCGAATCTCTTCGGGATAACAGCGGTAACCGCGGCTGGCCAGTCCCTGGATGAGTGTGGACTTTCCTGTTGCGGGTCCACCGGTAAACAGTACGCGGAGTCGCTTATTTTTCTTTGAGTTCGTCCCGGTCGGCATGAAATGAGTAATTTCGCGTATCTCGAAAGATCAGCGGGCAAGGTGTCTTTTCACAGCTGAACAAATATCCCATTAAGTTATGAATAACGGACCCTCCGGGGAATTTTATGAGCGCTTGCGTCAACAGCTGGAGGAATCCGCTGAATGGCCGGCGGTGTACCTCTTTAAATTCATAGTCACCTCCGATCCGGCTAAAATCGATGAGTTGCACCGGATCTTTGACCTGAAGGGTGCCGTGATCGAATCCCGGAAATCGAAGAACGGTAAGTACACCAGCGTGTCGATCACCGTACGCATGCAGGGGCCGGACGAGGTTATCGCCAAGTATCGCGAAGTCGAGGGCATCGAAGGGATCATTTCACTCTAGTACCTTTTTACGGACATTTATAATTTCGTTACTTTGTAATCGTTGATGATCTGACATCAACCTCTTCATTAAAGCTATCCCTTTTGGATTCAACATCTCATATCGAATACAACACAGAACGTTCCCATCTCTTCATACCCGAATACGGCAGGCATTTCCAGAAAATGGTCGACTATGCGGTTAGTATTGAAGACCGTGAGGAGCGCAACAAAGTGGCTCAGTCCATCATCAGTGTCATGGGCAACCTGCAACCCCACCTCAGGGACGTCCCCGATTTTCAGCACAAGCTGTGGGATCAGTTGTTTATCATGTCCGATTTCAAGCTGGACGTGGATTCGCCTTTCCCTATTACCTCCAAGGAGGTGTTGCAGCAGCGACCGGAGCCCCTGCCGTATCCCCAGAATTACCCCAAGTACCGTTTCTACGGGAACAACATCAAGCGGATGATCGACGTGGCCGTCAGCTGGGAAAAAGGAGAGAAGCGCGACGGGCTGGAATACGCCATTGCCAATCATATGAAGAAGTGCTACCTGAACTGGAACAAGGACTCGGTTGAGGACACGGCCATATTCGCACATCTGAAGGAGCTTAGTGACGGTCAGATCGATCTGGCTCCTGAAGGTGAGACGCTTACCGAAAGCGGACAGTTCCTGAAGAACCGGGTGGCCAAGAGTAACCGACAAACGACCAAGAAAGGACCCCGCACCGGTCGGAACAAGAAGCGGCATTCCTAATTCCTAGCTTACCGAATTATGGGCTCATTTAAGATCGAGGGAGGACATGAGCTGAAAGGCACTATTGCTCCTCAGGGCGCCAAGAATGAGGCGCTGCAGATTCTCTGTGCAGTGTTATTGACCGATGAGGAGATAACCATACGTAATATCCCTAACATACTCGATGTCAACAAACTCATTGCCATACTCGGCGATTTGGGTGTTAGGGTCAACCGGTTGGATGCGCATTCCTATACGTTTCGGGCGGACTCGATTGACCTGGAATATTTGCAATCCGACGCCTTCAAGGAAGACGGGAGGAAACTGAGGGGTTCCATCATGCTGGTCGGCCCGTTGCTTGCCCGTTTCGGTAAAGGGTATATACCCAAGCCCGGCGGAGATAAGATCGGGCGTCGCAGACTGGACACCCATTTTGAAGGCCTGATCAAGCTGGGTGCAACGTTTCGGTATAATCCGGAAGAACATTTTTACGGGGTCGAATCCGATCGGTTGAAGGGCTCGTTCATGCTGCTGGACGAGGCCTCCGTAACCGGTACAGCGAACATTCTTATGGCGGCTGTACTGGCCGAGGGCGAAACCACCCTGTACAATGCCGCCTGCGAACCCTATCTGCAGCAGCTATGCCATATGCTGGTACGCATGGGGGCGAAAATTGAGGGCATCGGCTCGAACCTCTTGCGCATAGAGGGAGTCTCCGCCTTACGGGGTACGGAACACACCATATTGCCCGATATGATTGAGATAGGCAGCTGGATAGGACTGGCGGCCATGACGCGAAGTGAGCTGACCATCCAGGATGTTTCCTGGGAAAACCTGGGGCAAATCCCGGGGGCATTTCGCAAGTTGGGCATTACCGTGGAGCGTTCCGGAGAGGATATTCGCATACCCGCACATACCGATGGTTATCAGGTGCAGTCATTTATCGACGGTTCCATCATGACCCTGGCGGACGCACCCTGGCCCGGTTTGACACCCGACTTATTGAGTGTGTTGCTCGTCGTCGCGGTACAGGCGAGGGGAGAAGTTATTATTCACCAGAAGATGTTCGAGAGTCGCTTGTTTTTCGTCGATAAGCTCATCGATATGGGAGCGAAGATCATTCTATGCGATCCCCATCGGGCAACCGTAATCGGTCACGATTTCAAGTCCCGTCTTAAGGCCACCACCATGGTTTCCCCCGATATCAGGGCAGGCATTTCCCTGCTCATCGCCGCCTTGTCTGCGCGTGGCACCTCAATTATCCATAATATCGAGCAGATCGACAGGGGATATGAGCGTATCGATGAACGCCTCAGGAACATAGGAGCACGCATCGAAAGGGTGTAGTCTGCAGGGAACGAAGGGTTAACTCACCCGCAGCAGCATACTGCGAACGTTTTTAAAGAATGTATTGGCCATTTCGCTGGGTGAATTCAGGGCGCTGGATTGCCTGAAGAAGGTGTCGATTTGCTGCAACTTATAGTAAGCGGCCTCATTATCCTCCCCAAAATCGTGAAAGGCCATATCCCAGTTATTGAATATGCGTTCGGCATTATCCCTGAGTTCGAGGGTGGTGATCAGATTGTGGCGACTATCTTGTTTAATCCGGTCGTACAATGGAATGACCTCATCGGCCTCTCCTTCGATCAACTGCAGAAACTGACCCTGGTGAAAAAGCAGGCATCCCGTGATGCCGTGGCTCTTGTTGAAAACCCTGGAGTGACTCAGCATCTTATAGATGTCCTCCTTGGTAAAATCGGGTGAGGCCAGGGAACGGTACAGAACGGAGTACATAAAACGGTATTATCGTTCCAAATATAGAGAAAATACACCGCTCTTGGTTAAACAAAAAAATGGGTTTCGCGTTAAAAATGTTTATGGGGACCGCTTTACTGATGAAACTCAGTAAAATCAGCTCTTAGCTCGAAAAAAGACTGCAATAATTATTGATTTTTATCAGTCTGTACATCCAATTCATCAGGAAGTGTTCAACATAATACGGGTCAAAAAGTATGAATTATTTTAGTTTGTTCGTTTTTGTTTAAAGGAAAGAAGGTCGTCCGGGACCACCGCAAGCCAGGGGGTGTTACGTTAATTTGGGCTATTGCTCAGGAAGCGGCCTGACTCAGGGATTCCTTATACACCTTCAGACAGCGTTCCCGGGCGGCTCTGTGATCCACCATGGGGGCCGGGTAGGTGAGTTCCTGATATTCAGGCACCCAGGTTCGGATGTATTCGTGCTGACTGTCGAATTTTTGGATCTGGGTCCCGGGATTGAATATTCGGAAGTAAGGTGCTGCATCTACTCCTGAGCCCGCCGCCCATTGCCAGTTCCCCACGTTACTGGCCTGTTCGTAATCCAGGAGCTTTTCGGCAAAATAGGCTTCCCCCCATCTCCAATCAATCAGCAGGTGTTTGCACAGGAAACTGCTCACCAGCATGCGAACGCGATTGTGCATATAACCGGTGGCGTTGAGCTCCCTCATGCCCGCGTCGATTAAGGGGTAACCCGTATTTCCCGTCTTCCAGCGTTCGAATTCCGATTCGTCGTTTCGCCAGGCGATGTGGTCGTATTCCTTCTTAAAAGAAGAATGAACGGTATGGGGGAAGTGCCACAAGATTTGCATAAAAAATTCCCTCCAGATGAGTTCGTGAAGAAAGGTCCGGTTCTCTACCCCGATAATATTCCTGATGACTTCCCTGATGGACAGCGTTCCGAATCGAAGGTAGATGCCCAGACGGGAAGTGCCGGGCTGGGCAGGGAAGTTCCTGCGTTCTTCGTACCTGCGTATCCGTTCGTTATCCATGGCGTAGGCAGGCCATGAGGATTGCGGTGCATTGAACCCCATTTCCTGCAGACTCAGTTCGGTGCGCTCGGTTCTCTCAACATAACGCTGATCTGACTGTTGTACTTCATAAGCAATGAGGTCCGTCGTGGTCTGAAACGCCTGTTCCCATTTTTTTCGATACGGGGTGTATACCACATAGGGCTTTCCATCGTCTTTGGTGACTTCATCCTGTTCGAAGATCACCTGATCCTTGAAGGTGTGGAAGGCAATTCCATATTGATCCAGCAATTCCGCAATCTGATTGTCCCGGGCGATGGCATAGGGTTCGTAGTCCCGATTCGCATAAACCGCTTTCACCCGATACGGCTCCAGCAGGGATGCCATACAGTCTGTGGGTCTGCCGTAGAGGATCTTCATACGCGTTCCGTGCTCCTCAAAGAGTCTTTGGTCCATCTTCATCAGGGTCTCCCAGATGAAACGGACTCTCCGGTCCTCCGGGGGAAGGGAGTCCAGGATATCGGTATCGAAAATGAACAGGGGTAACACGGGTGCTCCGCTCGATAGGGCGTTGTAGAGTCCCACGTTATCCCTCCAGCGCAAATCCCTTCTGAACCAGAAAATTACGCACGATTTTTCCATATATCAATTGACATTCAGGGTGGACATACCTCCGTCTATACCGATTACCTGTCCTGTCATCCAGTCGCTTTCGTTACCCAGGAGAAAGGCGGCCATACTGGCAATATCTCCGGGTTGCCCTACCTTCTTCAGGGGGTGGCGCTCGGCCATCATTTCCTTCTTTCGATCGTTATTCAGTAATCGAGAGGCCAGGGGAGTGTCTACCAGGGAAGGAGCAATGACATTTACCCGAACCTGGGGAGCGTATTCAGCGGCGAGTGAACGGGCGAAGCCCTCTATGGCTCCTTTGGCCGCGGCTATACTGGTATGAAAAGGCATGCCCAGACTGGCGGCGACGGTGCTGAAATAGACGATACTGCCTCCGGTATTCATGCGTCCGATCAGGTGCTGAGTTACCCGGACCAGATTGAAGAAGTTCAGGTTCATTTCCTCTTTAAAGGTCTCCAGGTTCAGCATTTTAAAGGGCTTGAGTTGTATGCTGCCCGGACAGTATACCAGGCCGTCCACATGCTCCGGAAAGGGGATGCCATCCAGGTCGGCCTGTGTGATGTCGGCCTCGAAATGGGTGACATGTGGAGGCAGGGTGGTCTCCAAAGTACGAGAAACGGTAAAAATGTTGTAGTCCGAAGGCAGGCGGTTCAGCAGATCCTTGCCGATTCCGTGTGAACCTCCTATGAGTACTATGGTTTTGCTCATTATTCTGATTTTACAGGGATTTAAAAACAATCTGGGCCGGCCGTTCTTCGATCTGGCCAAACCGCTCACTTAACTTCAGGTGTCGATATTGAAAAGTCTCTTTTAAGCCGGGCCTTACCAAGGGGCCGTGGAGCAACGACCCGAGGATTCCCAGGGGCATTTTGTAGAATACGCGGTCGATCAGTTCGCTTCCGCCTTCGTCCGTGGCCCGAACTTCATGTACGTGGTGCCAGAAGGCATACGGGCCTTCCCATTGCACATCGGTAAAGCGTTTCTGGTTCTCAATATGCGTGATCTCACTCAGCCATTTCGCACGGTACCCGGGAAAAGGCTGGAGACTGAAGCCGTACATGGCTCCGCTGAAGAACTCCCTGTCCGAACCTTTCAGGGATTTCATCTTAAACCTGGGCGGGGTGAGTTCGATCAGGTTGGCCGGATTACTCAAGAAATCCCATGCCTCATTAGGGGACAACTCCAGGGATATGCTCGAGTAAATGGTATATACGCTCATGTCATCACAAAAGTACAATATGTTTAATGAAGCTCCATAAAAGTTAAACATTATATTAAGAAAATATGGCCTTGCCGGCTTCGTTATCCTTCTTTAAAGTGCCATATT
Organism: uncultured Flavobacteriaceae bacterium; assembly: GCA_964550895.1. GTDB lineage: Bacteria > Bacteroidota > Bacteroidia > Flavobacteriales > Flavobacteriaceae > CAZKAP01. The sequence continues at coordinate 32,795 of CAZKAP010000029.1, forward strand.
TACAGGAAGGTAAAAGCTATGTTTTACGATCGGCGGTTTTCTTATTCGTGGGTTTCCCTTCTCCTGCTTTTTGGAATGGGTCAGCTGAAATCTCAGGTAAGCCTCGACCGGGTGGGTTTGCTTCCGGAACGAATCCAGGAGTCATCTGGGCTGGTTTGGATATCGGATCGGTTGTTTACCCACAATGATTCCGGCGGAACCAGTGAGTTATACGAGATCGATCCGACGACCGGAGAGTGGCTCAGGACCATAGCCGTAGAGGGTGCCTCGGCTGTGGATTGGGAGGATCTCGCTCAGGATGAACTTTACCTCTACATCGGGGATTTCGGAAATAACCTGGGGAGCCGGACCGATCTTACCGTATACCGGGTACTCAAGTCGGACCTGCTTACAGGAGATACGGTGAATGCCGGGCAAATTGGCTTTTCCCTCGAGGATCAGGAGAATTTCGAGCCCCGTGATACCCACCCCTACGATATGGAAGCCCTGATCGCTTTGGGCGATGCCCTGGTCGTTTTCACTAAGGACTGGGAGAACTTCCGTACCCGGGCCTATCGCATACCGAAGGACCCCGGCAATCACGTCGCGGTTCGCCTTGCAGAATCCGACGTACAGGGGCTTATCACGGCAGCGGCGTTTCGACCGGAATCCGGTGAACTCTTCCTGCTGGGTTATTCCTCCATCCTACGGCCTTTCCTGGTACAGGCAGAAGGGGTTTCCCTGCAGGAGATCTTTGGAAGCAGGTTGGAACGTCAGTCCCTGGATATAGGTTTTGCCCAGGCCGAGGGACTGGCTCTGGGGCGCTCCGATAGTCTCTTTATCTCAACGGAGTCCTTCAACTCAAATCCTCTGGTGAACAGTCCGGCCGCGCTCTACGCAGGAAATGTTGACCTCTTCGATTCGGGGGGAGAAGGAGAACCTGAAGCTCCGGAAGAACCCGTCGAGGGCGGGTCGAACCGTCTGATCCTTTTCCGGCCGGCGGGTTCATCCGACCTTCATTTCGAATTGCTCACCGATCAGGCCGTTATGGGAAGAGCTATATACAGCAGTAACGGCCGTCGCGTGCAATACAATCCACCGGAAGACCTGAATAACGATCCCATAACCATTTCGCACCTGGCGCCGGGGGTGTATTTTCTGGCTTATTACCTGAGGGATGATATCCTGGTCGAGGCCTTTAGCGTTCCTTGATTTTTAATCAATTCTTAACAATTCCGGGATGACGGTTTAAGTAGTTTTGAAAGCGATTAAATCATTCGCAACAAGCAACTCTTAATATTATGAAAAAAACACTATCCTTTGGCCTGTCCCTGATGTTCGGGACGATGGCATTTGCCCAGATCGAAACCCCCGCGCCCAGCCCCATGTCCGAAATGGAGCAGATGGTCGGGTTGACTGAAATTGAAGTCGCCTATTCCCGTCCTTCCATGAAAGGTCGCCAGATATTCGGGTCCCTGGTGCCTTTTGACAAGATATGGCGTACCGGAGCGAATTCGAGTACGAAAATCACCTTCGATGACCAAGTGACCTTCGGGGACACCGAGGTCGAGGCCGGTACCTATGCCCTATACACCAAGCCCGGCAAGGAAAGCTGGGAAGTCTACCTGTACAAGGACTATTCACTGTGGGGTGCTCCCCGACAGTGGGACGAGTCCATGGTGGTTGCCTCCTTCACGGCTACTCCTGAAAATGCGCCCATGAACATCGAGACCTTCACTATTACCCTCGATAATCTGACCAACAACGGAGCCCAGCTGGGAATCTCCTGGGAAAACACCTATGTGGGCGTTCCCATTATGGTGCCTACTGCCGAGAAGGCCAAGAAAAGCATAGAGACAGTGCTGTCCGGTCCCAGTGGTGATCAGTATTACGCAGCGGCAGCCTACTACTACGAGGAAGGTATGAACCTGAATCAGGCCCAGGAATGGATCGAAAAAGCGGTGTCTATGGAACCCAATAAGTACTGGATGTCGCGTATGCAGTCGCTGATCTATGCCAGGCAGGGTAATAATAAAAAGGCCATTGCTGCGGCCAAGAACTCCCTGAAAGTAGCTCAGGCCGCGGGTAATGAGGATTTCGTCCGTATGAATACCGAGTCCCTGAAGGAATGGGGCGTGGAAATGGAATAGTGTCTTTTCATTGCCCGCGGCTTTAGCCCGGGCAATCTGGTTTTAATTAGCGTTATACGTTTTGAGGTCCCGGTTTTACGACCGGGACTTTCTTTTTCGATGGGGTACCAAGTACTCGATCAGGAATGCGAGGGCGAAAACGGTTATACAGCCAATCAGATTCAGCCAGAGGTAAGAAAAGGCATCCAGGAAGTATACCAGGAATACAATTCCCTGGGTGATCAGGGCTGCGACGAATACGGACGTACCCCGCACGCGCACTGGCAGAAATGAAAGCAGGAAAATCCCCAGGGTATTCCCGTAAAACAGGGAACCGATGATGTTGACCAGTTGTATCAGGTTATCGAACAGGTCGGCTACGCAGGCTATGCCGATGGCAAGCACCCCCCAGAGAAGAGTAAAGCCCCTGCTGGCCCGGGAGAGTTGGTGGTCTTCAGGATTCGGATTGATGTAGGTGGTGTAGAAGTCGATGGCTGAGGTGGTTCCCAGGGCATTCAGTTCGGAGGCGGTGGACGACATGGCGGCCGAGAGGATCATGGCCAGAAGCAGGCCAACCAGTCCGACGGGCAGATGCTGCAGGACGAAGGTTATAAATACGTAGTCCTTATCGTTGGTTTCCAGATCCGGGTCGGTTTCTTCGATCAGGCTTAAAGCGGCTTTCCTGCCGATGGTTTCCAGGCGGTCTACGCGGGCGATTTCTTCCTCCATTTCTGACAGTCCGTCTGTTTTTCCACTGGCCAGAGATGCCGCATATTGTTGGTAAAAGGCGGCCTTTTCCCGGTTTAAACGCGCATGCCCCTCCTCCATTTTAACAAAGGTTTCCCCGGCCGGTCCTTCCCTCATGGCCTGAGTGGTAGACGGGTTAAAGTGCAGGGGAGTGGCGTGGAACTGATAGAATATAAACACCAAAACCCCTATGAAGAGGATAAAGAACTGCAGGGGAATCTTGAGTACGGCGTTAAACAGTAGTCCCCATCTGCTCTCATTGGCGGATTTCCCACTGAGGTAGCGCTGTACCTGGCTTTGATCGGTACCAAAGTACGATAAGGCCAAAAATAACCCCCCCGTGATTCCGCTCCAGAAGGTATACCGGTTCGACGGATCCAGTGAAAAATCGAGCACGTTCATCTTATCCTGTACCCGGGCGATGCCTACCAGTTCTCTCAGGCCCAGGTTTTCCGGAAATGAGCCCAGGAGGAAAAAGAAGGTGAATACCAGTCCCAGCAGTATCACAAACATCTGTTGGGTCTGGGTGACATTAACGGCCCGGGTGCCCCCGGTGACCGTATAGATCATGACCAGCACTCCGATCATGATGTTGAGTACCGTGAGGTCCCAGCCGAGTATGGCGGAGAGTATAATGGAAGGGGCAAAGATGGTGATACCAGCGGACAGCCCCCGCTGAACCAGGAAGAGTGTGGCTGTCAGCGTGCGTGTTTTTCGGTCGAACTTACTCTCCAGCAGCTCGTATGCCGTACGGACCCGGGCCTTTCTGTAAAAGGGGATGAAGAAAATGCAGATCAGAACCATCGCAATGGGCAGACCGAAATAGAACTGAACGAAGCCCAGTCCGTCGTGATATGCCTGGCCGGGTGTAGACAGAAACGTGATGGCACTGGCCTGGGTAGCCATAACGGATAGTCCCACTACCCACCAGCGGCTGCTTCCTTTTCCCTTGAGATAATCACGGTCGCCTTCATTCTTCCGGGTCTTCCACCAACCGTAGCCAACGATACCTCCCAGGGTGGTAACCAGTATGATCCAATCAATCGTATTCACGTCCTAGATTGCGTTTTGCAGTTTCCAGAACAGGAGTACATAGATGGCGTTGAGCAGGATAACAGCCGCGTACAGCCACTTCCAGTTTTTGGTATTCTCAGTCATTGCTTTCTATTAAGGGTTTTGCGTAGAGCATGTTTACGAATAACCGGTATGCCCCCGGCACCCCTGCCGGGAGCTGCCGGAAAAAACTCAGGCTGGTATAGAAATAATTGCCCTTTCCATAGGCGGCATGCAGTATCCCGCCCTTCAGGTGATCTTCCCCGGAATCCCGGGTCTGAATGAGCGTCTGGTACTCCGGTGCCCACTGATTCGGGAAGTACAGACCCCGCTCCTGCACCCAGTGATCGAAATCCGATTCCTCTATCCTGTTGGGATAGTTCAGTACCCGGCTATTGGAAGATGTGATTTCCACGGGGGCGGTTTCGTCGGTGACCCGCCTGCGCGAAAGCTCGAAAGGGTAGGGGCCCAGTCCATCGAATTGAGCTCCCCAACGGCCTGCGGTGTTGTATTGAACGATGAGATTGCCTCCGTCTTTCACGTAGTCCATGAGGATAGGCTGTTTGATCTTCAGTCTGGCAGTTTCCACATTGTAGGCTCGGATTCCCATAACCACGGCCCGGAAAGGGCGGAGCTGGGATACCTGTTGCAGGGTGTCCAGGTCTATGGCGGTAACGGGTATGCCCAACGCCCTCAGACTCTCGTCTATGCCGTCCCCGGCACCTTCTATGTAGCCAATCGTTCCTTTCGCCAGCTCAATGTCCTCGCGTATAAGCGAGGTTGATTGCGGCCTTAAGACCATTTGATAGGGAATGTGCCCGTAGGAAATACCCGCATGCTCCATTCCATAATCGCGTCCGTCGAAGCGTGCCGTGATTCGGAGTTCGGTTCTGTCAGCGACCTTAGGGGGAGTAATGGATATGTTTAGTCGAATCTGCTCCCCCTGATTCAGAGGAGCAAGCATGAGGCTTGACGGCTGCAGCTGCCAGTCCGCCCCGGCATCGAGCCGGACCTGGATCGAATCCCTGCTGTCTGTAAAGGAGCGAAAAATCAGCTCCACGTCCCTGGATTGGCGATTCGGGAACAGGATGAGTTCAGGCACCGGCTGGCCACTGACCGGTGGGACAACGCGAAATCTCCTGAGGGACTCGCCTTCATCTGGACGCACCCTCCTGTACAGCACGGGGAGTTTTATCCGCATGCGACGGCCCTCCAACTCGAGTTCGACTTCGGCGCTGAAGTCTGCCGGATTCTGGGGATGGTTGAGTTCTTCCTGACGGTCCAGGGAATATCGGCCTTCTGAGGGTCGGGATTTAAGCCAGTAGTGAGAATTCACCCTGAACCCTTTCGGAATGCTGCCCTGCCATCGGTATTCTTTACGGGAATTGGGTGGGAGTACTTCCCCTATGGACTGATTGACACCCATCTCCGGTATGGCACAGGAAACCAGTCGGATTCCTGCTCGGGACCGGACTGTGAATTCCGCTTCAATCCCCACTTCACCTCCGGGAACGGCCGTTTCGGACTCGCTAAACACGTTCAGATAGAGCCCTGCACACTCGATGATAACCTCTTGCAGAAGCGGCAGTTTCTGCCGTTTCCAGTGACTGTCCGAAAGCTCTTCCAGCAATCCGTATGCCCGGACTAAGTCGGGCAAATGTTCGCTAGGATCCAGGAAATTGAACGCCTCTTCTACCTTGTTCAGTATGCTGCCTATTTTTTGCCCGCCTTCCAGCCGTTCCCAGGAGGTATCTATGCCTTCAAACAGATGTTTGGGTGTTCCATCGCCGGTTCCTTTGATGTATTCCAGGTATTCGATCTGGCTGCCCCGCTGCAGCGCCTGCCCGAAGCCCTGGCATTTATGCATGCTGCGGGCCATGGCGGCGATTTCATTATTGGACAGGCCCAACTCCGGGTAAAACACCCCGACATCCACACTGAGCAGATTGGATTTATCCGCTTTTTCAAATCCCTCACGGCTTCCGTAAAACCACCACGAGGTGTTAAAGTAAAGCTGCTTAACCTGCCAGGGTCCCAGGCCTGAAGGCACCTGATAATTGGGATCCGCAGCCAATTCGTAGGCCTCAGTGCTGAGGATGGCCGATCCCGTATGGTGGCCATGGGTACTCCCCGGGCTCCTGTGGTCGAAACGATTAATGACCACATCGGGCCTCAGGTAGCGAATCAGGTGGACCACATCGGAAAGAACCTCTTCCTTGTTCCAGAACTCGAAGGTTTCGTCCGGGTGTTTGGAATAACCGAAATCGCGTGCCCGGGTAAAGAATTGTTCCCCGCCGTCTATGCCTCTGGCCTCCAATAACTCCTGCGTCCTCAGAACCCCCAGCAAATCCTTGAGTTCAGGTCCGATCAGGTTCTGGCCACCACCTCCCCGGGTCATGGAAAGGTATCCGGTTCGTGCGTGCATCTCGTTAGCCAGATAGGATATAATGCGCTGATTTTCGTCGTCCGGATGTGCCGCGACATAAAGGGCATTACCCAGGAAATTAAGGCGTTGTAAATCGCGGTAAATCTCCAGGCTGTTGTGTCGGACTGCCTCCTGCGCATAAGCACAGGAAACTGTGATCAGAACGATCGTGAGGAAGAAATTTCCTTTTGGAGTCATAGCATAGGGGTCTTAGCAGGTTTTTATTCGGGACTGCCCGTTTTCAGCGTGTATATCGGGGATGAGTTGGCCCTAACGGCTTGCTTCTGCCGAAATTTACAATCGTTTATTCGTTTCCGGGCCTTACTGGCCTACTTTATTTGGGTCTTATCGCTTTCTATGTAACTACCTTTTCCAGCCTGAGACCCTGGTGCCGCTATGGGGATAAGGCCCGGGCATCCCTGTCGCATCACGGCTTCGCGGCCAGCCCGATACTATCTCTGTAGATGAGGTCGGCATTCGAATTCAGCTTCCAGTATGGGAGTTGCCTGCTAATCTTCAGCCTGCCCCTGCTGGTCAGCAGTACACTGGCCTCACCATATCCGTCGGGATAGCTTTCCTCCCAACCGCTGATGGTATGCGGGAAATCCTTGGAGAAGCGGATACTCAGGCTGCGCTTGAGTTCGGGATACTCCAGGGTGTACACCTGCTCACCCTGATCCTCTTCGATACGGGCCAATGCCCTGTAGGCTTGTATTTTCCTGTGCTTCAGACGGGTGAATTCCAGTGAGGGTACTACGGTGATGTCGCCTGTGGGCAGTTCGTCCGGGGCCAGTCGGATACGATTCCAGAGATCCGATTCCATATAGGTCAGATCGAGTACAAATTCCCTGTCCCCCTCCGACTGAAAATAGGAATGACTGGTTACCTCATAGCGATTTCGGTTGTTGACCTGTACGTAGACCTGTCCGCACCATTCCTGAACGGACAAGGTGCTCTTGATGGCATGGGCCTTTTCGGTTGCGGGGGAGAAGGTGCTTTCCATGACCGAATAGGGGTAGATGCCGGTCAGGAATTTCTTGGTTGCGTTCAACTTCAGCACGGATACCTGCTTACCGAGGGGCAGGTCAGCCTTCACTTGCTGATCTCTGAGAAAGGGCTCGGTTACAAAGACCAGTACGGCGTGGCCCTGGCGAAGTTCCCCGTAGCGCGCCTGCTCGAGTTCATAGGTGTTTACCTCGGCCTGTCCCGAGTACCAGTACGATTTGAATGCTTTATTGAGCGACCGGGTAGCCGGTTCTTTGTCCACTGCCTGAGATTCGGCACTTTCGGACGTGCCCGGTTCGCTCGACACGCCTTTCTGGGCCCCATCGGAATTTCCCTGGCAGGATATCATCAGGAAGAATATAAGGGCAATGCTCAGGACGAAATACACGTAAATGAAAGTAAATTTCATGCGATATCCTTTTTCCCAAAAATAACGGATCGAGTCCATAAGCCATGATTTCCTTAACATCTTGTCGGTATATGGGTTAGTTATCGGATGGAACCGAAATCTCTCCGAGCATCCGATACAGCAGCTGAGTCGGAAGGCCCACCACATTGCTGTATGAACCCTGAATTTCCTCGGCGCCGATCAGTCCGATCCATTCCTGTATGCCATAGGCCCCGGCCTTGTCGAAGGGCTGGAAATGATCCACGTAGTATTCGATCTCGTCTTGCTGCAGTTCACGGAAACGAACTCGGGTGGTCGCGGAGTCGACTTTTTTCCATGCCCGGGTAGCGATGCAAATGCCCGAAATTACCTCGTGCCAGCCACCTGAGAGGCGTTGAAGCATATCTGTGGCCTGTTTGCGATCGGAGGGTTTTTCCAGCGAATTCCCACGATTCCAAACCACCGTATCCGAGGTGATGAGCAACTCGTCAGCCCGTAACCCCTGGAGGTGGGCATCTGCTTTTTTAGAGGACAGATATTCGGCTATTCCATTCGATTCCAGCTCTATCGGATACACCTCGTCTATGGGTATGGGCCGGACTTCAGCCCGTATGCCCATAGCTTGCAGCAGCTCCTTCCTCCGGGGTGATCCCGACCCCAGCACCAGGCGGTAGTGTTCCTGTATATAACGAATTCGATTCATCCCTTTGAGGTTTTGGCCGCATCGACATTCCAGTGTCCCTGTATCTTCAGGACCTGTTCGATCACATCCCTGACGCATCCCTCTCCTCCCCGGCGGTGCGAGATGTAGTCACAGACCTCCTTGACCTCGGAAACGGCGTTCTGTGGACAGGTCGCCAGGGCGGCCATTTGCATGGCAGGAATATCCGGAAGGTCGTCTCCCATATAGAGTACCTCTTCGGGATCGACCTGATGGATGTCCATGAATTCCTCCATTGGCTCAGCCTTGACCGATGCACCCAGGTAGATATCGGTAATGCCCAGGCTTCTGAACCGGTCTCTGACCGCCTCATTAGTGCCACCGGTTATTATAGCCACCCTGTAGCCGTGGTTTAGCGCGACTTTAACCGCGTATCCGTCCTGTACATTCATGGAGCGCAGCAATTCCCCGCTCTCGGATATCAGGATGGTCCCGTCGGTAAATACACCGTCCACATCGAATACAAAGGTTTGTATTTTATGCAGGTGTTCTTTAAAGTTCCTTTTCATGCTTCTCGATGATAGCGTTGGTGAGTAATTGATATAGTTCCCTTTCCCCTGCTGTGTCCAGCAGATCGAGGTGCTTCCTTATCGTTTCGGTATCCCCGCGGACAGCGGGACCGGTCTGGGCTTCCTCGGGGTTCATGCTTCCCAGCTTATCCGTGGTCTCAAAGATCAGAGGGAGCAGGTACCGGAAATCAACACCCTGTTTCCTGCAAATATTCAGACTCCAGTCAAAGAGGTAATTACTGAAATTATTGGCAATGACTGCGGCCAGGTGCAACCGAAGCCTCTCCTTCGAATCCGCTTCCAGCACCCGGGGGAATACGCTGCCGGCGAGTTCCATAAGAAGTTTAAGCTCCCCGGGGCCGGATGCCTCCACGAAAACAGGTATGCGATCTGCGGGAAGGTCTTTCTCACTGCTCAGTGACTGAAGAGGGTACAATACGCCGCGACGCGCATGGGGCTCAAGTACCCTCAGGCTCGTCGCACCGGAGGAATGCACCACCAGGCCCGCATTCGTGCCCAGCCTCGTACTCGCATTCCCGATTTCGCTGTCGGGCAGGGTCAGCAGGGTAATGTCGGCATCCGGCAGCTCTTCCCAATTTGCAGGCAGTTGTTCCGGATATCCGAAACCCCTTTCTGGCGGCCTATCCCGGTACCAGGCCACACATTGGTTAACCCGTGGACTAATGCTCAGGAGCCTGTAAAAGTGGTACGCCACATTGCCGGTGCCGATCAGGTGAAGTCGCATGATGCCCAAAAGTACAATTATTAGCAGGCCACCGAAATGGGGGACCGGCAGGCTTTAACGGTTTTTAAGACATTGCTGCACCGCAGATATATGGTTAAAAGCCGTGCAGGCACTATTTTTGTAGCCCTTTAAGGATCTCATCGCTATGAATGAAAATTGGTATCGCTGGCTGTTCTCGACCCGGCTTACGGCCGTTCTGTTTGTTGTATTCGCCGCTGCCATGGCCATAGGAACATTCGTAGAGAGCGTTTACAGCACCGAAACGGCGCGAATCTATATCTATGAAGCCAAGTGGTTCGAATGGATCATGCTTGTCTTCGTCATCAATTTTGTTGGGAACATACGCCGGTATAAACTCTGGAGATGGAATAAATGGCCCCTGTTGTTGTTGCACCTTTCCTGGGTCCTGATCATCATCGGGGCGGGGGTTACGCGTTATATCAGCTTTGAGGGCATGATGCCTATACGCGAGGGTGCCACCGAGAATGTTTTCTACTCGGATAAGACCTACCTTACCGTCCATGTCGATGGCGAGATCGACGGGGTTCCCAAGCGAAAAGTGCTGGAGGACGATATACTGATAACTTCGGAGGGCAGAAGGACCGGTCTGCCCTGGAAGAATGATTTCAACGGAACTCCATTTGCCGTTGCCATCGACTCCTTTACCCCTGCGATCAAAGAAGACATGACGCCTGATCCGTCCGGCAAATGGCACCTGAAGATGGTCGAGTCCGGTGGGGGCACGCGCCATGATCACTACCTGACTTCGGGGCAGGTGACATCAGTACACAATGTGCTGGTGGCCTTGAATAAACCGACCGAAGGGGCGATCAATATCACGGCCAGGCAGGGGGATAGTGTGTATACCATAAAATCACCTTTCGGTGGAAGCTTTATGAGAATGCGTGACCAGTTACGGGGGGAAGTACGTGCCGATACTACGGAAACCCTTCAGCTCCGATCGCTCTACCAGCTGGCCGGCCTGAGCATGGTATTCCCTGAACCTGTTCAGAGGATGAAAAAGACCTATGTGGCCATACCTGAGTCAGAACGGCAGGAAACAGATGTATCGGGTCTCTGGATGAGCGTCAGTTCCGGCGGGAACCAGCGGCAGGTCCTGGTTATGGGAGGGCAGGGGAGTCAAGCATTTACAGATGCTTATCGTCTGGGCGACCTAAGTTTTCGTTTCCGCTACGGTTCCAAGGTCAGGGAATTGCCATTCGAAATTCGTCTGAACGACTTCATAGCGGAAAAATATCCCGGTACCGAGCGCTCCTATTCCTCATTTATGAGCCGGATCACGGTATTCGACGAGCGGCCTTTCGATTACGACATCTACATGAATCACGTGTTGGATCACAGAGGTTATCGCTTTTTCCAGGCGAGTTTTGATCCGGATGAGAAAGGAACGGTTTTGTCGGTGAATCACGATTTCTGGGGAACCTGGATCACCTACATCGGATATTTCCTCTTGTACATAGGACTTATGGGGCTGATGTTCTTTGGTAAGACCCGATTCAAGACCCTGGCGGCCTCACTGAATCGCCTGAACGCCAAGAAGAAGAGTCTGGCTGTGCTGGGTAGTTTAGTCCTGATTCCCAGCGTGTTGGTGGCGCAGCAGGAGCACCCGCACACCCCACTCAACCAGCTGACTGCCGAGCAGATCGATTCGATTATCCTCGCCAATGCCGTAGACGAGGAACACGCGGCTAAATTCGCCGAAATCGTTATACAGGACCGTGCCCGCATGAAACCCGTGCACACCTTCGCTTCCGAATTGCTTCGCAAGCTGACCCGTA
>CAZKAP010000030.1:0-28434 GCA_964550895.1 uncultured Flavobacteriaceae bacterium
CAAGGACCCTCTGATTAACAGTCAGATGCTCTAACCAACTGAGCTAAGGAGGAATATTGCACTAAAATTTGCCGGGACTGAAGGCGGAATCGGACCAATTTCGATCTCAGCGGGTGCAAATATAATTTAATCCTGATAGTCCTCAAAGGGAGAATGTGAAAATAGTTTCCCCTGTAGACCCGACCTAATGCCTACTTAAAGAGCCCTTTATAAATATCATTCCCGTTGGCGAAAACCAGCAGCCCCAGCAGCAGTACTATGCCAACCATCTGGGCGTATTCCATGAATTTGTCGCTGGGCTTGCGTCCGGATACCATCTCGTAGAGGAGGAAAACCACATGTCCTCCGTCAAGCGCGGGTATGGGCAGGATGTTCATAAAGGCGAGGATCATCGAGATCAGGGCCGTGGTTGACCAGAAACGCTCCCAGTTCCAGGTGTCAGGGAACATCTTGCCGATGGCTGCAAAGCCACCCACTCCTTTGTAGGCGCCGGTGCGGGGATTGAAGATCTTGCCAAGTTGCTTCACATAGGAGCCCAGTACTTTGGTTCCCTTGTTAATGCCAGCAGGTATGGACTGGAAAAAGTTATAATTCCGGGTTTGGATTGCGATCACTCCATACTTCTCCATGAGGCCGAGGTCCGCGAAGGCCGGCCGGACGCCGATCTTGGCGTCTTCGCTGATGCGTGCCGGTATGGTCAGGACCTCTCCGTCGCGTTCCACGCGTACATCCAGCTCCTGGTTCTTGTAGCGCTCCAGTACAGCCTCAGCCTGATCGTAATAATCCAGTTGGGCGGATCCTATCGCCAGCACCCGGTCTTCGGGCTGGAAACCGGCGGAGGCATTGTGCGAGTCTTCGGGGATCTCGCCGATCAAAAATGGCATCCGGGGGTAGAGGAACTGGGCGCGCTCCTCGTCCTCCAGCAGGGCGGCGATAAAATCCACCGGCAGTTCCTGATCGAAGACCCGTCCATCCCGCTCCAGGGTAACCGTATTTCCGTTGATGAGTTCCAGGAAAACCTCGTCGAAAGATTCGATGGGGTCGCCGTCCACGGAAAGTATTTTGTCTCCGGTCTGTATACCGGCCTTGTCCCCGAGGTTTTCTTCCACCACCCAGACCCCATCCTTCAGGCTCTCGTTGGGGATGTACTGGTCTCCGTAGGCCCAGGCCAGTCCGATGTAGATGAGTATGGCCAGCAGGAAATTGACCGTAACGCCACCCAGCATAATAATCAGTCGTTGCCATGCCGGTTTACTCCGAAACTCCCAGGGCTGTGGCTCGGACTGCATCTGATCCGTGTCCATGCTCTCGTCGATCATGCCGGAAATCTTCACATAACCTCCCAGAGGCAGCCAGCCTATGCCGTAAACCGTGTCGCCTATGCGTTTCTTGAAGAGGGCGAACTTAATATCGAAGAAGAGGAAGAACTTCTCCACCCGGGTCTTGAAAAGTTTGGCTGGGATAAAATGCCCGAGTTCGTGCAGGATGATCAGCAGCGACAAGCTTACCAGGAAGAGAATTATCTGTATGAGTACCGGATTCATTTTCAAGTCTATTAAAAGGACCGTAAAAGTAAACGTTCACAAGTGCAGATAAAAACGTTAAAACCGCCATTTAGGTATTTTGAGAAATTTTTAGGACGTAACCCGAATCACAGAGCGTATTCGTAATCGGTCGTATTTTTGCAGGGCTATGAGAGAATTTTTCTTCAAATACAGGGTGTTCATGCTCCTCTTTGCGGGCATCTCCGCGGTGATCTTGTTTATAATGTACAAGCAGCTCCAGCCGGAGAAACGCCTCCCGGTCTACCAGCCGTCCATGGTAAACCCCGAGCTGGTCGATATGGACATGCAGTACAAGCGGGCCTACCATACTATAGCGGATTTCGAGCTCGTCAACCAGAACGGGGACACCATTACCCATAAGGATTACGAAGGAAAGATCTACGTGGCCGATTTCTTCTTCACGACCTGTCCAACGATCTGTCCGATCATGACACAGAACATGGCCGAGGTGCAGCAGCGTCTCGGGAAAAGTTCTGATGTCCTGCTGCTTTCCCATACCGTAACCCCTCAGATCGATTCGGTGGCCCAGTTGAAGAAGTATGCCCTCGAGAAGGGCGTAAACGATGAAATCTGGAACCTGGTCACCGGTGATAAGCCGCAGATATACGATCTTGCCCGCAAGTCCTATTTGGCGGTGAAGACCGATGGTGATGGCGGACCCTATGACATGATCCACACGGAAAATTTCATCCTGGTCGATAAGGAGCGTCGCATACGCGGATTTTACGACGGAACGAAGCCGGAGGAAATGGACCGGCTCCTGGAGGACATCGAGATCCTCAGGAAATCATATCAAAAAGGCTGATGACTTTCGGGCTGTTTCGGACAATTGCGTACTTTTGTCTGAATTCATTCTAAATAAGAAGAGCAGTGACAACGGTAGCCGATCTCAAAGTAGGTGAGAGGGGAGTAATTCGGGAATTCTCGGAAACCGACCTGCCTGTCAAACTCCTGGAATTGGGCTGCCTGCCCGGAAACGAAGTAGCGCTGCTTTACATAGCTCCTCTCAAGGACCCGCTGTATGTTGAAATGAATGGATCGCACCTGGCCATCCGGAAGGAAGTAGCCCGACACATCGCGGTGGATCTGCTCACCCCTTCCGCAACCCCATGAGTCGACCCATACGCGTAGCGCTCATCGGCAATCCCAATACCGGTAAGACCTCGGTATTTAACAGGCTCACCGGGTTGAACCAGAAGGTGGGTAACTATCCCGGGATCACGGTCGAAAAAAAGGTGGGGGTATGCCGCCTGCCTGAAGGAAAGGTGGCCGAGATCATCGACCTGCCCGGGACTTACAGCCTGAACACGACCTCCCTCGATGAAAGCGTGGCCGTCGAGCTGCTCCTGAATCGAAACGACCCCGACTTTCCCGATGTGGTGGGCCTGGTAAGCGATATCGAGAATATCAAGCGCAACCTGCTGCTCTTTACCCAGCTCAAGGATCTTCGCATTCCCAGCGTACTGATCCTGAATATGGCTGATCGTATGGAGCGCAAGGGCATACAGATCGACGCGGAGGCCATGGGGGAGCGGCTGGGCGCCGAAGTGGTTCTGGTCAGTGCACGGAAGGGCCAGGGCTTCGACACCCTGAAATCGGCCTTCGCGAATTTTGCCTCCCTGTCCACCGAACCCTGTATGGACATCACCGAACTTGACCCGGAATACTTCAGTCGTCTGAATTCCGCATTCCCGTCGGAGGACCCTTATAAGCTCTGGCTTGTGATTACCCAGGACGTGAACTTTACCAGCCTGGAGAAGAAGCTGCCGGAAAGTGCAGAGGGCATGGAATTGCGCAAGAAGGAGGAACTCAAGCGCATGCAGCATCGGGAAACGGTTTTGCGCTACCGGTTGATCAACGAGGTACTGTCCGAGACCTACAGCCGCGATCCGAGGGCAGCCAGCGGTTGGCAGGCCCGTCTCGACCGGCTATTTACCCACCGGGTGGGGGGGTATCTCATATTCTTCGCGCTACTGCTCGCCATTTTCCAGGTGATATTCGACTGGAGTCAATATCCGATGGACTTTATAGACGGCCTGTTTTCGGATATGGCTTCCGGTCTCAAGGACATTTTGCCCGCCGGTGTATTTACGGACCTGCTGGCTGAGGGAGTGGTAGCCGGTATCGGTGGGGTTGTCATCTTTATCCCGCAGATTGCCTTCCTCTTCCTGTTTATTTCCATACTGGAGGAAAGCGGTTATATGAGCCGCGTGGTATTCCTGATGGACCGGTTGATGCGGCCCTTCGGACTCAGCGGCAAGAGCATCGTTCCCCTGATTTCGGGCATGGCCTGTGCCATACCTGCCGTCATGGCCACCCGCACCATACAAAACTGGAAGGAACGCCTGATTACCATACTCGTTGTCCCGTTTACCACCTGTTCCGCACGTTTGCCGGTTTACCTGATTATCATATCGCTCGTTATACCGGCCGAAAGGGTTCTGGGTCTCGGTTACCAGCCCCTGGTCCTTACCGGCCTCTACCTGCTGGGTTTTGCTTCGGCCCTGCTCACCGCTATGCTACTGCACCAGGGCATTCGGAAGTCACATAAGGATTTCTTTATGGTGGAGATGCCCGAATATCGGGTTCCCCAATGGCGCAATGTGGGGATTACCGTTTATGAGAAGACCCGGAGCTTCGTGCTGGGTGCAGGGAAGATCATACTGGCCATCTCCATCATCCTCTGGTTCCTGGGGTCCAATGGTTTCTCTCAGGAGTTCAGGAAGGCCGAAGAACGGGTAACCCAGCGGTTCGAAAGTCAGGGACTGCAGCCGCAGAGTGAATATTTCGTGCGGCAGGGCCTGGAGGGGGTCGGAGCCGCCGAACGGGCGGCCCTGACCGAGGAACTCACCCATGCTGCCCTGGAACAGGAAATTGCGAGCTATCGACTCGAGCATTCGATTATTGGCATGCTGGGTAAGGGGATAGAACCCGTGGTCCGACCCCTGGGATACGATTGGAAAATCGGGATTGCCCTGATCACTTCCTTTGCGGCCCGCGAGGTCTTTGTCGGTACCCTGGCTACGATCTATAGCGTGGGCAGCGAAGATCCGGCGACCATACAGGACCGCATGGAATCGGAACGGACCCGGGGCGGAAACCGCCCCCTGTTTAATCTGGCCTCCGGAGTCTCCCTGCTGGTGTTTTATGCCTTCGCCATGCAGTGCATGAGTACCCTGGCCATCGTCAAGAAGGAAACCAACAGTTGGAAGTGGCCCCTGATTCAACTGGTGGGGATGACGATTATGGCCTATCTGGGCGCATTGTTATCGTATCAAATTCTGATTCCCTATGTTTGAGATCTGGCAGGAAATACTGGTGTTTTTGAGCGTGGCGGCCGCAGTCTTCTATCTCCTGCGCCGCTTCGGCCTTCTGCAGGGAGGTCGCACCGCTAGGGGTTGTGCCGGATCCGACTGTGCCTGCGGGCCGCTACAAGAAGAGGCGAAGCGCCGTAAATCTTAAAAGGAAATCCCGATCCGTATGGTGTCTTTGATCTCGAATGCGCAGTCCTCGTAGCGGGGTGGCCCGAAAACTCTCATAGAGGCCCGGGAGAAGGCTACTGCTTCTTTGGGTATGCCCAGGAAGTTCTTATCCAGTTTGCCGTTGTTGTTCGTATCGTGGAAAAGGGCTACGGCGTAGGTTCCGTCGGGTATTCCCTTGAGTACGATCCGGGTTGAATCGCCCTGAATCCCCGAGCTGCCGTTCCTCAAAACCCGATCGAACGAGAGGAAGCTCTCTTTGGAGTCGTAAAGAGCGGCGCGCACCACCCCCTGGGGATTAGGTACGCCACTGACGTGTATGTGCAATTCGTTCTGAGCCGCTAGACGGTTGCCGGTCAACAGCAGCAGAAACAACAGGCAAGCCTGGGCGAAGCGTAGAATGTATCGCTGGGGCGGTGTCATTTGGAGTAGGCATCTGATTTTTAGACCGGAGGTAAAAATAGAGCAAATCAGGGAAGCGGCTTATATCTTTGTGAAGACTTTAGAGTTCCCTATGGACCTGCGCTCTGTCTTCAAACGATTCGAAGACTATCTCGGACCTTTCGTATACGGCGGTATCGACGGCTGTGTCACTACGTTTGCGGTAGTTTCCGGGGCTGTGGGGGCCGGCCTGGACAGCTCCATCATCATCATCCTTGGATTTGCCAACCTGCTGGCCGATGGTTTCGCCATGTCCGTCGGGGCCTACCTGAGCACCCGATCCGTCATGGACAATTACGAAAAGCACAGGCAGCAGATGGCGCAGGCCGTAATCCAAAATCCGGAAGGGGAGCGCAGGCAGCTCGCCACCTTGTATCGTGCCAAAGGGTTTGAAGGACAACAGCTGGACGATCTCGTCGATGCCATTGCATCTCGTCAGGATGCCTGGGTAGAGGTGAAGATGACAGAGCAGCTCCACATGAAGCAGGACGGGAAGTCGCCCTTCTGGATCGGGGCCACGACCTACATTTCCTTTATCCTAATCGGACTGATACCCCTTACGGTATATGTACTGGACTATATCCATCCCCTCGATACCCGGCTTTTTCTTTCGTCCGCCGTACTCACTGCTCTGGGATTCGGGTTCATAGGCTGGTTGAAGAGCCGTGTAAATGAGGTATCCGTTTTCAAGGGGATATTCGAGACCCTGATGCTGGGGGGCATTGCGGCTCTGGTGTCCTACGGGGTGGGAGATCTGCTCGAAAAGCTTTTGGGCCTCTAGGTCCTATCCCAGACCTACGTCCAGCATCATCATGATGATGAAGCCGGCCACGAATCCCATGGTGGAAATGTCTGTGAATTTGTCCAGCTGGGTCTCCGGGATTACCTCCTCAACCACAACGAATATCATTGCGCCCGCAGCGAATGAAAGGGCATAGGGGAGTATGGGCTCGAAAGTAAGTACCGCCCAGGCGCCCAGGACGGCCGCAATGGGCTCGACTATGGCCGAGGACTGGCCGTATAGAAAACTCTTCCACCGGCTGAGTCCTTGCCTCCTGAGAGGCATAGCCACGGCAAACCCCTCGGGAAAGTTCTGGAGGCCTATCCCCAGTGCCAGGGCCACTGCCCCCCCGATGGAAGCCCCGTCGAAACCGGCCGCTACCCCACCGAATAATACGCCTACGGCCAGGCCTTCGGGTATGTTGTGCAGGGTTATGGCCAAAGTAAGCAGCGTGGTTCTGTGCCAGGGGGTCTTGATTCCCTCAGATTCCTTGAAGTTGATATGGACATGGGGGAGTACTTTGTCCAGCCCGAATATAAAAGCGGCCCCCAGAAGGAAGCCCGTGGCTGCGGGGATAACCTTGACGAAGCCTTCACCGGGGCTCATTTCTATACCGGGGGCAAGCAGACTCCAGAAGCTGGCGGCGACCATTACGCCTCCGGTGAACCCGAGCATGCCATCGAGTATGGCCCTGTTCAGGGACTTAAACAGGAATACCAGCGAAGCCCCGGCCGCAGTCAGGCCCCAGGTAAACAGGGTAGCCAGGAGGGCCCCCATTATGGGATCGATGTCGTGAAAATAATTGATTACGCCTTCCATGGTTGAAATTGAGTGGCCCTGACCCATCATCACGGTTTCAGCGACGAGGCTAAAGTATATGAATTAGGCGAATCGACAAAAAATGTTAGTTGAGTCTAAAAATAATTTACATCAGTTCTAAATAGCGAGGTGGAGTCTGGAAAAGCAAAATACCCGTATGGGGCGATCGTCAGAAACCCTGTTTTAGCCCTGCGGGAATACGTAACTTTATCCGCTGATGGATTACGATTACGCCATTTTGGGCGCAGGAGCCTCCGGACTGCTTCTCGCCGAGGCATTGCTGGAACACCCCGATCTGAACGGGGCCAGGGTGCTGATACTCGAAAAGGACAATAAGGTCCTGAATGATCGTACCTGGTGCTTTTGGGAAGAGGGTGATGGAGCCTTCGATCAGTTGCTGGCCTGGAAGTGGGAGCGCATTCATGTGGCGGGGCCAGGCTGGTCCCTGGATAAGCCCATGAACCCCTTTACCTACAAAATGATTCGTTCGGCCCGCTTTTACGAGTCGTACCGGAGCCGATTGTCTGAATACGATAACCTGGATTGGGAACAGGCCGAAGTGAGGGATTTCGAAGAAAAGGACGGAGGGGTCGAGATCCGTACAGACAAAACCGTTTACACCTCGCAATACGCGTTCAGCAGCATACCGGGGAAACCCGTTTTTAAAGGGAGTCCAAAATATCCTTTGATTCAGCAGCATTTTCTGGGCTGGTTCCTGGAGACGGATGCGCCCGTCTTCGATGCCGCAAGGGTGACCTTCATGGATTTTTCGATTCCCCAGAAGGGCAATACGCGATTCATGTATATCCTGCCTACTGCGGAGAATAAGGCCCTGGTCGAATACACCCTGTTTTCCGCCCAACCGCTCCCACGCGAGGAATACGAAACGGCTTTGAAGGAATACATGCAGGAGCAATTCCCCGGAGTTGGGTACCGCATCGAGGAGGAAGAGGCCGGGAATATTCCTATGACCTGCTATCCTTTCTGGGAGGCGACAACGGAATGGATCATGCCGATTGGTATCAGCGGGGGCTGGGCCAAACCAAGCAGCGGATACACCTTTGCCCGGAGTGCACGGGAGGCCCGAAGACTCGCCAACTGGCTGACTACAGGCAGACCCCTTATGGAATTCAAAAGTCGCGACCGATTCTGGTTCTACGACCTGCTGTTGCTGGATGTACTCTATCGGGAAAACCAGATCGGAAGCAAGATATTCCTTTCGTTGTTCCGAAAGCGTCCGATCCCCAGCATACTCCGGTTTCTGGATGAGCAGACCAATCTGGTTCAGGAGGTGTCCATGATGTCCGCACCCCGTTCCTGGCCGTTTATTCAGGCCCTGCTGGGCCGTCTACGCAAGGGATTCTAAAGGGTTCGTTTCGTGAGCAATTCGCTGTAGGACCGAAGCCGGGCTACGGCCTCGAGACCCGCATCGAAACTTTCGAGTTCCTCCAGCGCCCTCTGGGTGTACTTGGTCACCTCGTCCCGGATGTGGAGGTCGGACCCCGCTTTGCGGAACAGGTCGGTGACCAGTCGGATATGGGCTTCTTCGTCATCCAGGGGACGCGAATACAGGGAGAGCAGGGATTCCCGGTCAGATGGCTGAAGCTTCTTCACGGAATCGATATACAGGTAGGTCTTCTTCCCCTCCAGGATGTCGCCTCCGATTCGTTTGCCGAAGGATTCTTCGTCCCCGAAAGTATCCAGGTAGTCGTCCTGCAGCTGAAAGGCCGTACCGAGCAGCAGGCCGAATCGGTACAGGCCCTCCTGTCTTTCCTGATCCGCTCCGGCTATAATGGCCCCCATCTTTAGGGAACACCCCATGAGTACCGCCGTCTTGAGCTGAATCATCCGGATGTACTCCTCCAGGGCCACCTCCTCCCGTTGTTCGAATTCAACATCCCACTGTTGTCCCTCGCATACCTCCCGGGCCGTATGGCTGAAGACTTCAGTAACGGCCTTCTGAATCTGTGCGGGATAATCCTGTAGCAACTGGTACGCAAAGATCAGCATCAGATCCCCGGAAAGGATGCCCGTATTGAGATCCCATTTCTCATGTACGGTGGGCTGTCCCCTGCGAACCCGGGCTCCGTCCATGATGTCGTCGTGGACCAGGGAGAAGTTGTGAAAGACCTCAACGGCCAGCGCTGCATCCAGGGCGCTTTCGGCCCGGGCTCCGCACAACTCGGCCGCGAGCAGGGTCAGGGTGGGCCTCAGTCTCTTACCTCCGAGGTTCATGATGTATACCATGGGATCGTACAGTCCTCGTGGTTCACGGGCTTGTATCTTCCCCCTAATGTGCTGTTCAATGAGCTCCTTATAGGCGGCGAGTTCTTTCATCATCGAATTTGGCATCAAAATAACTTAATGCCTGTGTTAAAAAATAGTAAAAACCAAAGAAACTTTTTTAGTACGCAAAGTTTCCATGCTATTTTTGCAGCCTATGAAGGAGCAGATTCTCAAAACGGCCACCGATATGTTTCTCTCCCTGGGATTCAAGAGCGTCACCATGGACGATCTCGCCCATAAGATGGGAATCTCCAAGAAGACGATCTATTCCCATTTCGAGAACAAGACCTGCCTGGTTGCGGAGTGCAGCAGGAATCTGTTTCAGACCATCTGTCAGGGAATTGAGTGCATACGGGTGAGGGATAAGAATCCCATAGAGGAGATGTATCAGGTAATGGAATTCGTGTCCGTGCAGCTCAAGAACGAGAAGGCTTCTCCCCAGTATCAGCTGGAAAAATACTACCCCGAGATCCATCGGGAGCTGAAGCGGAAGAAATTCGATCTGGTCCAGACTCACATCGACACCAATATCGAGAAAGGCGTTCGGCTGGGGCTGTACCGGGATAATCTGGACAAGGGGTTTATCTCCCGAATCTACTTCGCCGGGATCAACAGCCTGAAGGACGTGAACCTGTTCCCGGAGGAGCATTTCGACAAGGGTGCCCTGATGTCTCAATTTCTGGAATACCACCTTAGGGGTATTGTTACCCCGAAGGGAAGAAGAATACTCAATCAAATAATCAATTCGAATCAGGACTAAATGAAGCGTCGTGTATTAATCCCCCTTCTTCTGCTGGGGTTATTCGCAGAATCCCGGGCGCAGGAATCCGAGCCCGAAAGCTTTAGCCTGCAGGAGTCCATAGACTTTGCCATGGAACACAGCTATAGCGTAATAAACGCCAGCCGGGAAGTAATCGATGCGCAAAAGCAGAAATGGGAAGTCATCGCCACGGGTCTTCCCCAGATATCGGGTTCGGTTTCCTACCAGAACCAGCTCAAGCAGCAGATTTCCGTACTTCCGACCGAATTCTTCGGGGGGGAACCGGGTCAGACCATTGCCATACCTTTTGGGCTGCCTCAGTCCATGATCGCCGTGGGTGAGTTGCGCCAGAAGGTCTTCGACGGCATATACATAGTGGGGGTACAGGCTACTAAGGCCTTCCTCAGCTACAGTCAGAACAATTACGACAAGACCCTGCTCGAGGTGCGTGCCGAGGTGATTCAAGCCTACGGCAACGTGCTTTTGGCCCGGGAGACGGTCGATATACTCGAGAAAAACCGGGCCAGTATCGAGAAGACCCTGTACGAGACCAGGCGCCTTTACGAGAACGGTTTAACCGACGAGGAGAGCGTGGACCAGTTGCAGATTACACTGACCAACCTTGAAAACCAACTGAGTTACGCCCGCAGGAATGTCAGGATCACCGGGCAATTCCTGAACCTGGTCATGGGTCGTGAGGTGGGGCTGCCCATAGCGGTTACGGACGATCTTGAAGGCGTGGCCATGCAGAAGATGGGTCTGGAGATCATGGACGAGGAGATGACTCTGGAAGACAATGTCGACTATCGCCTGGCGCAAAATCTGAACCAGCAGCGCTACTATGAGCTCAAACAGGCAAAGAGCAGGGCTCTGCCTACCCTGTCCACCTTCATTAACCTGGGAGTGAATTCCTTCGCTTTCGAGGGCTTCCCCTTCCTGAATCAGAATCAGCCCTGGTATGGTTTTTCCACCTGGGGGGTGGACTTGAGGATACCGATTTTCTCCTCCCTGGGCAGGTCGGCCTCTACCCAACGGGCCAAAATCGCCCTGGAACAGGCCAAAACCGAGCTCAAGGAAGCCGAGGAGCGGATTTATCTGGAGTACGAGACCAGTAAGAGCAATTTTATTCTATCGGTCGAACAGTACAACACCCTTCGGAGTAACCTGGAACTCGCCGAGCGGATAGAGAATAAGAACCAGATCAAGTACAGCGAAGGCATAGCGACCAGTTTTGACCTGCTGCAGGCCCAGAATCAGCTCTATTCGGCCCAGCAGGATTACCTGCAGTCCATGGTGGAGGTTATCAATGCCAAGACCCGGCTGGAAAATGTACTGAGTACCATCAATTAACGAATCCATTCATCCAACTTTCAAAATGAACACCATGAGATCAATACTGGCCATCGCCCCGGTACTTTTGCTGCTCGGCAGCTGCGGATCCGAAACGGGACAGGACCTGCAGTCCCTTTTCGAAACCCGGGACGTCAAGAAAATTCGGCAGGAGCGCGACCGCCTGGCCGAGCAGCAGAAGTCACTCGAACTGCAACTGGAGCAGATCGACTCGGTAATACGCAGGCTCGAAGGGTTGAGCAATATCCCGCTGGTGACCATCACCGAAGTCGAGCACACGGACTTTCAGCATTACCTTCAGCTACAGGGAAACGTGAAAACACGGGCCAATGTCTTGGTGTACCCGGAATACCAGGGAGTGCTCCAGAAGATCTATGTGACCGAGGGTCAGCCGGTAAAAAAAGGTCAGATACTGGGGCGTATAGATGACGGTGGACTCTCCAGTCAGCTCGCCCAGCTCAAGTCTCAGGCCGAACTGGCCCGGACCACTTTCGAGCGGCAGAAGCGACTATGGGACCAGAAGATCGGCTCCGAGATCCAGTATCTCCAGGCCAAGACCAACTATGAGTCCAGTACCAGTATGGTTGAGCAAATGGAAAGCCAGCTGGGCAAGACCACTCTGCGTGCCCCCTTTGATGGCATCGTCGACGATGTATTCAAGGACGAAGGCACGGTCGTGGGACCGGGCCCCGGCTCGGAGGTCTTTCGGATCGTGAATCAGAGTAAGATGTATGTGGAAACCGAAGTGCCCGAGGTTCACCTGCCCAATGTGACCCCCGGAAAGCAGGTGGAGATCTACTTTCCCGTACTGGGGAAATCGGTCGAGTCCCGTGTGCGGCAGACCGGCAGTTATATCGATCCCGGTAACCGCACCTTCATGGTGGAGATTCCTGTTCCGAGCACGGAACGAGTCGTCAAGCCCAACCTGACGGCGGAGGTCAAGATCAACGATTACAGCAATCCCAATGCCGTCCTGATTCCGCAGAGCATCGTTTCGGACGACGCCAGCGGACGGAAGTACATCTACCTGGCCGAGACAAACCGCGAAGCGGTCAGGAGCGTGAACATACCCGATTCCATTGCCAGCGAGTTTATGAAGGTCAGGCGTCAGTTCGTCACCACAGGACTTACCCAGGGCGATTTCATCGAGGTCCTGGAGGGGCTGGAGCCGGGAATGCAAGTCATTTATGAGGGAGCCCGCATGGTCAGAGAAGGTCAAATAGTTCGTAAAATCAATTCGAGTCGACGATGAACGAGATGCAGAAAAAAGTCAACAAGGAGTTCGCCCTCTCGTCCTGGGCCATAGATAATCCGTCGGTGGTCTATGTGATGATCGGGCTGTTCCTGATTATCGGCACTTCTTCCTATTTATCCATGCCCCGGGAGGACTTCCCTGAGGTGGTGGAGACCAAGATCTATATCAGTACGGCCTATCCCGGAAATACCGCTGAGGACGTGGAGCGCCTGATTACCGATCCCCTGGAGGATGCCCTGAAAAATGTCAGTAATCTGGTCGAGCTGACCTCGACTTCCCAGGAAGACTATTCGATGATCGTTGCGGAATTCGACGAGGATATAGCCGTGGAGGATGCCCTTCAGAAGGTAAAGGACGAGGTGGATGGCGAGAAAGCCAGTGAGGACTGGCCCCTGTTTAACGGAGCCAAGGTGGAGCCCAATGTATTCGATCTAAACCTGGCCGAGTCCTTCCCGATCATGAACGTGAATTTCTCCGGGGACTACCCGGTGGATAAACTCAAGGAATACGCCGAATACCTCGAGGACCGAATCGAAGACCTTCCCCAGATCAAGGAAGTGGACATCCGCGGAGCCCAGGACAAGGAAGTCGAAGTGGCCGTAGACGTGTATCGGATGATGGCTGCAAAGGTGAGCTTCGACGATGTGATCTCCGCGATCAACAACGGGAATACCACCATATCGGCGGGAAACCTGATTACCAGTGGACAGCGGAGGACGATCCGGGTCATCGGCGAGATAACCGAGCCCTCTGAGCTCGAAAATTTCGTCGTCAAATCGGACCGGGGAACCGTGTATTTGGGCGATATAGCCCAGGTCCGTTTCCGCGAGGAGGACAAGACCACCTACGCCAGGGAATTCGGGGAAAACGTGGTGATGCTGGATATCAAGAAGCGGTCGGGCAAGAATGCCATCGAGGCCGCCGACCAGATCAAACTGCTGGTGAACGAGGCACGGGAGAACTACTATCCGCCCGACCTGAGCGTGACCATCGCCAACGATTCCAGTGCCCGTACCCTGAACCAGGTGGACGATCTGGTCAACAACATCATCTTCGGTATTATTCTGGTGGTCACCGTGCTCATGTTCTTCCTGGGCTTCCGGAATTCGCTCTTTGTGGGCTTCGCGATACCCATGTCCATGTTCATGTCCTTTATGATACTGACTGCTATGGGCTATACCCTGAATACCATGATTCTCTTCGGATTGATCATGGGCCTCGGGATGCTGGTCGACAACGGAGTGGTGGTCGTGGAAAACGTGTACCGCCTGATGGAGAAGGAGGGCATGTCCCGTATCGAAGCCGCCAAGAAGGGTATAGGGGAAATTGCCTATCCCATTATCATATCCACGTTAACCACGGTAGCGGCTTTCATCCCCCTGGGCATGTGGCCGGGTATTATGGGCGAGTTTATGATCTTTTTCCCCATTACCCTTTCGGTAGTATTGGGATCCTCCCTCTTTGTGGCCATCTTCATGAATTCCATGCTGGTATCCCAGTTCATGCAGGTGGGGGAGAAGCCGATGGAGCTCAAGTCTCTGATTCGCATTACGCTAGTATTCGGGATCATCGGCGTGGCTATCATAATACTCGGTGGTCCCATGCGCGGACTGGGCACGCTGATGGTCGTAATTGTGGCCATGCTCTGGATTTACCGCTACATACTCCGACGCATGGCGCTGTATTTCCAGCACACGGTCCTTGCGGCCTTCGAGAATTTTTACGAAAAGCAGCTGCGCTTCTCGCTGAAGGGTCGGAACGTTTACATCTTTACGGGCCTTACCTTCGCCTTGCTTATCGCGGCCTTCATGGGCTTCGGCGTATCCCTGGGCAGTCAGCGGACCAAGGTGGAATTCTTCCCCGACAACACACCCAATGAGGTATATGTCTATATCGAATACCCGCAGGGGACCGATATCGACAAGACTAACGGGATTACCCGTGATATAGAAAGGCGCGTTTACGCCATCGCGGGCCAGGAGAAATACATAGAGGACCGGAACAACCTGCTGGTGGAATCCAGTGTTTCCCAGGTGGGCAGAGGTGCCGAGAACCCCTTTACGGAAGGGGGCTCTGCCGCCGAGATGCCGCACAGGGGAAAGATTACCATTTCCATGCGCGAGTTCAAGTTCCGTGGGGGACTGGACACAGAGGCTCTCAGGAGTGAGATACAGGAGGGCCTGAAGGGGTATTATCCCGGCGTCCTCATCTCGGTGGAGAAGGATGCAGTCGGCCCGCCCACGGGCTATCCGATCAATATAGAGCTCAGCGGTCAGAACTACGATACCCTGATCAATACGGCGGAGCGTATGCGCGAGTTTATCAACGCCAGGAACATTGCCGGTATAGAGGAGCTCAAGATCGACGTGAACAAGGATAAGCCTGGGATGCAGGTGCTGGTGGACCGCGAGAAGGCCGGCGCCCTGGGCGTGGCCGTGGGTCAGGTAGGTATGCAACTCAGGCGTTCCCTGTTTGGCGACAAGGCAGGGATTTACAAGAAGGATGGCGAGGACTACGACATCAACGTTCGTTTTAACGAAGATCTGAGGTACAACACCAGCGCCCTCTTCAACCAGAATATTATCTTCCGGGACCAGAGCAACGGCCAGATCAAGGAAATCCCGGTGAGTGCGGTAGCCCGGCAAAACAATGTGAATTCCTTCAGCGCCATCAAGCACAAGAACACCCGGAGGGTGGTCACGGTGTATTCGGCCCTAAAACCGGGCTTTACCGATGCAGGAGCCATAGTGGCGGACATCCGGAAGCAGATGGAGGATTTCAAGGGGATGCCCAGGGAGATTTCGATCGACTATACCGGGCAGATCGAGGAGCAGAACAAGCAGATGGCCTTCCTGACCGGAGCCTTTTTTACGGGCCTTGGCCTGATTATGCTGATCCTGATATTCCAGTTCGGGGGAGTCTCCAAGCCGACGATTATCATGATTGCGATCTTCCTGAGCTTCATCGGGGTATTCGGGGGGTTGATCGCCACCGGATGGCCTTTTGTGATCATGATGACGATGATGGGTATTATTTCCCTGGCCGGTATCGTGGTCAATAACGGTGTGGTACTGCTGGATTATACCCAGATCCTGATCGACCGCAAGAAGATTGAACTGGGGCTTCCCGCCCACGCCATGCTGAATAAAGACGAGGTTACCGAGGTGATCGTAAAGGGAGGCAAGGCCCGGCTTCGCCCGGTAATCCTGACGGCCATAACGACGGTACTGGGACTTATTCCCCTTGCTATTGGTTTGAATATCAATTTTATAAAGCTACTCACCGATTTCGATGCCGAGGTGTATATGGGAGGGGATAATGTGATTTTCTGGGGGCCGCTGGCCTGGACGGTGATCTTCGGACTTATAGTCGCTACCTTCCTGACCCTGATTATCGTGCCCACCCTGTTTAAGATCGTCTACGGAATCAAACTGGTCCTTCGGGGGAAAAAGAGGGTAGAGGCGGAGCGTTTGGAGGCCGGACTGGCCGCCTGATGCAGCTTTAGGCTGGGAAATAAAAAAAGCCCCTTGGGTCGAAAAACCCTCGGGGCTCCTTTATTAAACACTCACTCTTGATGCTAACGCAGGAAGCACGATTTTTATTCTTCCTGTTAACATTAATTTAACCTTTGGGAGGCGGGGGATTTGCGAACCGAAATAGCTTTAGAATTAAAAACCCGATAACCCACACTTATTACCTTTGCACGAAATTCGGATTATGTATCGCACACACAGCTGTGGAGAGCTCACGGCATCACATATCGATCAGGAGGTAACCCTGAGTGGATGGGTACACAAGGTACGCGATAAGGGGTTCGTGGCCTGGGTCGACCTCAGGGACCGCTACGGGCTGACTCAGCTGGTATTCGATCAGGAGCGCAGTTCGGAGTCCCTGATGAAGCAGGTGCGCTCTCTGGGTCGTGAAACCGTTATACGGATCACGGGCAGGGTCGTCGAGCGGACCTCAAAGAACCCGGACCTTCCCACGGGCGAGATCGAGGTGCTGGTCGGTGAACTGCAGGTCCTGAATCCATCCGAGCTTCCCCCATTCACCATCGAGGACGAAACGGACGGAGGCGATGATCTGAGAATGAAGTTTCGCTATCTCGACATACGCCGCAATCCGGTGAAGGAGAACCTGATCTTCAGGCACAGGGTAACCCGTCAGGTTCGCAATTATCTGTCGGACCAGGGTTTTATCGAAATCGAGACGCCCTATCTGATCAAGTCTACCCCCGAAGGGGCACGGGATTTCCTGGTTCCGAGCCGGATGAATCCCGGGCAATTCTATGCGCTGCCTCAGTCTCCTCAGACCTTTAAGCAGTTGCTTATGGTCGGGGGCATGGATAAGTACTTCCAGATCGTGAAGTGTTTCCGGGACGAAGACCTGCGTGCGGACCGGCAGCCCGAATTTACCCAGATCGACTGCGAGATGGCCTTTGTAGAACAGGAGGATGTACTCGGGGTTTTCGAAGGCCTGACGCGCCACCTTTTAAAGGAGATACGCGGAGTGGATCCCGGTTCCTTTCCCCGCATGACCTATGAGGAGGCCATGCGCACTTACGGAAACGATAAACCCGACATTCGCTTTGGCATGGAGTTTATCGAGTTGAACGACCTGGCTCAGCATCGGGATTTCAAGGTCTTCAACTCCGCGGAACTGGTGGTGGGCATCTGCATTCCGGGAGGAGCAGCAATGACCCGCAAGCAGATCGATGCCTGGACCGACTGGGTCAGGCGGCCGCAGGTGGGTGCCAAAGGACTGGTCTATTTGAAAATCAACGAAGACGCCACCTTTAAGTCGTCCATCGATAAGTTCTATGAAGCAGCGGACTTCGGATCCTGGTCAGAGCGCGCCCAGGCCAGCCCCGGGGACCTGATGTTTATCCTTTCCGGGCCCAGTAAGGAAACCCGCACCCAGCTCAGTGCGCTTAGGATGGCACTGGCCGAGGAGATGGGCCTTCGCAAATCGGATGAATTCGCCCCCCTGTGGGTGGTGGATTTTCCCCTGCTGGAAAGGGATGAAGAAACCGGGGACTACCATGCCATGCACCACCCCTTTACCTCTCCCAAGAAGGAAGACCTGCCTTTGCTGGATACCGATCCTGAGTCCGTTCGCGCCAATGCCTACGATCTGGTGCTCAATGGCAACGAGATTGGGGGTGGGTCCATCCGTATACACGACGAGGCGACCCAATCTCGTATGCTGAGTTTCCTGGGATTCTCGGACGAAGAGGCCAGGGCCCAGTTCGGCTTCCTGATGGAGGCCTTCCGCTACGGGGCACCCCCTCACGGAGGCATCGCCTTCGGCCTGGACCGGCTGGTAGCCATACTTGGTGGGCAGGAGACCATACGGGATTTCATTGCCTTTCCCAAGAACAACAGCGGCCGGGATGTCATGATCGATGCACCCGCACCCATCGACCGGGCCCAGTTGGAAGAATTGTATCTGGAGACACGGGGTCTCGAGGAAACCACGGAATAACACCGGTCGGCCATGGCTGTACCCAGGAACCCTTGGATTACGAACTTCCTGAAATGGAGGTATAAACACATATCCAACGTTCGCTTTATTTATATCCTCAGCATACTGGTGGGGTTGCTGGCTGGCGTCATCGCCGTGGTCCTGAAGAACCTGACCTATCTGATCTCGGAGACCCTGAGCCGTCCTTTCCTGCGCGCCCAGGATTTGGGGTGGTACATCTTCCTGCCGTTCTTCGGCCTCGGCCTGGTGGCTGTTTACGTGCATTTCGTCCACCGCAAACCCCTGGATCACGCGGTTTCCTCCATACTGTTTTCGCTATCACGCAAAAGGGGCCGTCTGGGAATCAAGGATTTCTACACCCCGCTGGTCGTAGTTCCCCTTACGGTGGGCTTCGGCGGATCGGTAGGTCTGCTGGGTTCGGCCATAGCGTCGGGTTCGGCGCTGAGTTCGGTAATCGCCCGCAGCCTGCACGTGGACGTCAAGAATCGCTCCCTTCTGATCGCCTGCGCCTCTGCGGGGGCCATTTCCTCCATCTTTCAGTCTCCCATAGCCGCCGTGGTGTTCGCCGTTGAGGTTTTCAAACTAGACCTCACCATGAAGAAACTCATCCCCCTGCTGCTGGCCTCGGTTGCGGGTGTACTGACCTCGTATTTCTTCCTCGGTAACGACGTCCTGTTCGCTACCCGCCTGATCGACGGTTTCGAGCTCGAACAGACCCCGTTCTATCTCCTTCTGGGCATCGTTACCGGCCTGGCATCCATCTACTTTACCAAGATGTACTTCTGGATACAGAACGAGAGTTTTCGGCTCCTGCCTTCCAAATGGATGAGATGGGTGTTCGGCGGATTGTTTATCGGGGCCCTGATTTATGCATTCCCACCGCTCTACGGAGAAGGCTTTGGTTTTATCAATACCCTGCTTACCGGTGACGCCAGTCGGGCATTGGAGAATATACTCATACCCTTCGACCGGGAGCAGTTGGGTATTGTTGCCCTGATTCTTCTGGTGATTGCCCTTTTCAAGGCGGTCGCCATGTCGGCTACGTTTTCTGCGGGAGGTTCCGGCGGGATTATTATTCCCACCCTGGTCATGGGGAGTGCATTGGGTCATGCCCTGGCCCTGGGGATCAATCGCCTGGGCTTGTCCACCCGGCTTACCGAGAGCCATTTCACGCTGGTGGGCATGGCGGGCCTCATCGCCGGGGTAATGCACGCCCCGCTTACCGCGATCTTCCTGATCGCAGAAATAACGGGGGGCTATACCCTGTTTGTGCCGCTGATGATAACGGCCTCCATTTCCCTGATGATTTCCCGGGGGGGGCTGGATTACACCATCTATACCAAGGAGCTCAAGGCGAAAGGGGCCCTGCTCACCGACGACAAGGACCACAACGTGCTGACCCTTATGCGGATGGAAGATGTAATTGAGAGTAATTTCAGCAGTGTTTCCCCGGATTATACCCTGGGGGAAATGCTGCATTCTTCTGTGGCCAAGTCGAGCCGGAATATCTTTCCGGTGCTGGATAAGGAAGGGGCCCTGATGGGAATCGTACTCCTGGACGATATACGGGAGCTGATGTTCAAGCACGAGCTTTACAACAAGGTCCGGGTGAGCAGTCTGATGCACGCCCCTCCCGAACACATCTTTTTCGGACAGGATTCCATGAAGGAGGTCATGAAGAAGTTTCAGGACAGCGGTGCATGGAACCTGCCTGTGATCCGGGACGGAAAGTACATCGGGTTCATCTCCAAATCCAAGTTGCTCACCGCCTACAGGCGGAAACTCATATACCACACACCATGAAAGGAATCAAGAAGAGTCGTCTGCTGTCGCTGCTTATCCTGCTCGTTTCGCTTTGTTCCATTGTCTTTGGCTTCTCTATCAAGTCCGGGGACCCGGGCCGGGGCGACCGCTATATCGGTGCGGGTACGGTCGGTATATTTTTGCTGGCCATGCCGGTTTTCCTCTTCACGGAGAGCCGGGGTAAGAAACTGAAGGACTATATGCTGACGCGGGAAAACATCGAGAAGATGAAGGAGAGGCGCAAAGGCGAACGGGACTAGGGCTTGAGTTTCCTGCGTTCCAGGAAAAACCGCTTGAGAAGCCCCGAGGCCTCTTCCTCCAGCACCCCGTTGCGAACTGCGGTCCTGGGGTGCAGACTGCCTCCCAAAACCTGGAAACCGCGTTCCAGGTCCCTGGCCGCATAGACGACTCGCGAGATCTGACTCCAGTAGAGTGCTCCGGCACACATCATACAGGGCTCCAGGGTGATGTACATGGTGCAGTCGTGCAGGTATTTTCCTCCCAGGAAGTTGGCCGCCGAGGTAATGGCCTGCATTTCGGCATGAGCCGTTACATCGTGCAGCTGTTCGGTTCGGTTGTGCGATTTTCCGATCACCCGATTGTTGACCACCACCACCGCCCCCACTGGAACCTCGCCCGATTCGAAGGCTTGCTCGGCCTCCTGTAGGGCCTTTCTCATGAAATAGTTATCGTCGAAGGGCGATTGCATGCTGACAAATGTACTCGAATACGGGCACAAAAAAAGGCCCGGAAACGGGCCTTAGGGTCATTATTGCCATTTCTCCTAGTTCGACACGGGTTTAATCTTTTTGTGTTTGATAGGCACCTTAAGTCCGAAATAGGCATGGGCCAGGTTGGCATTATCGGAGAACAGGTTGGAGATCACGGTCTGCGATCCGACTACCAGGGGTCCGAGGCGCAAACCGGCACCCACGGCGCCACCTGCGAATTCGTTATGGGAAATCGGCAGGTACAGCCCGATCAGGCCGGTTTCCAGTCGGGGCGTAAACGTAATGCGGTTCAGGGCACGGGAGGACGGTCCGCTGGTACTCACCAGGTTTTGCTGTACGTCCAGGTTGGCGAATAGGTTGTTGGTGATGTGGTAGTCCACGGTAACCCTCAGGGTGCTGGGCAGACTAACGGCCAGATCACGAGTGGATTCCTCCGCTACGAAGGCGTTTAGTGCGTCTTCTATGTTTTCCTCGAACTGATCCCCGTCGATGTCGCTGGAATCGAAGGCGTACCGGTTGTCATCCACCGAGTAGGTAACTCTTCCCAGGTCGGTCAACGCCACTCCAACACGGAACATGTAGGGATTTCCGGTAACGCCGGAATTATCCCAGTCTTTGGGGCGAATGTCCAGTACGAAGCCCAGATCGAAGGCCAGGCCCGATTCGGCATTGCTCAGTATGTCCTCCGGATCCAGAATTTCCTGGTCTTCCGTATAGGACAGCTGATAGGCGAAGTCTCCGCTAAAGCTCACATCGCCGGTGAACAGGCTGTAGCGTCCTGCCAGAGATTCCGAGAAACCCTGGGCCACACCCCCGCCCAGGAGGTATTTGATCGAGGCCCCACCCTTGAGTCGCAGGCGGTCCTCGTCGTAGAGTACACGGCTGTAGGACACTCCAAATTCTGCAAAGGGGTGGGTCTGGAAGCTGAGGTTTTCTTGTGAGAAGCTGTAGCTGATATTGGGGAAACCATTGATGGCAGACTCGAGGAGTTCCCCGCTGATGTTTTCAAAGTTGCCCAGCGTTCTTAGACGGGAGGTAAAGCCGATGGCCGATTTCTCATTCAACTTAAAGAAGAAAGAGGGCCCCAGGATGTCGGCGTACAGCCATACGCGGTTGTCGTCCTTAGGGTTGGTATTGGCATCGCTGAGATTCTCGGCATTCAGTATATCCTGGATATTGTCCAGAGTCAGGTCGGTATAGTCGGTGGCGAAGGAGGCCCCCACGCTGATCAGGTTGACATCCACCTTCAGCTTGGAGTCCACCAGGAAGGCCGGATTGAAAATCCCTTGATGGACACCGGAGTAGTTGTCGGAGCTGAATCCGACGAAACTCTGAGCCACAGCACAGGTCGAATACAACGCTGCGATGAGTACGAGGGACAAATGTTTCATAATTTTGCGAATTAGTGTTTTGTTACGGGAAATTAGGAAAACTCACGTCATTATAAACTATGCCATCCCGGGTAAATTGTAATTTGACTCCATTATTTTGGATATGCGCATTGAATCCGTAAGAGCGTTGAAGGAGGTCCCCGTCGAGCGCCTTCCCGAACTGGCGGGGGCGGTGCGAAGCCGCATTATCGATGTCGTTGCGAGAAAAGGCGGTCACCTCGGAGCCAATCTGGGCACAGTCGAACTGGCCATCGCCCTGCACTATGTTTATGAGATCCCCGACGACGTACTGGTATGGGACGTGGGCCATCAGGCCTATGCGCATAAACTGATTACGGGACGCTGGGAGGAGTTTGAGACCAATCGGGAATACGGGGGCATCAGTGGTTTCCCTAAACGCGATGAGAGTCCTTATGACCTGTTCGGAACAGGTCACAGCTCCACCTCCATATCCGCTGTGATGGGCATGGGGTTGGCCGATCGGCTCAAGGGCATACAGGGGCGCCATTATCTGGCGGTTATCGGAGATGCCTCCCTGGGCGGGGGTATGGCCCTGGAGGCCCTGAATCACCTGACGGAGAGCGAACTGCCCGTAGTGGTGGTGTACAACGATAACGCCATAGGCATTGATCCCGGGATAGGCGCCCTGCAGGATTTTCTCGACCGCTCCGGGGATGGCGGGGGTCCGATCCGCGCGCTGGGACTGGAATACCGCGGACCCATCGACGGACACGACCTGCAGGCCCTGGTGGGGGAATTCCGCCGACTGAGGGGTGGTAGCCGTCCGGTTTTCCTGCACATTCGAACGGTCAAGGGCAAGGGACTGGCGGAGGCCGAACGCTCTCCTGTGGCCTACCATGCGCCGGGGAAGTTCGAACCCCAGACGGGTCTCCGAATACCGGAAGCGGATCAGAGCCCTCGTCCGCAGAAATTCCAGGATGTCTTCGGGCACACCCTGGTGCGTATGGTCGACCAGGGTTGCGAACTCATGGGGATCACCGCCGCGATGCCCACCGGTACTTCCATGAAGATCCTGCAGGAACGTTACCCCGATCGGGTAGTGGATGTGGGCATAGCCGAACAGCATGCGGTCACGCTGGCGGCGGGTATGGCGGCCCGGGGAGCGGTTCCGTTCTGTGCCATTTACTCCACCTTTTTTCAAAGGGCCTACGATCAACTGATACACGATGTGGCCATACAGGGGCTGAAGGTGATTTTCTGCCTGGATCGGGCCGGTTTGGTGGGCCAGGACGGGCCGACCCATCACGGGGTGTTCGATATTGCCTCCCTGCTGCCCGTTCCGGGTCTTACCCTATGCGCTCCACTCGACGAATCTCAATTGGAGGCCCTGATGGTAACGGCCTATCGGGAGGCGACAGGTCCGGTGGTCATACGCTATCCCCGAGGCAGGGGGTATCAGACGGATTACGAGCCGGGCCTGGGTGAGCTCGAATGGGGGACATCCCGCGTCATGAAGGAAGGAAAACGGGCAGCGATCATCTCTTACGGCACCGCGGGTCAGGCGGTACGGGAATTCCTCGAGGGTGAGGTCAGCACGGAAGATTTCGGCTGGGTGGACCTTCGGTTCGCCAAACCCCTGGATCGCGCCACCCTGGACCGGGTCTTTCGGAAGTACAGGGTTGTTTTCTGTCTGGAAGAAGGTGCCGAGATCGGAGGGGTCGGCAGCGAGATAGTTCGCTATGCCAGCCAAAACCATCCGGGAGTGGAAGTGTACAGCAAGGGAATACCGGACGAATTCATCCCACAGGGATCCCCCGGTCGGCTCCGCGCGATATGCGGTTTGGATGCCGAAGGCCTCGGGGCGTGGATACTCCCCCGGGTCGCCCGCTTGCCTTCGGACTGATTCGCCATCAATCCGGAAAGGGAAACGTTCCGGCGATTTGATCGTTCAGGCTTACGGCCGCGCTGTCGGACAACGAGGCCACATAGGAAGCCGCATGAAGCAGGGCCCGGTAGGTATCCATGGGCTGACGCAGGTAGGGGTCGCGGATCATGCTTAACACCAGCCGGTCCTGATAGGAGGTCTCCCCTCGGCCGTACCTCAGGTAGAGCGGACACAGCTGCTGCAACAGACGGGTGAGTACGCGGAATCCCTGCAGCTCTTTTTCGATGACTTCCGCGGACCGGTACATCTTTTCCACGCATCTTTCGATGATGGCCCGGAGGACCTCGACCGAGGGGCTGAGATCGACCAGGGAAGCGCTGAGGGTTCCGGTAAGCAGCTGTTTTTCGTGTTCCAGGAAAACCTCCACACACTGGTTGGTCAGGAAGTTGATGCTCACGGATCTCAGGTAGGCCATGCGTTCGGTCTTCCCCTTCAGGCCATTGAGTTTTTTCCGGTTGAGGGCCTCCCCGAGGAGCGCTGAGAACAGCTCTTCCATCTCGCCGGCCTCGAGCAGGGACATGGCTACCCCGTCTTCCGCATCGATCACCGTATAACAGATATCGTCTGCCGCCTCGACCAAATAGGTCAGGGGGTGGCGGTAATAGGCGGTACCCACATCGAGCCCTCGATCCTGGAGCCCCAGGTTTTGGGCGAGCTCAGCGAAAAAGGGCAGGTTGTGCTGAAAAATCCCGTACTTCTTGTCGGTGATGTGGGTTTTCTCCCGGCCGGGCAGGGATTCCCTCGGGTATTTGATAAAGGCCCCGAGGGTGGAAAAGCTCAATCGTATTCCGCCGGGGACACCGGGTCGATCGCTGGTAAGCAGGTGGAAACCGTTCGCATTTCCTTCGAATTCGATCAGGTCGGCCTGCTCCTTGGGCGTGAGGTTTTCGATCAGGCCCCTGCCGGCGCCTTCTGCGAAATAACTCCCTATGGCCTTTTCTCCTCCGTGTCCGAAAGGGGGGTTCCCGATGTCATGCGCCAGCGAGGCGGCGGAAACGATCGACCCAAAGTCGGTAAACCGATAGCCGTTACGGTCCAGTTCGGGATTTCGCCGAATCAGGGTCTGTCCGGCCATGCGACCCAGACTCCGCCCCACGGAGGCCACCTCCAGGCTGTGGGTCAGCCGG
The DNA here is from genome assembly GCA_964550895.1 of uncultured Flavobacteriaceae bacterium. GTDB lineage: Bacteria > Bacteroidota > Bacteroidia > Flavobacteriales > Flavobacteriaceae > CAZKAP01. The sequence continues at coordinate 25,179 of CAZKAP010000030.1, forward strand.
GTGTGAACAAAGCCTTTCTGCGAGCTTACCTGGGAGGGTAGGGGCACTACCTGAGTCTTGTCCTGAAGGCTGCGGAAGGCGGCTGAGAACACGATGCGGTCGTAGTCGACGTCCAGACCCAGCCGGGCCTCATCCTGTTCTTTTCGGTCCCGGTCTTCCCGGTCGCCATGGCGGTTGAGGGACATGAGTTCGGTCCAATTCATCTTCGTTCTGTATAGACTGAAATATTATAACCTTATATTAACTTGCGGTCGAAATTGTCTTAGCATTTTTGCCTTCTATCCGAGAAGTATACCGCTGAATGGAGCAATATTACTACTTTATGGTGATTGCCCTCGCCCTGTTGGCCATCCTCGATCTCATGGTCGGTGTGAGTAATGATGCGGTAAACTTCCTGAATTCGGCACTGGGATCCAAGGCCATATCGTTCAGAACCGTGATGATCGTGGCTAGCATCGGCATCATGCTGGGCGCCTTCTCGAGCAGTGGGATGATGGAGGTGGCCCGTAAGGGGATTTTCGTACCCGATCAATTCGTCTTTTCCGAGATCATCGTCATTTTCATGGCGGTCATGATTACCGATGTATTGCTGTTGGATTTCTTCAACACCCTGGGGATGCCGACTTCCACCACGGTTTCTATCGTATTCGAACTGCTCGGTGCCGCCTTTGCCATGGCCATCATCAAGATCATGGCCAATGATTCCATGGATATGGGGGATCTCGGATCCTTCCTGAACGGAGACAATGCCCTGTTGATCATTTCGGGCATACTGCTTTCCGTGGCCATTGCCTTCACGGTGGGCGCCGGGGTGCAGTTGCTTTCCCGCACATTGATTTCGTTTCGGTATAAGGATCAGCCCAAAGTCATAGAGATCCTTTTCGGTGGCGTGGCCACCACGGCCATTATCTACTTCATACTGATTAAGGGCCTGAAGAGTGCCGACTTTATCAGCGCGGATATACGCTCGATGGTCACGGAGCAGTCCGGACTGTTCCTGCTGGCGAATTTCGTCTTGTGGATGCTGGTCTCCGCTTTGGTAAAACTGCTGTTTCGCGCCAATATCTATCGCCTCATTATCGTCCTGGGCACCTTCGCCCTGGCGATGGCCTTCGCGGGGAATGACCTGGTTAATTTTATCGGCGTTTCCGTGGCCGCTTACTCGGCCTACGACCTGGCCTCGAGCTCGGGTGTAGATCCTACCCAGTTCGTGATGTCCGGTCTTAGCGAAAAGGTGCCCACCCCACCCATTTTTCTCCTGGTGGCCGGTCTGATCATGATACTCACCCTCTGGTTTTCCACCAAGGCCCGGTATGTGACCGAAACCGAGATCAATCTTGCCCGGGACGGGGAAGGGGAGGAACGGTTCCAGCCGAATTACCTGTCCAGGCTGATCGTCCGGTTTTCTGCCACCACGGTGGAATCCGTAGGCGCTCTGTTTCCCACACCGGTGAACCAGCTGGTCAACCGCCGTTTCAAAAAGCCCGATATCCCCTATCCGGAGATGATGAAGAAGGACCCTCCTGCCTTCGATATGGTTCGTGCCTCGGTAAACCTCATGGTGGCAAGTATACTCATCTCGATAGCTACATCCATGAAGCTCCCGCTGTCCACGACTTATGTGACCTTCATGGTGGCCATGGGGACCTCCCTGGCCGATAGGGCCTGGGGTAAGGAGAGTGCCGTGTACCGTGTAGCCGGGGTCCTCAACGTGATCGGCGGCTGGTTTCTGACGGCCATCATCGCTTTCGTAGCTGCGGCGGCCGTGGCGGCCATAGTTCATTACGGGGGTCCCATAGCCCTGGGTATACTGCTGGTGCTCGCCCTGCTGCTGCTGGGACGGAATTTCCTCAGCCACCGCAAGCAATCGAAGAAGATCATCGTTGACCAAAACCTGAACAAGACCGTCAGCAGTTCCATTAAAGGCGTGATGAACGAGAGTGCGGATAACATTTCCAACGTGATCCGCCGCAGTCGAAAGATCTTTAACGGAACCATAGAGGGTCTGGCGCGTCAGAATATGGACTGGCTGAAGAAGAGCCAGAAAGGAGTGGAAAAGCTGACCAAGGAAATCGGATACCTCAAGGACAATGTCTTCTACTTTATCAAGAACCTGGAGGAGGACAGCGTAGCACCGGCCAGTACGTTTTACCTGAACCTCCTCGGACTCCTTCAGGATATGGCCCAATCCCTGGAGTACATCAATAAGATCAGTTATACGCACGTACACAATAACCACAATAAACTGAAGTACAACCAGATCAAGGAACTCAGGGAACTCAGCCAGTCTCTTAGCAACCTCTTTACCCAATCGTCCCGTTTGTTTGAAGAGCAGGATTTTGAGAGCATAGGAAAGCTGATTACGGATAAACAGAGCTATCTCGACCTGGTCAGCGAGAAAATCGAGCATCAGGTTGAGGCTACCCGAACCGAAGAACAGAGCCCCAAGAATACCAACCTCTACTTTTCCATACTCACCGAAACCCGCGAGCTCATAGGCACCCTGATCAAGATACTGGAGCTCTACTACAGGGAGCACGACGAAAGCATAGAGCCTGTGGACATAGATAACGATCGGTAGTCTACGACCGGATGGGCTGAGCTACCGGTAGAAATTCATGTGATCGATGTAGGCATGAACCTCGGGAGGTAACATGGGCCTTACATTTTTTCCTTCTCTTATGGCCTTGCGGATGTGGGTCGAGCTGATTTCAACGCGCGGAGCATCGATCCGGTTCACCGATGCATGTTCGCGGAGCTCTTCGGGTACTTCGCCCTCTCCATGGCGGGGATAAACGACCAGCTTGTAGTGATCGAGTATGTGCCGGTAATTCTTCCATTTTGGAAAGCTCTTGAGATTGTCCTCTCCCATGATCAAATGGAATTGGAACTCACCCCCCGGATAGCGGTCCTCGAGATAGGCCAGGGTATGTGAAGTATAGTTGGGTTCAGGAAGACCAAATTCGATGTCGGAAGGCAGGAGCGTATCATAGGGCTCCGTGGCTTCCTCTACCATGCGGTATCGGTGATGATTCTCTAAAAGGCTCGCCTTCTTTTTAAACGGGCTTCGCGGGGTGATGACGAACCATACCTCATCCAGCTTGCCAAATTCCACCATGTGGTTGGCTATGATCAGGTGTCCGATATGTATGGGATTAAAGGTACCGAAATACAGTCCGATGTCCTTGCTCATGGCTAATGTTTGTGCTCGATCCCAAGGAAATCTGCGACCAGTACGATGGCTTCCCTGCGGGCC
>CAZKAP010000030.1:28444-43536 GCA_964550895.1 uncultured Flavobacteriaceae bacterium
TTATCCAGGGAATCGTTGACGATAACCCGGTCGAATTTGGGCACCTCTCTGAGTTCCTTTTCAGCTTTAGCCACCCGCATTTCTATGATTTCTTCGCTCTCCGTGCTTCTGGCCCTAAGCCGTTCGCGCAGGGTGGTGATGTTCGGGGGCTGTACAAAGATGGCCAGGGTACGTTCTGGATATTGAGCCTTAATATTGAGTCCTCCCACCACGTCGATATCGAAGATAACGTGTTTGCCCCGGTCCCAGATATCCTGTATGGCCCGGTGTAGGGTGCCGTAGTACGAGCCTTCGTAGACCTCTTCCCATTCCAGGAATGCCCCTTCGTCCCTTAGTCGGAAGAATTCTGTTTTGTCCAGGAAGTGGTAGTGCCTCCCGTCGACCTCTCCCTTTCGCCTGGGTCTTGTGGTGGCCGAAACGGAAAACGACAGGGGCAGGTATTCCTGTTGGAGCAGGTGCTCTACTATGCTGGTTTTACCGCTGCCGGAAGGAGCCGAGAAAACCACGAGTTTACCGGTATCTCGACTCACAATACGTTGAGCATTTGTTCCTTGATCTTTTCGAGCTCGTCCTTCATCTGCACCACGAGCCGCTGCATGGGAGCGTAGTTGGCCTTAGACCCTATGGTGTTGATTTCACGCCCGATTTCCTGGGAGATGAAACCCAGTTTCTTTCCAACCACAAATTCGGTCTCCTCCAGGGTTTCCTCGAAGTAGTCCAGATGCTTGCCCAGTCGAACCACCTCCTCTGTTATGTCGTACTTCTCCAGATAATAGATCAGTTCCTGTTCGAAACGGTTTTCGTCCACCGTGACGTCTATTTCGGACAGGGAAGACCTCAGCCTTTCCCGCACATGTGGGACACGTTCGGACTCATGGCCCTGAACTTGCTTGAGAAGGTCGCGTATGGTGCTTATCCTGAGCCTGAAGTCGTGTTCGAGTTCACGACCTTCTTCCAGGCGGAATCCGTCCAGTGCACTTATGGCATCCCGGGCCGCCTTCAGGACGCCCTGCCGGGTTTCTTCATTGATTTCGCCGGTATCCGATTGCAAAACGTCGGGAAGTTTCATGGCGATCTCCAATAGCGCAAGGTCGTCACCCGGATTGATGATTTCCCTGAGCTGGTTCATGTAACCCCTTACGACCCCTGCATCGATGAGTGCAGCCGTTTCGGGTTCCGTATTCTGGACTTGCAGGATCAGGTCTACCTTTCCCCTGTGCAGCTTTTCTCCGAGGAGTTTTCTCAGTTCGGATTCCAGTTCCCTGTACTTCTGGGGTAACCTCAGGGTGGCATCCAGGTTTTTCCCATTCAGGGATTTAAGTTCGAAGGTGATTTTCCGATCGGGCTGATCGACGCAGGCCCTTCCGAAACCCGTCATGGATCGAATCATGGACAGTGTTTTATCAAAGGTAGAATAAATCGGGCTACAGCTCCCGAACCCAGATATTGCGGAAACTCACCCGGCTGTTGTCTTCATGGTCCTGAAGCATGATCGGGGCTTTGCCGTGGACGTGGTACCTCGGCCATCCTTTATACGTGGTTACCCCTTCCAGGGTTCGGTGGTCCTGAACTAGAACTCCGTTGTGGAAGACGGTAAGGGTAGCCGGCTTTTTCAAGAGGCTGTCTGCGGTAAATTCGGGTGCATGGAAAATGATGTCGTAGGTATTCCACTCACCTGATGGCCTTGAAGCCATGGCCAGGGGTATGTGTTGCTTGTAAATGGAAGCCACCTGACCGTTTACATAGGTTGAGTTGTCATTGTTGTCCAGAATCTGGACTTCGTACCGCTCCTGTAGAAACACCCCACTGTTGGCCCTGGCTTGTTCTATACCCAACGTATCAGCCGGGGATTTCCACTCCAGGTGAAGTTGTACACTTCCGAAGGATCTTTTGGTGGAGATATTTCCAGACTGATTCCGGACCGTCATGCTACCGTCATCGTTTATTATCCATTCGGCAGGGCCCTTGGTAATTCGTTCCCAGTCCTTAAGCTCAGTACCGTCGGGAAGATCATTCAGGGTATCCTTCTGGACCCACTGGTCCAGATTGGTCCCGTCAAACAGGACGATAGCGTCAGAGGGCGGTTGGCTTCCTTCCCCGGGAACCACCTTAGGCGGGACCGGTTCGTAAATTTCGGTCGCTTCTGGATCGGTCGGTTCTTCTCCCTGATATTTCTCGAAACGCAGGGGCAATCCTTCTGCATCGGATTCTTTGAACTGTAAGGGTCCCATACACGAATAGGTTAGAGTGGCGCAGGCTAGCAGCGCTAATGTAGTCTTCATGATTCTCAATTAAAATCCCAGAATTTTTCTAAGTTTCTCTTGGTCGATATCGGCCCCGGCGAAGTCGTCGAAGGCCTTCTCGGTCGCCTCGATGATGTGGGACTGTATGAAGGGTGCCCCTTCACGCGCCCCCTGTTCCGGGGACTTGATGCAGCATTCCCATTCCATAACTGCCCAGACATCACAGCCATATTGGGTGAGCTTGGAGAATATGGTCTTGAAGTCGATCTGTCCATCCCCTGGTGAACGGTAGCGTCCCGCCCTGTCGCACCAGTTGTTGTAACCACCGAAGGCCCCCTTCTTCCCGGTGGGATTGAATTCGGAATCCTTAACGTGAAAGGCCTTGATAAAGCTGTGGTAGTGATCGATGTATTCGATGTAGTCGAGCTGCTGCAGGACAAAATGGCTGGGGTCGTAGAGTATGTTTACCCTGGGGTGGTTTCCTGTGGCCTCCAGAAAGCGCTCGAAGGTATCCCCGTCGTGGAGGTCTTCCCCGGGATGGATCTCGTAGCAGACGTCCACGCCCTGCTCGTCGTAATGGTCGAGTATGGGCTTCCAGCGCCTGGCCAGCTCATCGAATCCCAGCTCGACCAGTCCTGGGGGGCGCTGCGGCCAGGGGTGCCAGGTGTGCCAGAGTAAGGCTCCGGAAAAGGTCGCATGGGCCTTGAGACCGAGCCGTCTGCTGGCCGTCGCGGCTTTTTTTACCTGTTCTATGGCCCACTCCGTACGACCCTTGGGATTGCCCTTTAGCGCGTCGGGAGCAAAGTTGTCGAACATGATATCGTAGGCGGGGTGAACGGCCACCAGCTGCCCCTGCAGGTGGGTGGACAATTCGGTGATCTCCAGGCCGTAGTCTGCAATTTTTCCCTTGAGCTCATCGCAGTAGAGTTGGCTTTCCGCGGCCATGTCGAGGTTGATCAGGAAGGATTCCCAGGTAGGAATCTGTATCCCCTTGTATCCGAGATCCGCGGCCCACTGGCAGAGGCCGTCCAGGCTGTTAAAGGGTTCTTTGGAGTCGACGAACTGGGCTAAGAATACGGCCGGGCCTTTGATCGTTTTCATGTGTGGTATTCAGGTTGTTTAAGCGAGGAGGAAGAAATTTTCTTATATTTTCTCCGTTCAATGGTATTGAGCAGGAAAGTAGTAAAAAATTAACAAAATCCGGGAATCGAAAGCCTTCCCGCCTTCGAAATATGGAGAACCATTCTGCCCGTGAACTGTGGGCTAATTTTTTGAAGGGTCAGATCGTACCCGTTCGCCGGATACAGCCCCGGGTGATGCATTTCTACAACAGTCAGGAAGAAAGCCTGCGATCGCTGCGGAACGTGCTCGATGGCCGGAAAACATCCTATACCCATTGCCTGCAGGTCCTGCAACTCAACAACGAGATCCTTCCCCGCATTTACGACTTCGTTGTGCTGACCGATTACAATGGAGAGGCGCGTTGTATCGTAAAGAATACATCGGTGAGGCTGATTCCCTGGTTTAGCGCGACCGAGGAGATGGCCCGGAGCGACGGCGAAGACGGCCTGAGCCTACTCGAATGGAAAAGCCGGCACTGGAACTATTTCGCCCATGAACTGGCACGGCACGGAAAAGTACCCGGGCCCAGCATGGTGGTCGTTCACCAGAAATTCGACTTGATCTACACCGGCTGAAACGGCCTATAATTCCATCCAGACATTGCCCGCCCGGTGGGAATTAACCGTGGCTTCTATGAATTTCATGCCCCGGACCCCGTCTTCCATGGTGGGAAATTCACCGGCATCGAAGGTTTCTCCACGGATTGCACGTGACACGCCCAGATAGATGTTCGCCATCGCATCGAATATGCCTTCTGGGTGTCCCGGAGGGAGTTTGGTTCCAGAGAGCGAAAGCGGCGTATTGTAAGGCTGGCCGGGCTTGAGCACCTGCATGGGCTGGTCCTCCTGCAGCAGGTAGAGGTAATTGGGGTTTTCCTGTTCCCAGATCAGTCCGCCCTTTTCCCCGTAGACCGCGATTCTGAGGTTGTTTTCCTCGGCAGTGGCGACCTGACTGGCCCGGATCACGCCCTTGACGTGATTACCCAGCCGAATGAGCACGGTTCCGTCCACATCCATGGGATTATCGTCGTACAGGTAATTGAAATCGCAGAGAATCTGTACGACCTTCAGGCCGGTGGTGAACTCGATCATGTTGAAGGCGTGTACTCCGATATCTCCCATGCAGGAGCTGATGCCCGCCTTAGCCGGGTCCAGCCGCCAGGTGTTGGCCCGTTTTTCTTCGTCGTGGATTACCGGATTGATCCATCCCTGGTAGTACTGGGCGTCTACCTTGTGTACTTTGCCTATCCTGCCGGATTCGATCATCTTGCGCATCTGCCGGACCATGGGGTAACCGGTATAGGTGTGGGTCAGGGCAAACACCTTGCCGGACTGCCTCCAGGTTTCTTCAAGTGTCTTGGCCTCGAGATAGGTGGTGGTCATCGGTTTCTCGCAGATGACGTGGAATCCGTGCTCGAGCAGCTTTTTTGCCATGGGAAAGTGAAGGAAATTCGGGGTCAGCACACTGCAGACCTGTATGCGCTCATCTTCCGGCAGCTTGAGTTCCTCTTCGATCAGGGTGTCGAAATCCGGATAGATGCGGTCCAGTGGCATGTCGATTTCCCGGGCGAACCGCTTGTTTTCTTCGTAGTCGATACTGAAAACCGCGGCCGCGATGCTGTAGTTGTCATTGATGTAGGAGGCGATACGGTGCAGGACCCCGATCAGGGAATCCCCGCCGCCGCCGATCACTCCGAGGCGAATTTTCTCAGGCATAGTATATAGGGATTAGGAGGCCGTGTATTCGACCTTCTCGTTCTTGAAAAATAGAGCGAACAACAGGAATACTCCGCCGGCAAAAATGGCGGGCAGCGTCCAGATCTGCTGCCAGTCGTGCTCTTTGTCTCCGGTTATATAGAACTCGGTGATCTGCCCGGCGACCCAGAATCCGATCAGCATCCCCACGCCATAGGTGGCCAGGGTAATGAGTCCCTGGGCGGAACTCTTATACTTTTCTCCGGCCTTGGAGTCCGTGTAGATCTGTCCGCTGACGAAAAAGAAGTCGTAACAGATGCCGTGCAGGGCGATGCCGATCAGCAGCATGTAAAACTGCTCTCCCGCATCCCCGTAGGCAAACAGCAGGTAGCGCACCGTCCAGGCCAGCATACCTACCAGTATGGTATTTTTAAAGCCGAACCGTTTGAAGAAGAACGGCAACAGCAGCATGAATAAGACTTCCGATGCCTGCCCGATCGTCATCTTGCCTGTGGGGTTGTCCACGCCGATCTCAGTGAGAAAGGGGTTGGTATTCTGGTAGTAAAATGCCAGGGGGATACAGATGAGCACCGAGGCGAGAAAAAACAGCAGGAAGTTGCGGTTCTTCAGCAGTTGCAGGGCGTCCAGTCCGAGTATGGCGGTGAGGCTCGTCCCTTCCTGACCTTTGGCCCGCGGAGGCGTTTTGGGCAGGGTAAAACTAAAGAGCCCCAGGGCGCCCGAGGCTATGGCCGTCATCAGGAAGGTGTATTTGAGTGCCCCGTCGGCTATCCCCTGCTGGTCGTCCCAGTGGAAGACGTAACTGATCACCAGCCCTGCCACGATCCAGCCGATGGTGCCGAAGACCCGGACCAGAGAAAACTGCCGGGTAGGATCGGACATCTGGTTCATGGCCACCGAGTTGACCAGGGCCAGGGTAGGCATATAGGCGATCATATAGCCCAGCACGTAAGGGTAGAATGTCCCGAAATCCGCAGTCTGATACATCAGGTACATCAGCGCGGCCCCCACCAGATGCAGGAAGCCCAGGATGCGCTCGGCATTGAAATAGCGGTCGGCGATCAGCCCGATAATAAAGGGCGCAATGATGGCCCCCCAGGACTGGGTGGAAAAGGCCATGGCCGTCTCCGGAGCCGTGGCGTTCAGGTTGTTTCCCAGGAAAGTGCCCAGGCTGACAAACCAGCCTCCCCAGATAAAAAACTCCAGAAACATCATCAGGGATAACTGTATGGCGGTACCTGTTTTCATTTTGTACGAGGTTAGAGATTTATTTTCTTATAGTGGATCAGGTCGAGCGAAAGCGGATCCATGCCCCGTTCCCGCATTTTCATCAGCAGCTGCCCCCGGTGCTGGGTGGAGTGATTGATGATGTGGTACAGGATCTGGTCCAGCGTGGAGACCCGTTCCTCTCCGGAGGAGTTCTGGTATTCGACCCGTTGTTCCATGGTCTCGTATCGGCTCAGGACTTCGAAACTGTCCCTTTGGTTGTCGTAATGGATTTCGCTCCACTCCTCCCAGGCGTGAATGTCCCATACGCCGAAGGCCGGCTTTTCTTTGAGAATCCTGCGGTTCCAGATGTGGTGGGCATTGAGGATATGGGAGAAAATCCGATCCAGGTCGGCACTTTCCTCAGGCAGGTCCTTGAGGTTTTCGATCAGGTTCTTGTTCGCCTGAAAGTTGTAGTCGTACAGGTAATGCAGCAGGGGTTCCATATAGGGATATTCCGGGTTAGGCCAGTTGAGCTGCCGATGTTTCCAATAGTTTCTTGGTAGCCAGTATGCCCGCCTCCTCGGTGAGGCCGTCGCCTTCGTATTCCACGCTAATGTAGCCGGTATAGCCCGAGTTCTTGATGAGCAGAAGCATGGTGGTGTAATCGATATCGATCTCCTGTCCATCCGGGCTGAAGCGGTGGGACTTCGCGCTGATGGCCTTGGCAAATGGGAGCAATTCCCTCATCCCCCTGTATTTGTCGTAATGCCCCGTGCACTGCCCGTCTTCGTCGTAGGCGATGCAGAAATTCCCGAAATCGGGCAGAGTACCGCAGTTGTCCACACCGACTTCTTCCATGACCTCGGCATGCAGGGCGGCATGGGACGACAGTCCCCCGTGGTTTTCGACCAGGATGTTAATCCCTTTCGGGCCTCCCAGGTCGCTCAGGGCCTTGAGGCTCTCAACCGAGGCCCTCATCCAGCTTTCCTTATCGGTGCTGCCGTTCAGGTTAACGCGTATGGAGTGGCAACCCATGTCCGCCGCGGCCTCGATCCATTTGAGGTGATTCTGGACGGCTGCTTTGCGTGCGGTATCGTCGGGAGTGGAGAGCATGCCCTCTCCGTCTATCATGATCAGCAGGTTGGGCAGGTTGTATTTACTGCTTTCCGCATTGGATCGGTCTACGAAATCCTTGAGGGCGGCGGCGGAATACCCTTTAGGTTCCAGGCTATCCCGATAGAGTTGGTTGACGTATTCCAGTCCCTCGAAACCCCAGCCGGATGCCAGGCGCGCAAAACCGTAAGGATCGAAACCTTCTTCCCGTATCATCCTGTGGATCGACCACTGAGCCAGGGAAATCCTGAAAAACGGATTCGACCCTTCGGACTGTACCGAAACGGATTCCGTATTCGGTGTTCCCGCGTTGTCCTTACAGGCCGTAAGGCCCAGTGCTCCAATCGCCAGGCTCGCTCGTGCTCCCGACTCGAAAAAGTCTCTTCTCTTCATTGCGATGCGTTCGTAAAGTTCTGAAATATTCGGTTTATTGCTTTTAGGTTGTATTATTGGCAAAGAATTACCCGTTTAAATGTAAAAATATTATTTAGATTTAGGGCTTTCACCCAAACTTACAAGCTGCCTTTTTAATGAGTACATTTTATTACAATCAGGAGCAGGAGTCCTACGATGCGATCGTCGTCGGCAGCGGAATCAGCGGAGGCTGGGCCGCCAAAGAGTTGTGCGAGAACGGATTGAAGACTCTGGTTCTGGAGCGTGGGCGTATGGTACGTCATGTGGACGACTACAAGACCGCCCATATGGATCCCTGGGACTTTCCTCACAACGGTAAACTGCCGGCCGAGAAACTCAAGAGACAACTCAAGCAGGACCGTACGGGGTATACCACCAATGCCGAAATTCATCACTGGTTCGTGGACGACATCGACCATCCCTATAACGAGATCAAGCGCTTCGACTGGATGCGCGGATACCATCTGGGAGGGCGTTCCATCATGTGGGGACGACACAGCTACCGCTGGAGCGATATCGACTTCGAGGCGAATGCCCGCGACGGACACGGGGTGGATTGGCCTGTACGCTATAAGGACATCAAGCCCTGGTACGAGAAGGTGGAATCCTATATCGGGATTGTGGGTGAGAAGCTGAATCTGCCCCAGCTGCCGGACAGCATATTCGAGCCGCCCATGGAGCTGAACTGCGTGGAGCAACACCTTAGACGAAAGATCGAAACCCATTACAGCGACCGCGTTCTCACCTCTGGCAGGGTCGCCCACATCAATAGCGACAAGGCCTTCGAAGGCGACCGGCGGAACCGCTGCCAGTTCCGCAATCGCTGTTCGCGAGGATGCCCGTTCGGGGCCTACTTCAGCAGCCTGTCTTCCACCCTTCCTGCGGCGGAACGCACGGGAAATATGACGGTGCGCCCGAACTCCATAGTACATGAGATCATCTACGACCCGGATACCCGACAGGCTACAGGGGTCCGTGTGATTGATACGGAAACGAAGGAAAAGTACGAATACAAGGCCCGGGTGATTTTCCTCTGTGCATCGGCCATTGCATCGGCCTCGATACTGATGCAATCCCGTTCCGACCGGTTCCCCGATGGTATGGGCAATGACTCGGGTCAGCTCGGGAAGAATATTATGGATCATCATTTCCGAGTAGGTGCCCGGGGCGTGGTCGATGGCTATGAGGACCAGTACTACAGCGGACGAAAGCCGGGGGGCATATATCTCCCCAGGTTCCGCAACCTCGGCGGAGCGACCGATCATCCCGATTTTATCCGTGGATACGGTTATCAGGGGGGCGCAAGCAGAGGCGAATACGGCAATCTGGTTGCGGAAGCCCGTTTCGGCAAGGACCTGAAGGAGGCCATCCTCAAACCCGGTGAATGGACCATGAATTTCAATGGATTCGGAGAGATCCTGCCGTATGAGGACAATAAAATGACTCTCGATTACGACAGGACCGACCCGTGGGGGCTACCGACCGTTACCTTCGATGCCGAGATACGCGAAAACGAACTTCGGATGCGGAAGGACATGCAGCAGCAGGCGGTGGATATGCTCAAGAAAGCAGGGGCCCGGGATATTGAGCCCTACGACAGCTCTTATGCGCTGGGACTGGGGATACACGAGATGGGAACGGCCCGGATGGGTCGGAGCCCAAGGACTTCGGTGCTCAACGGATACAACCAGGTACACGCAGTAAGGAATGTCTATGTAACCGATGGTTCCTTTATGACCTCGGCCAGCTGCGTGAATCCTTCATTAACCTATATGGCCTTCACGGCCCGGGCCGCCCATCACGCGGTAAAAGAATTAAAAAGAGGAGCAATAGGATGAAGAGAAGACAAGCATTGCGAAGTATGGGGTCGGTTTTTGGCTATGCCGTAGCCGCGCCTACGGTACTCGGTATACTGCAGAGCTGCGAATCGACGCCTTTTTCGGAATGGATACCGGATTTTTTTACGCCTGAAGAGGGGCGGTTCGTAGCGCGTATGCTTGATGTGATACTACCCGAAACCGACACCCCCAAAGCAACCGACCTGGGACTACACCAATTCGTGGACGGACTTTTTGATCAGGCATTACTGGATCCGGAAAAGGAATTCGCCCGGGTAAGCACGGCCCATTTCCTGGAAGCGGCCCGGCAGCTAAGCGGGAAGCAAGTCCTGGATGACATTACGGATGAAGAAATTCAACGCCTGCTTCAGGTGTATCTCATCAAGCGGGTTCCCGAGGTGGAGGAGGCACACGCCGACCTGCTCCAGGAGTTTATAGAGGCTCTGGAACGCGGAGAAGAAGCTTCGATCAATGCGGAGGCCGCCAGTTTCATCTGGGCCCATCAGCTCAGGGACATCGCTATAGATGCGTATCGGGAAACCCGTTATATCGGAGAGGAAGTCCTGGCTTATCTGCCCGTACCCGGCCAGTATATTCCCTGTGGGGGAGTGGACAAGCTCACCGGTGGAAAGGCCTGGTCGATAGGAGAATGGTAGCCTGAATCGGGGTGTCCAATACAACACAAGCCCCCGGAGATGCCAGCATCTCCGGGGGCTTTTTTTACTAATAAACACTATAGGGGCTGATGGTCAGGAACCGCACATCAGGCAATCGTCGTCCTGACCACCCTCGGCAGCATTTCTCGACTGCTCCAGGTAGGCCTTGAGTTCCGCTTCGCTCATCGGTTGTACCTCGGTACCGGCCTGGGTGGCTTCTTCAGCCTTGACCTCGATGCCGGCGGCTTCGTTGGTTACATTGACCGGCTCGGCGATTTTTGCGGCAGGAACCTGTTGCTTCTTCTTGCTGTTATCCAGGGTAAACTTGATGGCGTCTGCGGCAGATTTGGTCCTCAGGTAATACATGCCCGTTTTCAGTCCGCTCTTCCAGGCATAGAAATGCATGGAGGTCAGCTTGGCGAAATTCGCGCTCTCCATAAACAGGTTGAGCGACTGACTCTGATCGATGAAGTATCCGCGGTGGCGACTCATATCGATGATATCCTTCATGCTCATTTCCCAAACTGTCTTATACAGTTCTTTGATGTCGTTCGGAATGCCTTCGATGGCTTGTATGGAACCGTTGTTGCGCATGATCTCCTGCTTGAGCTCCTCGTTCCAGATCCCCAGCTTGTATAGATCCTCCAGCAGGTGTTTGTTGACGACAATAAATTCACCGGACAGCACCCTGCGGGTATAAATGTTGGAGGTATAGGGTTCAAAACACTCGTTATTGCCCAGAATCTGGGAGGTGGATGCCGTGGGCATGGGGGCGAGAAGCAGGGAATTGCGCACGCCATTTTTGAGGACCTGCTTGCGCAGTGCGGCCCAGTCCCATCTACCGGATAGTTCCTCGTCCTTGATACCCCACATCTGATACTGGAATACCCCTTCCGATATGGGAGATCCCTTGTAGGAACTGTACGGGCCCTCTTCTTTGGCCATCTCCATGGAGGCGGTTACGGCCGCGAAATACATGGTCTCGAAGATCTCCTGGTTCAGTTTCTTAGCCTCGTCGCTGGTAAACGGCAGCCTCAGCATGATGAAGGTGTCTGCCAGCCCCTGTATGCCTAATCCCACGGGGCGGTGTCGCATATTGGAGTTTTCCGCCTCCTTGACCGGGTAGTAGTTGCGATCAATCACCTTGTTGAGGTTTTTGGTCACCCGCTTGGTTACCTTAAACAGGTGCTTGTGATCGAATGCGCCGTCCTTGACAAACATGGGCAGGGCTATGGAGGCCAGGTTACACACGGCAATCTCGTCCTTGGAGGTGTACTCCATGATCTCCGTGCAGAGGTTGGAACTGCGAATGGTGCCCAGGTTCTTCTGATTGTTCTTGCGGTTCGCAGAATCCTTGTAGAGCATATAGGGCGTACCGGTCTCGATCTGAGACTCCAGCACTCTCTCCCAGAGTTCACGGGCCCGTATGGTCTTGCGGCCCTTGCCTTCCTCCTCGTATTTCAGGTAGAGTTTTTCGAATTCTTCCCCGTAGTTCGTGTACAGGCCGGGGCACTCATTCGGACACATGAGCGTCCACTTTTTGTCGGCTTCCACCCGCTTCATGAACAGGTCGGGAATCCAGAGTGCGTAGAACAGGTCCCGCGCTCGCATCTCCTCCTTGCCGTGATTCTTCTTCAGCTCCAGAAAGTCGAAGACATCGGCATGCCAGGGCTCGAGGTAAATGGCGAAACTTCCTTTACGCTTGCCCCCGCCCTGATCGACATAGCGTGCCGTATCGTTGAATACCCGCAGCATGGGCACGATGCCGTTCGAGGTGCCGTTTGTGCCCGATATGTATGAGCCTGTGGCGCGTATGTTGTGTATCGACAATCCGATACCCCCGGCCGACTGGGAAATCTTGGCGGTGTGCTTGAGCGTATCGTAAATGCCATCGATGCTGTCCTCTTTCATGCTCAGCAGGAAACAGGAAGACATCTGGGGCTTGGGAGTACCCGAATTGAACAGCGTGGGAGTCGCGTGGGTGAAATACTTCTTGGACATGAGTTCATAGGTCTCTATGGCCGAATCCAGATCCTCCATGTGTATGCCCACGGCTACTCGCATCAGCATGTGCTGGGGGCGTTCCACGATCTTCCCGTTCAGCTTCAGTAGATAGGATCGCTCCAGGGTTTTGAATCCGAAGTAATCGTAGCCGAAATCGCGGTTATAAATGATCGTAGAGTCCAGCAATTCCGCATTGTCTTTGATCACCTTGTAGGCCTCTTTGGACAGCAGGGGCGCCTTCTCCCCGGTAGCCGGGTTGATGTAGGTGTAGAGGTCCTCCATGGTTTCCGAGAAGGACTTCTTGGTATTCTTATGCAGGTTGGATACGGAAATACGAGCCGCCAGCTTGGCATAGTCCGGGTGTACCACCGTCATGGCAGCAGCCGTCTCCGAAGCCAGGTTGTCTAGCTCGGAGGTGGTTACGCCGTCGTACAGGCCTTCAATCACCTGCATGGCGACCCGGACGGGGTCCACCATTTCGTTCAGCCCATAGCAAAGCTTTCGCACCCGAGCCGTGATCTTGTCAAACATGATGGGCTCTTTCCTCCCGTCTCTCTTGATAACATGCATAAGAATGATTTTTAATTAGGTAATGCGAGTGCGGTTAGAAGTCTTCCGTGAAGCTGATGTCCTTCTTGTTGTCCATCACGCCGGCTTTCTGGTATTCCGATACGCGCTTCTCGAAGAAGTTCGTCTTGCCTTGGAGGGAGATCATATCCATGAAATCGAAGGGATTGGTGGAATTGTACACCTTGTCGCACTCCAGTTCCACCAGCAGTCGATCGGTGACGAATTCCAGGTATTGGGTCATGAGTTTGGCATTCATCCCGATGAGGCTTACCGGCAGAGACTCGGTGATAAACTCCCGCTCGATATCCAGGGCATTGGTGAGGATTTCCCTGATACGCTCCTTAGGTACTTTGTTCACCAGGTGGTTGTTGTGCAGGTGAACGGCGTAATCGCAGTGCATGCCCTCGTCCCGGGAGATCAGTTCATTGGAGAAGGTAAGTCCGGGCATCAGGCCGCGTTTCTTGAGCCAGAAGATCGAACAAAACGCACCGGAAAAGAAGATGCCCTCCACTGCGGCAAAGGCGATCAGGCGTTCGGCGAAGCTCGGTGACTCGATCCAGCGCAGCGCCCAGTCGGCTTTTTTCTTGATAGCCGGGAAGTTTTCTATGGCCTTGAGCAGCCTGCCCTTTTCTTTCTCGTCCTTCACATAGGTGTCGATCAGCAAGGAGTAGGTCTCGGAATGTATGTTCTCCATCATGATCTGGAATCCGTAGAAGAACTTGGCTTCGGTGTACTGTACCTCGTTGACAAAATTCTCCGCCAGATTTTCATTGACGATGCCGTCCGAGGCGGCGAAGAAGGCGAGTATGTGTTTGATGAAATAGCGTTCGTCGTCGTTGAGTTTGTTTTTCCAGTCGGCCAGGTCCTGCTGGAGGTCGATCTCCTCAGCGGTCCAGAAGCAGGCCTCCTGCTTTTTGTACCAGTCCCACAGGTCGTGATGCTCGATGGGAAAAAGTACGAATCGGTCCTTGTTGTCTGCCAATATCGGTTCTGCGACGGATGTCATACGTAGTGATTTATGTGATGAATGAATCGTGAATTACCCGCGGGTAGGGACTTACAAAGATTGAGAAATGTGGCTAAAGATTAAAGGGAACCGGGCGACCGATCCTCCAAAGTTTTACACAAATTGTTGATATGTGGAATCAGGCCAGTAAATACGGGGCTTCCCAACAAGCATTTTCCAATGTTCTTATAATGAAAGACTTACGCGGTCGGGGAAGTCGCCCCCACTCAGGTGACATCTTCGTTTGTCTGGGTATTATTCCTCCCTCGATGACCGGGGTTGTGTCCGGTTTCTGTGGAGTTCTGCCGCCTTTTCAAGGGTCTCGTACCAATCGGTACCAAACTTGCGGATCAGGGCGTCACGCACGAAGGTATAGACCGGAACTTCAAGGGAGGCCCCCAGAGTACAAGCCGGATCACATATTTCCCAACGGTGGTAGTTGACGGCGGTAAAGGAGGTGTATTCCGTTATGCGAACGGGATACAGGTGGCAGGATATGGGTTTGGGGGTACGGACGGCTCCGCTGCGATGGGCGTTTTCCCACCCGCATTTTGCGACTCCGTTTGCATCGAATACCGTGTAGGCGCATTCCTTTCCCGCGACCAGCGGAGTCTCCCATTCGCCGTCTTCTCCCCTAACGAAGGCTCCCTGTTCTTCCACGGCGGCTATGCCTTCAGGGCGCAGGAATGGCCGGGCCTGTTCGAACTCCTCCTGAAATTTGTGCGTTTCTTCGTCGGTCAGCGGGGCACCGTAGGCCCCTTCTACGCAACAGGCTCCTCTGCAGGCATTGAGGTTACAAACGAAATCGTTCTCGATGATTTCCTCGGATATCAGTGTCTTGCCAATCTGTATCACGGCTTAGGGAATGTGAGGTCAAAGGTACGGCCTAATCTTATAGATCGGAGACGACGGCCCTCACTTGGGATTTCTCCGGAAGCCGTACCGCAGTTGACCGAGGAAGCTGTCCGGCATATTGTCATCCCCGGGATAGCCCAGGACCTCGGACGCCTTCACCTTTGGAATCCAGGCCGTCCCAAACAGGTAGTCCCAGACACTCAGGCTGATGCCGAAATTGACGCCTCTTCGCCTTTCCTCCGGCAGCGCATAGGCGTGGTGATAGAGGTGCATCACCGGGTTGTTAAATACGTACTTCAGGGGCCCGTAGGTCCAGTTGAGGTTGGCGTGGTTCAGGTGCCCGATTGTCA
>CAZKAP010000031.1:0-4907 GCA_964550895.1 uncultured Flavobacteriaceae bacterium
CTTCGCAAGCTGACCCGTAAGGACCGTTACCTGGGCCTTAAGCCGGAACAGGTCATGCTTTCCATGATGATGCAGCCTGCCGTCTGGTCGAACGCCCAACTGATCGTACTCGACAGCAAGGCGCAGAACGACAGCATCCGCCATGTGCTAGGTGTACCGGAGGGTCAGAAGTACGTGCGCGTAACCGATTTCTTCGACGAAGAAGGCAACCAGAAGATGGCCGACTTCCTGCAGGAAGCCTATGCCGCCCAGAACCCCGATAAATTTCAGCAGGATTTTATCAAGGTCGATCAAAGGCTGGGGCTGTTCTACAGGGCACTGAGTGGTGAGATCGTCAAGATCTTTCCGTTGCTCAACGATCCCGACAAGCGATGGATATCGGCACTGGAATTCAGGTCGGGTCGATATCAGGTGCAGGACAGCGCCTATGCCGCTTTTATTCGAAACGGTATGCCGCTGTATATGTCCATGCTTCGCAAGGCAACCGAGACGGGTGACTACTCCGAGGCGGACCAGTTTGTTGAGTATTTCCTTGTAAATCAGAGAAACAACGGAGCGGAGATTATTCCATCGGATGCCCGAATACAAACTGAAATCCGCTACAACCGTATGGGCATCTTCAAGAGGCTGTATCAGTTTTTTGCCCTTTTCGGCCTGTTGCTCTTCCTGTTTGTCGTGATGAGACTTTACCGGGATCGGAAATGGCTCCGACTGGGTATAGGAACAGTCAAAACTCTGATCGTCCTCGGAGGAATCGCCAGTACCATTGGACTGGGTATGCGCTGGTACATTTCGGGCCATGCCCCCTGGAGCGATGCCTATGAGAGTATCCTGTACGTGTCCTGGGCGACCTTGTTCATGGGGTTGGCCCTGGGCCGAAAGAGCGACCTGACCATAGCCGCCAGCACCTTCGTTTCTTCCATGCTCCTCTGGATAGCACATCAATCCTGGGTGGATCCGGAAATAGCAAGCCTCCAGCCCGTGTTAAACAGCTATTGGCTTATGATACATGTGGCGGTGATAGTGGGCAGCTACGGACCCCTGACGGTAGGTATGATTCTGGGGGTATCCGCCCTGATCCTGATGCTGCTGACCAATGAGAAGAATCGGGAGCGGGTCAAAATCAGCCTGAAGGAGATCACCATAGTCAATGAACTTGCCCTGACCGTGGGTTTGGTGATGCTGACTATAGGAAACTTCCTGGGAGGACAATGGGCCAATGAGAGCTGGGGACGCTACTGGGGCTGGGATCCCAAGGAGACCTGGGCCCTTATTTCCATCATGGTCTATGCCTTCGTGCTCCACATGAGACTGGTGCCCGGGCTTAAAGGACGATGGGCATTTAATTTTGCCAGCATAGTGGCATATGCGAGTATAATGATGACCTATTTCGGGGTCAATTTCTACCTCGTTGGGCTTCATAGTTATGCCAGCGGTGAACAGGTGATTACTCCGTCTTTCGTCTGGTATTCGGTTATAGGCGTATTGCTTTTGGGGGGTGCTTCCCTGTATAAGTACCGCAAGGAGTATTCGATAGGCTGACTCGAATGAAACGCCGGTTCTATCGCTTCCGAAAAGTGGAATACTGCCCGGATTGTTAGTACATTAGTGCCCGTATTGGGAGGCCGTCGACCGATTCCCGATCCGCAAATCGTTCATTGAACCATGGAATACAAGACCAACTCGCAGAGGGGCCTAAATACCCACTGCACGCATACAGGTGAGATTCCCGATCCGGTTTATCGGGGATCGGTCTCGCCCATTTATCCTTCTACTTCCTACGAGTATGAGGACGTGGATATCAAGCGCTACCCGCGCTATTTCAATACGCCTAATCAAGAAGGGGTTGCCCGCAAGATAGCAGCCCTTGAAAAGGCCGAAGATGCGCTCGTATTTGGAAGCGGAATGGCCGCCATCAGCACCGCACTACTGAGTTTCCTGAGGCAGGGGGACCACGTAATTCTTCCCGAATCCATATACGGGGGGACATTTCATCTGGCTACCACGCAGTTTCCCCGACAGGGGATTTCCTTCGATTTCGTCAGGACATCCCAGATACCTGAGATCCAGTCGGCCATACGCCCGAACACTCGGGTCATTTACCTGGAGTCTCCTTCCAATCCGACCCTGGAACTCACCGATCTGTCTGCGGTTTCACGAATCGCTGCAGAGCAGGGTATCCTGACGATGATGGACAACACTTTTGCGAGTCCGGTGAACCAGAACCCCTTAGAGTGGGGTATTGACCTGGCGATCCACAGTGCAACCAAGTACATGGGTGGACATTCCGACTTGTGTGCGGGTGCTATCGCCGGTCGTAGCGAGCTCATAGAGAGCATTTGGAATACGGCTATCTGCTATGGGGGTAATCTCAGTGATTATTCCGTCTGGATGTTGGAGCGCAGCCTCAAGACTCTGGGTATCCGGGTACAGCGGCAGAATGAAAATGCCGGAAGACTCGCTTCTTATCTGTCCACGCAGGACTGGGTAGAACGGGTGTATTATCCCGGACTCAACAGCTTCCCCCAGTTTGAGCTGGCGCGAAGGCAGATGCGCGGTTTCGGTGGTATGCTGTCCTTTACGCTTTCCGAAGAGTTGCCGGCCATCGCTTTCCTCAAAGCACTGAAACTGGTCAAGCCTGCCATGAGTTTGGCCGGGGTGGAAAGTACGGCCCTTCAGCCTTCGCAGACGTCCCATTCCCTGATGCCCGTCGGGAAACGGCTCGAGCTGGGGATAACGGATCAGTTGATCCGATTCTCTGCAGGCATTGAGGAACTGAATGATATTGTAGCCGACCTGGAACAGGCAAGGAATTGGGTGGGTGAGCGACAAAACAGTTTATGAAACTCGATATACTCGTTTTCGGGGCACACCCTGACGACGCCGAATTGGGCGCGGGCGGAACCATTGCCAAGGAGATTCACCTGGGCAGGAAAGTGGGTATAGTGGATCTGACCCGGGGCGAACTCGGTACCCGTGGCGACGCCGAAACCCGTTCGGGCGAATCGGCAGAATCCGCTCGGATACTCGGACTTCACCATCGTTCGAACCTGGAGCTGCGAGATGGATTTTTCCGCAATGACGAGGCATCCCAGCTCAAAGTCATTCGGGCCATACGGGCATTCCGGCCCGAGGTGATCCTTTGCAATACCACCTCCGACCGTCATATCGATCACGGCAGGGGCAGTGAGTTGGTGAGCGATGCCAGTTTCCTCAGTGGTCTGAAGAAGATAGTTACCCTAAGCGAAGAGGGCCAGGAGCAGGAAGCCTGGCGGCCTGACCGGGTCTATCACTACATACAGTGGAACAATAACGCCCCCGATTTTGCCGTGGATATCAGTGGTTTCATGGAAGCCAAACTGAAAGCCGTCCAGGCCTATTCGACCCAGTTTTTTGATCCGGATAGCCGCGAACCCCAGACCCCGATCAGCAGTCAGAACTTCCTGGACAGTGTACGGTATCGGGCCCGGGACCTCGGCCGACTTTTAGGCGTTGAATACGCTGAGGGTTTTACCTGGGAGCGTATTCCTTTGATTTCGAGTCTGGATCGGCTGGGTTAGACGTGCTGCCGTTCTTTCCCGTTTTACCCTTTCGGTTTACTGCTCTGGGTAAACTGAAGTAGAAGGTGGAACCCTTACCGGGCTCACTCTCGACCCAAATCTCCCCTTTGTTGAGTACGGTGAGTTCGTGGCAGAGGCTCAGCCCGAGTCCCGTGCCCTTTTCCTCGTCCGTTCCGTAGGTGGTAAAGCGCTCCTTGCTGGTAAATAAGCGGGCTACTGTGTCTTTGTCCATGCCTACACCCGTGTCCCGCACTTTTATGATCCACTCGCTGTCGCGGGGTACGGCTTCCACGTGGACCAGTCCGTGTTGAGGTGTGAACTTGATGGCGTTGCTCAGCAGGTTTCTAAGGATCATGTCCAGGTGGTGCGAATCGGCTTGGACTTTTGCAGTTTCTGGCACCTCGGAGTACATTTTGATATCCTTCTGGCTGGCCAGCTGAGAGAGCAATTTCTTGGTATGCTCGACCCGATGCCTAAGGGTAATCGAACGCGGTTTGGTGATAGTACCCTGCAGCTGCGATTGACCCCAACTCAGGAGGTTATTCAGGGTAAAGAATACGTGGTCTACATCGTTTCTGAGCTTGGGCAGATGCATCAGGAGTTCTTCCGAAGAAATATCCTCATCCTGATAGAGGTTGAGCACGTCTTGCAGGGCTCCAACGGGTCCCCTCAAATCGTGACCAATCACCGAGAATAGCTGGTCCTTGGTTTTGTTGAGGTCTTTGAGTTCCTTTTCCCGGGTATGCAGATCGCTGGTACGCGCCCTAAGCTCCCTGAGCAATTTTCGCTGCTTGATCTGATGTTTGATCAGGAAGTAGATCGTGGTGCCCAGAGCCAGGAAGGCTATGGTGATTACCAGGGCGAGTATCCTCTTCCAGGACGCCGTTTTCATCGTGCCTACGGCTTCCAGTTGCTGGTCACTCTCGAACTGGGATTTGGTTTCCAGCATGGCCAGATTATTGCGACTCTGAATCTCGAACGATTCCATGGATTCCCTATGGAGTTTTTCAAGCTGTTCCAGGGCGAGTTCCACTTCACCTTGTTCTTTGTATATCTTGTAAAGCAGGGAGGCACTTTCCCTAAGCCCTTCCGGTTCGTTCAGTCTTCGGGCCAGTTCATGTGATCTCCGCGCACAGTTCAGGGCCGAATCGAGTTCGCGCACCTGAAAATAAGCGAGTCCCAACCCGGAAAAGAGTTCGATCTGACTCCTGGGGTCGTCCACCTTGCGGTAGAGTTCCCTGCCCTTTTCGAACCAGTGTATGGCCCAGCCCGGCCGATTCTGAAGTCCGTAGATCTTCGCCTTGACTATGGTTGCATAGGCCAGCCAATCGATTGCTTCACTCTTCT
>CAZKAP010000031.1:4917-33820 GCA_964550895.1 uncultured Flavobacteriaceae bacterium
AGTCGATGCTCCGGTCGATATTCTTCATGGCGGTCAGAAACTTTCCGGTCCTGGCCTGCACATAGGCATGGTTACTCAGGGTTTGTGCGGTTCCCAATTCGTCACCCAGGAGCTGGTTGTAGCGGTCGGCCGCTTCGTAGTAGAGCAGGGCCTCTTCAAAATTCTTCTGGGACTCGTATAGTTGCGCGGTATTGGTATTCAAGACACTGAGCATCTCCAGATTTTCGAGTTTCTCGGCCTCCTCGATGCCCTTCAGGTAGAATTCCAGTGCCTTGTTGTAGGACTGTTGGAAACTGTAAATGTTCGCCAGAGAATTCATCACGGGCAGCCGGTAGGATTCGAATTCTGGTTCCCATGCGGATTCCAGCAGGCTCAGCAATACCTCTATGGCCTTGTCGTAGAATCCCTTTTCCTGATAGTAATTCGCCATGACCACCTGAGACTCGAAATACCAGCGGGAATGCCGGTCCGATCGGGTGAGGTCTGCGGCCTTTCGGGCGTAGGCCCCCAGACTGTCGCTATCGAAATAGGTGTAGGAATGGGCAATATCGAGCAGTAAGCCGACCTGAACGGTATCCAATCCGGATCTGCCTTCCCTATCGGTGGTGCGCAGGTGACGCTTCAGCGCCACCTTAAGGCTGTCCGTTCGATGATTCTGGGCCATGGCTCCCGATAGGTTCAAAAGGATCAGGCTAGACCATAGCAGGCGGATGAAGCATTGCACAGGTGTATAGGCTCGGTTTTGCATGCAGGAATGGGAATAATACATCAAGTTAAGACCGTAGCACAGACCGCCCCAATCTTTGTTGTGAAGTACTTCGGGAGAAGGGTAGAATCGACAATTATGTTGGGATGGGAAAACCGACGCCCGTTCTGCCTCACTACCGGCGCTGTGCCTGGACCATATACCGGACTTGTTCTGCACCTGCGGATGACAATAAATTTTATTTCCCGACTAAATCAAAAAAAACTAATTTTGCTGCCCTGTAAATGGTGGTTGTAGCTCAGCTGGTTAGAGCGCTGGATTGTGGTTCCAGAGGTCGCCGGTTCGAACCCGGTCTTCCACCCCAAAAAGCCGAGGCGTCCGATCTCGGCTTTTTTATGGATATATGATAAGCTACGGGCCGGTCAACGGGCAAAACGCTTCGACTTGTGAGGTAAGCCTTAGGGCCTGAGCGTGCGTTTGTCGGGATCCACTCTTACGGCCTGCTCACGATTGGCGAGTTCCCAGGCAGTGAAAAATACCAGCCTGGCCCGGTTTTCAAGCAGGTCGTACTCGATCTTATCCGGCGTATCGCTAGGTCTGTGGTAATCGGCATGGGTACCGTTGAAGTAGAAAATAACGGGAATGTCGTTTTTTGCGAAATTGTAGTGATCGCTGCGATAGTAGAAGCGGTTGGGATCGTCTTTGCGGTTGTACTGGTAATCGAGCTGAATGTCGCAGTATTTGCGGTTCGCTTGTTCGGATACTTCGTGCAGCTCACTGCTGAGCTTATCGGACCCGATCAGGTAGATGTAATTTCGGTCGCCATCCCGTTTCGGATCCGTGCGCCCGATCATATCGATGTTCAAATTGGCCACTGTCTGCTCCAGTGGGAAAACCGGTGACATGTCGGTGTAGTACCGCGAGCCGAAAAGCCCTTTCTCTTCACCGGTTACATGCAGGAAAACGATGGATCGGTCGGGGCCATGGCCAGCGTCCTGAGCTTTCTTGAAGGCCTCGGCAATCTCGAGTAAGCCGATGGTCCCTGAACCATCGTCGTCAGCCCCGTTATTGACTTTCCCATTCTGAACGCCGATATGGTCCAGGTGGGCAGAGATTACGATATACTCATCGGGTTTACTTCTGCCCTTAATGAAGGCGACCACGTTATGAGCTTCGATCTCCTCGCTTCCTACCTTGAGGTCGATGCTGATGCGTTTTTCCAGTAAACCGGTTTTCGGGCCCTCTTCGATGTCGGGCATCAGTGCACGCGCGGCCTTCATGTCCAGTAAAATCGAGAACGGGCTGTCCTTCTCTTCCTGCAGCACCATTCGTTTGCGACCCGATCGCTGCATCATCCTGAGATACGAGCTGCTGGAATTGTAGTTATTGGGGTCGTAAAAGAGCAGACCTCTGGCTCCTCGAGCATTGGCGACCTCCAAACGTTTTCTCAGGGCATTTCGGCGGTTCCCCCAGGCCGAGTTGTTGCGGCTTCCGCTGATCAGGTAGGTTCCGTCACTGTTCTCAGGCTCGCCGAAACGCGCCAGTATTACTTTGCCTTCCACATCGAGCCCGTCAAAATCGCTGTAGGCCGGATCGTCTATACCGTAACCTGCATAAACAATGTCCAGACTGTCCGCCTGGGCGCTGGAAAAAGTTAGTATGCCATTGCCGTTCTCGTAAGTATCTTCTCCGATAACAACCGTTCCATCGGGTGCCTCGTTAAATGCCAGGGGTACGGCCTGTCGGTAGCTGCCGTCTTCGAGTCCACCGGGGATACCCAGCTCCCTGTAGCGATCGACCAGGTAGGCAACTGCACGCGCTTCACCGGCCGTACCGGTTTCCCGGCCTTCGAACTCGTCCGAAGCGTAGGTGTACAGCATTTCACGGATCTGGGTTTCATTGATATACTGAGCATAGGTTACGGGAGAGGAGTCGTCCAAACCGGTGCTCGAATCTGAGGCCGCCGGCGTGTTCTTCACGCTCTGACAGGAAAGCTGAAGTGTGATCAGCAAGGCAAGTAATACTCTCATGAATTTATGTATTTCGCCTAAAATAAGACAAATAAAAGAGTTGTGATTTTCTCTGGATTAATTATTATTGTGTTTAACCGTACAGAACGATAAACCCCATGGCATCTCACCAGTTTTATTGTATAGACGCCCATACCTGCGGGAATCCTGTGCGCCTGGTCGTGGAAGGTGGTCCCGCCCTGAAGGGTGCCTCCATAGTGGAAAAGCGCAGGGAGTTCATCGAACAATTTGACTGGATCAGGAAAGGTCTGATGTTTGAACCCAGAGGGCACGACATGATGAGTGGGAGCATACTGTATCCGCCTCAGGACCCAACTAACGATGCCGCCGTGCTGTTTCTGGAAACCAGCGGTTGCCTACCCATGTGCGGCCACGGTCTGATCGGGACAGTGACCATCGCCCTGGAAAAACGTTTCATCATTCCGAAAGCTCCGGGGATTCTTCGCATGGAAACCCCGGCAGGACTCGTCATCGTACAGTACGAATACCAGGACGGGAAGGTGAAATCCGTTAGTTTCATCAACGTGCCAAGTTTTGTACTGGCCCGGGACCTTACCGTAGAGTCTAACGATCTTGGAACCGTCAGTTTTGATTTATCCTATGGAGGGAACATCTATGCCATAGTGGAACCCCAGGGCTTCTACAAGGGCCTGGATTACTGCACGTCTTCCGACCTGGTGGCCTGGTCCCGGTCGCTTCGCATGCTGATCAATACCCGTTACACCTCAGAGCTTTCCCACTGGGGCCGGGAATTGATTAACCCGTCGGTCACCCATATCATGTGGACCGATAGACCGGTTCAGTCGAATTCGTCTTCCCGCAATGCGGTCTTTTACGGAGATAAGGCCATAGACCGGTCCCCCTGCGGTACCGGGACCTCCGCCCGCATGGCACAATGGTACGTACAAAATAAATTATCTGTGGGCGACACCTTTGTGAATGAGAGTATCATCGGCAGTGTATTCAAGGGAAACATACTGGAAGTCATTCAGGACGGTGCGTATGAGAAAATCGTTCCGCGAATCGAGGGCTGGGCAAGGCTTTATGGGGAGAACCGGATCACCATCGACACGGATAATGATCCCTATGCGTTAGGCTTTCAGGTGATCTGATTTACTCTTACATTCGTGGCATGCGGATGGATTCTTATCCTATTAAACGCTCAGTTATGCGCCGAAATTTTTTTTTGATGATCATCCTGGGGTGTTTGCTGAGGGTCACAGGCCAGGAAAAACCCTACTTCACTACCTCGGATTACGATCTGAACGGCCAGGTACAGACCTGTGAGGTGCTGAACGATTACGGACGTGAGGTGTTTACTTTCGACCGAGAGGGGCACCTTTTGCGAACCGAAACCCTTTTTCCGGGTAAAGACCGGAATGTGACCACCTACCGATTTGAACAAGGGGATCTGGCCGAAAAGAGGGTGGAATACATCTCGGACGGTGCCGTGGATAGAACCCAGTCGTTTCTGTACAGCTATACGACGTACTTCGAGGAAGAACAGATGCGGGTCGAAGAGGACATTATTTCTTATGACAGCCGTTTTCTGGAAAAACGCATATTTCACTATGATTCCCTGGGTGTGCTGCGAAAAATTGTCAAGTCACATAGCGATGCTCTGGATGAGATTCGCATCGAAAGGCGGCAGTCCGGAGATACCCTCATCGTTGAAAAATGGCTGAACCAGGAGTTGCAGCAGGTCGACAAAACCTATACCCTGCAGGAGGATGGAGAGTTGTACCAGTACCATTATACTGAGAATGTTTTTCAGGGGGAACCCTACGAGGCGGAAAGGGAGCGCTTTAATGCCCGGGGCAAGCGCGTGGAATATCGGAAGTTGTTATTCGACCCGGATACCGGGCGATATCAAACGGATGCCGTTCACACCTATTCCTATGACAAGCGGGGAGCCCTTGAAAAAGAGGCGATACAGCGGGGGGCAGCCGTATACGAGAAAGAATATGTGTTTGTATTCGACAGCCACCAACCTCCCAACTGGATCAGGAAAATCCAGATGCCGGAGAATTCATTTGTAAGCCGGAAGATCACGTACTTCAGTCCGGCTAAGGATCCGGAAAAGTCCGAAGAGGATCGTTAGTATCTTTGCAGGCATGAAAAAGGAAGAAATTCTGGAGGGGATACAGCGAATCGTTCCGGACACCCTCATGGAAACCCTGGGCATTGAATACTGCGATGTGGGTGAAGACTACCTCACGGCCCGCATGCCGGTAGACCGCAAGGTGTACCAGCCCGATGGCGTCCTGCATGGGGGTGCCACCGTTGCCCTGGCGGAAAGCGTGGGCAGTGCCGCATGTTTTGTTTTTCTGGATACCCGAAAGTTCAGCGTCAGGGGGATAGAAATTAGTGCGAACCACGTGCGAAGTGTTCGAAACGGTTACGTCTATGCTCGAGCCACGCTATGGCACAAGGGGCGAACCACCCAGATATGGAACATAGAAGTTACCGACGATGACGGCCAAAGGGTCTCGTTCTGTAAACTCACAACCATTACCCTTGAAAAACAAAATTAGTCCGTCCGGATTTCTGAAAAAACTGGAAATCACACTGGAGGGAGACCGTCCTTTTGCGGTTTATTCCAAACCGGGTTCCGGTCGGGTCGGCTTGCTGGAGGCACGTGAAGAATGGCCTATGCCCGAAGACGGATTGGCCTCTCCGGGCTATGTCATCCAACCCTTCCTACCGGAGCAAACCGGAACGGTTCTCGTTGGAGACTTCTTTGAGGCCGCTGAGCTTCCTGAGGGTTTCGCACTAACCGTGTCCCGGCCGGAATTCTGCCCCGATGGATCGGGTAAGGCGGAATTCCTGGCCAGGGTAGAGAAAGCCCTCAAGGCTATAAGGGATACGGATTTGGAAAAGGTGGTCATTTCCCGGCCTATTGAAATTCCGGGCTCCCACAGTCCGTTGGCACTTTTCAGACGATTGCATCCGGCCTTTCCCCATGCCTACAGATTCGTTTTTCGTTCCCCGGCATGGGGGTTGTGGATGGGTGCAACGCCCGAATTGTTCTGCCGAAAACACGGGTTGGCAGTTGAGACCTATTCGCTGGCAGGGACCTATGCCAGGTCGAGTGGAAACGAGCCGGTTTGGACGTCGAAGGAGTTTGAGGAGCAGGACAAAGTAACGGACTATGTCCGCGATCGACTGAAAAGCCTTGGACTCCCGGTCGAGGTCGGCAGCAGGGAGACCCTGGCCGCAGGACCCTTGTGGCACCTGTTAAGTCGCATATCCACCCGGGTGAATTCGAAAGCCGAAATCGGGGCACTGATCAGGGCGTTGCACCCTACCTCAGCGGTAAGTGGAATGCCCAGGGAAGAGGCTCTGGATTTTCTCGATACAGTAGAAGGCTATAACCGGGAACTCTATGCCGGTTTTCACGGAGAATGGGGCCTGGAAAGCAAAGGCGACATGGAACTCTTTGTCAATCTCAGATGCATGAAAATCACAGCAGAGCAAGCAACCCTGTATGTGGGCGCAGGAATTACCTCCGGAAGCCAGCCGGAGGCGGAGTTTTATGAAACAGAGGCCAAGAGCACGGTGATGGGAAGCCTGTTCCCGGGTTGATTACCCGCCCTTATCCCACTACCTTTGCAAATCATGAATCACTCCAACATACCACTTGCGCAGGTTGTTTTGGACCTGTGCAAGGAGTTTGGCATACGGCAGGTTGTAATTTCTCCCGGGTCCAGGAGTGCCCCCCTGGCTATTTCCTTTACTTCCGACCCGTTTTTCGATACCTACAGCATCGTTGACGAGCGGGTGGCCGGCTTCTTCGCCATGGGGATGGCGCGTTACCTGAAACAACCCGTAGCGCTGGTTTGTACCTCGGGCAGTGCATTACTGAATTACTACCCGGCAGTAGTCGAAGCGTATTACAGCGAGATCCCCCTCCTGGTACTGTCAGCAGACCGACCGTTCTATAAAATTGACCGGGGAGACGGTCAGACGATTCGACAGTCGGGCGTATTTTCGCCTCACATCGGATATGAGGCACTGCTTCAGCTGGATACGGATCACGCGCGGAAAGAAATCCAGAAATTCGCTCCGGATTATCTGGTTCGATCCCAGACCGAGGTGAATCAGGTGAATCTCGCAGAGGTGAGCCGGGCCCTGAAGATCGCCGTGGAATCCTCCCGGCCCGTGCATCTGAACACCCCTTTCGAAGAACCGCTCTATGGTCTCATGTCCCAGGAGGAACGCGAAGTATTCCGGGCTCTTGATATAACCGAAAAGGTCGGACCGGAGGGCCGGACAGAACCCATCAACCGGCTTACCGACGACTGGACTCGTGCCCATCGAATCATGATCCTGGTGGGTGTGCAGTCACCGGACGATCGGCTTGTCGGTCTGGCCGAATTCCTGGGGTCGGCGGATGAGCTGTTGATCTTTACGGAGACGACTTCCAACATCCACCATCCCGCTTTTTTTAACAGTATAGACAGCATCATCGCGCCGATAGAAAAGATGGATGAGCCCGAGGAAGAATTTCGTCGTCTCAGGCCGGACTTGCTGATTACCCTGGGAGGATTGGTGGTTTCCAAGAAAATCAAGTCTTTCCTGAGAAATTATCCGCCCGAATCCCACTGGCACATTGGACCGGAGCGAGCCAACGATACCTTTTTCTGCCTCAGGGGGCGGGTGGAAGCGGACCCGCTTGAGGTGCTGACCAAACTGAGAACCGTTGACTCCCCAAGGGACCGATCTTACGCAGATTACTGGCAGGCCCGCAGACGGCATATCATCCGTCGCAGGGACGCATACGTCCGATCCGCACCCTACAGCGATTATTGGGTGTTCTCACGGATTTTTGACTGCATACCCTCTGGCTATCAGCTTCATCTGGCCAATAGCGCTACCGTTCGGTACGCGCAACTCTTCGAACTAAACGATCGCTATCGGGTATTTTGCAATCGGGGAACCAGCGGTATAGAGGGATCCACTTCTTCGGCTATAGGCAGTGCCATACACGATCCCGGGCCGACCTTGCTGATCACCGGCGATCTGAGCTTCTTTTACGATAGCAACGCGCTGTGGAATGCCTATACGCCTGAGGATTTCAGGATATTGCTGGTCAATAATCAGGGTGGGGGGATCTTCCGCATTTTACCTCACCGGGTCGAAAAGGAGCAGTACGAGGCGTACTTCGAAACCATCCATAATCTGACGGCTGCACAGTTGTGTACTATGTACGGCTGGGACTATCTGTCCCTCCACGATCCGTCCGACTGGGATGATGTGGTTAAGGTATTTTTTACGGATCACGGTAAGCCCCTAATCCTCGAGGTTTTCACCCCCAGGGAATCCAACGACCGGATTTTGCTTGACTACTTCAAATACCTAATTTAGCCTGACATAATTCACTTACAAAACAGCTGAAACCATGAGCAAGAAAGACGAGTTGATAGCCAAATACGCCGCCGATATCAAGGATAAATTCGGGCAGACTCCGGATATGGATTTCCTGGACAAGGTCGCCGTAGGACTCGGTCCGGCCATATACAATGCCGATGCCTCCCGGGTAAGTGGTACCGACGAGAAGGAACTGAATACGGTAAAGGACAACTTTCTGGTCAAAAAACTGGGTCTGACCGATAGCCCTGAGCTCATGGAAGCCATTGGGTCGGTGCTGGAAAAGTACGGTAGGTCAGAAAAGAATAAGCATCGGGCCGTAATCTACTATATGCTTGCGCGTCATTTCGGCAAGGAGTCCATTTACGATTAATCCTGTGATTCAGGGTTCCAGACAGGAAGTATGATTGAGCTAGGGAGCTACAACACCCTCGAGTGCCTGCGGCTTACGCCCCATGGCGCCTTCCTGGGTGACGGGGAGGGTACGGAAATACTGCTGCCTGCCAAGTACGTACCGGAAGATTTTCTGGTGGGATCCGAACTGGAGGTCTTCTGTTATCTGGACGGGAAAGAACGTCCCGTAGCGACCACCCTCAGACCGGGCATTGTACGAAACGGCTTTGCCCATCTCGAAATAGTGGAGACTCATGATTTCGGGGCGTTTGTGGATTGGGGGCTGGAGAAACACCTTTTTGTGCCGTTCAGGGAACAGCTCGGAGCCCCCAGGCCCGGGGGCAAGCACCTCTTCTATTGCTATATGGACGAAAAGAGCTTTCGACTGGTGGCAACCATGAGATACCACAGGCATGTGCAGCCCGCCACAGGGGAGGAACTCCTGAATCGGGAAGTTGAAATCCTTCCGGGACGGAAGTCTGAGTTAGGCTGGGAAGCCGTGGTGGAACAGAAATACCTCGGACTCATTTACTTCGATCGTATATATAAGGACTTATCCACGGATCGGCCGGTTACCGGCTATGTCACAAAAATCCGGGAAGACGGTAAGCTCGACCTGGATCTCAGAAAACAGGGCTACAGCCATGTAGAGGATGTAGTCCGCGACGTGTTTGAGGCCCTCTTGAGCCACGATGGTTTCCTGGCCTTGCACGACAGGAGCGATCCTGCCGAGATTCAGGATCAACTGGGCATCAGCAAGAAGTCCTTTAAAAAGGCGGTTGGATGGCTGTATAGGAACCGCTGTATCGACTTGGAAAAGAACGGTATACGCCTGCTTACTGACGAGCTGCCTGCTTGAATCCTGACTGCAGGCAGTCAAATTTTGACAGCCGAAATCTAAAGAGTTTTCATAAATTCCAAATAAATTCGATGTATTGCCGAAATATATCGAAATTCCATGCTGAATGGCCGGAGTTTTGTTGCACTTGTGAACAAAAGGACTAATTTTGGAAGTCCGGGTATACGAACATTAATAGTAGGTAACATGCCTTTTATTGAAGAGACCGATTTACTGGATCTGCATAAGGACATCGAAAAGGCCCAGCTGATCAATGAGCGCCTGCTCGACCAGATCAAGTACAAGAACAGGGACCTGAAAAAATTCAGGATTCAGCAGTACGTTATGATAGGGCTACTGGCCATACTCATAATAGGAGCGCTGGGTATCTGGGCCTTCTTCTCCGGGGCCAATGCATCGAGCAAGATGTACGACAGGAACCTGGTGGCCAGTAACGACAGCCTTCAAATAGCCAGGGCGCAGATTAACGTCCTCCGTGAGGAGAACGAAAAGCTCAGTTTCGTTAGGGAGTTTTATCTGGCGAGGAAGTTTCTCGAGGACCGTACGGTGTATAGCGTGCAGGTAAAATCGCTGGTAGATCGGGATGCCGTTCTCTCTTCAAAAAGTCTCAATAACACCCTGCTGGTCAAAAACAATGAGTATTACGCGTATTCTATAGGGGTTTTTGAAACCCTGGAAGAAGCTCAGGAGCTTCGAAGGAAACTGGTTGAACTGAATTTTTCGGACTCCTTCGTGGCCTCGTACCGGAACGGGAAGCGCATCAAAATAGAACAGCCCGATTGACGAATTCCCGACTGAGAGCCTGGACCATTGCAGGCCGGCCCAGGACATTACCTTTATCGATTGCCGGTATACTGACTGGCGGAGCCATCGTCCTGCCAGAAGGCCCCTTTAACGGACTGTCATTCACCCTCTGCCTTGCTATAACCCTGTTGTTTCAGATCATTTCCAACCTGGCCAATGATCTGGGTGACGGGCTGCGAGGCACCGATAACGAAAGGCGTGTGGGTCCGGCCCGTGCATTGCAATCGGGTCTGCTTACGGCGGGTGAGCTGAAGAAGGCCATTCGGGTGCTTTCTCTGGTGAGTATGACCCTGGTAGTGATACTCCTATTTCATGCCTTTGGTGCTCGTCACTGGCCGATGATCTTGCTCTTCCTGGGCCTGGGAGGCCTGTCGATCTGGGCGGGTAAGCACTACACCATGGGCAAGAACCCCTATGGGTATTACGGTGGGGGTGATCTGGCCGTTTTTCTGTTTTTTGGATGGCTTGCAGTCCTGGGCACGGAGTTTGTCGTTTCCCTGAGACTCGACCTGTATTCCCTGCTACCGGCCTCGGCTATAGGTCTTTTGAGTACCGCGGTCCTGAACCTGAACAATATGCGCGATGTTGAAAACGATGCCCTTCAGGGCAAGCGAACCCTGGTGGTGAAGATGGGAAGAGGTCCTGCGAGGTACTATCATACGGCCCTTTTGCTCTTGAGCCTGGGCGCTTGGTTGGCATACCTGAGGATGACGGATCAACCCGCGCTAACGTACTGGCTATTATGGCCTTATGTCATTATTTTCGTACATTTAGCCCGGGTGTACCGGGTGCAGGCTGCACGGGACCTGGACCCCGAACTCAAAAAGGTTGCCCTGAGTACTTTTTTCATTTCGTTAACGTTGCTAACTTTAAAGTTAGCTTTTTACTAATTTTATCAGGAGTTAAATACATCCGATTGGAATATCCCATCAAAATACTCATCGTAGAGGATAACGTGATCATAGCCGACGATATGCAGAACATGTTGGAGGACATAGGCTATGAGATAGTCGATAATGTGATCGTTTACGAGCAGGCGGTTGAGGTACTGAAGACCAAACAGGTCGATCTGGTACTGATCGACATTATTCTCGCATCGGATAAGAGTGGGATTGATCTGGGCCGGCACATACGGGAGAATTATCACATCCCGTTTATCTTCATTACGTCCAATGCCGACAAGGCAACGGTGGACGCCGCCAAGGCCGTTAAACCCGACGCGTACATTGTCAAGCCTTTCGAGCAGCAGGACCTCTATACCTCGATTGAAGTTTCGCTGAATAATTTTGGCAAGCAAAAGCCGGTTAACGACACCGGTCAGGGCGGTGGTCCGGCCAGTGGAGGAGGGGTATCCACGGGCTCCATACTTCGGGATTCCATTTTCGTAAAAAAGCAGCACCTGTACTACCGCGTGCCATTTAAGGACATACAATTTATCAAAGCCGATAATGTTTACCTGGAACTCAATACGGTGGATAAGAAGTTCCTGGTGCGCTCACCGTTAAAAGATTATTTGGAGAAACTCCCTCCGGATAAGTTTTTCAGGGCCCATAAATCCTATATTGTTAACGTGGATCACATCAACGCGGTCAACGCGCGCGACATTGTGATTAACGGAACTCAGATTCCCATATCCAAGGACTTCAAGGAGTTTATACTTTCCAGCATGAACTCATAAGTCCGCAACATCAGCAGTAATAAAACTGCCTGCCTTCCCGGCAGGCAGTTTTTTTTTTTGCTTTTCGGAGGACCTCCCTGGGGCTTTCTCATCAGATTTTGGCACTTTCTCAACACAGAGCGACACCTTCCCAACAAATCTTTTGCACCGGCCTGTGCCCTCGGTAATTTCGAAGTGTAAATGATTGAGATTTGTTAGCGTAATTTTTTCATTTTCATATAGTGTTCTCGTAGAAAGGGCCCTGACATACTGTTTGTTAGGGTCTTTTTTTTTGATGGGGGTTTCCGTGCAGGACCGGGCGGATTGCGTCGATACAAGGAATGCCCAGACAGGGTATTTCTATTGTCCTGACCACAGTTGTTAATTTATTTACAACAATTGTTCATCTTTCTCTACCTCAATATTTATTTTTGATAGGAACTGGCACCCTACATGAAATTCAGCTCTAAATATTTCATTTTATTATGCTTAGGCATACTGAACGTACTGACCCTGGGTGCACAGTCGTCCCGGTCGGACGGGCAAAAATCCCTCGACGAGTTTCAACGCATAGCCAGTGCAGAGGGCAGGTTCGAGTATTTCTTTGATCGCTTATCCGGCTACGGAAGGAGTTTCGAGGGAGACTGGAAACGTGTGGTATCGGAGGAATATCAGCAGGCACTGGCCGTCGGAGATACCCTGGGCAGCCTGTATTATGGTACGGTCCTGTCCCGTGTGCTCCTGGACAAGGGGGAGCCTTTTGAATCCCTCCGCGTAGGGGAGAAGATACGCAGCGAGTACGGGACCCATACCCGGGTGGAAGAGGCCGTACTGGCCACCTTATATGAAGGCTATCGCTCCATAGGACGCATAGACGAACTGGTCGATATACTGCGACTCCAGAAGTCCAAAGGGTACTCTACGCGGGCAGAGGCTTACGAGATTTACGAAGAGTCTGGGGACTATACGGCGGCACGCCATGCCTTTGTGAACAACTACGTACCCAGAATAAAGGGGGATACCCTGGAACGCGTTTTCTACTACAATAAATTGGGCTGGTACCGCATCAAGCTGCGCAGGAATCTGGAAGATGCCAAGGATAACCTCGCCAAAGCTGAAAACTTATTGGCTGCTTACCGCGAAGGAAAGGAGAAGCGAAGCCTGGAGGAGCAGAATCGGGTTCAACTCCTGGAGACTCTGAATACGGCCTACACCGGCTGGCTACAACTCCTTGGGAACCAATCCGATGAAGGAGCGGATCGTATACGGAACGCAGTCCGAAACCTGGGTATGGCGGACGACCCCGAAATCGAGAAGCAACGTGTGGAACTGGTGCATGTACTGGTCAATTACCTGCAGGACAAGCGCTATTACAGTCAGATGGGCAGGTATCTGCGCAGTGTCGACGGGAAAGGCAGCCTGAGTCAGCAACAACGCAATTGCGAGCTTCTATCGGAGTATTACTATCAACGTGAGAACTATCGTCTTTCTAACCGCTACGCTTCTCGAGCCTTCGAATTGAATAATCAGATAGTGGAAGCCAAGCAGCAGTTGATCAATTACCAGAGCCTCAGGGTGCTGGACAGGGAGGCCTCGGACACAAACGGCACCATATCTGCCACAGACCCTCAGGAGAGTTTTGATCGCATGAAGCTGGAACAGGATCGAATCCTGGGCCTGACCCTCAGTCTGGTCCTCGTACTGATGGGGTTCGTCGCTTTGGTTTTTGCCTATGTGAAGAGCGTACGCAACTCCGAGGTAATACTCGAACAAAAGAAATACATTGAGAAATCGCTGAAGGAAAAGGAATCCCTGCTCAAGGAAATACACCACCGGGTACGCAATAACCTGCAGATGGTATCCAGCCTACTCAGCCTTCAGACCAAGAATACCCGAGACCAGGCCGCCGTGGTGGCCCTGGAAGAGGGAAAGAGCAGGGTTAAGGCCATGGCCCTTATTCATCAGAAGCTCTACCAGAACGACAATCTGTCTTCTGTTGGCATGCAGGAATACATAGAAAGTCTGGTGAAGAGCATACAACAGGTATACAAGAGGGCGGAGGGCGAAATCGAGGTGCGTATCGACGCCAGGGGTACGGAATTGGACATCGACCAGGCCATACCTATAGGTTTGATTCTGAATGAATTGGTATCCAACTCCTTCAAGCACGCCTTTCCGCACCCCATAGAAAACCCCAGCATACAAATTCAGGTGACCCGTAAGAATGCACAGGGCTATTTCGAATACAGCGACAATGGGGTCGGCCTGCCCGATGACAGCGAGCACAAAAGCCGCAGCTCCATGGGAATCCGTCTGATCAATCGCCTGGTTAATCAACTCCAGTCTCAGTTAAACACGGATCGATCTCGCGCAGGCGTCCGTTTCTGGTTTACCTTCTAGGCTCATGCAGGCCTGTTACTACCCGTACACTTTGGAATTCAGAAGGCCCTCCGGTACTTCCCGTGGTGTCCTCACCCGCAAGGATACCTGGTTATTGCTTCTCCGTGATGCCGGTGGTATAGGTATAGGGGAATGTAATATGTTTCGGGGTCTGAGCTACGACGACCGTCCGACCTACGAATCCGCGCTTGCCGGGGTCTGTGATCGGATCAACCGGGGCGAATATCCGGAAGAATCCTTCCTAAGGGAATGGCCATCCATCAGATTCGGCCTCGAACAGGCCCGTTCTTCCCTGGCTTCCAATGACCCCTTCGAACTGTTTCCCGGCCCGTTTACCCGCAATGAGGCCCCCATTCCGATTAATGGACTGATATGGATGGGCGATGAAGCCTTTATGAGAAAGCAGGTCAGAGAAAAACTCGAAGAGGGATTCGATTGCATCAAACTCAAGATCGGTGCCCTGGATTTCCAAACGGAACTGGGCATTTTAAAAGAAGTCCGCCATGCATTTCCGGCCGAAGAAATTAGCCTAAGGGTGGATGCCAACGGAGCC
This sequence comes from uncultured Flavobacteriaceae bacterium, assembly GCA_964550895.1. Classification (GTDB taxonomy): domain Bacteria; phylum Bacteroidota; class Bacteroidia; order Flavobacteriales; family Flavobacteriaceae; genus CAZKAP01. The sequence goes on from CAZKAP010000031.1 coordinate 19,690, forward strand.
TACGATCCGCAGACTGCCCGGAGGGTACTGGATGCCCTCTATGCCCTGGGCATACACTCAATAGAGCAACCCCTGCGCGCGGGTCAGTGGGACGAGATGGCCGGTCTCTGCGAGTGGAGCCCTGTGCCCATAGCCCTGGACGAGGAATTGATTGGCCTGACCGATCCCGCTGAAAAAAAGGAAATGCTGGCACATATTAACCCGCAGTATATCATAATTAAACCCAGCCTGGCAGGGGGCTTTACCGCAAGTGAGGAATGGATTTCTGCGGCTGGTGAACGGGGGATCGGGTATTGGGTTACCAGTGCACTGGAGAGTAACGTAGGCCTCAATGCCATAGCACAATGGACCTTTACTCTGAAGCCCGAAATGCCCCAGGGGCTGGGTACGGGAGGTCTCTTTACCAATAACTTCGCCTCTCCGCTGCAGGTAAGCCGGGGCACCCTGCGCCTGAGTTTGGACGGGGACTGGGATCTGGCGTATTTTAGCAGATTATGTACATAGAACAAGGTTATCGCGCTAATCTGGGATATTGGAAATTCCTGGTGTTACCCTTAGGGCTCATCGCACTTTTTGTTTGGAATTTAGTTGAATTGCAGAACTCACCCCAGGATGTGGATGAGCTCCTGAAGGCCATGATCGATCGATTGGGTTCCAATGTGGTGTTTGCCATAAATCTGATTCCCCTGGCGGTGATGTTATTCGGACTCTGGTTCTGGACCGCGGTGGTACACCCGCAGTCCATACGAAGCCTCACCACGGCGAGGAAGCAGGTAGACTGGTGCCGTATCGGGTTTTCCTTCCTGCTTTGGGGACTGATATCGGCAGCACTGATCCTGATTCCGATTTACCTGACGCCCGCAGACTACCAATGGAATTTTCAGGCAGATAAATTCCTCTGGCTCGCCCTGATCGCCATCGCCCTGGTACCCTTGCAGACCAGTTTCGAAGAATACATGTTTCGCGGACATATGATGCAGGGAATTGGACTGATTACGCGTTCCCGGCCTTTGGCCTTGTTGCTGACATCCGTGCTTTTCGGCCTCATGCATATTGCCAATCCCGAGGTCGGGAAACTGGGAATAGGCATCATGTTCTTCTATGTGGGGACCGGCCTGTTCCTGGGGATTATTACCCTGCTCGACGACGGGCTGGAACTCGCACTCGGCTTTCACGCCGCAAACAACATCGTGGGGGCCTTGCTCCTGACTGCCGACTGGACGGCATTCCAGACCCACTCGGTTTGGAAGTATACCGCGGAGCCGCGACTGGGCCTCGATATACTGGTGCCCTTACTCGTGATCTATCCGCTGCTGATCCTGGTCATGAGTCGCAAGTATGGTTGGAAGGATATCCCGTCAAAGCTGCTGGGCCGGGTGGCCAGCCGGGAGGAATTTGAGGAGTGGAACCGGGGTGAAGTACGCTGATTACATTTCCCGGGAGTTTCGATGGGCCGGCCACACTGTGGACTTCGATCGTTTATTCGGCGACCCGGAATACCGCAGCGAACTTCGGCTTCTTTCCGGACAGGAGGAGGCGGTGGAATTCCTCTCGGACTGGTGCAGTGCTCAGGATTTTATTGAGGTCTACAGTTCGGGTACTACGGGTACTCCCAAGGCCATGCGGTTGTCCAAGGTGCATATGCTGGCATCGGCCCGCAAATCGGTGTCCTTCTTTCGATTCGCCCCGGGAATCCGTGGACTCATGGTACTTCCCGCCCGATTTATCGGGGGAAAGATGCTACTCCTGCGGGCCTTTATCAGTGGCATGCACCTGGACTTTCTCGAACCCACCACGCGTTTAAAGCTCCCGAAGGGAAGCCGCTGGGATTTTGTTTCCCTTACGCCCCATCTGGCTCATCTCAATCCGCACCTGGTTCGCTGCTGCCGGATCGTACTCCTCGGCGGTGCCCCATCGGGTTTACAGCTTCAAAAGCAGTGGGAGGGAATGGACACCCGGGTCTATGAAAGTTACGGCGCAACGGAGACCATGAGCCATGTTGCCCTCAGGAAGGTCTTTCCTGCGCCTCAACAGGCTTTTCAGGCCCTGCCGGGTATCCGTTTTTCACTTAATGAGCAGGGCTGTCTTTGCATACACGCACCCGAGCTGGGCCTGGAGAATCTGCAGACAAGCGATACAGTGGAGCTTTTAGGCACGGATCGCTTCGTTTGGAAGGGAAGGCAAGACTTCGTCATAAATTCAGGAGGCATAAAAATTCATCCCGAGGGGATCGAAAACATCCTCTCCGCTATTTTAGAGCGTACGCTCCTGTTGGTTCCCCGACCACATCCCGAGCTGGGACAGGAGGCCGTCCTGGTTATAGAGGGAGAAGAAAAGGACCGGAAAGAGGTTTCACTCCTCCTGAAAACGGCTGAGTTATCCCGGCATGAGAGGCCCAGGGATCTGGTTTTTATTCCCGCTCTTCCCAGAACCCCCGGGAACAAGCCGGATCGCCGAAAACTCATCCGGCAGTTAGCAGGAAACTCCAGCTAGTAAGCATCGAACCCAGGATTACACCTGAAGTACTCCCGGATTGTATGGCTGTTCGATAGGAGCATGGTTGGCGGATTCAATGCCCATAGAAATCCATTTACGGGTTTCCACGGGATCAATGATCGCATCGGTCCATAGTCGGGCGGCAGCGTAATATGGGGAAACCTGCCGATCGTATCGCTCTTTGATGCGGTTGAAAAGCTCCTTCTCGTCCTCGGGTTTGAGACTCTTACCGCTCTTTTCCAAAGCCGACTTTTCGATCTGCATCAACACTTTGGCTGCGGAATTGCCGCTCATAACCGCCAGTTCGGCACTCGGCCATGCAACGATCAGACGGGGATCATAGGCTTTTCCGCACATGGCATAATTTCCGGCTCCATAGCTGTTTCCAATGATCACGGTAAACTTTGGCACCACCGAATTCCCAACGGCATTGACCATTTTCGCCCCATCCTTGATAATCCCCGAGTGCTCGCTCTTGCTGCCGACCATAAAGCCGGTTACATCCTGCAAGAAGACCAGGGGAATTTTTTTCTGATTGCAATTCGCAATGAATCGGGTGGCCTTGTCCGCTGCATCCCCGTAGATTACCCCGCCAAACTGCATTTCCCCCTTGGCGTTCTTAACAATCTTGCGCTGATTGGCAACGATTCCCACCGACCAGCCGTCGATACGGGCGTACCCCGTGAGCAAGCTCCTGCCGTACCCTTTCTTGTATTCCGTGAAGTCCGAATTATCGACCAGTCTGTGGATGATTTCCAGCATATCGTAAGGCTCGGATCGGGAGGCGGGCAGTATGCCGTAGAGATCAGACGGATCTTTAGCGGGTTTTTGGGATTTTTCGCGCGAATAACCCGCCGATTCAGGTGTTCCTATGTTAGAAACCAGTTTTTTTATGGTATCCAGGGCATCGGGATCGTCTTTGGCTTTGTAATCGGTTACGCCGCTGATCTCGGAGTGTGTAGTAGCACCCCCGAGTGTCTCATTATCCACGTCTTCCCCTATAGCTGCCTTGACCAAATAGCTTCCGGCCAAAAAAATACTGCCGGTCTTATCTACGATCAGCGCCTCGTCACTCATGATTGGAAGGTAGGCCCCCCCGGCCACGCAGCTTCCCATGATTGCGGCAATCTGAACGATACCCATGCTGCTCATGCGCGCATTGTTCCTGAAGATACGCCCGAAGTGTTCCTTATCCGGGAATATCTCGTCCTGCATGGGCAGGTAAACCCCGGCGCTGTCTACCAGATAAATGATCGGTAGCCGGTTTTCCATGGCAATTTCCTGTGCCCTCAGGTTTTTCTTTCCCGTGATGGGGAACCAGGCGCCGGCCTTGACCGAGGCATCATTGGCTACCACCACACAAAGTCTTCCCGATACGCGTCCGATCTTGACCACTACTCCGCCGCTCGGACACCCTCCGTGTTCGGCGTACATATCATAACCGGCCAAAGCCCCGATCTCCAGGGCCTCGGATGGTTTATCGAGCAGGTAGTCTATGCGTTCCCTGGCGGTCATCTTACCTTGCTTCTTCAGTTTTTCCAACCGCTTGGCTCCACCGCCTTTGTGTATTTCCCGGGTAATGCGCTTCAGATCCGAAAGCTTGAGTTTGTTGCGGTCCTCATTCTTGTTGAAAGTAAGATCCATGAAATCGTTGTTAATGCGCCAAAGATACTGCCAATTCAACGGCTGTTGGGCCCAATTGAAGCGATTTTCCGATATTTGCCCCACCTCTTGAAACGCAAATATGGTAATGAATAAGAATACAGTACTGGCTTACGCGACTATCATCATGATCATTGTTGGTATCGGGGTAATCGCTCTGGGAATTTGGCGTTACGAAGAGGTTGCCGGTTGGGGCTTCAGTGCAGTAGGTATTGGCTTTCTGGCCATAGCCTGGGTATTCAATGCCCTGAAAGGCCGGGTATAATCCCTCAAATCGTACGTCCTATGTCAACAGATCGCAAGGTGATCTTCTCCATGTCGGGGGTTACCAAGACTTACAAGAACGCACAGACGCCTGTGCTTAAGAACATATACCTGAGTTTCTTTTACGGGGCGAAGATCGGTATACTCGGGTTGAACGGCTCTGGTAAATCCACTTTGCTCAGGATCATAGCCGGAATCGATAAGAACTACCAGGGAGACGTGGTTTTCTCCCAGGACTATTCGGTGGGGTACCTGGAACAGGAGCCCGAACTGGACCCCGAGAAGACCGTGATCGAGGTGGTGCGAGAAGGAGTGGCGGAAATTGTTGCCGTGCTCGATGAATACAATAGGATCAACGATCAGTTTGGTTTGCCTGAGGTATATGAGGATGCCGAGAAAATGCAGAAACTGATGGACAGGCAGGCCGCACTGCAGGATCAGATCGATGCCTCCAATGCCTGGGAGCTGGATACGCGACTGGAAATCGCCATGGACGCCTTACGTACGCCCGAACCCGATAAACCCATAAAGGTGCTTTCCGGTGGTGAAAAGAGACGGGTGGCTCTTTGCCGCCTGTTGCTGCAGGAACCCGATGTTCTTCTGCTGGATGAGCCCACCAACCATTTGGACGCCGAGTCGGTTCATTGGCTCGAACATCACCTCGACCAGTACAAGGGTACCGTGATCGCCGTGACCCACGATCGGTATTTCCTCGACAACGTGGCCGGATGGATACTGGAACTGGATCGTGGAGAAGGTATTCCCTGGGAAGGCAATTACTCCAGCTGGCTCGATCAGAAATCCAGGCGCCTGGCCATGGAGGAGAAGCAGGCTAGCAAACGTCAGAAGACCCTGGAGAGGGAGTTGGAATGGGTACGGCAGGGGGCCAAGGGCAGGCAAACCAAGCAAAAGGCCCGTCTTAAGAATTACGACAAGCTCCTGAATCAGGACCAGAAGCAACTGGAAGAAAAACTGGAAATCTACATTCCCAACGGGCCGCGCCTGGGGACTCAGGTGATCGAGGCCCACGGGATTTCGAAGGCCTACGGAGACAAGCTCCTCTACGAAAACCTTGAGTTTGCCCTGCCACAAGCCGGTATCGTGGGTATCATTGGGCCTAATGGTGCCGGAAAAACCACCATCTTCCGCATGATCATGGGGGAGGAAGCACCGGATACCGGAACCTTCGAGCTCGGGGAGACCGCGAAGATTGCCTATGTCGATCAGAGTCACTCCAACATCGATCCGGACAAGACCATTTGGGAGAATTTTTCGGACGGACAGGAACTGATCATGATGGGGGGGCGACAGGTCAATTCCCGGGCCTATCTGAGCAGGTTCAATTTCTCGGGCAGCGAACAGAACAAGAAGGTATCCATGCTTTCAGGGGGCGAGAGGAACCGGCTGCATCTGGCCATGACTCTCAAGGAGGAAGGCAACGTTCTATTGTTGGACGAGCCGACCAACGATCTCGACGTGAATACCCTCAGGGCATTGGAGGAAGGACTTGAAAACTTCGCGGGCTGCGCCGTGGTGATCTCACACGACCGTTGGTTCCTCGATCGGATTTGTACGCACATACTCGCCTTTGAGGGGAATTCGCAGGTCTATTTTTTCGAGGGATCCTTTTCGGATTATGAGGAAAACCGAAAGAAACGCCTGGGGTCTGACGTTATTCCCACCCGTCTTCGCTACAAAAAGCTCACGCGTTGAATCCACTGTGTTAACTTTTTGTTAACACCGCAGATACTTCTTACTCGTATCTTGGGTGGGTTTGAACGATTCAATACTCTAAACACAAACCCATGAAAGGATTATTACGAGGACTTTTATTGCTGATCATCGGTGCTTTGGTCGGTTATTTTCTGGGGGTTAGCTACCCCGATTACGGCAGCTCACTGAAAGGTGTGACTTCCAAGGTTCCATTCCTGAACAAGGAATCGGATTCGACGCGGGTAACTCCGGCCGATTCTACGGCTGTGGATTCTCTGGAGGCAGGTGTTTCCTGCCTTCAGGGGAAACCCTTTCGCCAACGCCTGATGCGGGCTGCTGAAAACATAGAGGCCAGGAGGTATGCCTATGTAGCCGAATTGGGTCAGGATTGTTCAGGCATCTTTCACAAGATGAAGGACAGCGTAGTGCTATGGGCGGACGCCCAGTGTCCGGATAGCTTCATCTGGCCGGACTATGATACGACCCGAAGCAGCCGTGCCATTGCGCACTGGTACCATCAGCAGGGCAATCTTAAACTCGTGGAAGATCCTATGGCCGTGCGGAACGAGATCACGCCCGGATCGGTGATGTTTTATTCCAAGCCGGGCCGTAAGTATTCCAATCTGAACATCGACATGCTTACGGCGCATGCCAATAATTACAACCCCGGGCAGGCCGCCATCATGCACGTCGGGATAGTAGTGGAGGTGACCCGTGACGAGGAAGGCAATGTCATTCAATACACCCTCATGCACGGACGCAACGAAGATAATCCGGCTTCCATGACGGACTATCACAAGGAAAAGCAGAGTGACAATAACCCGAATCTGCCCAAATTTGGCAACTGGTCTCAGCAATGGGTGGCCATAGCCCATGTTGGCACGCCAGAGGTATAAAGTTAAAAACTTGAAAAACAAAGAGTTGCCATTTTTTTTATTGATTATGGCAGTTTTCGAAATCCAAGGCCCCTGCGCACCCCGTATATGCCATTAAATACTAGGAATCAATCCAAATTAAATCTTAGAAAACATGGCAGAGAATAACAATAACGCCCTGAAGGTGATCGCCGGATTACTCGGTGCACTTTTTCTGATCACACTGGTAGTAGCAATCAGCCAGTATCAGACCAACAAGAAGAACGAAGAAGCCTTTAAACAGGAGAAAGAACTGGTCGTTGAGGACCTCGAAAGCCTGAAGTCGGAGTACGACAAGGCCATACTGGAAAGCCAGGCAACCAATGAGGAACTGGTGGATGCACGGGATAATATTGCCAAGTACATCGATTCCCTTCAGGCCATGAAGGCCGACCTGTCTACCCTCTACAAGTACCGTCGTCAGGTTACCCGACTGAAGCAGGAGCGTGAAGTGCTGCTCAAGAAAGTGGATTCCCTTACTCAATCCAACAGCTTACTCGCCATGCAGCGAGACAGTACGTACATGGAGCTGGAGCTGCAGTCAAAATTCAATGACTCGCTGATCGTACAGAATACGCAACTGGCCGATGCAGTGGAGCGCGGGGCAGCGCTTAACCTGGCCAAGTACAACATAGACGCTAAGAAAGAGCGCAATAACGGTAAATTGGTTTCCGTATCCCGCGCACGAGCTACTGATAAGCTTCAGGTGTGCTTTACCATTGCAGACAACCGAATTGCCCAGGCCGGTGACCGGGAGTTTTACATTGAGGTTTTAGACCCGCAGGGCAATGTACTGGGGGATGGTTATAGCCGTACCAATGAGGAGGGAACTACAATTTCCTATACCAAGGCGACCAACTTCTACTACGAGAACAATACACTGGATGTATGTGACTACGTCAACAAGCCCGAGACCGATTTTCAGTCGGGGAATTACATGGTCACCGTCTATGACGACGACCTGAATCTACTCGGAACATCCAAGTTTATCCTGAAATAAACACGAACACTATATTGCAAATGAAAGAGGCTGCCGATGGCAGCCTCTTTTTTTATGCGAAAAAGGGGTTAACGTTTACCCACCATATCTTCCGGGCGAACCCACAAATCGTATTCCTCGGCCGTAACATAACCCAGTCGGATGGCCTCTTCCCGAAGCGTAGTTCCATTGGCGTGTGCGGCATTCGCGATCTCAGCGGCCTTGTAATAACCGATTTTGGTGTTCAGAGCCGTGACGAGCATGAGGGAATTGTTGAGGAGCTTCTCGATAACCGCGTAATTCGGAGCTATACCCGAGGCACAATTTTTCTCGAAGCTCAGGCATGCATCTCCCAGGAGTCGGGCCGATTCCAGTATATTCCGGGCCATCATGGGTTTAAATACATTGAGTTCGTAATGCCCCTGGGTGCCCCCGACGCTTATAGCCACATCGTTCCCCATGACCTGCGCACATACCATGGTCAGTGCTTCGCACTGAGTCGGATTTACCTTACCGGGCATGATGGAACTGCCGGGTTCGTTGGCGGGTATGATGATTTCACCTATACCGGAACGCGGTCCCGAGGCCATGAGCCGGATATCGTTGGCAATCTTGTTCAGACTTACCGCGAGTTGCTTGAGGGCCCCGTGAGACTCCACGATCGCGTCGTGAGCCGCCAGGGCCTCGAACTTGTTGGGCGCCGTTTTAAAGGGCAGGCCGGTGAAGCGGGCGATGTACTCGGCAACCTTCAGGTCGTAACCCTCAGGGGTATTCAGGCCGGTACCGACGGCGGTTCCTCCCAGAGCCAGTTCGCTCAGGTGATCCAGGGTGTGCTCCAGGGCCCGGATACCGTGATCCAGTTGGGAAACGTATCCGCTGAATTCCTGTCCTAAGGTTAACGGGGTGGCATCCATTAAATGTGTACGACCGATTTTGACCACATCATTGAATTCCAGTGCCTTGCGATGGAGGGTGTCCCGGAGTACCCGCACGGAAGGCAGGGTGTGTTTGACGATGGCGGTGTACGCAGCGATATGCATTCCGGTAGGAAAGGTATCGTTGGAGGATTGCGATTTGTTCACGTCGTCGTTGGGGCTCAGGCTTCGCTCCCCTTCGCCCAGTGCGTTGCCCTCGATAACATGGGCCCGGTTGGCCACCACTTCATTGACGTTCATGTTGCTCTGGGTTCCCGAACCCGTTTGCCAGACGACCAGAGGAAATTCATGATCCAGATCGCCTGCGAGTATCTCGTCACAAACTCTGGCTATGAGGTCCCTCTTTGCTTCGGACAGGACACCTAGATCGCAGTTGGCATAGGCCGCGGCCTTTTTTAAGTGTGCGAAACCGTGAATGATTTCGCGTGGCATGGAAGCCTCCGGTCCGATCCTGAAGTTCATGCGAGAGCGTTCGGTCTGTGCTCCCCAGTACCGATCCCGGGGAACCTGAACCTCCCCCATAGTGTCCTTTTCGATTCTATAGGTCATAGTTGTTAGTTTTTCGTTTTACAAATTTAATGGCTGCCCACCGGTATTTCGGTGTTGGGATTTGTTTATATGGTTGGGATACCATTATTTTTGGTAAAAATTTAGAACGTGATAGAATTCGATCAATATCTTGGCTTTATTGCATTCCTGCTCATCCTGGGCATAGGATTCTGGCTGATGATTTTCCTGTTGACCTTCGTAGTACCGTATTGGCTGACAGGCAACTTGTTCGAATACCTCAGAGAGCGGAAGAAATCTGCCGGTAAGGAAATCGAGGATTAATTATCCCCACTTTCCGATAACTATAAAAAAAAGGAACCCAAAGAACGGGTTCCTTTCTTATTTGATTCGGTTTCAGGGCTATTTTCCCCCTTCAAATTCAAAATCACCGTCGTCACCGCGTTCACCGTTTCCGTCGCGTCCCCTTCTTCGATTCTGATCGGATTCGTTAAAGCGATACAGGAAACTCATCCGGACCTGGCGTACCCTCCATTGAAATTCATTATCGGAGAATACGTTCTCGGTGCGGGTCTCCCGTATTCTTCTCCGGGAGTTGAACAGATCACTCACGTTCAAAGAAAGGGTGCCCTTATTGTCGAAGAAATTCTTACTGAAGGCTAGATTCATCGAAAACAACCCCCTGGTCACGTTCTGGGCGTCCACCCGTCTGCCCCGGTAAAACGCATTGGTCTGGAACTCGATCTTGCCCGGTAGCGGCAGACGCGCGGTAAACCGGGTAAACCAGGTGAAATTGTCCGCATCGAAGTTCTGGGTAACCGTCTCACCCTGGAAGTTCTCAAAGGAATAATCCCCTCTTAGGCTCTGCTGAAACAGGTTCAGGTTCCAATTCAGCCTCCAGTTCCGAAAAGGCGTATAGGTCGCGGTAAGTTCACCACCCAGCCTGGAATCCGTGGCCAGATTAATGGGGAAGCGAATTTGAACCGGCACATCCACGGTTTCCCCGGGATTGGCAGGATCGTCAAGTACTACGAAATCACCAGTTTCCTGTGTAATAAACTGGAACACCCCGGAGGAACGGAAATAGTAAGCCGAACCGCTGATCGTTACTTTGTCCCAGCGCTTGAGATAGCCAAAATCAAAGGCATTGGAATAGGCCGGATCCAGGTCCGGATTTCCCCGGCGCAAGTTGGTGTTGTTCGACCTGGAGATGAAAGGGTTCAGGAACCACCCCCTGGGACGCCTTAGACGACGGCTGTAGCTTAAGGTCAACTGCTCGGTTTCTGAGAATTCGTAGCCGAGAAATACGGATGGGAACCAATCCACGTACTTCTTATTATCTGTTGTCCCTTCGTTAACGGAAGTAATTCCAATATCAGAAGCTTCCATCCGCAGTCCGGTCAGGAAATTGAAGCCACCGAACTGGGTGCCGAACTGGGTGTATGCGGCATTTACGTATTCCCGGTATTCGAGTGTATTACTGAAGTTCGGATCCGGCTCGACCGCTCCCACATCGTCCTGAAATCCAAACACGAAATCGGAGACCAGGTCGCGGAATGTTCCCCGGTAACCGGCTTCGAACTGCGATTGGTTGTCTTTTCCGAATGGCAGGACGTATTCAGCCTGCAGTAGCTGAAAGGTCTCCTCTTCTATACTGTTCTGTTCTTCGGTGGGCAGAGGATCCGGATTCCCCAGTATCTGTTCTTCAATAACCTGGTTTTCCTCCTCAAAATCGGTGGAGTACTGGTAGTCGATGGTCAGTTCGTGACCTTCGTCATTGAACTTTCGACGTGCGTTAAAGGAATATTGTACGCTGCGATCCTCTTCGGCCTGTACCGTATTTCGATCTCGTTCCAGGGTCAGATCGCCGCTGGCATCAAAATTCTGGAAATTGACAAAGGTGAAATCCGTTCCGGGGCCACGCTGGAACACAAACGAATTGGTAATGCTGGTTTTGTCATCCGGCAGGAGTTCGAACCCCACGTTAGTGGAAAAACGCTCTCCAGTCCTTAGGATATCGCTTTGTTGGTCCTGAAAACTGGCCGTATTGCCATTGCCATCGAAATTTTCCTGAAAGGAGCTTCCATTGCCCGGGGATTCCCGATACCTGTACGTGGTATTGGTAAACAGGTTGAAGTACTTCTTGCGCAAATTCAGACTCAGGGCACCTCCGTAGAGTTCAGGGTCACCGGCGTATATATTGAGAGATCCATTGATTCCCGCGGTTTTTTCCTGTTTCAATATGATGTTCAGGATGCCTGCCGTGCCCTGGGCATCGTAACGGGCCGAGGGGTTGGTGATTACCTCTACTTTCTCAATGGCATCTGCTGGTAGCTGTTGCAGTGTTTCTGGACTCAGACCTGCTATGGATGAGGGCTTACCATTGATGAGAATGCGCACGCTTTCGTTGCCCCGGAGACTGATCGCTCCTTCGACATCCACGGTCACCGAAGGCACATTATCCAGTACGTCGGAAACAGTTCCGCCGCTTACCGTAAGGTCTTTTCCCACGTTGTAAACTTTTTTGTCCAGTCGGAGCTCCACAGTGGTCTTTTCTCCCACCACCTCCACAGCATCCAGCTGGGTCACGTCGGATTCCATGGAAATTGACCCGAGGTCCGTATTGGCACTGAGCATCCTCTCGTCCAGGGTCACGGTTTTGTACGAGAGATATTCAAATCGAATGAGATACGGTCCCGGGGGGACTTGGGCGGATACCTTGCCATCCATATCGGTCAGTCCTCCCGTAACCCGTTCCGGGTTGCGCTTACTCTGCACTACCATAGTAGCGAATTCCAGGGGCCTGCCCGATTCTGCATCGATAACGGTGGCAGATACCGTAATCGCCGATTGCGATCCTGCAACGCCTCGTTGCCCCATAAGAGGGGCCGCAGCGAAAAGGATGTAGGTTAAGGTTAGTAAGATTTTTTTCATGTTCAGTTTTACAGTTTAGGCCGTCAGCGTTCGGATTCTTCCTCTTGCTCCTTCTTGTTACGGCGCCGTTTGCGTTCTTTCTTTTTCTTTTCTTTTTCCTCTTTCTTCTTCCAGTTCAGCCCCTCCTCAGAGATCTTTTTGTACCCTTCGTATACCTCCGGGCTCAGACTGCTTCTGAGCTCCGCATCTTCCTCTTTGAGAATCTGACCCAGTATTTCGCGGGTTCTCTCATCGGGAAGTTCCAGTATCCTCAGCTCGAGTCGCTTCTTCATGTACTTGAGCAGGATGGCTCGCATTACAGCCTCATCAAAATCGTTCAGCTTCAGGGATTCCGATATTTTCGGCATCATGATGTCGATCATTTCCTCGGCTGTTTTCGGTTCTTCCTGCCTCTGAGACTGAGCAGTAGGTCCGGGGTTACCGGCTCCGTAGCGATTGCGGTTCATGACCTGGGACGAGACGGTCTGCGTGCTCATGATAAGCAGGAGTATCAATCCCAAAATGAATGGCTTCGCCGGACTCTTTCCGTTACCTGTGTTTCCGTGTAGTTTCATGTCTACGTTCTTATGTTATACCAACAAAATAGCGAAACATTCTAACTTTCTTGCTGTTCCATACCCCCCATCATCATGAGGTAGGATTTGAGAAACGCATTGATGTCACCATCCAGTACGGCGTCCACGTTACCGGTCTCCTCCTGAGTGCGCACATCCTTGACCATCTTGTAGGGATGCAGCACATAATTCCGGATTTGAGAACCCCATTCGATCTTCATCTTGCCGGATTCGATTTCCTGCCGGGCCTCCTGTCGTTTACGTAGTTCAATCTCATACAGTTGAGATTTGAGCATTTTCATCGCTGTAGCCCGGTTATCGTGTTGGGAGCGTGAGTCCGAACAGGATATCTGTATGCCGCTGGGCTTGTGAACCAGCTGTACTTTAGTCTCCACTTTGTTCACATTCTGCCCTCCGGCCCCGCTGGAACGTGCTGTGGTTATTTCGATATCAGCAGGGTTGATCTCGATTTCGATGCGATCGTTCACCAGGGGATAGACGTACACCGAAGCGAAGGACGTATGCCGCTTGGCATTGCTGTCGAATGGCGATATGCGTACCAGTCGATGAACGCCGTTCTCTCCCTTGAGCCAACCGAAGGCATATTCGCCGTCGAATTGCAGCGTAACGGTTTTGATACCAGCCACATCGCCCTCCTGAAGGTTGAGCTCCCGAACCTTGTAGCCGTTTTTCTCTCCCCACATCCGGTACATGCGCATCAGCATGGCCGCCCAATCGCAACTCTCCGTTCCGCCTGCACCTGCCGTAATCTGCAGAACGCCTGGAAGGTCGTCCCCTTCCTCGGACAACATGTTGCGAAACTCCATCTTTTCAATGAACCCGAGGCTTTTATCTACTTGTTCGAGCAATTCGTCTCCCGTGACCTCTCCCGCTTTCTCAAATTCGAGAAGCACCTGCAAGTCGCTAATCAGCGCCTCTGCCTGCTCGTATTCGTCGATCCACCGCTTTTTGGCATTCAGGGATTGCATGAATTCCTGGGCCTGTATGGCATCATCCCAGAAATCCGGTGCCATAGTTTTTTCCTCGGCATTCTGTACCTCAATGGCTAGCTGATCCAAGTCAAAGATACCTCCTTAACGCACCTAGGCGATCCATTAAATCCCTGTATCTTTCGTATGCTGTCATCGTCTTGAAAATTACTCTGCAAAAATA
>CAZKAP010000031.1:33830-43488 GCA_964550895.1 uncultured Flavobacteriaceae bacterium
GGCGGTATGCCGGTCATTTTATACCTTCACAGCCCTAAAACCGGGTCGCCTGCGGGTAAAGACCTTCGAATGGTTCCTTTTGTCCTTCGAATGAATTTCCTATGGAAAAAGACCTGTCAGCTTCCTTATAATCAACAATTTAAAGTTGTAAACCTCTAATAATGAAGGTGAATCTCATCAGCGATACGGTCACCCTTCCTTCAGAAGGAATGCGGAAGGCCATGGCTAATGCCCCATTGGGTGACGATGTCTTTAAACAAGACCCTTCCGTCAATGAACTGGAGGAATACCTGGCACAGCTGTTCGGTATGGACTGGGCCTTGTTTTTTCCGTCGGGTACCATGGCTAATCAGACGGCGATCAAATTGCATACGCGTCCCGGAGATCAGGTAATTTGTGACGAGCTCTCCCACATTTACTGGTACGAAGGGGGAGGGGTGAGCTTCAATAGCGGAGTTTCCTGCCGCCTGGTAAAGGGGGATCGCGGAAGAATACGGGCCGATCAGGTGGCTGCTGCACACAATCCTCCCGATTTTTATCACAGCCCCAGAACGGCGTTGGTTAGCCTGGAGAATACTACCAACAAAGGCGGTGGAGCCTGTTACGACCTGTCGGAGATCGATCGGATCAGAGCAGTGTGTGCAGAACTCGGATTGGGTCTCCATATGGATGGGGCGCGTATTTGGAATGCCATGGTCGCCACGGGAACCGTACCCGGGGATTACGGACCTAAGCTGGACACACTTAGCGTCTGCCTGAGTAAAGGACTCGGTTGTCCGGTAGGATCGGTGCTTCTCGGGCGGGAACCCGTGAGTTATGAGGAAGCGATGAGGATCCGAAAGATCCTGGGCGGGGGCATGAGGCAATCGGGCTTGCTCGCGGCTGCCGGCCTTTTCGCCCTGAAGAATCAGATCGATCGACTGGCCGAGGATCACCGCCGTGCCGCCGAATTGGCCTGGGCGCTGAGCAAGCACCCCGGAGTGGAAGAAGTGGCCCCCGTGGAGACCAACATACTGATCTTCCGACTCCGATCAGGTAAACCGGAAGAGGACTTCATGGAAAGCGCCAGTCAGAAGGAAATACAGTTTATCGACATGGGCAGTGGGCTCAAAAGACTGGTTACCCATATGGATTACACCGAAACGATGCATCAGTACGTTTTGGATTTCCTAAACTCCGGGAGATTCGGGAGTTGATATCGGGTTTACCTGAAAAATTGATCCATGCCCGGGATGGAAGGCATTTCCTCACGGGCCACCTGTTGCAGGGTTTCCTCCTGAATTCGGCTGGCCTGGGCGATGGCCGAGTTCACGGTGTTTTGAATGAGTTCCTGCAGTTCTTCCCGTACGAGGTTTTGGGCCTCCGCGGAAAGCTCCACAGCTGTGATTACCCGATTGGCCGTGATCCGGACTTCCATAATTCCCGCGGGATCCTTTACGGATTCCACGTGATGGTCTAATTCGGATTTGGTTGCCTCAATTCTAGCTCGGGCAGTCTGAACCTTTTTCATCATGCCCATCATATCTCCAAACATCGATTGATTTTTGCGCAAAAATACGACCCCGGGAGGCGTCTGAAAAACCCGATTTATCGATCGTGAAGAGATGGCGATCCGGGGATGTTTCCTAATATTGCTGATATAATCTTCCCTATGCCGAATCAGAGCCCAGCACCCATTGCCGTAAAAAAAACCAAGAACCTTCAAATTCACGGAGATATCCGGGAGGACCCCTACTTCTGGATGCGGGAACGGGACAGCCCCGAAGTCCTGGATCACTTGAAATCTGAGAACGCTTATTACGACGCCATGACTGCTCATACGAAGGGTCTTCAGGACAAGCTTTTCTCCGAATACAAATCCCGCATCAAAGAGGATGACGAATCTGTTCCCTTTCTGAAGAACGGGTACTGGTATCAGACCCTGGAGCGCACAGGCCTCGAATATCCCATTTTCACCCGCAGGAAAGATGGAAAGCAGGAGGCAGAAGTCCTGTTCGACGTCAACGAAATGGCTCAAGGGCACGATTACTACAGCCTCACATATACCATCAGCTCGGACAACCTCAAGGCCGCATTCGGGGTAGATACGGTCTCCAGGCGAATCTATACCATTCGCTTCAAGGATCTGGAGTCCGGGGAACTGTTGACAGATCAGCTGGATCAAACCACTGGCCGGGCAGTTTGGGCCGCGGATCACAGGACCGTTTTTTACACCCGGATCAACCCCGAAACCCTCCGACCGTATCAGATATACCGTCACGTCCTGGGCACGCCCACCGAAGAGGATGTGCTGGTTTATGAGGAAAAGGACGAGACCTTTCGGGCCTATGTATACCGCACCAAGTCACGTGAATTCATCATTATTGGCAGCGAAAGTACCGTGAGCAGTGAGTACCGCTTTATCCGGTCCGACCGTCCCATGGACGAGTTCCAACTCATGGCTGCAAGGATACGGGACCTGGAGTACGATGTGTACCACTATGGCAGCCATTTCTACTTCCTGACCAACAAGGACGGAGCCACGGATTTCAAGCTGATGCGGGCCGGATGCGAACGCACCTCACCCGAAGACTGGGAGGAGGTCATTCCGCACCGCCCGGGTGTACTCCTGGAAGATATCGAGATATTCTCGGACTATATCGCACTGTGCGAGCGCAGTGAGGGTTTGGGCCGTATACGTGTCCTCTCCTGGGATGGGAGCAGCGATTATTACCTGCCCGTGGACTCAGAAACCTACGTGATCGGTTTCGGGATCAACCCCAATTTCGACAGCAGCCGGGTGCGGTACTACTTCAACAAAATGACTTTACCGGGCAGCATTTGGGAATATGATATGGGGAAGCGTGAGGCCGCCCTTTTGAAGCAACAGGAAATCCCTGATCCCGGTTTCGATCCCGACAATTACCACTCGGAGCGTATCTGGGCTAAAGCCGAAGACGGCAAGGAAATACCCATCTCCATAGTCAGCCGTAAGGAGGTCAATAAAGGAATGGACACGCCGCTGCTATTATATGGATACGGGTCCTATGGGTACACCGTGGATCCGTATTTCTCAACGAACCGACTCAGCTTACTCGATCGGGGCTTCACCTTCGCTATAGCTCATATACGCGGAGGGCAATACCTCGGACGACATTGGTACGAGGAAGGCAAGTTGCTCAATAAGAAGAACACCTTCACCGACTTTATCGCCTGCGCGCGACATCTGATCGATCAGGGTTATACTTCTTCGGACCATCTGTATGCAAAAGGAGGGTCAGCCGGAGGCTTGCTCATGGGAGCGGTGATGAATATGGCTCCGGAACTGTTTCACGGGGTTGTGGCCAACGTGCCTTTCGTGGACGTGGTAACCACCATGCTGGATGAAACCATTCCTTTAACCACTGGTGAATACGACGAGTGGGGCAACCCGAACGACCCGGTGTATTACCATTACATTAAATCCTACTCTCCCTACGACAACGTAGCCCGTATGGCATACCCGAACCTGTTGGTTACCACAGGCTACCACGATTCACAGGTGCAATACTGGGAGCCCGCCAAGTGGATTGCCCGGTTAAGGGAAAGGAATACGGGCAGCGGCAAGGTGCTCTTCCATACGCAGATGGAGACCGGTCACAGCGGCTCCTCCGGACGCTTCGAAGCTCTGCGGGATATTGCCCGTGACCACGCCTTCCTGCTGGAGCTTGAGGGAACCATGGAATAGCCTAAAATTCACTACATTTGCCCCCGGTAGAACCTGCAACCAACCCCCTATGGAAGAACGCGGAACCATCAAAGCATTTGACTCCATAACCGAATTGGTGGGCCAAACCCCGCTCATCCGTCTCAAACACATCAGTAAAGGCCTCACGGGCCAGTTTTTTGTTAAGGCCGAGTGGTTCAATCCCGGGCATTCGGCTAAGGACCGCATTGCCCTGCACATCATCAATGAAGCCGAGAAGGAAGGCCTGCTCCGGCCCGGCAGTGTGATCGTGGAAACGACCTCAGGCAATACGGGATTCTCCCTGGCCATGGTGAGTATAGCCCGCGGTTATCGGTGTATACTGGCGGTGAGTTCAAAATCCTCCCAGGACAAGATCGATGGCCTCCGTTCCATGGGGGCGGAAGTCCATGTATGTCCGGCTCATGTTTCGGCCGACGATCCCAGATCGTACTACGAGGTGGCTAAGCGGATACACCGGGAAACCCCAGGCTCCATCTATATCAATCAATACTTCAACGAACGGAATATCGACGCCCACTACCTGTCGACCGGACCCGAGATATGGGAACAGACAGGAGGACAGATCACCCACCTGGTGGCCTGCAGCGGTACCGGAGGCACCATATCGGGTACGGCCCGGTATCTCAAGGAAAAGAATCCCGACATCCAGGTCTTGGGTGTCGATGCCTACGGATCGGTTATCAAGAAGTACCACGAAACCGGGAAATTGGATCCCAGGGAGATCTATCCCTACCGCATCGAAGGACTCGGAAAAAACCTGATTCCTGCGGCTACTGACTTTTCCGTAGTCGATCGCTATATCAAGGTTACGGACGAGGATAGCGCCTGGACGGCCCGTATGATTTCCAGAACCGAGGGCATGTTCGTCGGATACACCTCAGGTGCCGCCTGGCAGGCGATAAAGCAACTGAATAAGGAGGGTGTATTCGACCGGGAAAGCAAGGTAGTGGTGATATTCCCGGACCACGGTTCGCGCTATATGAGCAAGATTTATTCGGACGATTGGATGAAGGCTCAGGGATTCATAAAGGAAGATTCTCGTTCCGAGGCGAGCAAAAAAAAGGACCGGGCCGAGGCCAACTAAGCAAGTTTCCGTTATTTTGCCATCTTTAAAACCAGAGAGAAGGACGTATTTATCATGAGGGATTTATTTGACAGAATCATTGAGAATAAAGGCCCGTTGGGGAGATGGGCCTCGCAAGCCGAGGGATATTTCGTTTTCCCAAAACTGGAGGGTCCGATTTCCAACCGGATGAAATTTCAGGGCAAGGAAGTCATCACCTGGAGTATCAATGACTACCTGGGGCTGGCCAACCTGCCTGAGATCAAGCAGGCGGATGCCGATGCTGCTCTGGAACACGGGGCGGCTTATCCCATGGGCGCCCGGATGATGAGCGGCCACACGGATTTTCACGAGGAGCTGGAACGCGAGCTGGCCCGGTTCGTTTCCAAGGAATCTGCCTACTTGCTGAATTTCGGCTATCAGGGGATCATGTCTGCCGTTGATGCCCTGGTGAGTAAGGACGATATTATCGTATACGATGTAGACAGTCATGCTTGTATTATCGATGGGGTACGGCTGCACGTAGGAAAGCGATTTACCTTTAAGCACAACGACATCGAGAGCCTGGAGAAGAACCTGGAACGAGCCACCAAACTCGCCGAGCAGAATAATGGCGGTATACTGGTGATATCCGAAGGAGTATTCGGCATGCGGGGCGAACAGGGAAAGCTCAAGGAGATCGTAGCGCTCAAGAAAAAGTTCAACTTCCGTCTGCTCGTTGACGATGCCCATGGCTTTGGTACATTGGGAAAGACCGGTGCCGGTGCCGGTGAGGAGCAGGGAGTTCAGGATGAGATCGATGTATATTTCGCCACTTTTGCCAAGTCACTGGCGGGCATTGGGGCCTTTCTCGCCGCGGATAAAGAGATCATTGATTACCTGAAATACAACCTCCGATCGCAGATGTTCGCCAAATCCCTCCCCATGATCTATGTCAAGGGAGCCCTGAAGAGGCTGGACATGCTCAAGAACCAGCCTGAATTGAAGGCCAGGCTCTGGGAAAACGTAAATGCACTCCAGGATGGTCTCAGGAGCAGGGGCTTCGACCTGGGAACCACCCAGAGCTGTGTAACTCCTGTGTACCTGAACGGCAGCATACCCGAGGCGATGGCCCTGGTTAAGGATCTGAGGGAAAACTACGGAATATTCTGTTCCATAGTGGTTTACCCGGTAATACCTAAAGGATTAATTCTCCTGAGGATGATCCCCACAGCCACCCATACGATGGAAGACATACAGGAAACGCTCGAGGCGTTTTCCGCCATACGCGAGCGGCTGCAGAACGGAACCTATAAGCGCTTGTCCGCAGCGGTGGCCGCGGCCATGGGCGAATAAGCCTGTCTCGGACCAAAAATCACCCTCAGATCTCGTGGTTCTGAGGGTTTCTTTATAGATTCTTTCGGAAGGTGCAGCGCTTTTTGACCACTTTCGGGTCGAAGTTCTTCCACATGGCCTGAATGGCTTTGTTGTCGGCCAATTCAGGAGTCCGGTGACACATTTCTACCCCTTTTTCGGTAAAGGTCTTGTGGTATTCTTCGAATATAACAGCAGTGACCCCCTTATTTTGGTAATCTTCGCGTATTCCGATCAGATAGAACGTGACCTCCTTTACGTGCTTTTTCGCCTGCAACAGGTGGTACCAGCCCAGGGGGAACAGACGCCCGTTCGCCTTTTTTAATGCATCGGCGAAATTGGGCATGACGATGGCGAAGGCGATAAGTTCGTCATCCTTGTCGACGACGAATTTGATGAACTCCGGGTTGATAAAGCTCAGGTACTTCTTCTTCATATAGGCCTTCTGCTCGTCACTGATGGCTACGAATGAAGACAGCCTGGAGTAGGTCACATTGAAGAGATCGAACATCTTGTCCGCATAAGGCATGATATCCTCGTTTCGTCTGAAACTCAAAGGTCTGAGCTGGTAGCGCTTCTTGATCAGCTGGCTCGCCTTCATAAACAGGGCGGGATCGGCATTTACCCTGGGAAAGGACCATTCGAGATATTCTTTTTCAGGAACGTATCCCAGATCCTTCATATGAGTGACATAATACGCATGGTTGTACCAGGTGATCATGTTACCCCGGGTATCGAACCCTTCTGTCATCATCCCGACCTTGTCCAGATTGGAGAACCCCATGGGACCCTCGGCGTAGTCCAGCTCCAGTTCGCGCCCTTTTTCCAGGGCCTTTTCCAGCAGTCGGGAAGAAACCTCCTTGTCGTCGGTAAAATCGAACCAGCCAAATCGAATCTTTCGGATGTTCTGATCCCGTATCTCGGCCCAATTGGCAATTACGGCGATTCTTCCCACGACTTCCGGTCCCTGAAAAGCCAGGTAAAACCAGGCCTGAGCATGCTTGAAAACCGGATTCTTAGAAGGATGCAGGCTGTTGAGTTCCTCGCTGATTAACGGGGGGACCCATTGAGGGGTTTCCCGGTACAACCGGAACGGAAACCGGACGAATTGCCGCATCTCGGCCGGACTTTTGGCTTCTCTGATTTCAATCATAAACCGAAAATAGGGCAGGGGATACGCCTGTGCAAGTAACCGTTCAGAATTGATTTCTGCGTTTTCTTCCTTTGGAACCCTTTTGGCGTTGGCGTGAGGATGGGCGGGATCGAATGACCCGGTCCTGATGCCGGTCGATACGGTACGATACCCCGGCTGTTACCAGTATCCAGCTGGGGTCGGCCTTCAGGCTGCTGCTCAGGACCAGGTCGATCTGCAGGTCCCGCGGGAACAGATGGGCCACTCCGGTTCGGATCAGCTGGTCGTCAAAAACGTCGCTTTCGATGTACTGGAATTCCCCGAATAAACTCCAGGTAGGATTTCTAAGGGCATGAGACAGGCTGACAAGTACATTCCACTCCGGCTGTTCACTCTCTATGCGGTCGTAGGCAACATTGGTGCTGAGTACCAGACGGGGACTCAGTATGCTTTGGGTCGCGATCATGCCCCGGTAGGTAATCTGAGGCACGTTGGGGTAAAACGGGTTGTCGCCTAGGTTAAAGTTGGCACCCCCGTAAAGGGATACGGCCGGAATCAGGTTCTTCCACTGAAACAGGTTGTTTTTTCGCCAGCTGTAGAGGTTGGGCTTGTTGCGCTCCGGATTGCGATAGGGGTCGAAGATCAGGAACTTTAGTCCTAACCGGTTTCGCGTCAGATCCGAAAGGCGCATCTGGGTCCCGTTATCGAGGTTGATCCGGTCCGAAACATAGGTTCCCTCGTACATGAGTTCCAGGGTTTCGAAAAACAGCCCATAGCGCAGGGCCACATCCAGGCCGATCCGGTCTTCCATGCGGTCAGGCTCGGAGCCATTCAGTCGCCGATACTGTATGCCGGACTCGATCTGGAACACATTGCTGCCTACCGAATATGCCCCTATGGTCAGGCCCGGTCGGTTCGTATTAATAATATCGGTATACTGGGAATAGGCAAGGCAGGTATTCAGCAGCAGGCAAAGGACCCAGATTCTGGAAGTTTTCATTTTCGGTGGATTCTGTCTTAAAAAGTAAGATTCTTGCCTGCTACCGGGTTTTTATAAAGAACGCGAGCTACCCCGTTCATATTGGATGTAAAAGTATGAAATGCCCCCCTTTCCCACCAGAGGCCTGCCTTACTGAGCTCCGAAATTGGTAACTTCGCTTACTTCGAACTATTGGATATGGCAGAAAGGGGCAAAAAGCTGTTGGTGCATTTCGGAGTGGTAGCGGTACTTGCGCTGGTTTCGTTGGTCTATTTTTCACCGGTACTAAAGGGAAAGGCCATATACCAGTCGGACATCGTACAGTACCGAGGTATGGCTAAGGAGCGGGATACCTACAAGGAAGAGACCGGGCAGGAATCGTACTGGACCAATAGCGCCTTCGGGGGGATGCCCACCTATCAGCTGGGTGCGAATTATCCGCACAACTACGTTAAGAAACTGGATCGCCTTATCCGCTTTCTCCCCCGACCTGCGGATTACCTGTTCCTGTACTTCCTGAGTTTTTATATTTTCCTGTTGGTCATGCGGGTGCGTATACCCTGGGCGGCCGCGGGAGCCCTAATTTTTGGCCTTTCGACGTATTACCTTATCATTTTGGAGGTCGGTCACAATGCCAAGGCGCATGCCATCGGTTATATGCCTTTGGTACTGGCTGGCGTACTCCTGGTCTTTAGGAAAAAGTGGGTATGGGGAGGATTACTTACCGCCCTGGCACTGGCACTCGAAGTGGGGGCCAACCATTACCAGATGACGTATTACCTCGGGATAGCTACGGGCCTGCTGGTACTGTTTAAGGCGGTCGAGAGGATTCGGCTGGGAAAGGCGCGCGAGCTTTTGCCCATGATGGGCATACTGCTGCTCAGTCTCTTCTTCGCACTGGGTCTGAATGCCACCTCCCTTATGGCAACTTCGGAATACACCCGTTGGAGCACCCGGGGTCCATCCGAAATCAGCATAGGCGTGGATGGTCAGGCCGTCGAAGCCACCAATGGACTGGACTTCGAATACATCACCCAATACAGCTACGGCCCCTGGGAGTCGCTCAACCTGATCGTTCCCGGCCTGTTCGGGGGTTCCAACTCGGAAGACCTGGGCAACGAGTCCCATACGTACAAATACCTGCGGGAACGGGGCGTGGATCGCACCCAGGCGGCTGATTTTGCCGCCAACCTCCCGTTGTACTGGGGTGAACAACCCATAGTC
The DNA here is from genome assembly GCA_964550895.1 of uncultured Flavobacteriaceae bacterium. Classification (GTDB taxonomy): domain Bacteria; phylum Bacteroidota; class Bacteroidia; order Flavobacteriales; family Flavobacteriaceae; genus CAZKAP01. The sequence goes on from CAZKAP010000031.1 coordinate 43,309, forward strand.
GCCGCACCAGCTTATCTGGGCGTAGTGGTGTTTTTCTGCTTTCTGCTCGGGGCTTTCCTGCTGAGGAACAATTATAAATGGTGGCTGATCTCGACGGCATTACTGGGCCTTCTGCTTTCCTGGGGATATCACATCGAATGGCTTACGCGTTTGCTTATCGATTACCTGCCTCTCTACAAT
>CAZKAP010000032.1:0-6385 GCA_964550895.1 uncultured Flavobacteriaceae bacterium
GTTAATTAAACCATCCCTACACAATCAAAATCGCATTTCTGTCCAAGAAATAGGGGGCTAATACATTATCATTCTTCCAAATAAAAAAAAGACTACCTTCCGTCGCACTAACCTAACCATTACAATTATGAGCACTCACCAACCCGTACTTGAAGGCAAGCGCATTAGATCGTTAGATGTAATTCGTGGATTCGCGCTTCTGGGAATTCTACTTATGAATATTCATGGAATGGGCTTGCCATTCGCATATTCCGACCCTACCCTATCCGGGGGGGCAGAAGGTCTGAACCTTCAAGTTTGGATAATGAATAATCTCTTTTTTGAGGGGACGATGCGGGGGCTATTTACCTTGATTTATGGAGCAAGTGTACTGTTGCTGTTAAACAAGCTCGAGGAAACGGACACGGGATTAAGTGCAGCAGATATGTATTTCAGGCGAATAACCTGGCTACTTTTCTTCGGTCTGGTACACGCGTATGTTCTGCTTTGGCATGGTGAAATACTGTTCCCTTATGCGGTATTCGGATTTTTATTGTTCGCTGCACGAAAGTGGCAACCCATAAGGTTGATTTTAGCTGCAGCTGTTCTTCTGTCCATAGGTACGTTTCTGGACGTACGGGATTACCAGAAACTCAAGGAAGCATATGCCGAAGCGCCAGGGCTAATAGAGTTAAAGGAGGAAGGTAAGACACTTAATTATGAAGAAAATCAGATCGTGTCGAAGTATGAGAATGCATTGAAAAAACATTCCCCTGAAGAGATTGAAGCTGACATAAAAATAAAGAGTACAGGTTCGTATTTAGATATATTTCAGGCTAAACTCGAAAACAACACCTTTATGCAGGGATATGTGACATACCGGTATTGGACATGGGATTTATTATCCTTTATGCTCATCGGGATGGCATTTTTCAGGTGGGGGATTCTCCAAAATGAGCGTTCAACTGTTTTCTATCTGCTAATGTTGATTTTGGGCTATGGATTGGGATTCGCAGTTAATTTTTACGAAACGAAAATGGAGATAGAGTCGCAATGGGATCCACTAGTTATTTCCAAGGCTGGCCAGACCTACCATTTAGGTCGGCTTCTGGTTACTCTTGGCCACGTAGGCGGGGTGATGCTGATGGTGCGTTGGAAAGTGCTTAGGTTCCTTCAAAATGCTATTGCGGCGACAGGCCGAATGGCCTTTACCAATTATGTTATGCACAGTATAATCGCAGCCGTAATATTCCTTGGTTTTGGTTGGGGCTTATATGGCCAATTGGAAAGGCATCAACTGTATTACATCGTATTTTCCGTCTGGGCATTCCAACTTATTGCAAGTCCCGTCTGGATGAAATACTTTCATTTTGGTCCCCTGGAATGGATGTGGCGATCCCTGACCTATGGCAAGAAACAGCCTTTTCGCAGGTAGATCTATTCCAATTTCTGATAGATCCTCATTAGCTTCCTTCCGTTCCATCCTTGGATTATGAATAGAATGGCAGAAACAGCATGGATCAATGGGAAACCGAATTATGTAGGTAGGGCTATAACCTCTACCATCCACATTAAGGACCCAGCAGAAAAGTTCGGCTGAATATTCAGCCGATTTCGAAGAAGAACAAGCCCCCCGTAGGTCATCAATTTGTACAATTTATACCTGGTTGGAAAGAGGGTACGTCTGCAAAAGGTGTACGTTTAAAATTCTTCAGAAACATTTATTCTTAAGTAGCAAAGGCAGTTAACCAAACCGGTTTGTTCCTATCGCTTTACTTCCTAAAGTACAGGGATATAAATCATTGCTGATGAAAAGTTTATTTAGAGCATCCCTGCTTTTTCTCCTGATGGCTGCTGTGCCCTGCACATCTATTATATCCGCTCAGGAGATTAAGACATTTACGGTAACGGGTACTATCGAGGATTTTGACGGAAAGATGATCTACGCAAAGAAGGTCGATGCCCTTGGATACATGGGCAATACTGTACTGGATTCAGCAGTCGTGGATAGTTCCGGAGACTTTTCGTTGACCCTGAATGTATCTACCCCCCTGATCCTGAACTTCTCCAAATTCGAAGGGACCCATCCGATCCATAACATCCTAATCAATGACCCGGACAAATACTTCTATGGGTACTGCGCCATGTTCTACGTTCCCGAGCCAACCCTGTATCTCACAGAGGCCGTAGATTTCAAACTGGATTGGAAAGCTTCACAGGGAATGGACACTTACACTTTTGACTCGCTTTCTAACGAAAATCATAAGCTGTTCTATCTGTATTATCTACAGGAAGATATCAGTGATATATTCTACAACGAAGAAGGCGATTATAAGGCGATGAAACCCGAGGATGCATGGGAGATCATGGAGGCGAGGAGGGCACAGGCACTCTCGAAATTCGGAATCGATGAAGAGAGTCTGTCCGATCCGTTTAAGAGCTATATGAATACCGAAATACAGCTCGGTTTGGCCAACTTTTACCTATCGTGGTACGAGAATACGCATGCCGATCAGCTCGATAACCAATTTGCCGCCGGAAATGTTCCTTCGATTTATTACGATCTAATCAAACTCTACAATAAGGGGGGATGGAATACAGACAGTGTGGAATACTTCAAGATGACGGAGCGCTCAGTAACCTTCACCATGAATCTGGCCAACAAGAAGTTTCAGAAATACTATCCCGTGGACGAGACCAAACTCAATGTCCCGATGAAAATCCTGGAATATGAGGTGGCCGAAAGGTATGTGGAGAACCTGAAAAAAAGGGTGGAGTAGGACGGCATCAATTCCCAGGTGAATGTTCATGTGTACAACCGGGATAAGACTATTCTACAGTTGAGATTTACGATCAGAATTCCAAGGGGTTTAACCTTTCTAGTTTCTTGATAATGGTTTGTGTTTGTCTCTTAAGTGTCGGTCCGGATTTTCAAAAACTGAAACCCGGGCTTAATTTGCGGGTAATTCGAGATCGATCAATTATGGCATGGAATAGAGCCTCCGGTATTCTTTACTCGTATATTTTCTGTTTCACTTGGGTGCTGATCGGTTCCCAGTTGAGCTATGGACAGCACCGGGCCCACTCATTTAAACCCTTCAAGTTTGAACTCCGGGAAAGCCTATCTCCGATCAATAAAAATGATCTCCCTGATCAAATCGCTGAGATAACAGCTGCGCAGCAAGAATTGCAGGGAGATCCATGGGTGGTTAAGTATTGGAATGACGCCTATCCGTCCTACCGATGGCATCAGATTCTCATGGAGGCCAGCCGAAAACACAAGGGGCATAAGAATGGAGCTCGTGTGGCCATTATGCACTTGGCGATCTATGATGCCCTGGTAGAGGTCTGGAAACACAAAGAAACCCATGAGCAAAAGGCTGCTTATCAATTCGATCCCCGGATTAAGAAGGCAGTAAAGGAATCGGACTATTCCACGTTTATCTGTGAATGGAGCGCTGCCGCTGGAGCCGCGCATCGGGTAATCGGCTATTACTTTCCGGATCAAAAGGAATCTCTTGACAGCAGCCTAACTGCCTTCAGGACGGCCCGATTGGCGACCGGGCTGCAGTTTCCTTCGGATATAGAAAAGGGCCTTGAAATCGGACGTCGTATAGCCGACAGGTATGTCGAATATGCCAGGGGGGATCGAACCGACTTACGCTGGAAGGGATCCGTGCCTGAATCCGACAGCCTCTGGTCGGGCAATCCCGGACCCTGGGATCCGATGAAGGCGCAATGGAAGCCACTCACGCTCGAGCGGCCCGATCAGTTTCGTCCGGAGCCGCCTCCTGCGGATTGGACAGCCGACATGGAGGAACTCAGGAAGTTCAATGCCGAACACGAGAGCAGCGATATCGCCTGGAAATGGAAAAGCGAACCGGTCTGGGACCGGCTGATCGAACGGAAGATCATGGAGTACGACCTGAGCCCCCTGGAATCTGCCTTTGCCAATGCCGTATTCCATACCGCACGTTATGATGCCATCATCGCTGCATGGGATGGGAAGTATCACTACTGGGGCATAAGGCCATTCCAGTACGATCCGTCATTCAGGCCCATACTTATCGATACTCCCAATTTCCCTGGCTATCCTGCAGGGCATACCACGGTAGCTGGCTCCATAGCCACCGTATTAAGCACTCTCTTTCCAGGGGACGAAGCGGAATTCCATCAACTCGCTCAGGAATGCTCCGAATCCCGCTTCGAAGGAGGGGTGCATTTTCGTACCGACAACGAAGTGGGCCTGGAAGTAGGCCATCGGGTAGGAGAACAGGTACTCAGGAAATTCAGGGAGTAGTCGGAATGGGCGACTACTTGCTGCTGCCTATTTGTGCCAGAACTCGGCGGGTTTAAGCCTTTCTCCCTCTTTAGAGAACCATAGGCTCAGGCGTTCCCCGTCATAATCCTCGAAATAATCGATACGCACGGGATGCCAGCCCTTTTTAAGCGCGGCATATTCGCGGACGGTGCGCGTGCTGTGGGAACCGTCGTTATCTATAATCAACGTATCGTGGATATACAGCTTGCTTCCGTCGTCCGAGCGCAGGGACAAATAGTAGATACCGTCTTCCGGAACCTTGATATAGCCTTCGTAGCGGATCGCATAGTGGTCAGGTCGCAGGCGGTTCTTCTCCGGATTAGGCGTTAGAGTTACGCCCCGGCCTTTCGGTTCGCCCAGTTGCCCGAAATCGGGGAGAACCTTGAAGCGACCCTCGAAGTATTCAAAGGTCAGTCCCTCTTTCGGACGCCTCAAGCGCACGGATTTCAACTCCTTTACCTTGCGGTACGTCTTACTGATGACCTTACTGGAATACCCGTCCTGGCTTTGCAGCATGAGGCGCAGCTCTGTGGTTTTATCGAGAGTCAGGTTGCCTGGAAAAATCGGACTCTGTGCATCCGGATCGCTGCCGTCGGTAGTGTACTTCATTTCGACTCCCTTACCATAAGGGTGATCGATTCGTATTTCATGCTCCTTGAGGAATATATCCTGTCTGGGGAAGTCGATCTGGGATTGCAGATCGGAAGGGGTAAGTTCCACTTCTTCGATGCCATTCAGACTGAAATCAGGCTCCATAAAGCCGGTCGGGAAGCCCAGCTTCCACTGCATCTCCAAAGGAGGTATGGAATCACGATTCAGCATACTCGAGGCGTTTATAACGATATGTTTGGTTCCCCTGGGCGGAACTATTGCGTCGAATGCGGTACTGTCGTATTGGACGGAATGATGGTGGAATAGCCTGCCTTCATAGTGCAGTTCCCGGTCCGTATCGTTGATCAGGGGCAGAACAATCCGGTGTTGGTTACCTCGGGTAAGCACCAGGGGCTGAATGCGGGAGGCCTCGATCAGCCGGGCCGCATCATCCCGGGAAGCGCGGGTGCTCACGTCGTCCTTAAGAATTCCGGACAGTTCGAGGTTGGCAAACTTAGGGCCATCATCCGTCATGGTTACCCAACTGATGTGGTCGAACTCTCCGAAACTTGGCCCGCGCAGACTGCTTCCTCCACCCGTGGTCGCCAGCAGATAATGGTTGGCATCCTGACGCACTTCGAACATATAGCGGTGGGTGTGTCCGGCGAAGACTGTATAATCCCTGCCCTGGAGTGCCGCCTCCACTTCGTTATAGCCGTTCATATCCCCATAGGACCACATGGGATGGTGCAGGAATAACAGGGTCCAGCGCACTTCGGTATTTTGGGCGATTACTTCCTTTAGGTAGGCGATCTGGTCAGGGGTCATAATCACCCCGCCATTTCCGTCGCTGCTGTTTGCGACCAGGAACAGCACATCCTTGTAGATGAAGTGGTAGTAATCCCTACCGATTTTCTCCTTCCACATCTCGGCCATCACTTGGTTGGTGTAGTCGTGGTTTCCGGCTACGTAGAAGAACTTCGTATTGAGGGAATCCAGGATCCCATGGAACTCCTTCCATTCCGCATTCAGTTGGGTGGTGTCCTGGGTATATCCTTCGATCAGGTCACCCACGCTCATCACGAACTCCGGGTACAGCATGTTGATTTTCTCCAGGGCCTTGCCAAATACTCCCGGGCGGTGACCCCCGGTGCGGTCGCTGACTATGGCAAACTGGAAGTTGTCGGGGTCGTTATAGAAATCCTTGTCGGTCCAGGGTAGTTTATCTTCCTCGAGGGGGTGGACAAAGGTTTCACTTTGGGCAATCATCAGGTTGGAAATGAGGAGCCCGGCCAGCAGGGCACAGAAGGAGGTAGTGTTCATCGTTTCGATATATGCAGCCAAGTTATTCCTGTGGAGTGAACCGGGCTTTAAGGAAGGGTTAATTCTTTATGGTATCCTGCTTTGGGCAAACCGCACGAAGACACTACCCAAGCCGTTTGCTTAGCATGGAACGCAGTTAAAAAGACAAAAATTCAATACCAACACTGACAT
>CAZKAP010000032.1:6395-38276 GCA_964550895.1 uncultured Flavobacteriaceae bacterium
CAAGGTGAACCCAGAACGACTACTCCTATGTTCAGCCCTACCAACGCCTTTTTCAGGCACGAGCCTCAGCGCAGCCAATTGTTGAACGAATTGTGGAAAGCCCAGGAGCGAGATGGTTACATTACGGAGCAGACCATGACCGAACTGGCCCGATCCCTGGAAGTCTCATTGATTGAGATACAGGGTATCGTTTCGTTTTACCATTTTTTCCATACCCAGCCGACGGCCCGACACGTCATTTACCTGAACAACAGCATTATTGCCAAAATCAAGGGATACGATCGCATTCGGAAGGCTTTCGAACGCGAGACGGGAACGCGCTTCCATACCAGCGATCGCACAGGGACCTTCGCCCTGTTCGAAACCCCCTGTATCGGCTTGAGCGATCAGGAGCCTGCGGCGCTGATTGACTTCTACCCGTTCACCAACCTGAATGTGATGAAGGTACGGGAGGTGATCACCGCCCTGAAAAACGGCAAAAGGGCGGCGGATATCTGCGATAAACCCGACGATAACATCCGTTACCTGCCCCCGAACGACCATACGATATTCTTCCGGCCCTACACGGCCGGCGAAGCCCTGAACCGTCTAAAAAATTTGAAGCAGGAGCAGGTGATCGAGACCATTCGCACTTCCGAATTGTCCGGTAGGGGAGGTGCCTTTTTCCCGACCTGGATCAAGTGGGAGGGCTGCCGCAAGGAAACAGCCGCGCCTAAGTACGTGGTGTGCAACGCCGATGAGGGCGAGCCCGGAACCTTTAAGGATCGGGTGCTCCTGAACAAAGAACCGGGTTCCGTTCTGGAGGGCATGATCATCGCCGGCTACACCGTCGGGGCCCAATACGGTATCATATACCTCAGGGCGGAATACAGGTGGCTGTTGAAGGACCTGGAGGCCACCATACAGCAATTCTACGACAAGGGACTGCTGGGCCGGGGTATACTGGGCATGGAAGACTTCGATTTTGACATCCGCATACAGGTAGGGGCGGGGTCTTATGTATGCGGTGAAGAGACGGCCATGCTGGAATCCATGGAGGGCAAGCGGGGCGAACCGCGCACCAAGTGGTATTTCCCGATTCAGCGGGGCTATCTGCAGAAACCCACTATTATCAATAACGTGGAGACCTTTGCGGCCGTTGCCCGGATGCTGGAGATGGGGATCAACAGTTACCTGAACCGGGGAATAACAGGATCCCCGGGCACCAAGCTCATCAGCCTGTCCGGTGATGTGCAAAAACCCGGCATCTACGAAATCGAGTGGGGGATGACCGTTCAGGAACTGCTCGAGCATGCCGGGGCGACAGACCCGCACTATATACAGCACAGTGGTCCATCCGGGGAATGCCTCAGCCTGAATCAGAAGCACCGCAGGTTCTCGATGCGGGACCTGATGTCAGCCCAGGATATACGGTGTGGCGGATCCGTTATGGTCCTGAACCACCACCGGGATATCATGGACATCCTCCTGAATTTCTCCGATTTCTTTGTCAAAGAGTCTTGTGGAATCTGCACGCCCTGCAGGGCCGGCACCTACATTATCCATAAAAAGCTGGAGAAAATGGCCAATGGCCTGGCCACCCGGTCGGATGTCGAAGAGATGCATCATTGGTGCCACATTATGAAGGAAACCAGCCGATGCGGACTTGGGAAGACCGCCTACAACACTCCGCTTAAAGCCATAGACGAATTCTCCGAGTATTTCGAAGAACGCCTCGGGGACGGAGACGGAAGCCAGAACCTCAAGTTCAACATGGAAGAAGCAATCAGTGATTATGAAAAATACAGAGTCTAAAAAACGGGTCAATATCTCTATAGACGGTAAGCCCTACGAAGTTCGGGAGGGGCAGAACCTTGTGGATGCGGCCAAGGAGCACGGGATTTTTATTCCCTCCCTCTGCTATTTCAAGCACATGGACCCGCCCCTGGGTACCTGCCGGACCTGCACCTGTAAAGTAAACGGCAGAAATGTACCCGCGTGCATGCAGCGCGTGGAGGAAGGCATGGCCGTGGAGGTGAATACTCCACATCTCAAGGATATGCGAAAGGCGCTGGTCGAAATGATGTTTGCCGAGGGGAATCATTTCTGCCCATCCTGTGAGAAGAGCGGGGATTGCGACCTGCAGCATATGGGCTACGAACTGGGGGTGACCCACCTTCGTTTCCCGCACCTGTTCAAGGATAGGATCACGGATTATCGGTCCAGACGGATGGTTCTCGAGAACAACCGCTGCATCAAATGCCGCCGTTGTGTCGAGGAAGTCTTTACCGACGAGGGCAAGCGGGTATTTATGTACCAGAACCGGGGCATCGAGACCCTAGTGGGCATCGATTACGAGCAGGAAGCCCTACTCAGCGACCAGCAGGCCGAGGCGGCCATGCACTTGTGTCCAACGGGTGCTATTGTGGTCCGGGGCAAGCAAATGGCCAGGCCCTTCGGACTGAGGAATTTCGATAAAGAGTCCGAGCAGGAGGACTTCGCCATCCGCTGGAACGGCAACGGTGAAAAGAAAAACAAGGATAAGAAAACCATCGCTACGGCCTCCCTGGCCGGCTGCTTCGGTTGCCATATGTCACTGCTGGACATCGATGAGGGGATATTGGATCTGGTCGATCTGGTCTCTTTCCACAAATCCCCGCTTACCGATATCAAGGAGTTTGGCCAGCGCTGCGATTTGGGCATAATCGAAGGAGGCTGCTGCAATACCGAGAATATCGAAACCTTGCGCGAATTCCGCGCGAACTGCGATATCCTGGTAGTGGTGGGCGAATGTGCGATCTGGGGCGGTCTGCCGGCCATGCGCAATACCGTACCCTTGGGTGAGTGCCTGGAAGAGGCCTTTATCCATGCGGATACCAACGACCGCGGAGAAAGCATGGTCCCCTACCACGAGGACCTTCCCAAACTGCTGAACCGGGTCTACGCCTGCAACGAAATTGTCAAGGTGGATTACCTCATTCCCGGCTGTCCGCCCTCGGCCAGCCACCTTTGGAAGGTGATACGAAATATCCTCTGGGGGGAGGAGTTTTCGGTGTTGTACCACGAATTCAAATACGATTAGGACGCGATCATGAGCAAGAAAATTATCATTGACCCCGTTACCCGGGTAGAAGGACACGGAAGGGTTACCATTCATCTGGATGAAAAGGGGAAACTCGAGAAGACCTATTTCCATATCGTCGAATTCCGGGGATTTGAGCGCTTCATCCAGGGACACCCGTATTGGGAAGTACCCGTTCTGGTTCAACGACTCTGCGGTATTTGCCCGGTGAGCCATCACCTGGCGGCTTCCAAGGCCATCGACCAGCTGGTGGGGATCGATCCCGAGAATCTTCCGGTACCGGCCAATGCCCTACGCCGCCTGCTTCACTACGCCCAGATATTTCAGTCCCATGCCCTGCATTTCTTCTACCTGGCTTCACCCGATTTGCTTTTTGGAGTCGATGCACCGGAACTGAAGCGAAATGTCATGGCCGTGGCCATGGAGAATACGGATCTGGCCCGCAAGGGGATCCTGATGCGAAAGTTTGGCCAGGAGCTGATCAAGGCCATAGCGGGCAAGAAGATTCATGGACTGAGTTGCCGGCCCGGTGGGGTGCACAAGGCGCTCACACAGGAGGAGGTGGATGTATTCATGGACGGCAAGGCCATACCCAGTGTGGATACTATGATATCCTGGTGCCTGGAGATACTGGATTTTATGAAGGGGTATCACAGCGAGAACCGGGCCTTTATGGATAGTTTCGCCAGCCTGCCATCCGGACACCTGGGCATGGTTACTTCGGGAGGTGACCTGGAGCTGTATCACGGATTGCTCAGGGCCATCGACGCCGAAGGGAACCCTACGTTAAGGGACGTTCCCACGGACGATTATGCCCGGCATTTCTCAGAACACGTGGAACGCTGGTCGTACATGAAATTCCCCTACCTCAGCGATCAGGGCCTGGAGAACGGCTGGAACCGGGTTGGCCCCCTGGCCCGAATGAATGTATGCGACCGCGTACCCACTCCGCTGGCAGAACGCGAGCGGCAACAGTTCTTTGACCTGAACGGACTCCGGGTGAATAACCATACTCTGCACACGCACTGGGCCCGACTGATCGAGTTGCTGCATTGTGCCGAGCTGATCAAAGGTCTTCTCAAGGAGCCGGCAGTGCAGGGCACAGATTTGTTCCGGGAAGGGACCCGCAGGAATGAGGGTATCGGTATACTGGAGGCACCCCGGGGTACACTGATCCATCATTACGAGGTGGACGATCGGGGGATGATCACCCGTTGCAACCTGATCGTTTCCACTACGCACAACAACGAGGCCATGAACCGTACCGTCCATAAGGTTGCCGAGGATGTAATTTCCGAGCAGGAAACCATAACCGAAGGCATGCTCAACCAGGTGGAGGTGGCCATACGTGCATACGACCCCTGTCTGAGCTGTGCAACACAGGCGCTTGGGAAGATGCCGTTGCGGGCCGAACTTTACCAGGAGGGTAAAGGATTAATCAAAACCATTAGCACGTCATGAAAAATATATTACTCATCTGCATCGGCAATAATGGCAGGGGCGACGACGGCCTCGGCTGGGCTTTTGCAGACCGACTTAAAGGGGACGATCGCTTCGATATCGCCTACCGCTACCAATTGCAGGTAGAGGATGCCGAGCTTATTTCCCGCTACGATCAGGTCTGGTTCGTCGACGCCACTCATCAGACCACCGAAGAAGGGTTTGAGTGTAAGGGTATCTGGGGCGTAGGACATTTTTCCTACACCACCCACGCCCTGCATCCGGGAGCGGTACTCCAGCTATGCCATCAGATCTACAAGAGACATCCCGAGGCCTGGGTGATGGGGATCAGCGGGGAAGAGTTCGAATTGGGCAAAGGCCTGTCAGAAGAGGCCCGGGAGCATTTGGAAAGGGCGCTGGCCTTTTTCGAGGAGACCATCACGTGCCAAACGGCCTGAGTATGAATGGGTGCACCGTATTTTCTGTAATGCCTCATCGGTGATGGATGCCTCTTTTCCATTAGTGTCGGGGCTCTTGGCCTCCATGCTGCACGTGATTTCCGGCCCGGACCACCTGGCCGCAGTAGCGCCCTTTGCGATAGAAAGCAAACGGAGGGCATGGAAAATCGGACTCTTCTGGGGAGCCGGCCACGTTTTGGGTATGGTGGCCATAGGATTGCTGTTTACCCTCTTCAGGGAATTCATCCCGATCGAACCTATATCGGAATACAGTGAGAAACTCGTGGGCTTTGTCCTGCTGGGCCTGGGGGTCTGGGTATTCATTAAGATCTTCCGGCGGAACAGCCGTCACAAGCATCTGCATTTGCATGCGGACGAAACGGTGGCCATACACTCCCATGAGCACGACCACGGTCAAGAGAAAACCCACCAGCACACGCACGGCAAGTCCGTCCGACAGAGCAACTGGGCTGCACTGTACATTGGGATATTACACGGGTTTGCGGGGATTGCTCATTTTCTTCTGTTTCTCCCGGTTTTGGGCTTTGAAAGTCGGACGGATTCCGTCGGTTACGTGCTCGGTTTCGGCTTGGGAATAGTGGTCGCGATGGTCGCCTTCGCCGCCGTGGTCGGAAAGGTTTCTTCCCTGGCCGGTAACGGACATCAACCTTTTTTCTTTAACGGGGTTCGATTCGCGGGAGGCCTGTTTGCCATAGTAATAGGAGTCTTTTGGATATGGATCACCTAGCAGATACGAGGCAATTGTTCCCCGATCAAGGGCGTGACGATTCGTTTACCCCCAATGGGACTCCTGACGATGAGTTTCCCGGGGTGTTCACCCGTGATTTCCCCTATGCAGGCGGCCTGTAAACCCTTTTCGTTTTCTTGCATACGGGCCACTACGGCTTCTGCTATTTCGGCCTCCACCAGGGCTACAAGCACACCTTCATTGGCGACATACAGGGGATCGAGCCCCAGGATTTCGCAGGCCGCGGCCACCTGCTGACCCAGCGGGATACGCTCTTCTTCTATGACTGCCCCCTTTCCGGTGTCTATGGCTATTTCGGTGAGTACCCCGGCTAGCCCTCCGCGGGTAGGGTCCCTTAGCAGGTGTATTTTTTCTCCGAAGGCGTCCAGGAGATCGGAGACCAGGCCGTTTAATGGGGCTGTGTCACTCACTATGTCCGATTCGAATGCCAGGCCCTTTCGTTGCGACATAATGGCCATACCGTGTTGTGCAATCGGTCCATTGATGATGATTTTATCTCCGGTCTGAATGCGATCGGCTGAAATTCGTGCCTTGGGATGTATGGCGCCGAATCCGGTGGTGTTGATAAATATTTTGTCGCCCTTACCGCGTTCTACCACCTTGGTATCACCGGTAATCACCTGAACCCCCGAGGCGTCGGCGGCGGCCTTAACCGATTCCACAATCTGCCTGAACTCCGAAAGGGGCAGGCCCTCCTCCACCACAAAGGCCAGGGAAATGTACCGGGGAACGGCCCCGCACATGGCCACGTCGTTGACCGTACCGTGCACCGCCAGCTCGCCGATGTTGCCGCCTTTGAAGAAAATAGGCGACACCACGAAGCTGTCGGTCGAAACGGCCATGCGACCTTCGATCTCTACAATCGAACCGTCGTGTTTCTGATCGAGATAAGGGTTGCTGAACGTCTTAAAGATGATCTCGTCCAGCAACTCACGGGTCATGCTTCCACCGCTTCCATGTCCCAGTCTAATCGAATCCTCGTCTTTCATCCTTCAGGTTTAGCATACTGGTAATAGGCCGCACAGGCACCCTCCGAAGAGACCATGGGGGCCCCGATCGGACTGGCCGGCGTACAGGCCTTGCCGAACTGGCTGCATTCGTGTGGTTTTTTAATGCCGCGCAGGACCTCCCCGGCTATGCAGTTCGAATGCTCGGGCAGACTGTTTGTATGAAAGTTAAACTTTTTCCCGGCGTCGAACCGGCGGTATTCCTCCCTAAGGCGGAACCCGCTGTCGGGTATGGAACCTATGCCCCTCCATGCCCTGTCCGAGACCTCGAAGACCTGTTCGATAACCTTGCGGGCCTCCAGATTCCCTTCTTCTTTCACCACCCTCGAGTAGGGGTTCTCCACCCGGTACTCCCCCTTTTCGAGCTGAGCTACGGCCCGGTATATTCCCTCTGCCAGATCCAGCGGCTCGAATCCGGTGATTACGATGGGCACCCGGTATTGTTCAGCCAGGGGAATGTATTCCTTGTAGCCCATTATGGCGCAAACATGACCGGCCCCCAGGAAGGCATCGATCTGGCAGAATTCATCGTCCAATATGGCCTCCATGGCGGGGGGCACCAGCACATGGGATACGAGTATGGAGTAATTGCTGAGACCTTCGTTCTGAGCGTGGAGCACGGATAAAGCATTGGCCGGTGCCGTGGTTTCGAAGCCCACGGCGAAAAACACCACCTCCCTGTCCGGGTTTTCCCGGGCAATTGCCACGGCCTCAAGTGGAGAATACAGTATCCTCAAGTCGCCACTGCGGGCGTGAGCATCGGCCAGGCTGGACCTGCTGCCAGGTACCCGGACCATGTCGCCAAACGAACAGACGATCACACCCTTTTCCAGTAACTCGACGGCCTGATCGATCAGCTCTTTAGGAGTGACACAAACCGGGCATCCCGGACCATGGACCATCCTAATCTGTTCGGGCAATAGTTCAAGCAGTCCGTTTTTTACCAGTCCATGGGTCTGGCCTCCGCAGATCTCCATGATTCGCCAGGTTTGGGTGGCGGTCTGACCGATGAGGTCCAGGTAGTGCCTTGTGGCTTCCGCATTCCGATATTCGCTGAGGTACTTCATGATCTAATCCCGTATGTTCAGGTTATACATGAGCTGCCCGTAGGAGATGTTTTCGTCGTTAGGAGGTAAGTTACGATTAAAATACAGGTCGTATTGGTCCCCCGCCATCTCCCCGAGCATGTCCAACAGGGTGGTGTTCTGGAACACCCCTCCGCTGAACGCGATGTCCCGGATGCCCTGTCGGTCTGCGAGCTCAAATACGAGCTGCGAAAGGGTATATAGGAAGTTGGTTATAATAGCCCCGTTTTCCGTGCCGCTGCGGAAATCCCGGTATATTTCTTTGAGCAATTCCCGGGTGGATATAAGTCCTTCCGGCGAGAGCGTACCGTATGTTCTACATGTCCGAAGGTCGTAAGCCGTTACCTGGGCCTCCAAAAGGATGGCGGCCTCGCCTTCGTAGGTGTTGAAGTCACAGAAGCCGAGCATCGAGGCGACGGCATCGAACAGCCTTCCCACAGAGGAGGTCCGGATGGGATTAGCTTCCCGGAGCTTCTGATATACTGAGCGCTCCTGGTCGGTGAATTTACCGGAGAGTTCCCCATACATTTCCTGGTCGGAGAGCGATAGAAAGGAAAGCCTGGGTTCTTTCGACATCTTGTCACCAGCCAGCCAGTCGAAATACCCGAAATGGGCGACCCGATCCATCTTGCCAGAAGCATAGCTAAAGAACTCTCCTCCCCAGATCTGACCATCTTCCCCGTAGCCCAGGCCGTCCCAAACGACACCCAGGACCTCACTTTCTTTCCCAAACAGGCCGTGTTCCCCCAGTACGGAGGCGAAATGGGCCTTGTGGTGCTGAATCTCCCGGCACGGGATGCCCTGCTTGCGGCATAGTTCCCTCCCGTACAAAGAACTCTGGTAAGCGGGGTGACTGTCCACCAGGATCTGTTCGGGCCGTGTGTCGAATACATCCATGAAGGTTTGGGTTGTATCCACCAATCGAGTGTAGACTTCATAATGGTCCAGGTTACCCAGATAGGGGCTCATGTAGAGATAATCATTGGGTATAAAAGCAATGGTACTCTTCAGGTGCCCACCCATTGCCAGTATCTTCTCGTCGGTGGAGTAATCGGGTATATTCAAATTGGGAACCCGTCCGCGGGCGTGCCGGAACACCACTTTCTGTTGGAATCTTTTACTAAATTTCACTACCGAGTCGTCCTGGGGATTCACGATCTCCAGGTTGTGATGAAGGAAAAAGTCCGCTACCCCTTTCAGTTTACTCATCGCCATTTCGGCAGTCGCTATTATGGGTGAGCCATGTATGTTCCCGCTTGTGGCGACAATAGGCTGAAGAATGGCATCTGCCAGCATCTTAAGTATCCCGCTGTACGGCAGCATCACACCCAAATGATCCAGGCCCGGGGCTAGTTGCTGAAGCGCCAGCTGGCCCTTGAATCCCGTTTGGGGTATGAGCACGATCGGTCGTTCGGCGGAGCTTAGTTCCGTCTCCTGACGGCGGTCAATGGACAACTGCGCCTTTACCATGTCCAGGTTGGGATAGAGTATGGCAAAGGGCTTTCGGGGCCTGCGTTTTCGATGCCTCAACTGTTGTACCGCCTCCGGGTTGTTAGCATCACAGCACAGGAGGTATCCGCTGCTGTTCTTAACGGCGATAATCCGGCCCAACCTGATCTCTTCCCTTATCCTCCTGAATATGAGGGAAGGGGTATTTTCCAGTACCTGTCCCGTCGGATCGGTCAACCACAGTGATACCCCGCATTCTGGGCAGGAATTGGTCTGCGAATGAAAGCGGCGATTAGCCGGGTCTGTGTATTCGGCCCTGCACGCCTCGCATAATTCAAAGTCCGACATGCGGGTGTGTGCCCGCTCGAAGGGGAACTTCTGAGTGATCGCCCAGCGGGGTCCGCAGTGAACGCAGGTGGTCAAGGGGTACTGAAACCTGCGATTTGAAGGGTCGGTCATTTCGCGCTGACAGTCGGGGCATATGGCGAAATCGGGGGTGAGCTGAGCGTTGATTCTACCGGATGCCTCGGAGGGCAGGATCCGGAACCCCTCAAAGGACTGAGGCGGGATAGTACTCATATGGTGTTGGAGGATATGAGAGACTTCAGGGGCCTCTGCGATCAGGGCCTGCCTGAAGGAGTCGAGCTTCTCGGAAGAGGCCGAAGCCAAAATGACGACCCCCAGTTCACTGTTGGCCACGGTGCCGCATATCCCAAAGCGCTGGGCGAGCCTGAACACAAATGGACGGAATCCAACCCCCTGTACCCGGCCCTTGAGGACCAATCGTACCGTTTCCTTTAAGGGTGTTGGGGAATTCGGCATAGCTCCTGAGTTGTTTGCTGAAACCGCCGAGACGTTTTCCATTACCGGAGTCGCCTGAGCCGGATATGGGCCTCTATGGGTTTCTTTGAAATGTACATCGGCTAACGGATTGAGAACATGATCTTTGTCAGGTATTTCCTGAAGAATTATGGGTATACTTGTTTATGCTTCATAAGCATTTAAACCCACCGCTATGCATGAGCTTTCCATCGCCATGGGAATCGTGAACATCGCCGAGGAAGAGACCAGGAAGGCACAGGCTCGGGTAGTGGAGCGTATCGAGCTCGAGATCGGTGCTTTAGCCGGGATCGAGCTGGAGTCCTTGTATTTTGTCTGGCCTTCGGCGGTCAAAGGTACTGTGCTGGAAAAAGCGGAGCGTCGGATACACCGCATCGAGGGCAAAGGAAGATGTATCGACTGTGGTCGGGTTTTCGAGCTGGACCAGCTCTATGACGCCTGTCCGGACTGCGGCAGCAACTATTCGGACATCGTACAGGGTAGGGAAGTACGGGTGAAAACCCTGGAAGTTTCATGAAATCTAAATCAATCAGCTATGTGCGGAACTTGCGGATGTGGAACCGGGGAAGGTGGAGCCACCATAATCAATCCCCTGGATAAGAAGAATCACAAGCACCTTGGGCATGGGCAGCATCACCATCACGATCACGGACATGAATCGAACGCTACTCATGCGCACCGTGAAAAGACCATCGTGGAAGTCGAGCAGGATGTGCTCAGGGATAATGAGATCCAGGCAGCCAGAAACAGGGGGTATTTCGAAGCCAGAAACATATTCACGCTCAATCTGGTCAGCTCTCCCGGCTCGGGGAAAACAGCCCTGCTGGAACGGACCCTGAACGACCTGAAATCCCAGGTCCCGTTTTACGTGATCGAAGGTGACCAGCAAAGCACTCAGGATGCCGATCGAATTGCGGCACTGGATGTGCCCGTTATTCAGATCAACACCGGAAAAGGCTGCCACCTGGACAGCAATATGGTGTACGAGGCAGTCAGGCAGCTCGACATACAAGCGGATGCCGTACTTATGATCGAGAATGTTGGGAATTTGGTATGCCCTTCCATGTTTGACCTGGGGGAATCCAAAAGGGCAGTCATCATCAGTACGACCGAGGGGGTGGACAAACCCCTGAAATACCCGGACATGTTTTATACCTCGGATATCTGCATCATCAATAAGATCGATTTACTGCCCCACCTGGATCTTGATCTGGAGCAGTTAAAGCAATACGCACTCCGTGTAAACCCAAGGCTGAAGTTCTTCGAAATTTCGGCCACTACCGGTGAAGGCATGCAGGCCTGGTACCAGTGGCTGGCGGAGCACACAGGGCGTACACTGACTGAGAAACCGGTCCTGCAAATCTGAGCCCATGTGTTTAGCCATACCCGGTCAGTTGATTGAAATCTCAGGTAATCCGGAAGAAACCTTCCGCACGGGCAGAGTTTCATTCGACGGGGTCGTAAAGGAAGTATCCCTGGCACTGGTCCCCGAGGCGAAAACAGGCGACTATGTGATCGTCCATGTGGGTGCGGCCATCAGTGTGGTGGACCCAGATGAGGCCAGACAGACTTTTGATCTGCTCCGGCAATTGGGTGAGCTGGACAATCTGGAGTAAGCTCATGCAGGACTCATGGGAAAAGGATCGCAGGAAACCCTTGAACTGAGAATTGTCATGTAATATAAATCTGTGAGGAAATAGATTTGTCCTCAGCCATAAAGCCCATTAATGATGAATATGATTCCTTTAGTATCCTGGGATAACGGGATATTCATGATCGGTGTTTTTGTCGTTGTCGTCATAGTCCTTATCGTAGCCGTTATTTCCATGGTTAGCAGCGGATCCGGCAGTAAGGAGAATCCATAGATCGTCCGGATGGTTAAGCCGATCAACGGCATTGAATAGCATCCTGCGAAGGTATTCCATGCGGAGGCCTGTGCCTTGCGGGTTGGATGGGACAGATTGAGTACCTTATTGTCCAAATTCCAATCACGTGAAACACATTTTCTACCTATGTCTTCTCAGCATACTGTTTGTTGCCTGTGGAGGAGACGGTTCTGTCGATTCAAATGCCACCTTTACCGTACGTATTTCCACCAGCCTGGAGGATGCTCCTCAAGATGGCCGTCTATTGCTGATGCTGGCCGACAATCCCGAGCAGGAACCGCGCTTTCAGGTTAGCGCGGGTCTGGATGCGCAACCGGTGTTTGGAATGAATGTGGAAGGACTGAAGCCGGGAGACGCCCGCGTATTTGACGATAAAGTATTCGGATTCCCATATACCAGTCTGGCCGAGCTTCCCCCTGGAGATTACTGGGTTCAGGGGTTGCTTCATGTATACGAAACCTTCAACCTTTCTACCGGGCATACGGTCAAGCTGCCCATGGATAATGGCGAGGGCCAGCAGTGGAACCGATCTCCGGGTAACCTGTACAGCAAGCCCGTAAAGGTGACTATACCTGAAGACGGCAGGATTAAGGCTGATATCGTTCTGGATCAGGTGATCCCTCCTATACCCGAACCCGAGGACACCGAGTGGATCAAACACATCCGGATCAAATCCGAAAAGCTCTCTGAGTTCTGGGGCCGGGACATGTACCTGGGGGCGCATGTATTGTTGCCCAAAGGCTTTGATGAGCACCCGGAAGCCCGGTACCCGCTCATGGTCTTTCACGGGCATTTTCCATCTGATTTCGGGGGCTTCCGAACCACACCCCCGGACCCGGACCTGGAACCCGATTATTCTGCCCGCTTCGATGTAACGGGCTATAACCGGATTCAGCAGCAGGAGGCCTACGATTTTTACAAGCGCTGGAACGATCCCGAATTTCCCCGATTCATCATCATCGAAATCCAGCACCCTACCCCCTATTACGACGATTCCTACGCGGTGAATTCCGCCAGTCAGGGTCCGTACGGAGATGCCATCACACATGAACTGATCCCTTATATCGAAAAGGAATTCCGGGGCCTGGGAGAAGGCTGGGCCCGGTTTCTATACGGGGGCTCCACCGGGGGCTGGGAGGCCCTGGCGGTACAGGTCATGTATCCCGATGAGTACAATGGCTGCTTTGCGGCCTGTCCGGATCCCATAGATTTTCGGGCGTATGGCCTGACTGATATATACGAGGACAAGAATGCCTACTATTACGATAGTTCACACAAAACCCTTGAAGTTCCGGCTCACCGGGATTATCTGGGGCAGGTCCATACTACTATCCGGGAGTACAATCATCTGGAACTGGTACTGGGGGATAAGTCCCGCTCCGGTCAGCAATGGGATATCTGGGAGGCCACGTATTCTCCCCAGGGAGACGATGGGTATCCGGAACGCCTCTGGGATAAGGCCAGCGGAGATATTAACCCCGAGGTCGCCCAATACTGGCAGGAGAATTACGACCTGCGGTACATACTGGAGCGCGACTGGGATAAGCTGGGGCCCAAACTCAGGGGGAAGATTCATATCTACTGTGGAGACATGGACAACTACTACCTGAATAACGCGGTCTATCTGATGGAGGATTTCCTGGAGAGTACCACGGAACCGTATTACGGGGGTGAAGTGCTGTATGGTGACCGGGCCGAACACTGCTGGAATGGCGACCCCGAGCTTCCGAATCACATCAGCCGGCTGAGGTACAACAGCATGTACGTACCCAAGATCATGAGGCGCATAGCGGCCAGTGCCCCGGAAGGAGCCGATCTGACGAGTTGGAGGTATCGGTAGCTTACCCCCGGTTGGTCAACATAAAAAAACCGGAAACCTATACGAGGTTTCCGGTTTCTTCAGTAATGTGGCCTGATATCTTACCAGGTCTTGAGTTCAATCCTCATCCCGGAGCGGACCAGGTTCGTCTCACCGGCCTTCTTCATGAAGGTGTCCCAGGCCGCCTTGCGCGATGCGTTCTGCGAATCCGTCAGCATACTACCAAAGCCACCTATGGCAGCTTTCATGGAAGGGAAGGTATTGATCACCCAAACATTGCCTCCTTCGGGTCCGACACCGGCCCTGAAAGTTCCCATCATGTTCTGAACTCCTTCGGGCATATCCACCCCCATCATGGTATCATAGGCGGGTCGGAATTTGTCCATATCATCCACCTTAACGATGTAGTACATCTGGAAGGGGTTCTGGGCATCGGCATCACCGGATGCTGTGAGCCTCGATCCCATGGCCGAGCTAAACCCTTCCTTCATGTGCTGGTTGATCTTGGTCATGAACAGGTCCCAGGAGGCATTGCTGCCACCGGCATACATGCCGCCTACGGCATCAAGCGATCCTGAGAATACGATGGAATGAGTAAAATTGAACCCTTCATCATTGAAATGGTTCTCGTACAGGCCTACGGTAACTCCCTCCGGTTTGTTGGCCGAGTAGTAGTCGTCAACGAGTTTGAAAACGGTTGAAACGTCCTTCGCTTCTACACTAAAGTTGTAGAGTGTAAAGTACATGTCCTGGGCAAAGGCGCTCATACCCACTAACAGGACGATGACAACAAATAACTTTTTCATTTTGAAGTATTTAATGGTTAGACCGGGAAGGTAGGCAGAATTTATGGGGTAATACGGGTAGCGCCCTTTTAATTATCGAAGGTCATCTTCGGATTACTTTGTATAATGGCCTTAGAAACCCGCATTCAATTTTCTCGGAATCTCTGCGTATCGTACTGATCCGTCATAAGAACAGCCGGCTTCAAGTTGTTGAATCCAACCTGAGAGGCCGACTGCCTGAATACTGTTATTCAGCCTTTTCTAATTACAGGATGTGGTTCTCCTGCTGAGTTCCGTGCAGATGCCGGCGAAGCGGTCCGAGCAATAGGTTTCCCAGCAAATGTCTGAGGATATGTAGTTCAGTCGGACCTCGTCCCAGGTTTTCCAGACGATATCCCACACCTGGAACTGCACGTATACGTCATGAGCACCCTTCTCCGGGGTCCTACTGAAGAAGACATTCGAATCGCTGAGTTCCCTCCAGCTCGGGTCGTAAACAAAGGTATTGCTCTTCTTTCTCTTGTACTTAAAACGGAATCGCACGCGAGGTCCGCTGGTTCGCTTGATGTTGACGTTTTCGTGTACATAGTCGAAATTTCGGCAACTCTCGATCTGGTAATCCGTATTGTAGCCCATTCTGGCAATTCGGTTATCCTTCAGGTATTTTATGGTGTAGCCGATGGGTGCACCGGGATTTTCCCGGCTGTAAAGTGAACCCTGGGCAATCACATAATGCAGTCCCCCTTCGCCATCTTCGACGCTCGATCCGGTGATGACTTCGGTGGCAGTTTGGGCGTTGCCTCCGATGGTCACCACATTGAATGTGGATTGCTTGATGATCCGGTCGTATGTCGCGTTGACATCCACCGTGGCACTCTTGGCCTTCGTGGCGTAATCGAGAACCGCTTCCAGATTCGCTTCGGTTGAGGTGTCGGAAGTTTCCATACGAATCATGATGATCCGTCCGTATTGCACAGAACTCACATAGGCCGGCGGACTGTCATCCGAGATCACGGAGCGCACGGTAGCCGCATCGACATCCCTTCCGAATACTGAAGCCGGGCTATCCGGGGTTTCCATAACCACATCGTAGTACACCTGACGGTAGAGTAGGGAGGCGACTCGCTTTTCAGTGGTTTGGGTGTAGTCGAATTGGGAGTCGAAGGAGGAACCTCCTGCCCATTCTGCACTCACGCCGAGTTCGAGACTCATTTGTTCGCGTGAATACGCCGTAGTCTTTTCGAAATAGGAGTCTGCATCGATGGCGTATCCCTGAGGGGCAACCTCGGCATTCCAGTATTCCAGGACCTCGTCTATGCGCGCCTGGGTATTCTGGTAGTTAGGGTTGTCTACGGTGATGTTGCCCCGTGCCCCGATCCCCGGAAGCTCGACGCGAATTTTTGTAGGTGCCTTTGAAATCTGAAGGGGTTGCGGAGATCCATCCAGCATGTCCCTGTTTCCAACGACCAGCGCTCCGGGATAAACTACCCCTATAGTCGGATCGAACATGACGACATCCTGGAAGTTGGAGCGAAGGTTGTAATCGATTCTCCTGCATTCGAATACCTCTCCCTGATCGACATCCTGGCTGACCCGGTTCCGGGTTTCAAATTTACCCGGGTTGCTCTGAACGTTGAGGAGCACCTCGGGGTTATAGGATAAGTCTTCGATAATACGATTAATGCTATCTGCCTCGGCACCGGTTACAGCACCGGGGCCTTCCGGAAGGTCGCTTTTGCTGCAGGAACCTGCCCAAAATAGAGCCAGGAGCAGGACCGCGAAGCCTCGGTATCGGTTGTTAATTACATGTCGCATGTTAATGGTTTTTTAGATTCAACAGAGGCGAAAGTATTTCCAAGCTGAGCTACTGCCTAATTTCAGGCATAGACAAAGAATGGACAGGCGTAAAACCCTACCGTGAAATCCAGCATGGACAGCGGTGTAGATTGCATCAGATCATAAGCTATTAAATGTTTAAAAAACAGATGGATACGAATAGACGTTATTCAGGATCGTGCAAACAGGATATGGACAATGCATAGACCGTTGCGCTTAATGATCAGGAAAATCCGTTTCGTTCAATTCAACAAATAGTTACCTTCAGACACTCAATTTGGAATCTATGAAGTCGCATGGTTTTTTGCTGGTTATTGGGATATTGCTGCATTCGATGGCCCTGTCCGGTCAGGACAGGGGCAAGGAGCTGGACAGTCTTATAGAACGGGCGAATGCCCTGCCCGATTCCGAAGAAAAAGCCCAGGTGCTCGCACGCATACATGAGCGCATGATGTTTATGGATAACGAAAGGGCCTTTGCATTTGCCAGGGAGGCCTTTGAACTGTCCAAAACTATTGACTTTCCTAAAGGGATTGCCAATGGTTACCTCCAGTTTGGGAACTACCATTACAATCAAAGCCGGAACGATTCGGCTTTATTTTACCACGAAAAGGCCCTGGAACTGTTTCGGGTCATCGGTTCGATCAGGGGACAGATTTTCGCCCTGCATTCCATGGCCAGTATCGAGAAGGAACAGGGCAACCTCGATCGGGCCCTGGAGACAACCCGATCTATACTCGCCATGTATACCGAGGAGAATCGCAAGAACACCGACCTGGGGAGTTACGATAAAAGGGGTTCGGAGTACGAGATGCTCGGAGGGATATATTTCGAGAAAGGCAACTACCGCCTAGCCCTTGAACATACCCTTACGGCGGTACGATTGCATGAGGAATCCGGGGATGAGGTGCGTAAGGGCGACGCATTGAAGCAGCTCGCCGATATTGAATACGAGCTGGATAATTTCACTTCCAGTCTGAAGTATGCCCTGGAGGCCATGGATATCTACGATAGGAATGGGGATAAGATTTATGCCAGTTATGCGGGAAACACGGCCGGCCTTGCCGCGGAACAACTCGGGCAATTGGATTCGGCCCGCACCTACCTCGAGCGTTCCCTGGAACAGGCTCGCGATATGAATGTTCAGGGGATGATCGGGCCCAACCTCAAGGATCTCGCCCGTCTGTTGTATAAAGAGGGAGAGTATGCCACCGCAGAGTCCATGATTGGGGAATCGATTACCATAGCCCGGGACAACGGACTCAAGCTGGACTTAAGTGCGGCCCTGCTGGAAAGGGCTAAGCTCTACCTTCATCAGGGGAGCTACCGTAAGGCCCTCCGGGACATCGATGTTGTAATCGATATATCGAGTGAAATTCAGGCCCTTGCCACCCTCAGTATGGCGCTCAGGACCCGTGCCCAAATCCTGGAGAAACTGGGCCAGTATCCGGCGGCTTACAAGGATTTTGAGCGTTTTCACCAGCTTAACGACAGCGTATATGACCTCGAAAAGCGACGGCAAATGGAAGAGATGAGAACCATTTATGAGACCGAGAGGAGGGAAGCAGACATTGCACTGAAACAGGAGGAAATCCGAACGCTGCATGAGCGTGCCAGAGTGGATAAGCTGACCCGCGGTCTATATGCCGGCGGGATGTTTACTTTCCTGGCCATATCGGGACTGATGTATTTCGGTTTTACCCAGCGGATGAAGAGGAACCGCATCGAAAGGGAGAAGCAGGAAGAATTATACCGCAGGGAAATCGAGTTCAAACAGAAAGAATTGGCAAGTCAGACGCTTCATCTGGTTCAGAAGAATACGTTTATACAGGAATTACTCAGCAACCTGGAGAGCATAAAGAATTCACCGGATAAGTTTCGGGTAGAATTCCGCAGGATCGTCATGCTTCTCAAAAAGGAAAATGCGGCAGATAAGGACTGGGAAGTATTCAAAACCTATTTTTCGGAGGTCCATAACGATTTTGATCAAAAGCTCAGGACACTGTATCCGGATATATCCGAGAAAGAGATTCGCCTGGCCGCATTCCTGAGGATGAACCTGACGACCAAAGAAATAGCGGCTACCCTACACGTGCTCCCGGATAGCATACTGAAATCCAAATACCGGTTGAAGAAGAAACTGGGCCTTTCAAAGGAAACCGACCTCGGCACATTTCTCAGTGCGATATAGGCGGCTCGAGAGTCCTGCCACTCCCGACACAGGCGCTATGCCCCATTTCCATACGCGTGAGACTCTTGTAATTTAAAGAAATCCTCGGCTTAGAACCTGATAATTATCAGGGAATTAGCGCTGTGTAATCCATAATTTTAAGGGTAATCCATTGCTGATTACGCAGTGAAACACTTTGAAATTTAAATTTTACACCGATGGAAACTAAGGAGATGAATGCCCGGTTCGAGCATGCGGAAGAGTTGATTGAAGCCGCACAGAACGAATTAAACCGACCCGCCGAAGACGTTGTGCCTTTTATGGTTTGCCGGAATGCGCGTGAGGCCATAGCCGATTATTTCAGGGGATACCTGATCAGACAGGATGCCCGGTTTAACGAAGAGGACACTTTGGAGGATTTGCTGGAGCAATGCCAGGCGATCGATCTGCGCTACGACGATTTCGACCTGAGCCCTTTTAACTTCAACCGAGACGAAGAATACAGCGCCGAATATGATCGGATGAAATGCTGCGTCGATTTAGCCGAGGAAATCGGCCATATGGTCAACTGACCCACCCCTTTTTTTACCCACCTGCCCCACCGCGCCTGATAGCTCAGGCTTCATTGTAATCTGTACAACAGCAATTCTCGTATTATGAGTAAGTCAAAGGAATTTAAGTACCCGGGAAAACCGGTAGCCATGGATGGCAATACGGCCGCCATCATGTGCGAACGCGAATCCACCGATGCCGCCGGCGCTTTCCCCATCACGCCCTCGACACAGATGGGTGAATACTGGGCCGATGCGGCCGCGAAGGGCCACCTCAACATATCGGATAAACCTTTGATATTCATAGAGCCGGAAGGGGAACATGCCGCTGCGGCCGTTACCGCGGGCCTTTCCATGACCGGGCTTCGGGCATCCAACTTCTCCTCCGGCCAGGGAATTGCGTATATGCACGAATCCCTCTATGCCGCCGTGGGTAAGCGCCTGACCTACGTACTCAACGTGGGTTCCCGGGCCATGACCAAGTCCACGCTGAACGTGCACGCCGGCCATGACGATTACCACGCCGTGGACGACACGGGCTTTTTCCAGATGTTCGCGAAGAAGGCCCAGCATGTGGCCGATTTGAATATCATCGCACACCGCATAGCCGAACTCGCCCTGACACCGGGTATTATTGCTCAGGATGGATTCCTGACCACTCACCTGATCGAGTCCTTCCTGCTGCCTGAACGGGAACTGATCGCCGAGTACCTGGGTAAACCGGACGATACCATCGATACCCCTACACCGGCCCAGCGGATCATCTATGGCGATACACGCCGACGGATACCTGAGTTGTGGGATGTGGACAATCCCCTGATGGCCGGTATCGTCCAGAATCAGGATTCGTATATGCAGAGCGTGGCGGCCCAACGCCCCTTCTTCTTCGACCACATCCAGGCCCTCACCGATCAGGCCTTTGCCGAGTACTACGAACTGACCGGCAGGCGTTACGACCGGGTGATGACCTATCGGGCAGAAGATGCCGACTACCTGATCCTGGGTCAGGGAAGCGTGGTGCCCAGCGCCGAAGTCGTGGTGGATTACATCCGGAAAACCCGAGGAATTAAGGTGGGCGTGGTCGATTTGGTGATGTTCCGTCCGTTTCCCTCCGACCTGTTGGCCAGGGTACTCAAGGGAAAAAAGGCCGTAACCATACTGGAGCGACTGGACCAGCCCCTGGCCGTGGATTCGCCCATAGCCCGGGAAGTACGTTCGGTACTCAGCAAATGCGTCGAGAACGGTCTGGACAAAAAGCACAAGCCGTATCCGGAACTGACCTCCTACACCCTGAACGATATGCCGGCGGTGTACTCTGGGGCATTCGGACTGGGAAGCCGGGACCTACAGCCGGAGGGCATTATCGGTGCCATAGAGAACATGCTGCCCGATGGCAAGCGCAGGAAGCAGTTCTACCTTTCCATTGATTTCATTCGCGAAGTGCCACTATCGCCCAAGCAGAAGGCCTATCAGGAGACCATAGAGGAATCCTATCCCGGTATTCGGGAAATGGCGATCAGAGGCTCGGAGAACCCCAATATGATGCCCAAGGATGCCATCACGGTCCGATTCCATTCCATAGGCGGATGGGGGGCCATCACTACGGGCAAGAATCTGGCCATGACCCTCTACGAACTCCTGGGCTACCACATCAAGGCCAACCCGAAATACGGCTCCGAGAAGAAAGGCCAGCCCACCACCTACTACCTGGCGGCCGCCTCCGAACCCATCCGGGTGAATTGCGAGTATTACTTCGTGGATGTAGTCCTTTCACCGGACCCCAACGTCTTCAAGCATACCAATGCCCTGGCCGGGCTTAAGAAAGGCGGAAGTTTCATTATACAGAGTGAAAAGGCTACTACCCAGGAGGTCTGGGCCGATATCCCCGAACACTACCAGAAGATGATCATCGATAATGATATTCATGTGTTCTATATCGATGGTTTCAAAATTGCCCGTGAGGAGGCCACAGATCCCGAATTGCAGCTCCGCATGCAGGGAATCGCCTTTCAGGGGGCCTTCTTCGCCGCCTCGCCTCTGATGCAGAAGTCCGGTTTATCGGATGAAAAACTGTTGAAGGCCATAGAGGACCAGTTGCAGAAGAAATTCGGCGCGAAAGGGCAGCGAGTGGTCAACGATAATATGCGTGTGGTAAAGCGCGGTTTCGATGAAGTCCATGAGATCACGGAAAAAGTGCTCGGGGCCGGAACGAAGAATGGCGTTGCGGTTCTGGCCGGACCGGAGATACCCCGTATGGTCAAAGAAATACCTCAGAGCGAGTCCAACCTCAGCGACATCCATCGCTTCTGGGAACAGACCGGGAATTTCTACCTGAGGGGGATGGGCAACGACAACCTGACGGATCCCTTTATCGGACTCAGTGTCATGCCAGCCGTTTCAGCCGTGTTCCGGAACATGACCGGTATCCGCTTTGAACATCCGCAGTGGATTCCCAATAACTGTACCGCCTGCGGCGATTGCTACACGGTTTGTCCGGATACAGCCATACCCGGCCTGGTCAGTGAGGTGTCTGATGTGTTCGATACCCTCGTAAAACGGGTGAAGAAAAACCACGGAAAAGTGGAGCACCTGCCCAGGGCGATTCGCAAAATGGAAGGGCACGTGCGGGAGCTCTTCGCCTCGTTCAGCAATGGAGCCACGGTGAACGACCACATACAGCACGCCATCGACATGACACTCGATGAATTCGACCGCAGCAAGGATCTGGCGAAGGAATTCGACTGGTTCAGGGAAGAGCTGGGTGAGTTCAACTTTGCCCTGACACGCCCGTATTACGACCTGCATGAAAAGAAGGAGCCCAACAGCGGAGGCTTGTTCAGCATCACTATCAACCCGACTACCTGTAAGGGGTGCATGGAATGCGTCGCGGTCTGTAACGATGAGGCCCTGATCACCATTCCGCAGACCGAAGGGTCCATAGCCCGCCTGAACAAGGAATGGGACCTGTGGATGGATCTGCCCAATACTCCTCAGAAGTTCAACCGAATCGACGATCTGGAAGAAAAGATCGGTCCTCTGGAGACCATACTCCTGAACAAAGAAGCCTACCTGAATTTCGCCAGCGGTGATGGTGCTTGTCTGGGATGTTCCGAGAAGTCGGTGGTACACATTTTTACTGCAACCGTCGAATCTCTGATGCAGCCCCGTATCGAAAAGCACATGAAGTATCTGGAAGAGCTCACCGATAAGCTGGAGAAGCACATACAGGTGAAAATGATGAATGGGGTGAATCTGACCGATTCGCAGACCATGTCCCGTATCGTGACCGAGATGCAGGATTCGGACCTTACTATGGCAGAAATCACCCGTCGCCTGGAATCCGAGAAAGGAAGCGAACCCATCGATCAGCAGTGGCTGAAGAGGGTCACCCAGTTGCTCGCCCAGCTCAATAAGCTCAAGTGGAAATACACCCAGGGAACCACCGGACAGGGTCGGGCCAATATGGGTATGCTCAACTCCACCGGATGCACATCGGTCTGGGGCAGCACCTGGCCGTTTAATCCCTATCCGTTCCCATGGGCCAATCACCTGTTCCAGGATTCCCCTTCCATGGCGATGGGCGTATTCGAGGGGCATATGGCCAAAATGGCCGATGGCTTCAAGGCCATACGAAAAGCCGAGCTGGAACTCGCCGGCACCTACGATCCCTCCGAACACGACGAATTCTTTACCTATTTCAACTGGAACCAGTTCACCGATGAAGAATGGCAGTTGTGCCCACCCGTGGTAACCCTCGGGGGTGACGGTGCCATGTACGACATCGGATTCCAGAACCTTTCCCGTCTGATGGCATCAGGAAAGCCGATTAAGGTGATCGTTGTGGATACCCAGGTGTATTCCAACACGGGGGGACAGGCCTGTACCTCCGGCTTTATCGGACAGGTATCCGATATGGCCGAATACGGCAAGGTCTGGAAAGGCAAAAGCGAACCCCGCAAGGAGATCGGCCTGATCGCCATGGCCCATCGGAATACCTATGTGATGCAGGCGACTCTGGCCAATACCAGTCACATGATCGAAGGCTTCATCGACGGTCTGATGACCCGGCGGCCTGCGGTTTTCAACCTGTATACCACCTGTCAGCCCGAGCACGGAGTAGCCGACGACCTCGGAGCCCACCAGGCCAAACTGGCCGTCGAATCCCGGGCCTACCCGATCTTCAGGTACAATCCGGATCACGGGATCAAGGCGCGTGAGGCCTTCGACCTGTCCGGCAATCCTGCCATGGATCAGATCTGGCCTACCTACAGCCTGAAATATCTGGAATACGGACAGGAGCGCAGCATGGAACTGCCGATGACCTTTGCCGATTTCGCCCTTACGGAAGCGAGGTTCCGCAAGCATTTCCGCAAGGCTCCGAGAAGTGCCTGGAACGACAATATGGTACTGCTCTCGGACTTCCTGCTGCTGGACGAGGCGGAGCGCGAGGGTAAATTCCCCTACATCTGGGCGGTCGATCGCAACCAGAAACTCAATCGGGTATTGGTAGCCAAGCCCATAGTGGATTCTTGCGAAGAGCGACGCGATTTCTGGATCATGCTCCGGGACATCGCCGGGGTTACGACCGAATCACCCCAGGATGAGAATATCGAAGAGAAGATCCGCAGCGAAGTAGTGGGTAATATCGCCCAGGGCCTGATGAAGCTGGCCGGGGGTCAGGACACCGGTAACGGAGCCCTGACCAGGGTGCTGGAGAAGGCCGCTGAACCTGCTGTGGCGGGGGCGGTTGAACCCGAAGCTGCGGGAGACTATATGGCGCCCTGGCTCGAGACCGAGGAGTGTACTTCCTGCGACGAGTGCATCCGGCTGAACGGGAACATCTTTGCTTATAACGAGGACAACAAGGCGTACATCAAGAATGCGAAGGCCGGGCCTTATGAAGATCTGGTAAAGGCAGCAGAGAAATGTACGGCAGGCGTTATTCATCCCGGGCTACCCCAGGACAGAACGGCTAAAGACATCGAGAAATGGATGGCCAGGGCTGAGAAGTACAATTAATGCACTCAGGGCATAATGGCGCTTTTCAACCTTCATAGAAACACATTCCGGCACGGCATACATCCGCCCGAGAGCAAAGACGAGACCTGCAGACTACCCATCCGGCAGTTTCCCTTTGCCCCGGTTATCATCCTGCCGATGGCACAGCATATAGGAGTGCCGTCTGAGATCGTGGTTCGCGAAGGTCAGGAGGTGAGGCGTGGACAGTTGGTGGCGGAGGCCCGGGGGTATGTGTCCGTTCCCATGCATGCGCCGGTATCGGGCACGGTCAGGAAGATCGCCAATGTACCGACCATTTCGGGTCAAATGTCGCCCGGAATTTATCTGGAACCCTTTCCTTCCTCGACCCAGGAGGTGTTGGAAGGCACACCGATCGATCCCGAAACGGCCACCCCGGATGAAATCCTAAAAGGGATACAGGACGCCGGCATAGTGGGCCTGGGTGGGGCGGCATTTCCCACACACGTCAAGCTCAAGGTGCCTGAAGGAAAAACTTGCGATACGCTCGTAATAAATGGTATCGAATGTGAGCCTTATCTGACCACAGATCATCGGGTGATGCTCGAGCAGGAAGCAGATATCTTCACGGGCATCCGTTACCTGCTGAAGGCTACTGGGGCGTCCCGCGCCGTAATAGGCATCGAAGCCAACAAGCAGGATGCCGCGGACCACTTGCGGCGTAACCGTCCGGAAGGCCTGCCGGTTGCCATCGAAGTATTACCGGTGAAATATCCCCAGGGGGCGGAGAAGATGCTCGTCAAGGCCCTGCTGGGCAAGGAGGTCCCATCTGGGGGGCTTCCGGTTGATGTGGGTGTGGTCGGAGTGAATGTGGCAACGGCGGCGGAGATCGGTCGGCTTTTGCCTCACGGCCGGGGCATACAGGAACGGGTGGTGACCATAGCTGGTCCCGGAGTAAAGAAGAAAGGCAACTACCGCATACCCGTGGGCACTCCCCTTCGTTTTGTTCTGGAGCAGGTAGGGGTGGACGAGGGCATCAGTGAGGTTTATATGGGAGGTCCGATGATGGGAGTGGCCGTTTCCAACCTGAATATTTCCATCGTCAAGGGCACTTCGGGCATACTGGTCTTTACCGATAAGGATGTACAGCGTCCGAAGGAAATCTATCCGTGCATCAAATGCGGTGCCTGCGTCGATGCCTGTCCCATCATGCTCAATCCAGCCCGGCTGGGCATATTGGCTAAGTTCGAGGCCTATGAAGAGATGGCGGCGAAATACAACCTCATGGATTGCTTCGAATGCGGTTCCTGTTCGTATGTATGCCCGTCAAATATTCCCCTGGTTCAGTATTTCCGTTTGTCCAAACGCCTGGTGCGCAAACGGCAGGCCGAAAAGAAAAATAAAGTTCATGCTTAGGAAGACCCTGGATATTAGCTCTTCTCCCCACATCCGAAAGGGGGTCAGCACCGCGGAAATTATGAAGAACGTGGTCTGGGCCCTGTTACCCGTGGTGGCCTTTTCCATTTATGCCTTCGGCCTGAATGCCTTGCTGGTGATCTCCGCCACTACCGTCGGCAGCGTACTTACCGAGCACCTCCTATGCAGGCAGTCGGGCAAGCGATCTACTATTGGAGATTATTCGGCGGTTATTACCGGTTTGTTGCTGGGGCTTACGCTGCCTCCCGCTTTCCCTCTGTGGATGGCCCTGGTCGGTGGGGTGATCAGCATCGCCCTGGGGAAGTACATCTTCGGCGGATTGGGTTATAATGTATTCAATCCGGCACTGGTGGCCCGTGCCGTGTTGCAGGCGGCCTTTCCCGTAGCCATCACCACCTGGCATCCTTCATTCCTAGCCAATCGCTTCAGCACGGTATCGGGTTCTATCCTGACTGCGCCCTTTATGAAGCCCGAATACGACGCCGTATCCGGTGCCACGCCCCTATCGGCCTTTAAGTTCGACGGGGTGGTTACTCCGGTGCGGGAGCTCGCCTTCGGACAGATTAGTGGCTCTGCCGGAGAAACCTGCGCGCTGATCATCGCGCTGGGGGGACTCTACCTGATCGCCCGCAACATGATGAGCTGGCGCATACCCGCTGCGGTCTTGCTCAGCGCCTTCGTATTGAGCGGCGTACTGTATCTGATTGACGGTACTCTGTATCCCTCCCCCTGGTTTATGCTGTTCTCCGGAGGGTTGATGCTCGGTGCAGTGTTCATGGCCACGGATATGGTCTCCTCTCCGATCACGCCCCTGGGCCTGTGGGTGTATGGGGGTATAATCGGGGTTTTGACCATCGTCATCCGAATCTGGGGGGGATTGCCCGAAGGAGTCATGTATTCCATATTGCTGGCCAATGCCATTTCGCCGCATATAGATGCAGTCATACGCAACCGGGTCTTCGGAACCCGACCTAAAACCAAAGTGGCTTGAAAGAATCGGGCAACATATCTGGTGGAAGCAATAAAATGCTGTTGGCCATGGTCACCATAGGAGTAATCAGTGCCCTGTTGATCGTGTCTGTGTATCAGTGGACCCTGCCCCGCGTTCAACGCCTAAAGGCAGAGGCCCTGGAGAAGGCCATCTTTAAGGTCTTGCCGGGAACCGAGCACAGTAAGACGTACGGCCTGAATGCCGATGGCTCTCTATACGTGCCGCAGCAGGGGGATACCCCGGATAAGGTGGTATATGCGGGTTACGATCAGAATGGTGCGCTTAAGGGTTACGCCGTTGAAGCGGCTGGAATGGGGTACGCGGATATCATCCGCATCCTGTACGGTTACGATCCTGAGCAGGAGTTTATCATCGGATTTCATGTACTGGAGAGCAAGGAGACCCCGGGGCTGGGCGATAAGATCGAGAAGGAACCCCGGTTCCTGGAGAATTTCCGGGCATTGGATGTGAGCCTGTCCGGGGATGGAAAGATTAAGAATCCAGTGGTTACGGTGAAACAGGGAGAAAAAGAGAACCCCTGGGAAATAGACGGGATCACGGGGGCCACCATATCTTCCCGTGCCATCGGGGAGATTATCGGGTCGAGTACAGCCGAGATGATCCCGATACTGCAGGATCACTATAAACAAGAGGCACCTTTTGCGATGCCCGAAGAACAAAAACGAAATGAGCGAACCAACGACTAAGCAGGAGGTGACCTCCACCGACGAGTTCATCAAAGGATTATGGCGGGACAATCCGGTATTCGTACAGGTGCTGGGGATGTGTCCGGTGCTTGCCGTGTCCAATACGGCCGAGAATGCCCTGGCGATGGGACTGGCCACAGCCTTTGTGCTGCTCATGTCGAACATCTTAGTTTCACTGCTCCGCCACTTCGTACCCAGGCAAGTCCGCATAGCCTCCTACATCCTGATCATCGCCACCTTCGTGACCCTTACGGATTATGCCATTCAGGCGATCAGTGTGGAATTGCACAAGAGCCTGGGGGCCTTTATCTCCCTGATCGTGGTGAATTGCCTGATTCTGAGCCGGGCCGAGGCCTTCGCCTCCAAAAATACCATAGGAAAGTCCGTGCTCGATGCCCTCGGTATGGGCGCGGGATTCACGTTCGCCCTGTTTTGCCTGGGCGCGGTCCGCGAGATACTGGGCAACGGTTCCCTGTTTAATATCGCCCTGTTCCCGGAAGGGTTTCAGAGCTGGATAGTGATGATACTGCCGGCCGGAGGGTTTTTCACCCTCGCGGCCTGGCTGCTCATAATTAATGCGATACAAGCAAGAAAAGCCGAATCATGAACACCGAATCCCTGGGAACGATCTTTTTGAATGCCGCACTGGTGAACAATTTTGTCCTGGCCTATTTCCTGGGCATATGCCCGTTTCTGGGTGTGTCGGGCAAGATGGAAACGGCCACCCGAATGGGAGGAGCCGTCATGTTCGTGATGCTGATCAGCTCGATGTGTGCCTACGGAATCCACGCCTTCCTGGTGGGTATAAACGCGCCTTACCTGCAATTGATCAGCTATATCGTGGTGATCGCATCCACCGTTCAATTGGTGGAGATGTTTATCAAGAAAATGAGCCCGGCCCTGTTCCGGTCGCTCGGGATTTTCCTGCCCCTGATTACGACGAACTGTGCCATACTGGGTGTGGCGCTGTTCCAGACCAACAAGGGATACGGCTTCCTGGAAAGCGTGGTCTACGCATTGGGAGCCGGAGCCGGATTTACCCTGGCCCTGGTGCTGATCGCGGGCTTGAGGGAACAACTCAATTTTGCCGAAGTACCGAATATTTCCAAAGGCACAGCACTGACCCTGTTTATCGCAGGGATACTTTCGCTGTGCTTCATGGGATTCGCTGGACTGGGCGCGTAAAAGTTAAGAATAGGATGTTGACATCAATGATTACAGCTATAATATGGACGGCCGGCATAGCCGGGGCCTGGGTGGGGGTGCAATTCCTCTGGGGAAAGGTCTTCCGGGAGGAATACGCGGAAGAGGATGTACTGGCCGGACGCCGCAGCTGCGCAAATTGCGGATGCAGTGGTGTTTGTGATCGAAAGGTATCGCAGGCAGAAAATGACACATGGGCCTCAGGCTCATCAGAGAATTAGGAATGAGTACGAACGTAAACGAAAGAAATCATGGCACATTTATCCGATTTCGATACCGAGAAACGGTATAAGGCGGTAATAAAGAAGACCGAGCGATTGACTCCCGAAGATTCGGAAGAGGTCCGCGAGATTGTATTCGAAGTAAGTGATCCGGGCTTCGATTGCCAAATTGACCAGAGCTTCGGCGTACTGGTTAATTCGAATGGGGATTTTGGCAATACCCTTCATCACCGGTTATACAGCGTAGCCGACCTACCTGCACGTACCAAGGGCAAGCCTAAAATCACCATGCTGGTCAAGCGCTGTTCCTATATCGACGATTTTAGCGGGGAGGAGTATGAAGGGATCGCTTCGAATTATCTCTGCGATCGCAAGAAGGGTGACGAAATAACCATAACCGGTCCTTTCCGGCTACCGTTTCAGGTGCCCGACGACCATACCGCCAACTTGATACTCATCGGGATGGGTACGGGTATAGCCCCTTTCCGCGCATTTATCAAGCATATCTACCAAAATGTTAAGGACTGGAAGGGAAAAATCCGACTGTTCTACGGCGCACGAAGCGGCCTGGAACTGTTCTACATGAACGACAAGGACGGCGACCTGACGAACTATTACGACGAGGAGACCTTCCAGGCTTTTCACGCGTTAAGCCCACGTCCGCATTGGGCCGATCCAATCGAGTTGGATAAGGCGCTGGAAGGCCAGACGGCCGAACTCAAAGAGCTCCTTGCTCAGGCCAATACCTATGTCTATGTGGCCGGGCACGGTAATATACTGGATAAGCTGGACAAGGGATTTTCGAAGATACTGGGCTCCGAAGAAAAATGGAGGCTTCGTAAGGCCGAGCTGGTGGCCGGACGCAAGTGGGCCGAGATTATTTTTTAGCATAGAGGCCGAAGAAAACACGCCAAACGGATGACGATCGTTACTGCCATATTAGCACTCGGAGGGCTGACCCTGCTGCTCGCAGTGATGCTGGTCATTGCCAATCGTAAACTGTACGTCTATGAAGACCCCCGCATCGACCAGGTCGAGGAGATGTTGCCACACGCCAATTGCGGCGCATGTGGCTATCCCGGCTGCCGGCCGTTTGCCGAGGCTCTGGTCAGGGGTGAGAGCCCGCCGGGTAAGTGTACGGTGAGCACGGAGGAGGGCCGGGCGTCCATAGCCCAATTTCTGGGGGTGGATCCGGGGGCCGAGGAACGGTTAGTGGCTCGTCTCGCTTGTGCCGGTGGGACGAATGTGGCTATCAACAGGGCTCAGTATGTGGGGGTAGAGAGTTGCCAGGCGGCCACCCTGATCTCCGGTGGAGGCAAGGGCTGCTTCTGGGGGTGTCTTGGGCACGGGGATTGCGAATCTGCCTGTGATTTCGATGCGATTGCCATGAATGAACACGGCCTCCCCGTAGTCGATCCCGCCAAATGTACGGCCTGCGGGGACTGCGTGGAGGTATGCCCCAAGGACCTGTTCTCCCTGCAACCCGAAAGCCGCCGCTTATGGGTAGCCTGCAAGAATCTGGAACACGGGGAGGCCATACTCGAGGACTGCGAGGTCGGCTGCACGGCCTGCGGTAAATGTGCCATGGACGCCCCGGGCGATCTCATCACCATGGACAACAACCTGCCTGTTATCGATTACCGCCTGGATCACCAAACTCAGGTGCCCATTCAGCGATGCCCGACCGGGGCCATTGTATGGCTGGACGACCAGGGGCTCGCAGTAAAGGGTAAGGAAAGCCGGAAGATTCTTCGCAAGGGCAGCAGGTCGATGGGGAGTTCTTAAGATTAATCACGGCTTTAATACGAACCCCGGATATGGGGGTGTACTTCTTGCTGGTAAAAGATCCTTAACCGGTGCATGAGGTCTTGCGGTATGGGCCGAAGCCCACTGACACTGGCGTTTTCACGAACCTGAAGGGCAGAGCTGGCACCGGGTATAACCGCCGTAACCTCAGGATGTTCCAGTATCCAGCGAAGGGCGAACTGTGCCAGGCTTGTTCCGTGGGGAAGCAGTACCTTCAATTCGTCTGAGAGTCGCACACCGAGTTCAAAGGGAAGGCCCGCGAATGTCTCGCCTACATTGAATAGCTGTCCGTCCCGATTAAAATTGCGGTGGTCGTTTTCCGGAAATACAGTGTCTGAACTGAACTTACCGGTCAGCAGGCCACTGGCCAGCGGTAGTCGCACAATGATTCCCACTCCTTTTTCGTGAGCCTGAGGGAGAAGTTCGGTGGTCAGTTTCTGCCGGAATATGTTGTAGATCACCTGCAGGGATTGCAGGCCGTCCTGTTCCAGACAAATCAGGCCTTCCTCGACGCTCTCCACACTGGCGCCAAAACTCGAGATATGCCCCTCCTGTTGCAGTTTGCGCAGCCAGTTGAAAACCCTTCCGTCCTCGAGTACCGGCTGGGGTATGCAGTGCAGCTGTAACAGATCCAGGCAATCCGTCCGCAGTCGCTTGCGTGATGCATCTACGGCTTCCCTCAATGCTTGTTCGGAATAGTTGTCCGGGAACACCCCTGCCGATCGGCCGAACTTAGTGGCCACGTGCACCTTCGCGTCTGTGGTGGCCCTGAATTCACCGATAATCTCTTCACTTCTCCCACCGCCATAGACATCGGCCGTGTCGAAGAAACTGATGCCCCGGGCAACGGCTTCCTCCAGGATACCCAGAGCCTGAGATTTTGCAATTTCGTCTCCCCAACCATCACCGAGCTGCCAGCATCCCAGGCCGACTTCACTGATCGGGATTCCCTTTCTTCCCAGACTTCTTTTTTTCATAATATTCGAATCTTCATAGGTGACTTCCCGGGACTGCACCCGGCAAAACACCGAACTCAAATTTCGGATTTTATGTTTAATCCGTTTCCTACCTTGCGGGTTTACATGTGCAATCCGGTATTATGCTTTACTTCCTTCGAAAGATCCGTCGCAGACTGCTAGCCGAAAACAAGCTGTTCCGATACCTGGCGTATGCCGTGGGCGAGATCGTGCTGGTCGTAATCGGAATACTGCTCGCTCTTCAGATCAACACCTGGAATCAGAACCGGAAAGACCGTCTGGAGGAACGGGTCCTTCTCATTAATCTGAAAAGGGAATTCGAGCGAAACCTGGAGGAACTGGGTACCGATCACGCCATCAATACCCGCAGCCTGGATGCCACCTATTTTTTTATGGAGGCGTCTCT
>CAZKAP010000033.1:0-36251 GCA_964550895.1 uncultured Flavobacteriaceae bacterium
CGACGGGCTTTTCGGATGCATTGCTGGCAGATGAAGTTCATTATAACGAGGCCGGAGCGGCCTTTGTAGCCGACCGCTACTATCCGGTCCTGGAAGGAATCCTCGTCAGCGGCAGTGATTAGGTCCGGCCGAACGGGAAGAACGGAGCACCTTAACGCGCAAGGATCCGTTCCTGACCTAAGGCTCGCGCTCCGCCTTAGTTCGCATTGAGGCTCCAGTCGTATTTCCGGTATCGAATCCTGGCTTTTTCGGGCACCGGTGTGCGGGCATAGGTGTTGATGTATGCCTTGAGGTCGCCCTCTTTAAAATCCCTGCGGTACCATTGAAATATCTTCGATAATTCGGCAGTATCCTCCGTGATCCGGTTGTGTTTCGGATCGTTGATAAACTCCCGGGTCACCCGTTCGAGTTGCTGCTCGAGGCGGTCTGGCCGGAAGGCTTCATTCAGCAATTTCGGGCAGGAGGCCGAGGCACAGTTGATCGCGAAATGGATGCGCGGCTCGTTCATTTTGCGCAGGATGCTGTGTTCCAGTGCACTCAGCGACAGCTTCTTGTCACCTATGCGGACGATCTCCTTCGTCCAGGCCCCCTTGATGTCTTTGATGCTCTCCACGGGATAGTGCTCCAGGATCAGGTATGCCGTGCGGGCGTTGTACAGGTTAATGTAATACGCAAGAAGTTCCTGCACGGGCCAGTCCTCAGCCGGGGCGTTTTCCGCGAGCAGCTGCAGGTATGCCTCAAGGGCCGAGCGTTGCCCGATCAGCCCTTGGTAGTCCACTCCACCCTCCGGATCCACATGGGCAGACAAAAGCGCCGACCAGGCCAAATGGTCCACGATGGGCTCATGATCTGCAGAACTGGGTGATACAGACCGTTCCGTCTGCTTCACCGGCAGCCCCTTACTCTTGAGGCCGGCTATGGCCAGTAGGTCGAAGCGGGTATGGAGATACACCCCGGCGGATAGCAGGAGCAGGGTGGACAACAGGAGTATGGTTTTCATGATGCGAGGAATCTTCATCGGGTTGAGTTTCTCAGGTTTAGACGACAAAATCCTTCGGGGCTGACGGCGTGCCCCGAAACTTCCCTAAACAGCCGTGTCGAGCAGGACTAAAACAACCCACTAATATTCCCTTCCTCGTCGATGTCGATGCGCTCCGCTGCGGGCAGGGTCGGCAGGCCGGGCATGCGCATGATCTTCCCGGTTATTG
Organism: uncultured Flavobacteriaceae bacterium; assembly: GCA_964550895.1. Lineage (GTDB taxonomy): Bacteria > Bacteroidota > Bacteroidia > Flavobacteriales > Flavobacteriaceae > CAZKAP01. The sequence goes on from CAZKAP010000033.1 coordinate 1,209, forward strand.
GGATCACGAAGCCAGCGCCGGCGGCGATTTCCACCTCGCGCACGTGTATGGTAAAATGGGTAGGTCTGCCGTAGGCACGGGCGTCATCCGAGAAGGAACTCTGGGTCTTGGCCATACAGATGGCAAATTCGCCGAATCCCAGGTCGGTAGCCTTTCTGAGCACCGCATTGGCAGCCACGCTGTATTCCACATCCTCCGCACCGTATATGGTCTGGGCCACGGCCCGGATCTTGTCCTTGAGGGTGTCTGTGCTGGCGTAGGTCGGCTTGAAAGGGCCGGTACTGCGTTCACAGGCATCCACCACCTTCCGTGCCAGGGCCTCCATCCCGGCACCGCCATTGGCCCATCCGTCCGAATACTCGATCTCCACCCCCATCGAGTTGCAGTGGTCGATCACGCATTGCGTCTCTTCCTCCGTGTCCTGGGCAAACTTATTGATGGCTACCACGATGGGCACATCGAAGGACTGCATGTTTTCTATGTGCTTCTCCAGGTTGACCAGACCCGCCTTCACGGCATGTACATCAGGGGTGCTGAGCTCGGTCTTCTTCACCCCGCCGTGGTATTTCAGGGCGCGTATGGTGGCTACTATCACCACGGCCCTTGGGCTGATCTCCCCGGAGCGGCACTTGATGTTGAAGAATTTCTCTGCCCCCAGGTCGGCACCGAAGCCGGCCTCGGTAACCACATAGTCGGACAGGGAGAGTCCCATCTTCGTCCCGATCAGGGTATTGGTCCCCTGGGCGATATTGGCAAAAGGCCCCCCGTGGATAATGGCCGGGTTCCCTTCCAGGGTCTGCACCAGATTGGGCTTGATCGCATCCTTGAGCAGAGCCGCCATGGCCCCATGGGCATTGAGGTCGCGGGCGAATACCGCCTTGCCCGAGTAGGTGTCGCCCACGTAGATGTTTCCGAGCCGTTCTTTCAGGTCGTTCAGGTCCCGCGCCATGCAGAGGATCGCCATCACCTCAGAGGCAGCCGTGATATCGAAACCGGATTCCTGCAGTACCCCACCCTGCTTGCCGCCAACACCCATGATCAGGTGTCTGAGTGAACGCACATTCATATCCATAGCCCAGCGCCACTTTACGGTACGCGGGTCGAGCAATTCGTCTCCCGTTCGGCGAAACAACCGATTGTTGATCAGGGCCGATAGCAGGTTGTTGGCCTTCTCGATGGCGGCGAAGTCCCCGTTGAAGTGCAGGTTGATGTCCTCCATCGGGATCAGCTGCGAATGCCCGCCCCCGGTGGCGCCTCCCTTGATGCCGAATACCGGACCCAGCGAAGGCTCCCGCAATACCGCCATGGCCTGTTTGCCGATGCGGTTGAGCCCGTCGGTGAGCCCCACGGATACGGTCGTCTTCCCCTCCCCGGCCGGGGTTGGGGTGATGGCCGTCACCAGGATCATCTTGTTCTGTCGGACCTTCGCTTCGTCGATCAGACTGAGCGGAATCTTGGCCTTATACTTGCCGTAGTGCTCAATATCGTCCTTGGTCAGGCCGAGCTTTTCGGCTATGTCTTCGATGGGTCTCAGGGTAGCCGCCTGGGCGATAGCCAGGTCGGTGTTTTTGATGGTGGACATGTCGTGGGCCCGGAATCCGGGTAATTTAGGGGTTGACAATTGTGCAGGACCTTCCGGTCATTGCGAAAATAAAGTTACGGCATCTCCATGGGAAGACGGGCATCCCATACAACTAGAACCAATGGTATTCGTACCTTAAAACCCATGAACCGACGAACCTTTCTACACCGAACCGCGACGGCCGCCCCTGCCTTGCTCAGCCTGCCTGCGATTTCCTGGGCCTCCAAGCCCCGCTATAAATTGGGCCTGCAGCTCTATACCGTCCGGGATGCCATGGCCGAGGATCCCTTAAAGACATTGAAGTATCTGAAGGAACTGGGCTATGAGGACTTCGAGATCTACGGTTTCAACCCCGAGACCGAAACGATTTACGGCATGCCGGCAACCGAACTGAAGGAGGCACTGGACGACCTGGGATTGTCAGTAAGCAGTGGTCATTACGGTTTCTCTGACTATTTCGACGCCCCCTGGGACCAGCTTCAAGGCTTCGTGGACCAGTGTATCCTCGCTGCCCGGCAACTGGACTCGGCCTATATTACCTGGCCCAAGGTCGATGCCTCGCGCCGCAATGCAGAGGACTTTCGCAGGCTGGCCGAAAAATTAAATTCCATAGGGGAGCAGGTGAAAGATGCAGGCCTGGGCTTCGCTTATCACAATTTTGGTTACGAATTCGAAGACTGGGGAGGCACCACGGGCTATGAAATCCTACTCAGGGATACCGAGCCCGATCTGGTCAAGATGGAGATGGATATGTACTGGGTGGTACATTCCGGAAGAAGCCCGAAAGAGCTGGTAAAAATGGCGCCGGGACGCTACGTGATGTGGCACATCAAGGACATGGACAAACAGACACGGGACTACACCGAACTCGGAAATGGCTCTATCGATTACACCCGTTTGCTGCCCGACCCGGACGAATCGGGCCTGGAGTACTACTACCTGGAGCAAGGCGGGAATTTCGCAAACAGTTCGCTGGATAGCGTAGCCACGTCGTTGAAGTACTTCAAAAAGCACCTGCAGTCATTCCTCTGAGGCTTACTTCCGGCTATCCTGCAACAGGACGAAAGCGATAAAGACGAAACCGACACCCGTCAGGGCAGGAGGAAGCATGCTGCCGGTGATGCCGATGAAAACCATGACCAGAGCTATCAGCAATAGCAGCATGGCCGTAAATGATTTGAGGTTCATATAGTTATTCGTTATCCCGCCCGATCCGTATTTCGGACCGGGGCTACTATAAGCACGAAGATTTCCCGTATTTATTGCCTTATTCCCATGCCGTCATTTGGTGCATGAATCAGGGGTTCGCGGTTTTTCCTCAAACCCTTTTTGCGACGGTTCACTCACGGATTATTCCGCTTCCATCAGAAAAGCTCCGGCCACCGGGCTCTTATCCCGATTTTCGACCGCATTACCTGAGAACGCCACATGAGAAGCCCAATAATCGCCCTGCTACTGGTATGCTTTTTCCCCTGCAAGGCCTTCGCCCAGGAAACGGCCGAGGCCATCATTGGCCGAGATACCCTATCGTATCGTTACCATACCAGCCTGAATACACCTCTCCCCAATCGCCCCTTACAACTGGTGATATCTTCAGGGTCCTCTGTGGCTCCCCCTAAGCCCTACATGGAAACGCTCAACTCTCCGCGGCTCTACGACGACTGGCACCAGGTGTTCCTTCATGTAAGCGGGGAAATGGAACCCGGTCAAATCCGGGACTTCCTCGATGAGATCTATTATGATTACTTCTTCGACAAGAACCGCATCCATGTATTTCTGCCCGAGGGCCTGCCCGAAGGAGACCCGGAGGCGGCCCGAGTGTATTTGGATTTCGCAGCCAGCCTGTGGCTCCCCGCCGATACGTTCGCGGCCGAATCCCTGGACAGTGAACGAGTGTTTACCATCGGCCGCGGAGGACTGGAAGATGTTGAGGAAAGCCGGAAGAATCCCGAAATTACAGACGTCTTGACCCTGCGGGAGATGCGGAAACTGCAGGAGGAACGTCAGAATTACAGGTCGTTCCGCTCGTTGGAGCGGGTGCAGATGCTCAGCCTTTCCAGCGGATATTACCAGGTCTACGGAGCCCATGCGGCTGCCTTCGATGAGGAGACCCTGGTGGACATGGCGGAAATACGGGCGCTCTGGACCCTCTCCTACTCCCTTATGAAAACCGATAAATGGGGCCTGGTCGGTGAGCTGGGATTCATGGGCAAGCGGGATGCGACCAGCGAAACGGCACAAACGACCTTCGGCACGACCATTAGCGGGGAAGGGTCCGGTGCGGGCATCTTGAAAATAGGGCTGGGTCCCCGATGGGTGCCTTACGGCAGGCAGCGGTTTCATCTCTATGCCGACCTGATCGGCGGGGTTCTCAATGCACGCATAGCGGGGGGCACGGGCAATGTGGCCATTACCGGTGGCGGATTCTCCAACAATACCCGTATGGTCGATAAAAATCAGACGTCACTATACCTCGACGCCCGCGTGGGAGCCACCTACCGGCTGGGAAAGAGATGGATGCTTTTGGGCAACCTGCAGCTAACCCTGTCCGATTTCTCCGAAGATATGGGCTCGGTTTCGGGCATGGGCGGCAGCGGTTTCAATCTGGGCCTGGGATTCGTGTTCTAGGCCGCCCGTTGAGCGTCAGGTTTGGCCCGATTTCGTAATTTCATAGTAAATACTGCACCCATGCAACGCGTCCGTTCTATTGCCCTTTCCACCTCACTGGCGATGCTAATCCTCGCCTCCTGCGCCGAAAAGAAAAAGGCCCCGGCCGAAGAAAAAGCATACTCCTCCACTATTACCGATGGCGAATTCGATCCAGGGGAAGACTGGAGACTGGTCTGGTCGGACGAATTCGAAGGGGACTCCCTCAATAGCGCCAACTGGAACCGGCAGGTCGTGCCTGCCGGTCGCTTCAATGATGAATGGCAACGGTACACGGACCACCCGGAAAACGCCTATGTCGAAGACGGGCAGCTGGTCATTAAGGCTATACACGAGGGAGAGGAGCACGGCATGGACCAATACACCTCGGCCCGAATGAATACGGCAGGCAAGCTGGCCTTCCAATACGGCAAGATCGCAGCCCGGATCAAACTCCCGTATAGCGAGGGCATCTGGCCGGCATTCTGGATGCTGGGGGCCAATATAGACGAAAACGGAGGGGATACCCCCTGGCCGCAGTGTGGGGAAATCGACATCTTTGAATTGTACGGTTCCGAGGACGATGCCGCCGTAGAGGCCAACCTGCATTACGAGAATGCCTCCGGGAGTCACTCCAACATGGGGCCCCGCAGCTATCGGCTTAAGGAAGGGATCTTTGCCGACGACTTCCACATCTTTGAACTGGTCTGGGACAAGCAGGAAATCACCTGGTATGTGGATGGAAACGAGTACGCCTCTATCGACATCACGGCGGACGAATTCTCGGAATTCCACAAGGATTTCTTCATCCTGCTGAATATCGCCACCGGCGGTTCCTTCGCAGGGCGTCCCGACGAAACCACAGTCTTCCCCCAGTACATGTACGTCGACTGGGTGCGGGTATATCAGGAAGATGGGGCCTAGTCCCGTTCCGACCCGCAGCATTCAGACTTCATATGCGGATGACCCTATTTGGAAGGCTGCTTAGCACTCGTCGCAATTCAAAACGTGCTACTGAGATTCGCCTGTGACCTCGGATCTCATGTCGAACATTTCCCGCACCAGGGCAGATCTCCTTTCTCCCGATGGGCGGTCTTTTAGTTCTTCTTTTATTTCCAGAAACCGGTCGGTATATCCTATGTATCGTTCCGTTTTCATAAATGCCGATAACCAGTCTGCAAAGTCCTTCCACTCTTCCTCTTCGCAGGAGTATGCGAAATCCTGAAGTATTTCTTCCGTCTCCCAGTTGGAGCCATACTCAATATCCCTTCCGTGCCCTTGACTGCGCAAGAAGTGGCTCAGGAGGTAGGTATTGGCGAAAAACGTTTCCAGCACTTTGTTTTCAGCATCAACCATTTTTTTGCACTTGTATAGAGTAAGGGCCCACTCGAATAAAAATTCGGGATATCCGCCGTCATCGGGAAAATTCTTGTGAAACCAGTTGAAATAGCGTTTGGCTCCTGCATAATCCCGAATGCGCAAGTAGAGCTCTGGAGGCAGGTAGCGCAGGCCCCTGCTGTCGTCATAATACCCTCCATGCCTGCGCCTGTCAGCGGCCAGTTCCCGCTTTATTTTGTCTATCCTGGTCCGAACCCTGGCAATCTGTTTTTCGGTCATTTCTTCTTAGGGTTGATTCACCCATAAAGATAATCACCTTATCTGCTGCACATGAACGTTTTACCCACTTATCCGGCCAGCTCTTCCCAGGGTCCGGTAATGGCAACCGTGTCACCGTTTTCCTGTACGTTCACAAACAGGGTCTTGCCGCTGGGAGAGAACACCAGTCCGGCCAGTTCCGAGCGGGAACTGCGGTTGCAGGCCAGGGTATAGATCTCGCCCTCGCGGTTGATGCCCCGGATGTGGTTCAGCTCCCCATTGTCTTCGCAGAGCAGTATGTCGCCCCAGGGCGCGATGGTCAGGTTGTCGCACATGTGCAGCACGCTCTTGTCCTCCGATTCCGCGAATAGCTCGAGAAAACCGGGCTGCTGAGCCTCGCCTTCCTGTCCTTCAACCGCTGAGGTCTTGTAACGGAATACCTGTCCGAATTTCTTCGGGCCTCCGTTGGTGCAGGCGAAGAAGACTTCCCCCTCTCCCATCCAGATGCCTTCGCCCCGCGCAAAACGGGCAGCACCCTGCTCATAGCCGCGGTAGCGCAGGTCGTCCTCGGGGGCCTCGACCCCATCCAGGTCGATCCAGTGTACGGACAGGGCCTCCTGCTTAACGACTTGAGTGGTCTCCCAGTTTCGGGTGTCCAGGGAGGGACGGTCGGACACAACCAGTGCCTGCAGCCGGCCACCGGCGGACAGGTTTTCCTTTTCATTAGGGATGAAGCGGTACAGTAGCCCATCGGGACGGTCCTCGGTGAGGTAGATGCAGCCCGAGACGGGATCCACGGCCACTGCCTCGTGGTTGAATCGACCCATATCCCGCAGTGGAATGGGGTCGGCGATACCCACATGGTTGGCTGGAACCTCGAAAACATAGCCGTGATCCTTGAGGATGTTGGTGCCGTCGGCTCGGGTCACGTCCTCCTCGCAGCTCAGCCAGCTTCCCCAGGGAGTGACCCCGCCCGCACAGTTGCGATAGGTGCCCGCCAGGCTCAGGTGCTGACGGAGCAGGGTACCGGATTCCTCGTCGAAGACCAGGGTGGTGGTGCCTCCGAGCCCTGGAAACAGGCCGTTACCCGAATCGTATAGCCGTTCGGGTTCGATTCGTTCCAGACGTTCCCGGGATTTCCCAAACGGACTGTGTTCTTCGCTTTCGGGGCTATTTTCGTGATTACAGATGATCACGGTACGGCCCTGCTCGTCCAGGAAGGTCCCCATGCCATCGGCCCTTCCGGGCACCAGTAGGCCGTCGGACATGGTGTCTCCGGCACGGGCAATCACCTTATAGGAGAAGCCCTCGGGCAGGTCCAGGTATCCCTGAGGGTCTTTATTCAGGGTCAGGGGCCCCGCCTGTCGGGATCGGTTGCGGCCAGTGCAATTGGTCAGTGCGATGATGGCCAGAGAAGTCAGCGAAGCCTGCCGGATGAATCGCCGTCGGCTGTATTCCGATGCTGTTGTATTCACGTGTCTCGTTTAAAATTGGGCCGCCATATGGAACATACCCGTTTATACGAACAAGTTAGCAGATTCCCGGCTGTTCCCCCCTAAACGCTATGTAAAGCGTGGATTAAATTACCGCCACAATTCAAGTGATACTGCCTATTCCAACACCTGTATCACGCTCCCGCAGCTGAGCATAGCATCCCCGTAGTAGGGATTCCGGATCTCCTGTTCGGAACTGATCCATACCGCACCCTTACTGTTATTGGCCATAGGGCACTGCTGCACGTACAGGGTGTCCCCCAGGGAACCGCTACCTCTCGCGAGGCCCAGGAGCGCCTCATTCAGCCCGACAAAAAGTTCCCGCTGTTTTTCGAGTTCCCTGCTTTGAGAAACGGCCCTTAAGGCTTGCTGTACGCGGGTAAGCAGCTCGCGTTCGTCCGGATTAAGTGCGCTGAGGTCCGCCGTCCCGATCCGTTCCAGTACCGTCCGGGCTTCCGCGGCAGTCTGCCGGGGGTCGCTGGCCACCAGGGCATCCTTCAGTCGGAGATAGCCGGGCATGGCCGCTTTCAGTATGCTGCGTACTTCACCCCCGGCTTCTGCTCGGGCACTGGGACGATTCATCATGCTCCGCTTTCCTTTGAGCTGGGCGGCGGCGTCAATCGTAAAGGTTCCATGAGTCACGATTTCTTCTCCGGACTTAAGGCCGGATACCACCTCGATCCGATCCCCCTCTCGTTCCCCGATTTGAACTTCCCGCATTTCGAACACGGGCTCGCCCGGCCGGGCTCGCAGGTATACCAAAGACCGTTCCCCGGTCCACATCACCGCGCTGGCCGGAACGAATAATCGATCATCCTGAGACGCCTCCCCGGCCGCTTCGATCTGGCCGGCGACGAACATGCCCGGCTTAAAGAGGCCTTCGGAATTATCCAGCGTCACCCGCACCTTGGCGGTACGCGTACGGCTATTGAGCTGAGGGTCGATAAAGGCAATCCGCCCCTTGACCGACCGGTTGGGATAGGCGCGAGAAGTGAGTTCAAGGACCTGTCCCTCGCGAAGTCGGGCGAGTTGATCTTCGTAGGCATCCAGTTCCGCCCAGACCGTGGACAGATCGCTCAGCCGGGCAATGGGCTGACCGGTTTTCAGGTAGTCGCCTTCAGCGCTCATGATTTCAGTGACCGTGCCCGAAACGGTGGCATAAACCGGCGTGAATTCCTCCACGGTTCCGGAGCTTTCGATGCGGTCGATCTGCGCCTCACTCAGCTTCCAGAGCTTGAGCTTGTTCCGCACCGCCTGATACAAGCGGGGGTCGGTTTCCCGTATGGAGGCCGCTGTCAGCAGCTCCTGCTGGGCCGCCACCAATTCGGGTGAATACAGGGTCGCGAGCTTCTGGCCCTTACGGATCTTTTGTCCCTCGAAATTCACGTACAACTGCTCCACCCGGCCCTCGAAATAACTCGCCTGTACACTCACCGCCTCCTCGTTGATGGTGATCTTACCCGAGAGGGAGAGCGTTCCCCCAGCTTTTGAATCGAGGCTCCCGACGGTGGTGGTTCGAACGTTCGCCAGAGCCTGGGCGTTCTCGGTTAGCCGGAATTGGTCTGGCGACAGCCCGTCGAAACCCGCCTCTGCGGGAATCAGGTCCATGCCACAAATCGGGCAATCCCCGGGCTCGGGTTGTGAAATCTGAGGGTGCATGGAACAGGTCCACAGCTCCTGTGCCGAGGCGTGCTCGTGTCCCTCATGTATATCACCTACCCCCGGGGAAGATCCAAAAAGGAGGTATCCGATAAGCAGGCCGGCGAAAGCCGCGAGAGCTACGTATGCGATATTCTTGTTCATGATTCTCTGTTCGTTAAGTGGGTTAGTGCATTATTCCGCGTTGTACCGTTTGGTATATTTGAGATGCGATGGCCTATTAGCACAGTGCGTATTGACTTATTTACGGCGCCTTTACGTCGGATTATACAGTGTGGTTTCGCGTTCATTATCCCGCTATTAAATAGTTAATGAGGGCGGACTGTTCGTAATACAGCTGTACCGCTTGTAGCTGTTGATTGCGTATGCGCAGATCCATGTCCTGCAGTTCCAGGAGCTCGTTGAAATCGATCGTTCCGGTCTCGTAAGTACGAGTCTGTATTTCCAGGGCGTTTTGCACCTGCTCCCGGTTCTTCTCCTGAGTCCGGAAGGCGATGCGCGCCTGGTTTCGGCCTGCCTCGGCCTCGGCCAGCACGGACTGCAGGGCATTGAGGCGTTCCTCTTTGCGGTAAGCCAGTTCCTGCCTTCGGAGTTCGTTCTGGCGGCTGCGCGAGGCGTACTGTCGATTAAACAAGGGTATGGATAAAGAAACCATGGGCATGACTATGTCCTTGCCGTTATCGCTAAAGGTCAGGCCCGGGCGCTCCTCCACGGGCAGGTAATCCAGGCCCAATCCCAGCATGGGGGCCGCCTGTTTCCGATTCAGTTGTTCGGCCTGGATCACGGACTCGTACAGGGCCTCGAATCGAAGGAGTTCGGGATTCACGACCAGTGCACTGGCATCGACCGGGTCCTGCTCTGGTATATCCACTTCCGACACCACTTGAACGGGCAGCTCCGGATCCCGGTTCAACAGGCCATTGAAGCGGGTCTGTTCCGCGCGGTACTGCTCCGAAAGGACTTCCTGCTGTTGGTTCAATTCGTTGCGACGGATCTGAAGCTTCAGCACATCCACCGCCCCGGCTTTATCCACCTCCAGGGCCTTAAGCGCAAGTTCCTCGTAAGTTTCGAGCAGCCGAAGCTGTTCTCCGAGCACACGCTTGCGAGCCTGCAGCCCATAGAGTCTATAATAGGACCGGGATATCTCCAGGGCGAGTTTGCGTTGCTCCACGGTATATTCCACCCGCTCGGCCTCGGCCCGGGCCCGGGCATATCCCTTTCGCTTACCGATGGTCCCGAACCAGGGCAGCATCTGCCGGGCGGAAAACCGGGCGCGCTGTGCACCCGTTCGGGTCTCCGGCTCACTGGCGAAATAGCCCGCAGCGATTTCCGTATTCGGAACCCAACGGGCCTCATCGACCTGTTCCAAAGCGATTTGGCACTTCAGTTCATAGGCCTGTAGTCGGGGGCTGTTTTCCAGCCCCTCGTTGATATAAGTCTGCAGCGTTTGGGCCTTAGTAGCGCTGACGGCTGCGATAAGCAGAATCCATGTGCTCAGTTTCTTCATGCTTGTGTGCGTTTGAGTTGGATTTCCTTGCCCCAGGCAAAGAGGACCGGGACAACGAACAGGGTAATCAGGGAGACCAGCATGCCCCCGAAGGCCGGAATGGCCATGGGGATCATGATGTCGCTTCCCCTCCCGGTGGAGGTCAGTATGGGCAACAGGGCCAGGAGAGTGGTAGCCGTGGTCATCAGGCAGGCGCGTATGCGTTTCTGTCCGGCTTCCACGACTGCTTCTCGGATATCCTCCCGTGTACCGGGCCGGTTTCGGTCGAATGATTGGGTGAGGTAGGTCGCCATCACCACCCCATCGTCGGTGGCTATGCCAAAAAGCGCGATAAAACCGACCCAGACCGCCACACTCAGGTTGATGGTTCCGATCTGAAAGAGGTCGCGCAGGTTGAGGCCCAGCAGATCGATATTGAGAAACCCGTCCTGTCCGTACAGCCAGATCAGGATGAAGCCTCCGGCGAAAGCCACCGCCACACCCGAAAACACCATCAGCGAGGTCGATAGGCTTCGGAACTGAAAGTAGAGGATCAGCAGTATGATCAGCAGGGCCAGGGGAACCACCAGCGAGAGTGTCCGTTCGGCCCGTTGTTGATTTTCGTAGGTCCCGGTAAAGGAATAACTGATGCCCGGGGAAACCCGGAGCGCTCCGGTCCGGATTTGCTCCTCTATGGCCCGACGGGCATTCTCCACCACCTCCACTTCAGCATAGCCCTCGGCCTTGTCGAACAACACATAGCCCAGCAGGAAGGTGTCCTCGCTTTTGATTACCTGCGGGCCCTGCTCGTAGCGGATGCGGACCAGTTCTCCCAGGGGCACCGGGCTCCCTTCGGCCACCGGAACGTAGATGCGCTCCAGGTCTTCGGGGCTGTTGCGGAGTTCCCTGGGGTACCGCACCCGCACCCGATAGCGCTCCCGGCCCTCCACGGTCTCGGTCAGCGGCATGCCCCCGACGGCTATGGAGATCACCTCCTGCACCTCCTGCACGGAGACCCCGTACCTCAGGAGTTGGTCCCGGTCGATATCCATGAGGAGGTAGGGCTTGCCTACAATGCGGTCCGCGAAAACGGCCTGAGACTTTACTCCTTCGGTTCGTTTCAGGATTTCCTCCAGGCGAAAGCCGAAGGCCTCGATCGCCTTGAGATTAGGGCCCTGGACCTTGATGCCCATGGGCGCGCGCATCCCGGTCTGAAGCATGACCAGACGGGTCTCTATCGGCTGGAGCTTGGGAGCGGAAGTGACTCCCGGAAGCCGGGTGACCTGCACGATCTGTTCCCAGATGTCGTCCGGTGTCCGGATTTCAGGACGCCAGTTTCTGAAGTACGCGCCCTTGGAATCGGGGATGAGCAAATCCCGGTCAAAGCCGAAGGGATCTGCGAGCGTTTCTATTCCATCCGAGGCCGCCGTATCCACAGGTCGATTCGGATTCACCACCCTGCGCCCATCACTCAGGACAAAGAAGTCATGCTCGTCTGTGCGGTATTTGATCGGCTCTCCATTCGCATCCCCCTGAAATTCGGGACGGTACTGAATCAGATTTTCATACATGGACAGGGGGGCGGGATCCAGGGCAGATTCCACCCGTCCGGCCTTGCCTACCACCGTGGCAATCTCCGGCAGGCCGGCCACTGCCATATCCAGCTGCCTGAGTACCCGCTTGTTTTCCTCCACACCCGCATGGGGAAGGGAGGTCGGCATCAGCAAGAAGGAGCCCTCGTCCAGGGCCGGCATGAATTCCTTGCCGGTAGTGAGCATTATCCGCACCCCCAGTGCCACCAGCAGGGCGGGAATGAGCAGGAAGACCGCCTTGTTCCTCAGGGTCCAGCGCAGCATGTGGGTATAGTAGGAGCGAAAGACCCCAAACAAACCGAGCAGGCCGAAACACACCCCTCCGACGAACAAGCCGTTACCGACTGCGCTGGTCTCGAACCCCAGGGGCCTCCAATACACCGAAAGGACGGCAACCAAAACCAGTACCGACCAGGCAATGCGAGCGGTCTGCAAGGTTTGTTCAGACCACAGCCCGCGTGTCGCCAAAAGGCCCAGGATGCCGTAACCCGACAGGGCCACTCCCCATGGGTAACCCAAAGCCAGGCTCGCTATACCCGCCGCAAGCAGGGCGACATTGCCCAGATTGCGGATCAGGGACTTCAGCCGCCACTTTCCAAAGACCACCGTCGCCAAGGGAGGGATCAGCAGTAGGGAGACCACGGCTGAGGCTATGAGCGCCATGGTCTTGGTAAAGGCCAGGGGCCGGAACAGCTTACCCTCAGCCCCGATCAGGGTGAATACCGGGATAAAGCTCACTATGGTGGTCAGTACGGCCGTAAGTATCGCCCCGGAAACCTCCGAGGTGGCCCCAAATACAACCGAATTGAGGGGCAATTGCTCTTCCTCTGGTTTTTGCCGGTTTTCCTCCAGGTGTCGGATGATATTCTCGGTTAGGATCACCCCCAGGTCGACCATGGTACCGATGGCAATGGCAATACCGGATAAGGCCACGATATTGGCGTCCACCCCGAAGTACTTCATGGAAATGAATACCATCAGTACCGCCACTGGAAGCAGGCCGGAAATCAGCACGGAGGCCCTCAGATTAAACACCGTGACCACAACCACCAGGATGGTGATCAAAATTTCCAGGCTCAGGGCCTCGCCCAGGGTTCCCAGGGTCTCCTGTATCAGTTCGGTGCGATCGTAAAAGGGAACGATGGTCAGCTGGGAGGTCCGCCCGTCCTTGAGTTGCTTCGACGGCAGTCCGGGGGATATCTCCGCTATCTTTTTCCTGACCCCCTGGATGACCTCCATGGGGTTCGCCCCGTAACGGGCTACCACTACGCCCCCGACTACCTCGGCGCCTTCCTTGTCGAGTATTCCCCTTCGTGCAGCAGGGCCTAGCTGCACACGGGCCACGTCCCCTATGCGAATGGAGGTGAAATCGTTCGAATCCACAACGGCATTCTCCAGATCCTGTACCGATTTTACATAGCCCAGGCCCCGGACCAGGTATTCCGCCTGGTTCAACTCCAGGGTCCTGGCTCCCGTATCGGAATTGGAACGCCTGACGGCCGTTGCGACCTGTTGGAGACTGATGCCGTATTGTCGCATCAGCTCGGGGTCCACATCGATCTGATATTCCTGCACATACCCCCCGATGGAGGCCACTTCGGACACCCCATCGGCTGAAGACAGGGCATACTTCACGTAATAGTCCTGCAGGCTCCTGAGCTCCTGCAGGTCCCATCCTCCCGTTACCCGTCCATCGGCATCCCGCCCTTCCAGGGTGTACCAGTAGATCTGGCCCAGTGCGGTCGCATCCGGCCCCAGTACAGGGCTCACCCCTTCGGGCAGCAGGCCCGGTGATAGGGAATTCAGTTTTTCGAGTATCCGGCTCCGCGACCAGTAGAATTCTGCCTGCTCTTCGAATACGACGTAGATGCTCGAGAAGCCAAACACAGAAGAGCTTCGCACCGTCCTGACGCCGGGAATACCCATCAAGGTGGTCGTGAGGGGATAGGTAATCTGATCCTCGATGTCCTGAGGCGATCGCCCATCCCAGCGGGTATAGACGATTTGCTGGTTTTCTCCCAGGTCCGGGATGGCGTCCACGGCCACGGGATCGGCTGGAAGCGGACCGCGGTATCCGTCAAAAGGCGCATGTATCAGCCCAAACCCTATGCACAGGGCCAGTAGTATCCAGGCGACCGACCGGTTCTCTATTAAAAAGCGGATTGTGTTGTTCAGCATATATGACAATTAGATAGAAAGTACACTTGCGTCCCGCACAGGCATATGGCCCGATGCGTGCATCGTTCGATTCTATCCAATCATCAAATCAGGAAGGTCTCGTACAGGACCAGCAAGTCCTGCCCGAGTTCGGGTGGGGGGTGTATTTGTATGGAAGGGGTTACCTCCGCCGGGAGTTCGCTCTCCAGGAAAAAAGAGTAGGCCGCGCTGACCAGGAATACCTGCTGCTGCAGGTCCAGATCATAACTTGTGTGCAGGAGTTCGTCCTGGGCCTGGACGGAATAGGATTCCTCGTCACAACACCCATGCTTAGACTCCTGGGACATGCCCGCGTCCATTCCGCAGGCCTGCGCCTTGCCAAACACGGCCATATCCACCACGCGACCCATACAAAGGTGCATGTCCACGGTCCAGGAGACCGAAGACATCAGGACCATCAGGGCCATCAAGGGAGCCAATATGCGCTGCGAAACTTGCTTCATGTGCTTACGAAACTACGAATTGTTCCCCATTATTGCTTTGTTTAACAAGAGTTTAAGCCCGAATTCGTGAGCCTATACCCAGCCACCATACGCTTCAGGTCGAAACGACTGCGCCGTCAGGGCCGGATAGCCCCTATACCGGCCTGCCAGAGCCGGATATTGTAATCGGGGATACTCTTGTCGATAAAGGACTGAGCCTGGGCCCTGAGTTCCGCCCACCTCACATCCAATTCGGTCCTCCTCTCCTTAGCGGCGCGGGTAATGCGGGGCATGCCGCTCTGCGACTGATTGATCAGGAACAGGTAGTCCGCGGTAAACTTATTGGGGAAATTGATCACATCGTCATAGGCCTTACTCTTGCGCTGTACCATTTCCTCATCCCAGGCCGTCAGCTCGTCCAGCAACTGTTGGCCCCGGGCCCGGAGTTGGGCGTCTTTGATTCCCTCAAGGACGGATTCCAATTGGGTTCTGACCCCATCCATGCGGCTTACCAGTTGGTGCATTTCCGACAGACTGCCCTCGGTTTCGTCCATGAACTTATCGTATTCCCGGTACTGCTGTTCGCTGATGCCGTGGGAGGACACCGGCAGGATTTCCGCACCGGTCTCATAGGTCGTTCCCTGTACGGTCAGGCGAAAGGTGTAGCGCCCGGGTATGGCCCGGTGCCCGCTGTAGGAGCCCTCGATATAGACGCCCTCAGCTCCAGGCATGGTCGAATGAGACATGTCCCAGACAAAGCGGTTCAGCCCGGCCTCTTTACTCAGTACGGGGTCCGGAGGCGGCCCGCCGGCATAGCGCTTGTAGGAGGAGTCTCGGGCGGATGTAAACGTATTTACTCGTTTACCCCGGGCATCCATGACCTCCAGGGTAACCTTAGTGTTCTCCGGTAGTTCGGGCAGCTCGTAATAGACTGTAATTCCGTTGGCCGGGTTGACGCCCAGACGGGAGTCCGTACCGCTGAACTCTGAGCTATTTCCATTCAAGGGGCTCCCCCAATAACCGTTATAAGCGTTTTCAGGCGTATACAGGGTTACCCCTTCCCCCTCAGGCTGGTATTCGTGGAGGACGGATAAATCGTCCAGTATCCAGAAAGCCCGGCCGGAAGTGGCCACGATCAGGTCGCCTTGATGCACTTTCAGGTCCTGTACGGGTGTTCTGGGAAGATTGAGCTGAAGGGGCTCCCAGTCTATGCCCCCGTTCCAGGAAATGTAGATGCCCTTCTCGGTTCCGGCATACAACAGGCCCTTGCGGCCCGGGTCTTCCCGGACTACACGGGTGTAGGCTCCATAGGGGATGCCCTTGCTGATGTTTTTCCAGGTCTTGCCGTAATCGCTGGAACGCAGCAGGGCCGGACTGTAATCGTTGAATTTGTAACGGGTGGTCGCAATGTAAACCGTGGCCGGGTCGTGGGGCGACACCTCGATCGCATTGACCAGCGTCTCGCCCTGTCCTTTAGGGGTGACGTTTTCCCAGGTCTGCATGCCATCCCGGGTCAGATAGACCAGTCCATCGTCGCTGCCGGTGTAGAATACGCCCTTCTCATGAGGGGATTCCACCATGTAGGCGATGGTTCCGTAATTCTCGGCTCCGGCCACCTCATTGGTGTACGGGCCTCCCCCATCCCCTTGTTTGTCGTCCTGGTTGCGGCTCAGGTCGGGAGACATTTCCTCCCAGGTCTGTCCCAGGTCCCGGGTGCGCAGCACCAACTGGGCACAGTGGTAGAAGGTGCCCGGCTCATGCTGCGACCAGATGATGGGTGCATTCCAGTTGTAGAGGTACTTCATGTCCCGCGCCGCCTTACCCAGGTAAAGTACCGGAGCGGGCATGATCTGAGTGGGCATGCGGGATTCCGTATCCAGCACCTCTATGGTCCCCAGGTAGCTTCCGCCCATCACATAGCGGGGGTTATCCGGATCGAAGGCCAAAAATGCGCTTTCTCCGCCGGCCGACGCCGTCCAGTCCGCATTCCAGATTCCGCTGTTGCCCATGGACAGATAGGGTATGCGGACCGAGGTATTGTCCTGCTGGCCTCCATAGATGTTATACGGAAACAGGTTATCGGTATTGATGCGATAAAACTGACCGGTAGGCAAGTGCTCCAGGGAGGACCAGTGCTCACCCCCATCGAAGGTGATCTCGGCTCCCCCGTCACCGGCGAGGATGAAGTTTTCAGACCGACCCGGATTAATCCACAGGTCGTGATAGTCCCCATGGGCGGAAGGCAGCCTCTCAAAGGTTTTACCCCCGTCTATGGACTTCAGGAATGGGGCACTGAGCACGTAGAGGACGTCTTCGTTCTGCGGATCGGCAAAGACTTCGGTATAGTACCAGGCACGCTGGGTCAGTCGATTGTCACCGCTGACCATGGACCAATGTGCCCCACCGTCCCGGGAAACAAACAGGCCTCCCTTGTCCGCTTTTGAATCACTCTCCATCAGAAGATACACCAGGTCGCGGTTTGCGGCGCTTACGGCTATGGCCATCTTGCCTTTTTCGGCAGGAAGGCCGTTTTCGATCTTCGTCCAGCTTTCTCCCCCGTCGACGGACTTGTAGACCCCACTCCCGGGGCCTCCGCTGATCACCTTCTCTGGTTTCCGCTGATGCTCCCACATCGTGGCATACATCACTTCGGGGACTTCGGGGTCCATGGAGAGTTCGGAACAGCCCGTACTCTCGTTGACGAACAGCACCTGTTTCCAGGTCTGCCCTCCGTCCGTTGACTTGTAGATGCCTCGTTCCCGGTTCGGACCATAGAGGGGCCCCTGGGCGGCCACATAGACGATGTCGGGATTGTTTGGATGAATGAGTATGCGGGAGATGTGCTGGGTCTGCTCAAGCCCCAGGTGCTTCCAGGTCTTCCCGGCATCTGTGGATTTGTAGACCCCGTCGCCGTAGGAGGTCATGACCCCACGCGGCGCGTGCTCGCCCATACCGACGTATACGATATTGGGATCGGAAGGAGAAACCGCTACGGCCCCCACGGAGCCCAACTCGAAATAACCGTCGGAGACGTTGGTCCAGTGCTGCCCGGCATCGGAGGTCTTCCAGAGGCCTCCCCCGGTAGTGCCCATGTAGTAGGTCATGGGGTCGCCAGGCACGCCGCTGGCGCAAACGGATCGACCGCCCCGGAAAGGCCCGATGTTGCGATATTTCAAGGGTTTAAAGTATTCTTCGGCGCTTTGTGCGAGCAGAGCCGGGGCCAGCAGCAACAGCAATAGTACAAGGGTCTGTTTTTTCATCATAAAGCTTATAGCTTGCAATATAGGGTGACTCGAGATTCGGGGAGGCCTTTCCTTCAGTTCAAAATGATATACCCAGTATAACCCACGTACATACTAAGTAAAAGCAAGGCCTCAAGGCGATCCAGCTTCCCCTTTCCCCGGGTGAGCATAAGGATTAGTAACAACAGGGTTCCCGCCCCGAGTATCAGGAAATCCGACTGCATGGCGGGCCGGACATCGATCGGATGAATCAAGGCGCTCAACGATAATACCAACAGCAGGTTGAAGATATTTGAACCCAGTACGTTACCGATCGCGATATCGCTGTTGTTTCTAATTGCCGCCACCAGTGACGTAACCAGTTCAGGGAGGGAGGTTCCTACTGCAACCACGGTAAGTCCTATGATTCGGTTAGATACCCCTAAAATCTGTGCTAATTCGGTCGCCTTGGCCACTACCCACTGACCCCCTATTAACAATCCAGCCAGTCCGGCAAACATCATCAGAAGCGTGCGCCCCGTGCTAACCGGGGCCTGTTGCCGGGATGCCTGATCATTTGACGATTCGTTTTTTAGGCTTCGCACAACATAAATTAAGAACAAAACGAAAGCCACCAGAAGTACGGCACCATCCCAAAGGTCCAACCTATTCTCTCCAGTAGCATTCCATATATAAGTCAAAACGCCGACGAGGATTAATGCAGCCAAGGAGAATGGAATTTCAAAGCGGATGGTGCTTTTGGTCGCTTGGATCGGCATAACAAGACCGACAACTCCTAAAATAGCCAGGGTGTTAAACAGGTTGCTCCCGATAACATTCGCGATTACAATGTCTGACTTCGCCTCAGATGCGGCTATCATGTTGATTGCCATTTCCGGTGCCGATGTCCCAAAGGCTACCACAGTGAGTCCAATTACAAGGTTCGGGACCCTATACCGCCGTGCCAGATCTGAGGCCCCGGCCACGAACCACTCTGCACCTGCAATCAGCAGAACAAAACCTAAAACGACCCAAAGCAACAATAATCCCATATGGAAATATACATCAGGGTATGCGGATAGCCAACCCCATTGAGAAAGCGAACTTGTTGAAGGAAAGGTATTCCGTAAAATCTGAGCTACCTTAGCCTTATGCCCGGAAACGGCTTGAGGTCCGGGCACGGCACCCATGAAGAACATAGTATGAATGCGCTGAGCACCAAAGAAATCATCCAACTCATTCGGGCAGGCACAACCTTCGAAGCCGTTGCGGCCGATGGGTCCTTTCACATCAAGGTTAACAAATACGTGCCCTACCTCTGCGTAGCCCCTCACCACGGCCACCGTTTCCGGAAGGAGCTGGCCCCGAAGATGGCACTGGACGACTACCAGCGTTGGTACTACGAAGCCCCGCATACGGGAACCTTTATCGACTCCCTTCCCATAACGATGGATGGCAGGGATTCCTGCCTGGAATACGATCTGAACTCCCCGCCCGAAGCCTGCATACCCAAGGACCGCGACGGGCAGAGTCTTTGGAAAAAACCCCTCACCTCAAGGGAAGAGCAGCAAAACAAAAACAAACACCGGGCATTTTACTCGGTACTGCATGCCCTGGTCGACAAGCTGATACAGCAATACGAAGGCTGTGCCGTTTACGACATCCAGGCGTTCGGTTACAAGGAACGGTACCCGGAGGCTCCGTTATTCCGGATCAGTGCCGATCCCTTGGCTTCTACCCATTTCACTGAAGGAATGGCACTTTGGAGGATGGAATTAGCCAAAATCCGTTTTTCCAATCAGGAAAGCCCAGCACGGATTACTCAGACCGACCAGCACGGAGGTTATCTGAGCTCGTACCTGCACGAGAATTTTCCCCGAGTACTGGTGCTTTCCACGGCCATCAAGAAGGTGTATTGTGACGAATTGAGTGGTGAGGACTATCCTGAGCTCATATCGGACCTCAGGCAGTCGATTAAAGAAGCCGTTTTGGGCCATGCCCAGGAATACTCCAAACGATGGACCAGCTGGAAAACCAGCCACTCGGCCCACCTGCTCGACCGAAAGGAAGATCCGGTACTGGGCCAGGTCGATAAGCGTCTGACCAAAATCCTGAAAGGATTCGAACTCCTGGCTTACGTAAATCCTACCAACACGGCTCAGGAGAAGAGGAAGTTTTTCAAATCCAACTTTACCGAACCGCCCCGTTTCAGATACTCGCCCATACGGATCAGCCCATTCGAGCTCAAGCAGGAGCTAAGCGCCCTGCCCACCCGCGATATTTCGGACATTTCGGTGCGCAACCTGTACGAAGCGGTGATCGGCAGCTATTTCGATAAGATCGATCTATTATCCTCTCTGAACAGCACTAAATTCCTGTACAATTCGCTGCGGTATCTGGGACGGCCCGAAAAAAACGATCTGCAAAACGCCCAATACTTACTTCACCTGCCCCCAATCGCCTCCGAGCCCCGGACGGAACCCAACCTCAACTCAGAGGAAGTCGTTTCCCTATTCAAGACCGCCTTGTCGGAATACGGAATGCAATGCCGAATTGAGTTCAGCAAAAAAGTGATCTCGCAGGTGATGGTGCTCAATTCCAGAAAGACCATACTGATTCGACCGGATGCCCGGTTCACGCGCAAAGAGGTCAATGCCCTGATCGAACACGAAATCGGGGTACACATGGTGACCACACAGAATTCCCTTAAGCAGCCGCTGCATATTTTCAACGCCGGACTGCCCGTCAACACCAGGACTCAGGAAGGCCTCGCCATACTCTCGGAATACCTCAGTGGCAACATCACCCTGAAGCGACTTAAGAAACTGGCCCTGCGGGTCGTCGTCGTCGATATGATGTGCAACGGGGCCGATTTTATCGACTGCTTCCAGTACCTGATTGCAGAGCAAGAAGAAGACCCGCAAGATGCCTTTACCCTCGTCACCCGGGTTTTTCGGGGAGGTGGATTCACCAAAGACTATCTGTATCTGAGTGGTTTCGTTCGCATACTGAAGTTCTGGAAGGCAGGGAACCCCCTGTACCCCCTGCTGGTCGGTAAAACCTCTCTGGACTTTTACGACACCATAGACGAGATGATCAATCGCGATATGCTGGCCAAGCCCACCTATCATACCCGGAGTTTCCTACAGCCCCGTCATAAGTCCCTGGATCCCATATACCGCTACATCATATCCGGTTTGCACTGAAGGCAAAGGGGGTTAAAATGGCCCGAATATCATATATTACCCTACAAACCCGAACGACCGATATGAATCCCGTATCTCCCGCCCGCTTTCTCTTTTTCGCTCTTCCGTTGCTGTCTTTTGTCTTCATCGCTTTTCTGAGTTCCTGCAATACCGATACCTCAGAGGAGATCGATACCACCCGCGCCCTGCTGAGGCGAGGCTATGGCATCAATTCGGCCACCCTCGTCGTCGATCACATGGACAGCGCACAGGCCCACTACCGAGATGTACTGGGATTCGATGTGCCCGAGCGCAGCAGCACGGAGGGGCTACCGTACGATGGGGCGGTTTCGGCTTCCATCGGCTTTGCGGACATGAGCAATCTCTCCCTGATTTCGGTGCTGGATACCCTGCCGGAAGAAGATCAGGATGCCCGTTTGCGTTCCTTTCTGGACAGCGGCCAGGGAGTGCTCCGGTATTCCCTGTCCAGCTCGGCTACGGATAGCACCAGGCTGTGGCTTTCCTCAAGGGGGTTTGCCATGGATTCGGTCCGTTCCTTAGGGGTTCCCAACCGCCGTTCGCGAAATTCGGCCTGGGCCACCAAGGAGTCCACACTCAAGAGCCTGGAAGTGCTGGGTAGTCAGGAGATGCCCTATATGCCCACCTTCGAAGAATACGCGGACTTCCCTTACGCACGCATGCACGAATGGAAGACCTTTTATCTCTTTCAGCGCGAGTTTATGAGGCACCCCAATGGGGTGGTGGGCTTTACCGGCATCGATATAGTCGTGGACGATCTGGAACGGGCCCGGGAAGCGCTCAGCAGTATGGGTCTGGAGGAACTGGAGACGGACGTATCGGAACATACGGCAGTATTCCGGGTGATGAGAAATCAGACCCTTCGGCTCACGGAGCCCCGTACACCGGAAAGCGAACACGGCCGGTTCCTGGAAATGCGAGGCCCTGGCATCTATGGCCTCACCTTCGAGGTGGAACAGATCGATTCTACCTATACCTACCTCAGCCGTCAGCTGCCTGAAGGCGCCATCCTCCGGGACAGCCTGGCGAAAAGCCTCAGCATAGGGCCGGAAAACGCTCTGGGCATACAGCTCGACTTCGTTCAGGAACCCGATGAGCAGGCGGAATGGGCACAGCAGCTCAAGCTCAACTTCGGAGGGGAGCTAGACAGCACGGCCCGGGCCCATGCGGCCGGGCTCTACACCAAGTATTGCGCCCTCTGTCATGGACCGGATCGGGAAGGCTACGCCGCCGACCACGCCCCTTCCCTGAAATCCCACTCCCTGCTGGCTACTTCCCAGGGCACTAACTTCATGCGATATACCGTTCAGTATGGACGTGCCAATACCGCCATGGCCGGCTATTACAAGGAACAGGGAGGACCGCTGGACTACATCGAAATCGAACTGCTGCTCAAGTGGTTGTACGAGGAAAGTGGTGTGGAGGAACCCATAGAGGTGTCCCGTGAACCGGTCGCTGGTGATGTGACACGGGGAGCCGAGATCTACGCCAATACCTGCGCCAGCTGTCACGGAGCAGAAGGAGAAGGCATTTCCGCACCGGCTCTCGGACATCCCATGCTTCTGGCCACCGCTACCGATGGTTTCCTAAAATATGCCATAGAAAATGGCAGGGACGGCACCCCCATGATCGGTTTTAAGGACAGCCTGTCCGATACCGATATCGACAACGTGACGGCTTTCCTGCGAAGCCGGGCCTCGGGCTGGAGTGCGCCTCAAAAAGACACCATCCGAGTCCCCGAACCTGAGGAATACATACTGAATCCGAATGGAGAACGGCCCAAATTCGAACTACGGGAAGGTCTCTACCTGAGCGCTGCCCAGCTGAATCA
The DNA here is from genome assembly GCA_964550895.1 of uncultured Flavobacteriaceae bacterium. GTDB lineage: Bacteria > Bacteroidota > Bacteroidia > Flavobacteriales > Flavobacteriaceae > CAZKAP01. The sequence goes on from CAZKAP010000033.1 coordinate 24,178, forward strand.
GGCCATGAAAGACAGTATGCGTATCGTGATCCTGGATGCCCGTTCGGAAGTGGCCTGGCGACAGACCCATATACCGGGAGCTATCCCCGTACCCTACTACGAGGAACCGGAGAAGTTCCTCGAACACATCCCCGACAGCACATGGATCGTGGCCTATTGTGCCTGTCCGCATGCCGCTTCGGGCCGGGTGGTTAGCAAGCTCCGAGAGTCCGGTTACACCAACACCGCCATCATGGACGAAGGCATACTCGTATGGGCCCAGCGGGGCTATCCAGTGCGTTCCGGAAATTAAAACCAATTGGTATGAAACGAATATTGTTGATTTTTCTGTGCCTGTCCGGCATATTGGGATACGGTCAGAACAACTCCCCCAGGGTTGAGATTGAAAACGGTACCATAGAAGGCCTGTTGAGCGAGGACGGTACCATAGAGAAGTATCTGGGCATTCCTTTCGCTAAGCCACCGATAGGTGAGCTTCGATGGGCGCCCCCGCAGAAGCCTGATTCCTGGGAGGGGGTTAAGGAGACCAAATCCTACGGCAAGCAGGCAGTTACCTACCGCTTCGCCGACTGGGTGGAGTTCGAGGAAGAGAACCTCAGCGAGGACTGCCTGTACCTGAACGTATGGAAGCCCGCCGGCGAGCAGGAAGGCCTTCCGGTGCTGGTACAGATTCACGGGGGAGGCTTCGCTGCTGGCACCGGTGCGGAGGCCCGACTGGAAGGCAGCAGCATGGCCCGTGAAGGCATGGTCGTGGTCTCCATCAATTACAGGCTGAACATCTTCGGCTTCTTCGCTCATCCCGAACTCAGTAAGGAATCCCCAAAAGGCGCTTCAGGCAATTACGGCCTCATGGACCAGCAACTCGCCCTGCAATGGGTGCGGGACAATATCGCCCGATTCGGAGGGGATCCCGGGCGCGTAACCATTACAGGAGAATCGGCCGGCTCCATGTCTGTACTGTCCCTGATGACCTCTCCCCTTTCCAAAGACCTGATGGCTGGAGCCATTGGTTCGAGCGGAGGGACCATACCTATGTTTCCCCTGGTGCTGGCCGAGAGAAACGGGCGATTGATAGCAGAGAACGCGGGTTATACCAGCCTCGATCAGCTGAGAAAGGCCTCGACCGCCGAGATACTGGAGATCTACAAGAATGTGGACGGCATGACCTTTTTTCCCGTGCGCGACGGTTACGTCTTGCCTGCAAACTTCAGCGAGCTGTACGAAGCTAAACAGCATGCAGACGTCCCGCTCATCGTCGGCTGGAACTCCACCGAAATGCCCGGAGAAGCCTATCTCGGTGGGAATGATTTCAGCAAAGAGCGATTCGTCAGCGCCACCCAGGCAGCCTTCCCCAACCAATACCAGGAAATCCTGGCGGAATACCCCCATGAGACCCGGGATCAGGTGCGCCGTTCTTCTGCCGAACTCGCATCCCTTGGGTTTATCGTACCGGGAGCCTGGCAATGGTTCGATTTGCATCGTACCCTTTCCGAAAAGCCCGTGCATCGCTACATTTTCAGCAAGGTACACCCCCCGCATTCCTCCGTGGACCTGAGCACTTATGAGCCGCCCTTAGGCGCCTATCACGCCCAGGAGATCTCGTATTGCTGGGGTAATCTCGACCTGAACGAGGGCTTCGAATACACCGAGGAGGACTACCGGGTATCGTCGGTGATGAAGCAGTACATGGTGAACTTCATCAAAACCGGTAACCCCAACGGCGAGGGGCTGCCGGAATGGCCAGCCGCCCAGGCCGGCGACTCCGAGCCCCTGATCATGGATTTCGACTCGGAAACCCGGCTTAGACCGGCAGATAAGGACTACCGCATCGTGAATGCACTAAAGGCGATGGGGCAGTAGCTTTAATGTCCGATGACTCCGAATCATGTTTGGAACAGCCGTTGTCCATCAGCCCGGCAATGCTTAGTTTAGGCCAATAAATGAAGATCACCATGAAACGATCCCTCCCAGGCGCCCTTCTGATCCTGTTGCTCTGCAGCCACGACATGTACCTGAAAATGGACAGCTACTTCCTGCAGGCCAATACCGAATCCGTGATTCACCTCTTTAATGGTACCTTCGATCGAAGCGATAACGTGATCAGCCGAGACCGCATGCTCGACGTGAGCCTGGTCGGTAACGGTAATCGCAGGGCGGTAGATTCCACCGACTGGTTCGAAAAGAACAACACGACCTTCTTGCGATTCACGACCGGGGATGAAGGTACCTGGATCGCCGGGGTTTCCACCCGTCCCAGGAATATAGAAATGACTGCGGAGGACTTCAATGGCTACCTGGAACACGATGGAGTGCTGGACGAACTGGCCCGAAGAAAAGACACGGAAACACTGCAGGACGATGCCGTGGAACGCTACTCCAAGCACGTCAAGACCATTTTCCAGGTAGGAGAAACGTTAAGCGACGACTGGAAGACGGTTTTGGGCTATCCTATTGAATTTGTCCCCATGGACAACCCATACGACCTGCATCCCGGTCATAGCCTGCGGGTGCAACTGCTTCGGGATGGCGAGCCCTTACCCAACCAGCTGGTGTATGTCGGACACAAGCCCGACTATCACAACCATGCCGGCGAAGAACACACCCATGAGGACGGCACTACCCACAGCCATGAAAACCAGGGCGAACATACGCATGCGGACGCAACCACGCATACTCATGCAAACGATGACGAGGGACATAGCCATGCCGGTACTCCTGAATCGCACAGCCATGAAAGCCAGGATCAGGAGCACACCCATGAGGACGGTACTACACACACTCATGCAACCGATGACGAGGGACATAGCCATGATAAAATCGATGCTGACGAAGGGCACACGCATGCGGGCACCCGACAGTTACGCACGGACGAAAACGGTATGGTCGAGGTCGATATTTCCGTAACGGGAGTATGGCACCTGCGAACCATTCATCTGGTTCCTTCCAATGAGGATGGGCTGACCCACGAGTCGAACTGGGCCACACTCACCTTTGCCGTGGGAGAAGGTCACTCGCATTCGCTCGATGGGGATACGCACACTCATGAGGACGCTGGGTTACCCTCTTATGTGTACTGGATCGGCAGCATCGTTCTGGTGGTAATCCTCTTTTTCTGGTTCAACCGTAAAAAGTAGTATGATCCGCGTTTCTAAACGTTTACTTACCACATTGACGCTGTTGATGCCTCTCGCCCTTTTGGCACACGACGTGAGCGACAGCGACCGTCAGGTGCTCATGGATGGGGATCTGTTCTCCTATATCTGGGTCGGAGCCAAGCACATGATCACCGGCTACGATCACATTCTATTTTTGGTGGGGGTGATCTTTTTCCTGTCGGGTTTTCGCGATATCCTCAAGTTTATCACCGTTTTTACCCTGGGCCACAGTATAACGCTAACCGGGGCAACCTATCTCGGCATACAGGTTAATGAACACCTGGTCGATGCCGTAATTGGCCTGAGTGTGCTGTATAAGGGGTTCGAAAACCTCAGGGGCTTCGAACGCGTATTCCGAACGGGCTCTCCTAACTTGCTGCTGATGGTGTTCCTGTTCGGACTCATACACGGCATGGGCCTGTCTACACGTTTACAATCGTTTGCGTTGGGGGAAACGGACTTTCTGGGTAAAATCCTGAGCTTTAACCTGGGGGTGGAACTGGGTCAGGTGGCCGTATTGATTCCGGTGATCTTCCTGATTCAACTCTGGCGGAAGCAAAGCAGCTACGGCGCCTTTTACAAGGCCGTGAATGTGTATCTGGTGATCGCGGGAGTTGGGCTGACCGCCTATCAGATCGGGCAGTATTTTACGAGTTCGCATTGAGCCCGCGTGCACGCCTTAACTCAAGTCCTGCCCATTCAGCGATCGATATAGATCGATCCGCCGGTCCTTCAGATTGCGAACACTGCCGAACTGGTGAAGTTCCGCTAACAGGTCGATATCCACATCGGTGATCAGTATCATCTCGGTATTAGGTGTGGCTTCGGATTTTATGCCGTTGGTGGGGAAGGCGAAATCACAAGGGGTGAATACCATGGACTGGGCAAACTGTATGTCCATGTTGTGCACATTGGGTAAGTTGCCCACGCTACCGGCAATGGCTACATAGCATTCGTTCTCGATCGCCCGTGCCTGGGCGCAATTCCGGACCCGTGAGTACCCGTTCTGAGTATCGGTGAGGAATGGAACAAAGAGCAGGTCCATGCCCTGGTCGGCCAGGACCCGGCCCAGTTCTGGGAATTCCACGTCGTAGCAAATGAGTATGCCTATTTTTCCGCAGTCCGTTTCAAAAACCTTGAGCTGATCGCCTCCCTGCATGCCCCAGACTTTGGCCTCATCCGGGGTTACGTGAATTTTCTCGTAGCGCTCTATGGTCCCGTCCCGTTTGCACAGGTAGCCCACATTGAGCAGCTTTCCCTCCCGCACCTCAGGCATACTGCCGGTGATGATGTTGATGTTGTAGGAGATGGAAAGGTTGGAGAACCGCTGCACGATTTCTTCCGTATATCCGGCCAGTTCGCGTATGGCATCCGATTCACCCAGGTGATTGTACCTGGACATGAGCGGAGCATTAAAGAACTCGGGAAAGAGGGCAAAATCCGATCGGTAACCCGAGACCGCATCGACAAAATATTCAGCCTGATGCATCAGAGTGTCGATGTCCTTGTAGGGGCGCATCTGCCATTGAATGAGGCCCAATCGCACCACCTTCTTGATGGTCTTGGCCTTAGGCGTCTTTTTCTCGTAGAAGATATTGTCCCATTCGAGCAAAACGGCGTATTCGTTAGAGGCCTCATCTCCCTCGAGATAGCCCTTGACCACTCGGGCGGGATGAAAGTCGTTGGATATTTGGAAGTTAAGAACCGGGTCGACGATCTCTTTCCTGCGGACTTTATCGATGTATTCCTTAGGACTTAAACTGTCCGCGTACTGGTGGTAATTGGGGATACGCCCCCCGAATACTATGCCCTTGAGGTTGTTCTTCTCGCAGTATTCCTTGCGGTAGTCGTAGAGGCGACGTCCGAGTCGAAGCCCCCGGAATTCGGGCTTAATAAAAATGTCGATCCCGTACAGCAGATTCCCTTTTGGGTTATGCGAATCGAAGGTATAATTTGCCGTGATTTCCTTGTAGGTATGGCTGTCCTCGAAGTCATCGTCATTGACAATAATGGAAAGGGCACAACCGGCCAGCACCCCGTTTGCCTTGATGACCACCTGGCCTTCCGGAAAGCGTTCCAGCAACACCTTAATGTGGTGTTCCCTCCAGTAGGCATCCGGCATGGACGTATAGGCCGAAACCATGGCTTCCTTCAGTTCCAGGTAATCCTCGAACTGCAGGTACATCAGCTCTACTTTATCGATATTGCTCAGTTCCATAACGTCCGCATTGGGAACGTAAAGTTCTGGGAAAATTTTTTCTCACAGGGACTTGTACATCTCCCATAAAGGATCTCTAGGGCTATCCCTACACACTATGGCGCGCTCTGGATAGTGTGTTCTATTTCATCACGTCCATAAATTGCCGAACGGAACGGCCCAGAGGTTTTCTCCGAAGGGAACCACCTGCGTACCCCGATAGAGCACGATTCCGGCTGCGAAATCTTTTCCGGTCAATCGCTGCAGCTCCTCCAGTCCTTTGAAATCCCCAGTGGCGATATGGTCGCGCTGCTTGACCTCCACCGCTGCCAGTTGGCCGTTGGCTTTCTGCAGAACGAAATCGACCTCCTTATGGTCGCTCGTTCTAAAATGAAACAGCTCCGGCCCATCCTCCTGAACGGCGATCAGCTTAAGCAATTCCGAAGCGACGAAGTTCTCCAACACATGGCCAAATACCTCGGGGCGTTTCCTCTCGAGTTCGGCGATATCATACTGCAAAAGGTGGCATAGTAGCAACGTATCCATCAAATAAGCCTTCGGGGCCTTTACCAGTCGCTTCCCGATATTTCGGTGCCAGGATGGAACATCGAAAACAAGGAATAGCATCTTGAGCAGCGTCCGGTAGTTCCGGGAGGTAACCGGGTTGAGCCCCGCATCCCGGGCAATGGCCGCATCGTTGCTCAATCCCCCGGCCCGGTTGGCCAGAATCCGCAGCAAATTTGGAACCGCGCTCAGCTTCTCGATTTCAGCCAATGACCGCACATCCCGCTGAAGGATGGTGCTCAGGTAGCCGTCGAACCAGGTCCTGCGTCCGGATGCTCCGGAACCCGATATCTCGGGATACGTCGCGGCACCGATTACCTGGATCAGGTCAGCAGCCCCGCTGCCTTCTGAGCGGAACTCGTTCTTAAAAAGTCTCTCGATAAAGGTTCCGGCCAGGCCCAACGCTTCCGATCCAGATAGCGGATAGAGGGTAAGCACGCCCATGCGCCCGACCAGCGCATCGGCGAGTTTGGGCAGGGCCAGGACATTGGCGGAGCCCGTTAACAAGAACCTCCCGTTTGACTCCTGCCCGAGTTCCAACCGGCGTTCGTCGACGACCGTCTTGAGCGCACGGAAGATCTCCGGCGCGAGCTGCACCTCGTCGATAATAAGGGCCCCCTCTCTGATTCTCAGGAAGTTCTCCGGAGCATTCGCAGCTGCCAGAAATTGTGTCGTGTTATCGAACGTCACATATTCGGCGGGATACTCCGTCCGGGAGAAATGCTGGACTAACGTGCTCTTTCCGGACTGGCGCGGGCCGTTGAGGAACACTACGGGGTGTATCTCCAGTGCTCGCCGCAGTTTCGTTCGAACATGTCTCTCTATAAAGTCCAACTGCTCATCATTTCTTGCAAATATAAATTTAGCTTTTATAGTTTATAAAGCCAGCTTTTATTTTTGCAAGATTCGGTCCGACATGACAGGCGCCATACTCACAGAGCCACTCGGGTCGCCTCGTTCTTTTCAGTGCGCGTGTATAACCTTAGGCCTGATTGTAGAGGGCGAAGATCGGAGACCGCAGCATGCGCCCGGGTTCGGAGAGAATAAAATCCACGGTCTCGGACACCCGTTGCAGCGGCACCCAGTCGCTGAAGTCCGCATCCGGCATCGCCTGACGGGTCGCCGGGGTATCCAGGGTGCTGGGTAGAATCACCGAGGCCTGTATGCCCGTGGCATTGGTCTCTTCGTTGATGAATTCCGCCAGGCGCAGCAGCAGGGACTTGGATAAACTGTAGGCCAGCAGGTCCTTGCCCTGAGCGGGCAGGATGGCGGCTCGGGATCCGATAAACACCAGCTGCAAGGGCCTGCCGAGTTCCCGGTGGCGTGCCACTAGGGGCTGCACCAAATGAAACGCGGAGAAGAAGTTCAGGTCGATCATCTTGAGAATCGAGTACGGCAAAAATCTGTGGTTTCTTGAGTGACCCCATATGGCGCGGCAAAGGTCGGCTAAAACCGGGCGGGGTATTCAGGGTTGCCGAACGCAGGCCTTGCACCAGGTGTTCATCGGCTCCGAGCGCCTTATTCCTTGAATATCCGCGCGCCCTCAGTTCTCGGATTGCCCTTATCCACCAGCCCTTCTGATTTTGTGGGGTTAGAGTATGTTCAGTCCCACCACTCTCGTTTTGCATTCAAGTGGGCATTGATATGTTCCCTGTGCGCTTGCGACACTCCCGCCTTTTCTGCGTGAGCAGGCCATGAACGTATTACAGAAACCATTTCATTTATGATTTGCTCTCCTTTCTTCACGCTATTGTCCTTTGCAATCTTCATCAAATCTTCCCTTCGAATGTCACGCCTCTTACCATTTACACTCAGTGTTTGCTGGCTTACCCACTGATTTGTCGGATTGTAAGAAAAGCAGAGATCGTAGGCGGGTGCCAGCTGCCATCGCCCCCCTTTCTTTAGGATGAAGGAGAAATTCTTGGTGTGATCGTCATAATTGGTTGCCAACACATTGAATACCATGCGCCGAAACATCTGCTCTGCCTCGGGATAAGAGAGCCGGAGCAGGCGCATGGTCTGAAAAACTTGTTCGTAGCTATAACTGTTCATGTCGTTATAATCATAGCCCTGCAAACCACACAACGTCTGCACGTGGTGTCGGGTATTCCCTTCGCGATCGAATCGACGAGTCATGAAATGGGCGCGGCCGTTCTCCTCCAAAAGGCGGCTCTCACTGATATCGATGCCACTGTCCCTTGCCATTAAATAATAGGCATACTCGATTCGACCCCAACCCGAACTCTCACCAAACTGGTCTCCACTTACTCCGTCCAGCTTAATTAGCCAATGCTCAAATCCTTTGGGTACATTTCCCTGTCCTGATCTGACCTCATTTGTCTTTGGATTAAAGGCGATTACCGCCTTAGGTCGCGCCCCACCCGCAGAGGTCCCAATCTTGAGAATTTCCTTCATCGCTTGTTCCTGGTCTCGACTTAAGTCCGCAGTAAAACCCTCGCGTTCATGGAGCAATGAGTTTGCCAGTTCCACCAAACTTGCGATTTCCACTGAGAACGTCCGAACCCCTGATTTAAATTGAGGCGGCTCAAATTCCAGCGCACCCATACCCCGAGCACCAATAAAGCAGAGTTTCTCCACCGGGTTCATACTGCCTTCCGGGCGACCATGCTGTACCAGCCAGGCGTCGATCAAGCGATTCCCGTATTTATCTGGCAATGCATCCGCCAGCATGCTCGGCAAGCCATTAAAGGTGTCTTCCGCCACGCCCCTCCCCTTCCGGAGTTCCGGAAAACTGAAGATTCGCTTTCCTTCGGCTAGGGGTAACTTAAGCGGCGAAAGCTCCCACCCCGTCCTTAGGAATTCCGGTTCATATTCAAAATAGGCCAATTGATCATTCTCGTCCCACCGAACCGCGCCTACCCGTTCTCCCCAGATTTTGATCAGCGCAATATCTACCATCCCAAGTCCTCTTTGCTATCTGTTCGCAGCTTCCCAGGCGAAGCCTGTTTGCGTTTCCCTTGCTTTTGTTTGGCATACTCCAGCGGGCTAATTACCTCCCTGACACTGAAATTGTCTAACACATGAAGTACATTTAGTACACGCATCGCTTGAATCAGTGTATCGATTCTGACCTTCTTTCCACGTTCCAGGAGGCTCAGCGTGGACCTGCTCATTCCGGCAGCGGCGGCCACCTCCTCCTGAGTTCTATTCTGTCCGAGTCGGTGCCATTGTATGAAAAGGCCAATCTTTTGCAATATTGCGGTATCAGACATGGCAGTCCACTGATCGTATGACATATCATTCGTATAAGTCGGAATTCAATTTAAATGAATTAGATATCATACAAATTTAATTATTTAAATCAATGACAACTCAATCGTTTCGGCTGTATTTTGACCGATTTGAATGAATTAACATGTGCAGCATGGCTATTGGTCGTGAGGACGCATGTCATTCATTACTGAAAAAAGCCACTCGCTTGAGCCAGTATTCCGGCTGGCCCGCTCGGGCTCCTTCTTTAAATAATCGTTATTTCTTCCGAATACGTTAGAATTTACTGTCGATTACTGTCATATTCATAATCGAAGTTACCCCTACGCAATGACACTCAAATGGGCCCTAAACGCGCTTCTCGCCATAAGCATTTCTCAACTGTCGGCACAGGTCATCGATGGGGTCGTGGTGGACCCGGATAATCAGGCCATTCCATTCGCCAATATCATTCTCAAGCGGGTCGGCGAATCCGCCCTGTACAGAGGCACCAACACCGAGAAAGACGGGTCGTTCGTGCTCAATGGCCTGGCGTCGGGCAATTACGAGTTGACGATCAGTTTACTCGGGTACGAAGACCTGAGACTGCCCGCTTTCAGCTTAGGTCCGGGAGAACAAAAACAATTGGGAAGGCTGACAATGGTCGAGGGCATCGCCCTGGACGAGGTTGTCGTAGAAACCACCAAGCCGCTGTTCGAGCAGAAATCCGACCGAACGATTATCAACGTTTCCAGTAGCATTGTCTCCTCGGGAACTACGGCCCTGCAAATCCTGGAGCGCTCCCCGGGCGTGGTCGTGGACCGACAGAACGGCAACCTCGCCATTTTTGGAAAATCCGGCGTTCAGGTCATGATCAACGGCAAGATCAGCTATATGCCTGCGGCCAGTATAATTCAACTATTGGAGGGGACGGCTTCCGACAACATCGAGACGATCGAGATTATTACCACGCCCCCGGCCAGCCTGGATGCAGAAGGCAATGCTGGCTACATCAACATTGTGATGAAGCAGCGCTCCGATCTCGGTTTCAATGGCAGCTACAGCCTGAGTGCCGGCGTGGGAAATGGAACGATCACCTCGAACAATGTAAATTTCAATTACCGAAAGGACCGCCTGAACCTATTCGCCTCCTATTCCTTCCTCCGCCAGGAGCAGGGGCAGGTGGTGACCGCCGACCGCCAGGTCGACGAGCCTGCGGGCCTGTTCGAGCTCAGTTCCTATTCGACCCGGGACCCCACGCAGCGCAACCATAATGTGCGCCTCGGGTTGGATTACGAACCTGACGATCGCTCCTTTTTCGGCTTGATTGTCACCGCTTACGACCAGAAGTGGGAAATGGACGCCTTCAATGCGACCCAGGAACTGCTGGACGGCAACCTGCAGACCCGCCTGGAAACGCCCAACACGGAGCGGAATCAGTGGAAGAACTTCGGCAGCAACCTCAATTATCGCTGGAGCCCGGTGGACAACGAATCCCTGAGTTTCGATCTCGACTACCTGCGCTACGACAACGAAAATCCTTCAGACTACCTCAACCGGAGCTTTGATGCCGCGGATAATCTGGTCGGAGAAGAGGAGATCCGCATCCGAAAGGTCACCCCCATCGACATCTTCGTCGCGCGCGCAGATTACCGCAAACAATGGCCAAGTGGCAATAGCCTGGAGTTCGGGGCCAAGAGCGTGAATTCGCGCTTTACCAACGATTTCAAAGTGGAAACGGAGGTGGATGAAGTCGTTGTTCAAGACTCCGCCCTATCCAATCGCAGTGATCTCGACGAACGCATCCTGGCCGCCTACCTGTCCTCTGAACTACAGCTCACAAAGAAAACCCGGGCTACCCTGGGGCTCCGCTACGAATACACGAACTCCAAACTGGATGTCAACCGGGAATTCACGGCCGTGGATCGACAATTCGGGCGATTCTTTCCTACGGTGAATCTAAACCACACGCTCAACGATAGTCTTCGCCTGAACTTCTCCTATACGCGTCGTATCACGCGGCCGACCTTCAACAATCTGGCCCCCTACGCCATTCTGATCGACCCCAACACCCTGATAACCGGGAATCCGGCTCTTCAGCCGGACCTGTCCGATGCCGTAAAACTTGACTTCATCTATAAAGACTGGATCCTTTCGGCTCAATACACCGTGATTGACGAGCCCATCAATAACTTTCAACCCATACTCGATTCGGATACCGGACAACTGATCCTGACTCCTGTCAACAACGAGGCAAACCGAATCGTCAACCTCAGCCTCAGCGCTCCCCTGGTCCTTACTCATTGGTGGAAATGGCAGAATAGTGTTGTCTATACCTACAACGAACTGGAGGAGCGGGTGGACGACCTCCGGTCGATGGTGTTTCTGCACACGGTAAGTGTCAACCATTCACAGAATATGACCCTATCCAAGAACCTCAGCGCCGAAGTGAACGGTTTCTACACCAGCCCCTATCTCCTGGGCCTCCTCGAAGTCGAGGGTTATTTTGGCATCAACGCCGGGGTGCAATGGCGCCTAGGGAATACCGGAGGCAACTTGAAATTTTCCTTTAACGATATCTTCAACGACATCGAACTCCGGACCCGCGCCGTGATCCCCGAGGACAACCTGATTTTCTCGCAACGCATTGATTTGAGCAACACCACCTTCCTGGTTACCTACACGCGAAACTTTGGCAATCAGAAACTCAAGCAACAACGGCAGCGCTCGCTGGGCTCGGAGGAAGAACGGGGCCGGGTGCAGGATTAAGGGTGTGTGCCGTTACGTCCGATGTTTAGCTGCGCTCAGAATACAGGATTTAAGATGAATCCGTATCGCTCCCCTCAAATTCCGCTTTCAGGGCAAGAGTTCGCATTTTGTGTGGTGTTAACCGAGTTCGGGAAAGGGACAGAACCGGTCCGACAGGCAGGAGAAGTAGAGGTCCATGG
>CAZKAP010000034.1:0-35718 GCA_964550895.1 uncultured Flavobacteriaceae bacterium
TTGGTCGGGATGACTGGATTCGAACCAGCGACCACACGCACCCCATGCGTGTACGCTACCAGACTGCGCCACATCCCGGATCGAGTGGCCGCAAAAGATCCGGCGGATCTTTTGCAACGAGAGGCCAACTGGTGCGCTGGCTTCGCCACATCGTATTTCAATATTTCAACCGTGCAAATCAAAATTTGGACTGCAAAAATAAGGATTAGTCGGAAAATGAAATCCATCCGGTCAGATATATTTCCATCTCGCTTTTCCGAGCCCCAATTACCACCTAACCGGAGCGGCCTGCTTTTAACTCAAGGTCTTGAAGAGAATTCCCGCATAGGCCAACGAATCAATGAACAGGTGGCCGATAATATTTATGGTGAGATTCCTGAACTTGAGGTAATAGTACTGCATTAAACTCCCCACGACCAGGACAATAAACAAATGATCAATTCCTTTCCGGTAATGCATGAGAACAAATGCCAGTAACGGCAACAGGAATGCCAGCCAGTACGAGTTGCTCAATTTCATCAACCGCTCCGTTGCATAGCCCCGATAAATAATCTCTTCGGCTATACCCGCTGTAAGCAAGCTGAAAATCCCGTACACAAATACGAATTCGGGGCCGACTTCATTCAGCGATGGGTTCTCCAATTGTTGTTCAAAGCCAGTCACCAGTCCAAAATAATTCAGGCCCCATCTATGCAAAGCGATGTACAGCATGCTGAAACCGCCAAGCCCCAGACCGATACCGAGCATTTCCCAGGTTGGCCTCTTAATATTGAGGGTACTCAAAGGATTCTTTTCACCCCAAAGAATCAAACCGATAATCACCAGGACCACGAGCCAGTCGAAACCCTGCATCTGATAATTCCTGATTTCAAAATCTTTTGAGAGTAGAGCCTTATAAACCGAGGGCATCCAGAAGATGGTAGTCACGACCAGGACCATAAATACTCCCAGGTAGGTGGTTAGTTTGTATCGATTGCTGAATTCTTGCATCTATGATTTAAAAGGGATTAGCCTGGTTTCGGAAAATTGAACTCCCGATATCCTGGCTGCGTAATTTTAATTAATCTACCACAGTTTATGTGTTTGAATTCATCACTAGTTAAAAAGAATGGTCCCGCTGTTCGCGGTAAGCCGGGAACCGTCATCCAGGATGGCTTCGATTTCATATTCGATGCGATCCGGCAGGTTGCTCGTATCGGTTAGTTCTACGGCAAACACCCGTAATCCCGGGCTAAAATCGTTGATATAATCGGCAATGGAGGTCTGGGATCCTTCAATAACGACCTGATCTGTAATATCAATCCGGGTGTTGCTGTTGTCGAGGTCAATAACATCAATCCTGACACGCTCTACGCTGTTTTTATAAATCACCACCTGATCCTCACAAGGAACGACAGCTGCTTCTATAACCCCGTCTTCAGTGCGTTTTTTCTCCATGCCCTGGATAGAGGTGTATTCCTCGATCCCGGTGAATGTTATTTCTATGAGCAGATCTTCCTTATCAACAGGATTCTGCAGATCAAACTCAGTAAAAAAACCGTTTTCGTCCAGGATTAATGCCCGGGTTTCCACGCCGGTAATGGTCACCTCAAGCGTCTCCCCATTGCAACAGGCGGTCATCAACGGAAGCACAAACAGGAATAGCAGTACTGTTTTCAGTCTTTTCATCATTCTGGGGTTATGCTTTATAATCATTGGATTTGTCAAGATATAGAAATTGGCTCGAGATAAATTTAATGTTTTTCATTAATTTATTATTGTTATTAGTGTATAGAAATAGTTAAGAACGTGTTCGAACCCGTTACAAAGTAGCATTTAACCGACTTCAAAAAATGAACCCTTTTTTTATTTAACCCTTGCAAATTATTGAACAGCCAATGGGTCAAATGAATACCTTTAATACAGGCCTTATGGAAAGGGCTAGACAAAGAAATGATACATCCTAAAACCGAATTAAAATTCATCAGTAATGAGATAGGGTATGGCGTGGTAGCCACGGACTGCATACCCGCAGGTACGATTACATGGGTCCTCGACAAACTGGATCGGGAGTTCAGCCCCGAACACCTTCTGGAGATGGACCAGATCTATATCGAAATACTCGATACGTATTCCTACCGTAACAATAAGGGTAATTTTGTGCTGTGCTGGGACAACGCGCGGTTTGTGAATCACAGTTTTCACGCCAATTGCCTGTCCACCGCCTATGATTTTGAAATTGCCATCAGGGATATTATGCCCGGAGAACAATTGACCGATGACTACGGTTACCTGAACATAAGCCGGCCTTTTCGGGCAGCGGATGAGGGAACCCGGAGAAAGATCGTTTACCCCGATGATCTGGTGAGGTACCACCGTGTCTGGGACTCAAAAATTAAGAGGGTATTTCCGAAAATCCGGCAACTTGAACAGCCACTGCAATCCCTTTTATCGGAAGATACCTGGTCGATCATAGACGACGTCAATCGAGGATTGCGGGAAATGGATTCGATACTGACGAATTTCTATAATGGGGCAGAATCCATTCAGCCCTCATATGTCCGTTAGGATTGCAACCCGTACTCATTATGGTTAAACCCCGATACCCATGAAACGACTGACAAAACAATGGAAAAGCACCCTCGGCTTTATTGGACTACTTTGCCTGGCCATAGTATTAATCTTCGGGTATCGGGATATCCCACTGGATAAGCTCAAGGATAAATACGCTCCGCCTCCATCTTCGTTTATGGACCTCTGGGGAATGGAGGTGCATTTTCGCGATGAAGGGAATCCTAACGATACCGTTCCGATGGTTCTCATTCACGGTACCGGTTCCAGCCTGCACACCTTTGACGACTGGACCCGGGAGCTCAAATCACAACGCAGGGTTATTCGCATGGACCTGCCCGCATACGGCCTTACCGGACCTTTTCCGGATCGCAATTATGCCATGGAGCGATTTACCGAATTCCTCTACGACTTCCTGAAGTCGCTGAATGTAAAGCACTGTATCCTCGGGGGTAATTCATTCGGAGGCAAGATATCCTGGAATTTCGCCCTGGAACACCCGGATATGGTAAGCGGCCTGATTCTCATCGATGCCTCGGGCTATCCATTGCCCTCCAAGAGCGAACCCATTGGGTTCAGACTGGCGAAAATTCCGGTGATCAAAAATATCTTCACCTACATTACCCCGAGATTCCTGGTTGAAAAAAGCGTCAGGAATGTTTATGCGGATGAAAGCCGGATCAGCCAGGAGCTTATGGACCGGTATTTTGAACTCGCGCTAAGAAAGGGAAATCGACAGGCATTTATAGATCGCTTGGAATACCCAAAAAGCTCCGAGGCCTACGAGGAGATACCCTCCATTTCTTGCCCAACGCTGGTATTGTGGGGACAAGAGGATCAACTCATCCCTCCGGTATCCGCCTACCGATTCCACGAAGACTTACCCAACAGTACTCTGGTTGTCCTGGAAAATGCAGGTCATCTCCCCATGGAGGAATGCCCCCGACCAAGTCTCGATGCTGTCCAGACCTTTTTAAAGAGTTTCTAGCCCTGTGCTTCCGCCCTACCGAGTGTTAAGGGACTCATGCCAGCTGCGCGCTTTCTGAGGGATGGTAGACGCCTATTCCGTCTTTACGGCGATCACATCGATCTCGATTTTAGCCCCCAAAGCGAGACCGGCGGCAGCATAGGTCGTACGGGCGGGCTTATTGGGGAAGTACTCCACATATACCTCATTAAACGCCTTGAAATCGTCTATATCCCTGAGTATGACCGTGCACTTCACCACATTGCCCAGATCCATCCCATGGTACTGTAATACGCCCTGGATGTTCCGGATCGCCTGCCGGGTTTCGCCCTGGATTCCTCCCTCGGCCAGTCGGTTTACGTAACGGTCCATTCCAATCTGCCCGGCCAGGTAATAGGTGTTCCCCACCTGCACCGCTTCGCTAAAAGGTGCCGAGGCCCTAGCGGGATTCTCGGGTTCATGAAAAATAATGCCGGATGATTCCTGAGAATGGAGCGATACGATCGAGGTTAAGACCAGGATCACAACGCGAGTGATGGTAATGCGCATAGTAATGAGAATTGGATGAGAAGTTACTGAAATGATGGGGTTTAATAGCAGTTGAACCTTTCCTTGATTATCACTTTATTAAGTTACAAGACAAAATCGGATAATGAATTACCAACCGCATTCAGACATATCTTTCCTAACTTTCGATTTAGCCTGAAGCTATTGAACCATGATCAAATTCTTTCGCAATATCCGCCTGGACCTGCTCGAGGAAAATAAACTCGGGAAGTACCTGGCCTATGTCACAGGTGAAATCGTGCTGGTAGTCATCGGAATCCTAATCGCACTGCAGCTCAACAATTGGAATGCCTACCGCATTGCTCAAGAGGAAAAACGCGAACTGCTCGTAGAATTAAGTATGGAATTCAAAGCCAATAAAAACGTCTTGCTCGCATTCCGAAAAGAGGAGGAAAAAGCAATGCAATCGGCCGAAAAGCTGATCGAATTGGTCGGTGCATCGAAGGAAGAATTGGAGCAGTACGATCTGGACCGCCTGTTATTTGAGACCTTTCCGTCCAACGAACTGGCCTTTTCCGATAACGCCATTATCAGTATCGTGCAAAGCGGGCGGCTGAGCCAGCTCGAGGACGATCGGATTTTAGATCTCCTCCATCAGTGGAATTCCCTTTCTGAGATTCGAAAGGTGCGCCTGGATAAGCTGGATTCCTGGAATAAAGATCACTTTCTGCCCTTCCTTCTGCCCTATATCGCCTTCAGGGAAATGGACAAGCACGCAAATTATAGCTGGACCGGAACCTCGAGAGTCAAACCGGAATATTACCCCCTATTTCAAAGAGTCGAATTTGAAAATCTGCTGGACAATTCCCTTTGGCTGCATCAAAAGATCATAGAACGGGTGGATGAGTCGGAGGTTCTCATTGATCAAATCATTGCGGAATCGCAATAGGTCTATACACTGTGAATAAACCTGGCGCCATTGACATTTTTACTTAAGGATTAGTACCTTGAAAGAGAAATAAGCTCTATTATGAAAGCAACTCCCGAACACGACGAACGCGTTGCCAATCTAAAATTTGGCTCCGTTTATCCGCACTATGTCAGCAAAGTGGAGAAAAAAGGCAGAACAGAGAAGGAACTGCTTGAGGTGCTGCAGTGGCTTACCGGTTATGACGAAAACGAAATCCGGGAGCATATCGCCTCCAAGACCACTATGAAGGCCTTTTTCGAGCAAGCTGAATTGAATCCCAATGCACACCAAATCAAGGGTGTCATCTGCGGGTACCGAATCGAAGAACATGAGAATCCGATTACGCGTCAGGCCCGTTACATGGATAAACTCGTGGACGAGTTAGCGAAGGGGCGAAAAATGGAAAAGATCCTGCGTTCTTAGCGCCTGCTGGCCGTCCACGCCCACAGCATCAACAAGGGCTGGATAACGATCAGCCTTGCCCATCCCATCCAGTCGGGCACGCACAGCCCCCCGTCCTGTATACAACTCCCCTGCTCGATGAAGTAGATATGCGACGGTATAAAGGAAATCAGCATGAGTATAATACCCCAGGCGGCAAACAGGCGGAACTTTGGGATCAGCAGGCCGAGTCCCAGCATCACTTCCACTCCACCGGAAAGCCAATTGATCAGCTCGGGTTCCCCAAAGTAGGGGGGGATGAGTTCGAGATAAAAGCCGGGATTCAGGAAATGATTCATCCCTGCTACGACGTAGAAGGTAGTCTGCAGCCAGATACTGAGCTTTTTCATGACGATGCCCTTTCGATATACGCTACAAAGTTCATCAAAACCATTTGTTTTTCCGGAAATAGTAGATCATTCCAGCGGCCGTCAGGACGAGTACACCCCAGAAAATCGGATAGGACCATCGGTACTCCAATTCGGGTAAATACTTGAAATTGGTGCCGTATATCCCCGCCAGAAAGGTCAAGGGAATAAAAATCACTGAAAAAACCGTCAACAACCGGATGATCTCATTCAGGCGCTGGTCCTGTTTGGAATTGTAAAGCACCATCATATCAATTAGCTGTTCCCGGTAGATATCCAGGGCATCCAGAACGATATTAAGGTTGTCCTCCAGCTCCTTGAGAAAAGGACGCGTCTCCTGTCCTAAAAGCCCCGATTCAGTTTTCTTGAGCTGCAGCACCACTTCCTTAACCGGTCGTATGTGCTTTCGAAGCAGATGGATTTCCTGTTTATAGCGGTTGATCCGAGCCTGATCCTGCTCTGAAGGATTGTCCAAGATCACTTCCTCATGGGTCTCGATACGTTCGCCTAGCTTCTCGGCCACCATAAAGTAGTGATCGACTATGGTATCCATTAGGGCGAAGAGCAGGTAATCCGCACCCCGGTGACGGATGCGTGTGGTAGGCCGCAGCAGTCTTTCCCGTACGGGAACGAATACGTCCTTCGGGCGTTCCTGCAGGGTTAACAGTCCTTTCGAGGAAAGGATCAGGCTGATCTGTTCACTATCGATGTGCTCTTGATGATCGTCGAAATAAATCATCCGAAGCACCACGTATAAGTACTCCTGATGCTCTTCGAACTTCGGTCGCTGCGTGGAATTGAAGACATCCTCCTGGGTAAGTATATGCATTCCCAGGTGGTTCAAGTAATCCTTTATGGGCTCAATATGGTGAATGCCTGTTACGTTTACCCACTGGGATTTCAATGGGTTCAGGTAGTGGTCACTCCAGTCCTCGATTCCCATCGTCTGGTCTTCAATTTCGGATTCGTCGTAGGAAATGATCTCCACCCGCGGCTCCTCTATGTGGACTTCGCCCACAAAAACCGCAGTACCTGGTGCCGTCCAGAGTTTCTTCTCCCGCTTACTTAAAAATCGGGCCATCTGCGTTCTTGAAATTAACTGTACGGTGCGGATACGGGATTTCGATACCCTCTGAATCAAACCTTTCCTTAACGGATTTCAACAGGTCGCACTTCAAATCAAAACCTTCACCGGGAGTTCTTGTCCAGACAGTAGCCCGCAGCTGTATAGAAGACTCCGCCCATTCCATAACCCTCATGATTACCGGAGGTTTACCCTCGGCTATATCCTCCGGCGAACGGTTATCAAGGAAAAATCTGTGCTTCATGGCTTCCTCCCGTATGATTTCAAAAGCCCGGTCAATATTGGTTTCGTAGGACACCCCGAACAGGATCTGGTTGCTCACTTTTTCGTCACCGATGATAAAGTTGTGAATGACCTCAGTACTAATTACCGAATTCGGGATGATAAAGCGCTTGTTCTCAATGTCCCGGATCACAGTATGACGCAGCGTTACATCCTCTACATTCCCGAAATACGCCTTGCTGATCATGACGGTGTCCCCCACCCGAAAGGGCTTGAAAACTACGATGAAGAGCCCGCTTACGATGTTGGAAAACGCCGCCTGGGACGCGAAACCAATGATAGCCGCCAAAATACCCGCCGAAGCAAAAAGAGTAACCCCGAACTGCTTGAGATTGGGTATGGAGTAGAAGATGACGATGAAGCCCGTCATGTAAACCAGGAAATTTAGGCCGTTCTTTAGAAACACGAACTGGGTGGGATCGATATTCAGCTGGCTGGTGGATTTCTTGATAAACCGGTTGAGGAATAGGCGCAGTATGCCGGAGATCAGCCAGCACAGCAGCAAGATAAAGACGATGTATATGACCAGATCAATCGTATCGTTACCAGTCGATAACTCGGGCAGGTTTTTGATATAGTCCAGGTACTTCATGTCGCAAGCAGAAATTGGTTGCTTGAAGGTAATAATAAAGCGGTGGAGTTGTGAATTGGATAGAGAGGCTTTTTAACGCTATTCACGCCTGTTTTTCTCATGGAAATCATGTGATCGTTTATCGGTCTTTTAGAGCGCGGTCAAAATCAGCGCACTTGTATACCTACTTGTCTTCATCAGGGGCAAATCTATAACTAGTGTTTTAGCGCACGAGTCTCTACTTCATACAATTTAGCCAAATGAAGGTCGAGAATGACTCGATCGCCGCGGAGTTGGATAATTGATTCGGCTATCTTTAGATCTCCTTTGGTTAATTTCATCGATTATTGGTAAAAGGGTGTCAACATATGTGATACCATCCTGAAAAGGATATACAACGTAAACGTGAATTAAGAAAAGTTTTTTTATTCTCTGTTCAAGGATTTAAGTTCTCTATCCTATCAGATTCCCCCTTTCAAGGCTAAAAGAAAACAAGACTAGTAACTCCTACCGTTCTCAAGAATTAAATCTGCGGCGATAAGCGTAGTCCCCTCATTGATAATTATAAAGTCGGGCGACAATCTGAAAGGTATTTCTTACGTTATTTATTAAACAGATTGCCAACTTCTCCCTGTGGATCCTAGCGTTTACAAGCCATACGAGTACGCAAGTTCGCAGGCGGAAGAAATTTCTCTCGTATCGCATTCATAAATCGGATTTTTCGAGATTAATTTGCATGCATATATCAAAAAACGACCATGCCCACAAAGAAGAAATCAACCGCTGCCCCATTTACCGCCTTGAATTACATTCCTTCCAGCGAATTTCAAAAACGTACCGCCTACTTCAGTATGGAATTCGCAGTGGATCAGGGACTGAAGATCTACAGCGGAGGCCTCGGTTTTCTCGCCGGTTCGCACATGCGTTCGGCTCATGACCTCAAGCAGAACCTTATCGGTATCGGTATGTTGTGGAGGTACGGATACTACGATCAGGGACGCAACCAGGACCATACCCTCAGCGTGCAATCCATCGAAAAACAATACTCCTTTCTCAAGGATACCGGCTTGCAGGTCTCGGTGCGTATCTTCGATAATCCCAACGTACAGGTTAGGGCTTATCTGCTCGAGCCCAAGACATTTGGAACGGCTCCCATTTACCTGCTCTCGACCCGGGTACCCGAAAACGACGAGCTCTCGCAATCCATCACCGATCATCTGTACGACAACAACGAATTCACCCGTATAGCCCAGAGCATCGTACTCGGCATAGGGGGTGCTAAAATCGTCGAGCTACTGGGTGGTTCAGACGTCTACCACCTCAATGAGGGCCATGGTTTACCTGCCTTCTATTACCTGAAAGAGCAGGGTGTTACCGCGGCACTCAAGGTGTTTACCACACACACACCGGAGAAGGGCGGAAATGAAGAGCGTTCCGGAGAACTCCTCAACCGCTTCGGCTTTTTCCATAGGGAACTGTCCTGGGAGGAACTCCATGAAGAAATGGTCGATGGCCACCACCTCAATTACACGGTATCCGCACTGCGGATGGCTAAGAAAGTGAACGCAGTTTCCAAACTGCACGCCAAAGTGAGCAGGAACATGTGGAACGGACATGCCGGGGCCAAGAAAATCATCCCCATCACCAATGCCCAGCACCTGAACTTCTGGCAGGACGAGACCTTTCGAAAGGCCTGGAAAAACCAGAATGCGCGATCGTTCGTCAAACGCAAGAAGGAGCTTAAAAAGCAGCTCTTCAAGGAAGTACTCGACCAGACCGGCAAGCTCTTCGATCCGGATGTACTGACTATGGTATGGGCGAGACGATTCGCCGCTTACAAACGTGCAGACCTGCTCCTGCAGGATATGAAACGATTTCACCAATTGGTCCAGAATACAGAACAGCCCGTTCAGATTATCTGGGCCGGTAAGCCCTATCCTCAGGACGGAGGGGCAATCAATATGTTCAATTACCTGATCCAGTTTACCCGTGACTATCCCAACCTGGCCGTATTAACGGGCTACGAGATCGATCTCTCCCGTATCCTGAAAACCGGATCGGATGTTTGGCTAAACACTCCAAGGATCACCCGTGAGGCCTCGGGAACCAGCGGGATGACCGCTGCGATGAACGGGTCGGTTAACCTCAGCGTCAACGACGGCTGGATGCCGGAATTTGCCCGGGACGGCAAGAACAGCTTTATACTGCCGGAGACGGACCACACCCTGCCCGTAGAGGAGCAGGATGCATTCGACTGCGCTAACCTGTACGATATACTGGAGGGAAAGGTGGTGCCTACCTACTATGAAAATCCCGAGAAGTGGATGAAGATCGTATTTCAGGCCATAGAGGACGTATCCGAACCGTTCTCAAGCGATCGCATGGCCCGGGAGTACTACGAAAAGTTGTATGGGGCCTAGGCCAGAAATAGGGCGATTTTTAAGGGATTCGAATACCGTTTAGTATTATTCTTTCAAGTATCCTTATTGGCATATAGGACTGGAGGAATCCGGGAATTTAAATTTCAATTTCTCGTAACTTTCTGAGAGGATTCTCTCAACAGTTATTCATCCATCTGCCAATGTTTCCGAACACCAACACTTTCAAAACAGGGTTCTGGTTTCTCAGTGTGCTTATCGTTTTCCAGGCCTGCAAACCCATGAAAGAAATTATCCCCGAACGAACTCCACTGGACACCGGCTGGCGCCTGAGCGATCTACAGGGAATGATCCGTACCCCGGGTCAGGTGCCCGGCTCGGTGCATACCGACCTGCTGAAAGAAGGGCTGATCGAAGACCCTTTTTTCCGCACTAACGAAAAGGATCTGCAGTGGATCGATAAGCAGGACTGGCAGTACGAAACCTCCTTTGAGCTGAGCCGGAAGGATCTTCATAAGGATCATCTGGATCTCGTCTTTGAAGGACTCGACACCTACGCCGATATTTATTTCAACGACAGCCTGGTACTTCAATCCGAAAATATGTTCCGAACGCATCGGATCGGTATAAAACCTCTGGCGGTTAAAGGAACCAATTCCCTTCGGGTGTTCCTCCACTCCCCCATCAAAAAAGGGCTCGAGAAGTACGATCATTCTCCCTATCCCTACCCGGCCAGTAACGATCAGTCCGAAAATGGGGGCCTGGGCAGCAAAAAAGTCTCCGTTTTTACGCGTAAGGCGGGGTACCACTACGGTTGGGATTGGGGACCGAGACTGGTCACTTCCGGAATTTGGCGACCCGTGAGGCTGGAGAGCTGGAACGATATGCGCATAGCCGATGTATTCGTCCGTCAGCCCATGGTATCTGAAGAATTGGCCCAACTGGAATTCGAAATCGAGCTTCGGGTAGAACGGGCGCTAATCGGGATCGTACGAGTGCAGGAAAGCCAAAGTGATGACATACTGGCCGAAAGCACGGTGGAGCTGGATTCCGGAACGAATAGCCTGCGTATTCCCGTTTCCATTTCTAATCCCAGATTGTGGTGGTCCAATGGCCTGGGAGAACCCCATCTCTATTCCTTTGATGTAGTGGTACTCGATCCGGAATCCGGGATCAGAACCAGGAAAAGCATTACTACTGGCCTGCGGAGCATCCGCCTGTTCAGGGAAAAGGACAGCATAGGCGAGTCCTTCTACTTCGAACTTAACGGGGTCCCTGTATTCGCCAAGGGCGCCAATTATATTCCCAACGATAGTTTCCTCAACCGGGTCACCCGTGAGGATTATGAAAAGGTCGTTCAGGATGCAGTCGATGCCAACATGAATATGCTTCGAATCTGGGGAGGGGGCATATACGAAGATGATTATTTCTACGAGCTCTGTGATGCCAAGGGTATACTGCTCTGGCAGGACTTCATGTTTGCCTGTTCCATGTATCCCGGTGATGCTGAATTCCTGGAGAGTGTTCGGCAGGAGGCCATAGACAATGTAGTCCGGCTGCGAAATCATCCCAGCATTGCACTCTGGTGTGGGAACAACGAGATCAACACGGCCTGGAATTACTACTCCGAAGGAGGCTGGGGCTGGAAGGAACGATACAGCAGTCGGGAAAGGGAAGAAATCAATTCCGCCTATGAGGAGCTGTTTCACGAGCTGCTTCCCGAGGTGGTCCGCGACTATACCGACGGCAAGGATTACTGGCCTTCTTCTCCCCAGTCGGGCTATGCTGATATGCATGCCAATTTTACCTCAGGCGACATGCACTACTGGGGGGTATGGCATGCCCAACACCCTTTCGAAGACTTCGAAAAAAATCAGGCTCGTTTTATGAGCGAATACGGATTCCAGTCTTTCCCGGACATTGAGACGGTAAAAAAATACGCGCTGCCCGAGGACTTCAACATAGAATCCGAAGTAATGGCCTGGCACCAGCGCAGTGGAATTGGTAATCTGAGGATCCGTGAATATATGGCCCGGGACTACCGCGTTCCCAAAGACTTTGAGGAATTCCTCTACGTGAGTCAGATTCTGCAGGCCCGGGGCATGCGTATGGGTATCGAATCCCACCGTCGGGCCATGCCCTATTGCATGGGTTCGCTGTACTGGCAGATTAACGACTGCTGGCCTGTGGCCAGCTGGAGCAGCACGGATTACTACCACCGCTGGAAGGCCATGCATTACCGGGTCAAGGAGGCTTTTGCGCCTATACTGATCACGGCACATACCACAGATACTTCCCTGATCATCCACGGCATATCGGACCGTCTCACTCACACCCAGGGAATGCTTCAGCTAAAACTCCTGGACTTCTCGGGAAATGAACTATGGAAATCGAGCAAGGTGGTAACCCTGAATGGGAACAGCAGTGTACAAATACTCGAAATGCCGAGAAAAAAGGTACTGGGACAAGCCGACTCACGAAAAACAGTATTGCTTATGGAATTCCGGAATGATTCTGGGGCACTCCTGAGTTCAAACCTACACTATTTCGAAAAGCCAAAAGATCTTATACTGGGCAATCCCAAATTGACCTTTGAACTCGTTAAGCAAGGGAAGAAAGCTTTCATTGAGGTACGTTCAGATCGACTGGTTAGGAATCTATACCTGAATCTGCCAGGAAAGAATATACACTTTTCCAATAATTACTTTGATGTCCTTCCCGGTGAAACGCATCGAGTAGAAATTACTGGTGAAATCCCTACAGATCTCGGTAAGCTGAAAACGATGCATCTTTAGATTGACACTCCTGCCACACTGGCAGCACCCCACCTATGGTTTATCGTCGAGGCCGTTGATCCATGCCGCAATCTTGAGCGCCTCATCCCTGGGAACCTGTGGCATCGGGGCCATAGGCGTAGCGAATTCCGGCCAGTTCTTCGGTTCCGGATTATAAATGAGTTCCACTATTCGCTCATTGCTGTAGTTTCGGGCGGCTATAGCCCGATACGAAGGTCCGATCATGCGGCTTTTCTCCTGATGACAGGCTACGCAGGTGTTGTTTCGCAACAAGGTTTCTACCTCTGTGTAAGAGGGTGCCAAAACCCTGCTGGACTTAGTTGTCCGGGCACCGACTCTCGGGCGCCTGGGCACCACTTTCGCCTTGGGCTTCCTCCGGGTGGAGAGTTGATCGGCCGGAACCTTATCCCCCTCCGGTATGCGATTTAGGGTGAAATAGAAGGCCGGATGTAAGAGAGACTCGCCTTCCTTGGATCTAAGACCAGAAAGCACGAATTCGTGCACGTAATACGGCCGCAACTCATCGACTACCAGACGAAGGCTCATGCCATCCTCGGCTACCCGAACTCCCTTGATTCCAATATCCTTCAGGTTTGTCTGAGGACTGCCATAAACGGGATGGAACTTGTAGATATAGCTCTTCGCCAGATAGGAGTCCAACAGCTCCGCCGTCTCCCGGTCGACCGCTTTGGTGAACTCCAGTTCAAACCCATCCGGACGGGAATGAACGGTACGGACCTCGAAGGGCATCTTCCCCGTCCAGGTCAGGTATTCCAGGCCGTCATTTCGGGTACCCGCGGAACCCCATCCGCGATTGGTCTCAGCGACGAACATATTCCCCTGTCCATCGAAATCCATGCGCATGGCACCGGACTGGAAACCCGAACGGAAATCGAAGGCCACGCCCTGATACACCCCATCCACCTTTTCCAGTACAACCCGCATCACCTTGCTCTGACCCTGGTCCCCTACGAACAGCTGGCCCTCAAACGGACCGAACTTCCCACCGGTCTTATCCTCGATGATCTGTGTATTGGAAATGCCCAGTATTCCGTGAGGAAGTATCACGGCCGGAGGCTGTATCTCCGGAAAGTGCTGCTGTAAGGCGTATTCGAAGTCCGGATTGGGTTCGTCCTGAATGTTTTCCGGTTTGATGTACCGTTCTTCCGTCATCAGTTGTCTCTTGTCAACTCGGGAGTAGAATTCCTCAGCAGTCAGCTTTACGGGAGAACCCGGTAAACCGGTCCAGCGGAGTCCTGCCGGATGACCACTGAAGACGCCCTTAGGCAGGTGCCAAATGCCCCCGGACCCCTTCCAGTCACCCTGATTGTCCGTGTAGAAGAGTTCACCCTGGTACAGTCCGTAACCGGCCGGGGAACGCATGCCCGTGGCCCAGGGTTCCATGTCCCCGTCTTCAGTAATCCTCAGGGTCCAACCTCTCCAGGGCACACGGCTCTCCCCCCGCCACCATTCCATATCCCCGAAGGCTACGTTAGTAGTCACGAAGAAACTACCATCTTCGGCCAGTACCGGACCGAAGGAATACTCGTGATAGTGCGAACTCAGGGGCCAGGCATAGATGGTCCGATACGAATCGGCATAGCCGTCCCCGTCGGTATCTTCCAGTCGCGTCAGTTCACCGCGCTGGGCGGTATAGAGTGCCCCCTCCTTCCAAACCAGGCCGAGGGGCTCGTGCAGTCCCTCTGCGAATTTGCGGAATCTGGGATTCCTTCCGCCTTCCATGTAGGGATTCTCGATCATCCATACATCGCCTCTTCGTGTGGCAACGGCTACCTTTCCGTCGGGCAGGCATTCCACACCCCCACCCTCCAGGTGTATGCCCTCAGGAACCGGTATGGTCGTGATGCGGTAGTAGTCTTCTTCCTGAGGGCTCTCGCTCTGTGAGTAAACACCGCTATATCCCAGCAGGAACAATCCCGTGAGCAACCCGATTACCCGATGATTGAATTCTCCACTCATTACCACAGTATTTCATATTTGATTTCGGCACCCGTAACAGGAACGCAGAGTTCCGTGCCGAGCTCGGTATTGCGCTCAAACGCCTCAGGCCCTTCCTGTATGCGGACATAATACGCATCATTGATCCGGAAAGTTCGTGGATCGAGCCTCTGGACGTCGCCCTCGGCCAGTTTGTATACGTACGAGGGCGTAGTTCCCGCCATCAGATCTGTGCCTGGTTCGTTTATCGGTTCATCGGAACGAAATTGTATATGCTGCAGCAGCGAACGATTCCCTTCGGAGGGCGTCACCATATGGGATACCTCAAATTTGCCGTATCGGTACTCGAATACGGGTAGCCCCGACTCCTGCTCCAGACGATATCCCAGTGGAACAAAATCCGGATGCCTGTGCTTTTCTGCGAATTCGTTGCTCTTATCTCCTGGTGCCAGCAGGACTTGTCCGGGATGGGTCCAGCAAACGCTTCCGCCGGGTTGGAAAGAACCGTCGCCCCGGTCGCGCCACATGGGGGTCGCATCGACGAAATCCCCCCTCCACATGCCCAGTACATTCCCTTTGTTCAGGTCGTATACATAGTGTACCCCGGTTCCCGTACCCACGGCTATGGTATGGGAACGCTTGTCGTCTCCTCCCCCGAATCGAACGAAGCCCCGGAGCATGCGGGGACGATTGCCAGGCTCAACGGGAATGCGGGGAACCAGGTAAGAAGTCCTGGAAAAGGACTCCTCCGTGTGAAAAGCCCGGGCCTCCGTTTTCGCGGTCTTTACCCAGAGTCCGAGTCTGGGGGGGTACCACCCGGCCGTCTTTATGGCCTCAATGCGAATGGGGTAATTCCCGGCCTCGAAGGTTCGGGTGTGATCCAAAACGCCATGATCCCAGGACGTAGGGTGTTCGATAAAGGTCTGCCCGTTTACGATAAGGCGGCCGCCACCGGTGAACCCCAGTTCAAAGGTGTAATCGCCAGGCTCCGGTATCTCCAGCAGCCCCTCGTAGATCAGCCCGTAATTGTTTTCAGTTTGAACCACACCCACCTCGATCTTTTCGGTCTCACCCACGTAAATGTGTTCCAGGCTATCTAGCTGTGAAAGACTCTCTATCTCCCCTTCGAAAGCCCGATAGCGCAGTCCGCTCAGACTTACCCTTGAGGGCTGGTAGAGTACATATTTGATGTTGCGAAAGGCAACGGGTCCGTGATCGCCCTGTATCATCAGGGGTCCCGTGGCTACCTCACGGTCCGAAACGGGCCCTCCTGTGGGCAAGGGAATTTCGACATTATCATGTATGGTAATGCCATTGAGCTCCACAAACACCAATCGGGCATTCTCGACCTTTTCGCCATAATCGTTGAATCGCGGCGCCCTGAAGTGAATCTTAAGCTGCTGCCAGAGTCCGGGTGCCCTGCTCGGGTTGGACGAGGGAGGTATCCCCATGAATTTTTCTCCGGGTGTCTCCTTCCAGTTCCTGAAAACACCTCCCATATCCGAAAACTTCGGATTACGGACGCCCCAGCTGTCATAGAGCTGGATTTCGTACCTGCCCTGGAGGTAGATTCCCGAATTGGATCCCTCAGGCAGCATGACCTCCATTTCCAGATAAAGGTCACCGTGCTCCCACTCGGTAAGTAGCGCATCCTTCTTTTCTTCTGTATTTAGGTTGAGCAGGATCCCGGTTCCCGTTTCAAAACGAACGGCCTCTTCCGGGCTCAGGCTTGTTCGCTTCCGGATCGATTTTCGACGCTTTCGTTTGCGAACCTTTTCGGATTCCTCAGCGAGTGGCTTGAAGGGATGCATCTCAACCTCTCCGACGACCTGCCAGTTGCCTGCCTGGGGACGGAATTCGCTCAGGTCTTCCAGCGTCATTCGATGCTGGGCGAAGGCGGTGGCTCCTCCCAGCAACAGCATCAATACAAAAAAGTTCCTCATGTAGTTGTATTTGCACTAAAATAGGAAAATGAACATTAGCGGTGGTCCATTGAAGGTGTACCCGGGATTAATACCCAAAAAAAATCCTCCCGGGCAGGAGGATTATAAGGTCTGAGCCTGTTTGATTTCAGGGTTGTTCGATAAAGTCCAATACCAGCTGATACCGCTCGGGCTGTCTCTTGAGAAGATCTTCCGTTACTTCCTCCGCCATAGAGGCATTCGAGGTGTATACGCCTTCGGAATCGGCCTGGAGCCTTCTCAGGCCCTTACTCCAGACATATAGGTCGTTCCATTTCCCCTGGCGTTCGGTCATTTCCGAGCGGCTTAGAATTGGGGTGTAAACGGGCATATCGGCCACCGTGGTCCTGGAGCGTAGACCGCCTTCTCCATCAATCACAAACAACGTACATCCCCCGGAACCACAATACATAGGGTCCAATAGGATCAGCAGGTATTCCTCTGTCGCGAAATCGTTGTCCAGATTGACATAGCGCTCTACGAAGCGAACTTCCTTCATCTCATCGGCACTGAAATTGGAACGGATCTCTTGTACCTTCATCAATCGACTGCGATCCGCAGTATTCACAGCATTCTTCAACATTTGCTGCTGGAATTCCTTGAACATCCGTTCGTATCCTTCAGCACTGACCCTGGGAATCGCCGTATTTAAATCTACTGAACGGTCTTCGCGCACATAGGCCAGGCTTGTATCCAATACCTTGTAATCTCTGGATTGGGCTATTCGTTCTCCCTCGGCCAAAAAACTCAGTTCCGTCTGCACCAGGTCGTTTACGGTGTCTAAAACTCCTTTGAAGGAGCCACGCATACCATCTGTGCCGTACGGGGCAGAGATCTCCATCCCCAGGACTGCATCGTCCTTTTCCCTGACCAGCTGAACGAAGTGATAGCTGGTTCCTTCCACCCCCTCCGCTTGCCGAGTCTCGGCATAATAGAAGGTTTCCCCTTTTCCGGGCAGATCGGGTTTAACGGTTTCGTCTTCCTTCTTGCCCTTACAGGAAATCGTTAGTGCCAGGGCGAAGAATGGGACTGCAAAAATCGGTTTTACTGTTGTCTTCATATGTTTTATATAAATGAAAAAAGGGCAAGACAACGCCTACCCTTTCCGATAATTATGGCATATCGCCGTTTGCGTTTACAGCTCGAATAGCACACCCGCCTGCAGCGAACCGATGGTTCCCCCATCAGGTAAAACAAAGTCATGAGCGACAAAGACCTCAATGGTGTCTGCCACGTCAATTCCCACTACAGGCCGGAACCAGAAGGCACTGTCCACCCCGTCGGTGAGGGAAATGGCGTAACCGGCGTCCACTCCTCCTTCCAGTATACCGAAGAGCTTTACCCGTGCGGCTCCACCTACAGGCAGGAACTGCACATCCTCGGTCTCCACAGTGGTACCGAGAACATTAACCTCTTCCCCGGCAAAGTTACGGAATCCGGCAGTAGCTCCCAGATTGACCCAGGAATCGATATTGCCTAACATCAGGTAGGCATCCGCCCCAAATTCCAGGTTGTAAAAATCCGATGCATCAGCGGTAGGAATACCCACGTGGGCTCCTATTTTGAAATGCTTACCATCGGAATCCTGGGCAGCTAGCGTAAAAACACAAAAAGCCAGTGCAACAAAAAGAAATTTTTTCATAGTGTTCAGAATTAAATTTGAGTGCTAAATGTAGGAATATTAATTTCAGTCTTTGTTTTTTTTAACAAATAAGACCTTTTGTTTTACTCTGCGAAGAACGGACTTTTTCGTCGTGTTTTTCTGCGTTACAAAGGAACTTCGATCCCGAGCATGAGCCGCCATCGGTTCTGCTTGAGGGAAACGACATCGATTTCGATGGCCTCCTTTTGCTGATCCGGGAGACCGAGTTCGTTAGGATAGTCCGAACGGCTTCGGGAATACACCGATCCCAGGGTTAATAACCCCCAATCGGAAGTGTATTGGACACCCAGGCCATAGTGCCAGAAATCAGAGGCGAGACTTACATTTCGCTCCAGGGAATTCAATAAGCTAAAAGAGTCTACGCTATCTTCATAGGCGGAGAAGTCGGAAGAGAAACTCGCGATGGTCTTCAGCTTTTCATTGATAAAGAATTCTCCCCCGAGACCGAAGTTGATCACAGGTCGGAGCTCCTCCCTGAATCGGAGCTCCTGGAGGCTAAATTCGCTTCGGACTTCCTCATTCACACGGATGCGGTCATAGGCCCGGATGGCAGAATGCCAATCCGCATTAAAATGTAAGCGGTTGCGGCCCCAGTCGAAACCGAGACCATAGGAGAGTTGCAGGGCGGTCCTGCGGGTATTTTCCAGACCGCTGATCGTCGCAGTATTAAATGCACCGGGCAGGTCGGAACCCTGTACGGAAAGGATTTCATCGGCGTTCAGTCCCGCCTTTCCGTCCACCCTGAGATAGGGCAGGATGGCATTAAAGCCCATGTCCAGGCCCTTCCACTTCCAGGCGGAAGAAAGCAACAGGTAGGCCCCATAGGATTTCTGGTCGAACTCCAGGCTTTCCTCGAAATAGGCCACTTCACCACCGGTTTGTCCCTGAGCCGTGAACGTTAGTGCGGAGCCTGCCCTAAGGCTGTACAACGAAACGAAAAGGGAGGCCCCCACGCTCCAGTTGTCCTTTATGCCATAGGCCCAGCTCAGGCCCAGCCATTCTTCGTGAAAACGGTACTGAAATCGCGCGCGAGACTCGTAAAGTTCCAATCCGGGGATCTCGGAGAATACATCGGATTCGATCAGGCCTGAGCGGTAGTTCAAGTTGTATTCCGTCCTTGCTCGGGAAAGAAAGGAGTAGGCGAACTGATGCCCCGGCCATTTCTTAATCCGGAAGGATTTGGCAACCATACCGGGCAGGCCTCTGAAATTAGAAGACTTCAACACCTCATTCTCACCTAGTGTATTCTCCAATCGATAGGAGCGAATCTCGAAGGCCTTGGCGTTGATAGTCAGGCCCAGGGTATCCACAAACGCCAGACGGGCAGGATTGTAGTACACCATACCCAGATCATCCACCGTACCTGTTACCGCTCCGTTGAGAAGCAGAGATTTGTTGCCGTAATTCTCGAAGCGGTAATTACCCTGGGCCTGAATACAGGGTGGAAGTAGCAAAAACCCCCAGAAAATCCCTACCGAGACCCAATTCCTTCTTACCCAGGCTGGCCTCTGTAAACCGGGGTATAACCTCATGCTATATGGAGTTTGGGTTATGGGATATCCCGTCGCAGGTCTCGAGACCCATGATCAGTTCCGACGCTCATTTTTTCGGCGAATGACATCGAGACGCTTGCGCTCCACATCCGCTTCCAGTTTCTGCTGCAGGTTTTCCAGCAGCACCCGACTGCTGGTATTCTGAGTGCTCCGGGTCCGAATACTTCTTTTCTGCTGGATTCGACTGCGAACGGTCCGAATGATTTTCTGCTTGTCGACATCATCCCGTACGGGATTCATCATGATATCGTCGATGGCCTGCCTGTACTGGGAGCGTTCCGGGGCCTCGTACTCGTCGAAAAAACGAGCAGGACTCCGGTCGATCGCTTTGTGTATGAGTTCGTTGTACATGGGCATAAACTCGGCGTTATCGCGGCACTGCGGTTGAAAGGTGCAGAGTAGATTGCCCATTTCAGCCTTGGTCAGGGGTTCTTCCTTGGCCAAAAGCTGGGCTACGTATCGCGTGTCGCAGGGCGTACATTTCTGGAAGCGGTATCGGGTTTCCACGCTGCGTATCCCGGGCTGGGTGCGCTGCATCACCTTAACCTTCTTGTAAGTCTTTGCATTTTCTTTGCGCAGCTTGGTCAATAACGGTCGCTTCACGGAGTCCTGTTCGACTGGCTTCACTACCCGTTTTTCCTGTGCCCATGAGATACCGGCAGTGAGGAAAACGATCACTAAAAGGGCGAAAATCTTATTCATCGAGAGATTCTAATTCGTTAATCAATTGGTTTCTTACGGCCTCCTCCTCCCGGAAAACATAGACCACACCCTCAGAGGTCCCCAGGGTATATTTAGGAGGGGACTGATAGTTGGGTAGGCTGAAGTCAAAGATGTCCATAAAGTCGTCGTTCTCGTCCGGGTGCAGGGTCAGACACCCCTGCGAACCCCGGCTGTTGTAGTTCCCGCGATCGGAAAAGCCTGTATGCACATTAGCATATTGCACCACGCTAGGCTGTAAAGACCAGCTCCAGCCGGGCACAATTCGCACGTCCACACTGTCGATCAGATTCAGACCGCGAACGGTTTGTCCCTTGTGTCCGTTGCGATTATTGAAGTAGTGCGGGCCTTCCTGAACCCGGTTCGGCTTATCCGAGCCTTCGGGGTTTTCCCGGGTATTCGGATAGGTACTGCCCCGAAACGGACCATGCAGGATATTGTTCTCGTTGTCCAGTACATAGACCATTGCCGTGTAGGAAGTACCCGGGGTTCCATCGTCGGCCGGCAGTTCCTCCTGGTCGATAAAGAAAACCTCAAGGGGTGGAAGATCCTCGTCCACAACCTCATCGGCGACGGGACTGCTGGTATCGGTATCCCCCACGGTTGAATCCACCGGCCCGGATACCGACTGGGCGGACTTACAGGAAACCGCGGCCGATAGTATTGCACCGCTCGCGATCACCATCCACACGAGCCGTGTCCAGCATTTGGCAGTGTTGCTTTTTTTCATGGCTTGTTCTCGTTTGGTCTCTTAAAAACTTCTGGAATTTACTGCATATCTAACGAAGGAACAAGCACTCTGAGAGCAAATACCAGGCCGTGAACCGCATATCCATCCGTTGAGCGACGCCCATGGCACTGACAAATATCAATAAACACTCCTCCTAATTTTATTAACTTTAGCCTAGCGCTTATTGCACTCCTCATGAGGTTAACGGCACTCGTTCTGAGTTTTTTCCTGCTCCTTCAGGGCATGGATATTTCTGTGAACGACCTCCTGCGTCTGGACGACTTGCTGGAGCACGCCCGGTATCACCGGGATCAAGATGGAGATTCCATCTGGGTATTTCTGGCCCGGCACTACGGTCATCAGGGAATCGACCATCAGCATCAGGGGGATGGAGAACAAGATCATAAAAAGCTCCCTTTCCAGGCCGGCAACTCCCCTTTTTCACAGGTTATTGCATTAGTGAACACAGACTATCCGAAGACTGTATTGGATTCTCCAGAAACTCCCCAAAGCACCCAGAATTTGGAGTATCATAAAGGTTTCTACGATCTGCTGCGCCTGCAACGCATCTTCCAGCCTCCGCGACGGACTTAGCTTACTTCCCGTTTATCCCAAAATCGATGCCACCTGAACGGGTGAGCATTATTATTTACTGCAATTATTCATCGTTCCATGCTAACCCGCATCATTACTTTCAGTGTTCGCAACAAGGCTCTGATACTGCTTTTTACCGCGACCATAGCGCTGGTTGGACTTTTTTCGCTTTCGCGAATTCCTATCGGTGCCGTACCCGACGTTACCAACAACCAGGTACAGGTCATTACCACTTCGCGCAACCTCTCTACCCTGGACATGGAACAATTTATCACCTATCCTGTAGAGCTTGAAATGGCCAACCTTCCCGGAGTACGTGAGATCCGATCAATCAGTAAATTTGGTATCTCCGTGGTGACCATAGTTTTCGAGGACCGGCTGGGTACTTACCTGCCCCGACAGCTCATAGCCGAAAAGATCGAATCCGCAGCGGAAAAAATTCCCGAGGGATTTGGAAAGCCTGAAATGGGGCCCATATCTACGGGCCTGGGTGAAATCTATCAGTACGTGCTCGATGTGGAGCCCGAATACAGGGATCGCTATTCCCCAACCGAATTGCGCACCATACAGGACTGGATCGTCAAGAGACAGCTGGCCGGGATACCCGGCGTAGTGGAGGTGAATACCTGGGGCGGCTACCTCAAGCAGTACGAGGTGGCACTGGACAACGGCAAACTCCAGGCTATGGGAATCTCCGCTCGACAGGTATTCCGGGCGCTGGAAGAGAACAATGGGGTAGCCGGAGGAGGCTATATCGAGCGAATCGACCAGGCCTATTTTATCCGGGGAGACGGCATGGTTCAATCTCTGGAGGACATTCGCAACACCCCGGTCGTGAATCGCAATGGCCTGCCGATCTATATCAGGGATGTGGCTACCGTACAATACGGTTCGGCTCCGCGATTCGGAGCCATCACCGGAAATGGTGAGGGGGAGAAAGTGCTGGGCCAGGTGATGATGCTCAAGGGGGCCGATTCACGAAAAGTCATACAGGCAGTAAAGCAGCGGGTCGAAGAGATTTCCCCTACCCTGCCCGAAGGGGTCTATATAAACGCATTCCTGGATCGAAGCGAGCTGATTGGTCGCACCACTTTTACCATAGGGGAAAACCTGTTACTCGGATGTCTGATCGTGATCTTCGTCGTTGTGCTTCTTCTAGGCAACTACCGCTCAGGACTCATCATTGCTTCGGTGATTCCCCTATGTCTGCTTTTTGCGCTCTCGCTCATGTATGTATTCGGCATCGATGCCAACCTCATGAGCCTGGGAGCCATCGATTTCGGCATTATCATAGATGGCTCGGTGATCATAGTCGAATTTATCGCGTTCCGGCTGACCCGGAGTTCAGACCTGCAGGCCCGGGCCGGTGAATTCGAATCCCAGAAGCACCGTGACGAGGTTACCATAAACGGGGCTTCCCAACTGATGAAATCCGCCGTCTTCGGTCAGCTGATCATTCTTATTGTATTCATCCCGGTTCTGTCGCTCTCTGGAGTGGAAGGCAAAATGTTCATTCCCATGGCGCTTACCTTTATGTTCGCCCTCCTGGGAGCCATGCTGTTCTGTTTCACCTATGTACCGGTGATGTCTTCCTTGCTCCTCAGGGTAAAAAGCAGGGGCCCCTCGCGAATCTCAAGGGCCATCTACGGTCTTTTGAACCCCGTCTTGGAGGCCGGGTTGCATCATAAACGAACGGCATTGGGAATAGCCATAGCCTTGCTGATCAGCGCTATCTTCCTGTACCAGCGCATTGGGGCTGAGTTTGTGCCAACCCTGGACGAGGGGGACTTCGTGATTCAACCCGTGCTGAAAACAGGGACCTCGCTGGGAAAAACCATCGATATCACCACCCGTATGGAGCGCATTTTACTGGATAGCTTCCCGGAAGTCGAGCAGGTAGTTACGCGCATTGGGGCCGCCGAAGTTCCCACCGATCCCATGTCCATGGAGGAAAGCGATGTGATCATTCGGCTCGCCCCCAGGGACCAATGGGTTTCCGGCAGTTCCAAGGCAGAACTGGCCGGGCGTTTCAAAGAGGCGCTTTCCGTGTTTCCGGGTATGGAGATCGAATTCACCCAGCCCATAGAGATGCGGTTCAATGAGCTCATCACGGGAGTGAGGGCGGATATTGCCATTAAAGTATTTGGTGACGATCTCAGCGAACTGGCTCGCATAGGCGAGCGTATCGAAGGCTGGATTCAAAATGTTCCGGGGGCCGAGGATGTGGTGGTGGAGAAAATAGAAGGATTGCCTCAGATGTTCGTGGATTACCACCGGGATAAAATCGCCCGCTATGGCCTGAGCATCGGGGAACTGAATGAGATGATCTCCATGGGTTTCGCAGGACGTAAAGTGGGTGATGTATTCGAAGGAGAGCGAAGGTTCGACCTGGTGGTACGCCTGCAAGGAAACAACAGAACGGACCTCAACAGCCTCCAGGGCCTTTTTATAGACCTCCCTTCCGGGGGGAAGGTGCCCTTAAGCGAGCTGGCCGATATCCGCCTTGGGGAGGGGGCGGCCAAGATAGCGAGAGACGGGACGCGCAGGCGCATAGTAGTAGGTGTAAACGTTCGCAATCGCGACCTGCAGTCCGTAGTGGATGAAATTCGTGCCATTATAGACGAAAAACTGATCCTTCCGGTTGGATATTCCGTCTCCTATGGAGGCCAGTTCGAAAACCTGGAGAATGCCAGGAAACGCCTGGCCGTTGCGGTTCCGGTTTCCCTGGCGCTCATCTTCATCATGCTCTACTTTGCATTTTCCTCCTTCCGGGAAGCCCTGCTCATATTTACGGCCATCCCACTGTCTGCGGTCGGCGGAGTCTGGCTGCTCTGGCTTAGGGACATGCCCTTCAGCATATCCGCCGGCATCGGGTTCATTGCCCTATTCGGCATCTCTGTACTTAATGGCATTGTCCTTTTGGAACACTTTAAATCCTTGAACAGGAGCGATTTCGACAGCTGGGAAGATCTGATCAGGCAGGGTACCCGAGATCGGATCCGGGCGGTCGTACTTACGGCTTCGGCAGCCGCACTTGGATTCTTACCCATGGCGGTTTCCACCAGTGCGGGGGCCGAAGTCCAGCGGCCCCTGGCCACAGTGGTCATCGGGGGACTGATCACCGCCACCCTGCTCACCTTAGTCGTGCTCCCGGTTCTGTACTCGGTTTACAAATCCCCGGGTAAGTGGACTCAACCCACCCCCCCATCGGCCGGCGTGCTGCTGCTGGCTCTATTGCTGCCGGGCTGGTCGAACCGGGCAACGGCTCAAGACGAAAAGTCGGCTAGCGACCGGAGTTGGAACCTGTCCGAACTCACTCAAAAGGCACTGGAAGAGCATCCCGATGCGCGCATGGCTTCCTGGGAAATCAACCGTGCCCAATCGGCCAGGAGTTCGGCATGGAGCCTGGACAAGACCCAGGTATTCTTCGGATATGACCAGAATAACCTGGCCGTCAACAACGTGGCGCTTCGGGTATGGGGGGTAAGCCAGTCCATGGAGTTTCCCACACGGTATTTCGCCAGGGCCAACCTGCGGGATTCGGAATACGAATTGGCCAGGAAACAATTCGAACTCAGTGCCCAATCGATCCGACAGGGTGTCGCCCTGGCATATTACGAATACCTTGTCGCCCGGAAAAGGCACGAACTGCTTACCGAACTGGATTCCCTTTACGACCGTTTCGATTATGCCGCCCGGAGAAGGTACGAATTGGGGGAAACCAACTACCTCGAACAGTTGTCTGCCCAATCGCAGAAGCGCAGGATTTCTCTCGCCCTGCGAAAAAGCATCACCCGAATAGAGCAGGCCATGGCTAGCCTGAGGTATTGGGCACGGTCGGAAGGCGCGATACGGATCCAGGAAAGACCGACGTTGAAGTACCCGCTTTCCCCTCTGGATTGGGAAACGAACCCCTTGAGTGCCGTCAGTGAAAGGCAGGTCAGCATCCGTGAAAAGGCATGGGCCTTATCCCAACAGAGCTGGCTGCCCGACCTGCACTTTACCTATTTTCGGGGCTCGAATCCCGGTTTGAACGACCAGATCTTCGGCTATCAGCTGGGCATCAGCCTTCCCATTTTCTTTACCGGAAGAGCTTCTGAGGTGAGGCAGGCCCGATTCAACACCTACAAGGCCCGGGAAGATTACGAGCTGCAGCGGTCCCTGTATGAGCGACGCTTCGAGCATTCGCTTGCCGAACTCCGGCAGCAACAGGAGGCCCTGGATTATTACGAGAAGGAAGGAAATGCCCTGTCGGCTGAAATACTGCGAACGGCCTCTTCGAGCTACCGGCAAGGAGAAATCGACTTTTTCCAGTACATACTGGCCCTGACCAACGGCATCGAACTCCAGCTGGAATACCTCGAAGTCCTCGAAGCCTATAACCGAACCGCCATCCAGCTGTCTTTTATGACCCCTTAAGAACAAATCGCATGAAAATTACAGTATACCCACTTATCCTTATCCTTGCGCTGACCGCCTGCAATCCCGATGGAAATAAGACATCCCCTGAGGAGCAAGCCGATGCAGGAACTTTCCTGAGGCTGAACCATCAACAAATAACGGCCAACGGCATGACGGAATATACCGTAACCCAACGTGAATTCCGTGAATCGATTACGGCAAACGGTATAGTGGATGTACCTCCGGGAAGTCGCGCCCTGATCAGCGCAGTCATGGGAGGATACATCAAGGATGCACCGCTGCTCATCGGCGATGCAGTCAAGAAAGGCCAGGTGGTCGTTACCCTTGAGAATCCCGAGTACGTCAGCCTTCAACAGGAATACCTGGAATTGCAAGAGCAACTCGCATTCCTGGAAGAGGAATTCAATCGCCAGAAACAGCTCAGGGAGGAGGACATCAGCTCACGCAAGAACTACCTCAGGGCGGAGAGCAACTACAAGAGTGCCAGGGCCCGAAGCCAGGGACTTGAAGGACGCCTGCAAATGCTGGGTCTGTCCCCCGACCGCGTGCGCGAAGGCCGGCTTTCTCCTTCCATAGGACTGCGATCCCCCATATCCGGCAGTGTAACCCGAATCCTGGCCGTCAGGGGTGCGTACGTACCCCCGGAATCCGGAATACTGGAGCTCATCGACCGGGATCATCTGCATCTGGAGCTCCAGGTGTTCGAAAAGGACATCATGAAGGTCTCCGTGGGTCAGGAAGTTCGATTCTCCATTCCCGAGTCTTCAGAAACCGTTTTCAGGGCCCGGGTGGTACAGGTAGGAAAATCCCTGGAAGAGAACCGTTCGGTCCGGGTTCACGCCGACCTGGATGAGACCGTTCGGCAGGAATTCCTGGTCGGTATGTTCGTCCAGGCACAAATACTCCAGGGGAATTATAAGAACTGGGCACTTCCGGAGAGTGCGATTTCAAGGGATGGAGACACCGCTTACATCTACGTATTTGAAAGCGCCGAAGGAAATGACAGGCTCTACCGGAAACTCCCTGTGAACACAGGCACTCGCACGGACGGATGGGTGGAATGGTTGGACGCGGGGGTTGAGGCCTCCTCCATGCGCATCCTCACTCAGATTCAGAATCTTCATTAGGGTTACCTCTTCCCCATTGTATTTCATTGACAAGACACCCTCCTGTTTTACATGGAAGCCGGTGAGTATCTCCATATAAACCATTGTACACAGTTGTTTTTATGAATAATTCCCGGGTTTCCTCATTTTTTTTGATCTTCAGGCAACCCTAACGCCTTTTTATCCGTCTATGTAAATAGAGAAGGATAGACATGACTGTGATTGCCATCCCAAACAGCGAAAAACACTTGATCCGCCAGGTCAAGGCCGGTAAGAGGCCTGCCCAGCGACAATTGTATGAGCGATATTCCCCAAAAATGCTGGGGGTCTGTCGGCAGTACATACGCGATATTCATTTCGCAGAGGACGTGATGGTAGGTGGATTTGTCCGGGTTTTTAAAAACCTCTCCCAATTCGAAGATAAAGGGAGCTTCGAAGGATGGATCCGCAAGATCATGGTCAATGAGTGTATATCCTACCTGAGAAAGCAGCAGTTTGTGGTTTTTGACGAT
Source organism: uncultured Flavobacteriaceae bacterium (assembly GCA_964550895.1). Taxonomy (GTDB): domain Bacteria; phylum Bacteroidota; class Bacteroidia; order Flavobacteriales; family Flavobacteriaceae; genus CAZKAP01. The sequence continues at coordinate 28,134 of CAZKAP010000034.1, forward strand.
GAGGTGGTGGATGCCCATTCCACCGAACTGAGCGTAACAGAAACTCAGTACGATGCAGACTATTTGCAGTCCCTCATCGATGAGCTTCCCGAAGGGTATCGGATGGTGTTCCTGCTCTATGCCGTAGAGGGGTACACCCATACCGAAATAGCGGAAACACTGGGAATCAGTGAAGGCACATCGAAGTCTCAGCTGTTCAAGGCCCGGAAGGTACTGCAGGAAAACCTCAGGCTGAATGTAAAGCACAAGACCAGAAACGGCTGAAATTAAGGCGTTATGAATCGATTGGAAGAACATATTAAGAAGGAGCTGGGTAAACGGCGCATCAAACCCGACGACGCTGCCTGGGAGCGAATCGAATCTCAGCTGGATGGGGATACCGCACAACGGGTGCGCCCCCTGTACTGGATGATAGCCGCCGCAGGCCTTGCGATCTTAACGATGCTCACCCTGGTATACAGAAAACCCAATCCGCCCGAGGGTGCGAATGTCCCCTTGGTTGATCGAGAGAATCAGAGTATTCAGGAATTCGATCAGGAACAGACACCCCTGCCCGTTGCGGCTCCTGCGGAAGTGACCGAATCGGAAACCAGAATCCAAACCAGAGCTGTAGTGGACACCCCTACTCTAACCGAGTTACCGGTGCAACCTTTGGATACGGAAATTGGGAAATCACAGATGGCCAGCACCCAATCTGAGCCTGTTACGCCCATAGAGATAGTGCTCGAACAGAAAATAAAAGAAGTCTGGGACGAGGTCGCCTTAATCGAGCAGGCCGGCTACGGCAGTGTGAGCGATGCCGAAATCGATTCGCTGCTCCGCGCAGCGGAACAGGAAATACTCACAGGACGCCTGCTTCCGCCTCCCGAAAAAATTAGTGCAGAATCTTTATTGGCCGAGGTCGAAGAAGAACTCGACCGCAGTTTCAGGGAGCAGATATTTCAAAAGCTCAAGCAAGGATTCTTCGAACTCCGTACGGCTGTAGCCAGGAGCGAACAATAATCCGATTATATTCATCAATGCCGTTTCCCTAAGGCTTCTCTTCCGTCAATCAAAATGAGGGGGTGAGGCGGCAAGGAGACCTAAATTCCCATTCAAATGAAAACAACACGTACACTCATCATGCTCATGCTATTCCTCCCCTCCATGCTAGTATTCGCACAGGAGGAGGAAACCGCCTCGGTGATCCTGGAAAAGATCGAAAAACTGGAGAGGGAAAAGGAGGATATCCGATCTGACGAAAAGCGCAAACTCAAGGCCATAGTCTTCGCCATCGACACACGCCTGAAGAATAATGAGATCAACCAGGAAGAGGCCGACCGGCTCAAAAAAGAGGCGGCAGAGAAACACGCGCTCAACATAGAAAACCGCCTGGCCATAGTCGATAATAAAATTGAGCTGCTCAAGAGGAATAACAGCCTGGCCTGGGAAGAAAGTGATGGTCTCTCCAGGGAGTTCATTCAGTTCGGTTGGGGTCATGAAGACGGAGAAGATGCCCGCCTCTTTGGAGTACGTGTCGGACATGATGCCGAAAAGAGGGAGAAAAAGTACGATCGCCGTACGTATTCCGATGTCGTATGGGCCTTCGGCCTGAACAATGCGATCATAGAGGGGCAATCGCTAAATGAATCCCCGTATAAATTTGGTGACAGCCGCTTCTTCGAACTGGGGTATCAATGGAGGACGCGGGTGTTCCGGAATTCCAACTGGCTGCGATTCCATTACGGATTCTCCTTCCAGTTCAATGGACTCAATCTGGAAGGCGATCAGATCTTCGTCGAAAATGGAAACCAGACCGAAGTGGAGCAGTTTCCAGTCGAACTCGATAAATCCAAGTTTCGAATGGACAACCTGGTTATCCCCATACATTTCGAATTCGGACCTTCGAAAACCCGGGAATACAAGGATCGCATTCGCTACTCCCTGCGCAGGCAGTTCCGCTTGGGCCTCGGAGGCTATGCCGGCTTCAACCTAAGCTCCCGACAGAAACTGAAATATGTCGAGAACGGAATCCGTCAGAAGGAAAAACGCATAAGCGACTACAACACCAGTAACGTGATCTACGGGCTGAGTTCGTACGTAGGCGTGGGAGGCACCACATTTTACGTCAAATACGACTTGAACCCTATTTTTCAGGACGCTCAGATCGAACAGAACAACATCTCTTTTGGGTTGAGATTCGACCTGTAGAAGAGCACGAGTTAATATCAATAAGAAAAGGCCGGACTGAAACCCGGCCTTGGTTAAAATCTGAGACTCATTGCTCGTGCGAAAGAAAAATTTGGAGCTAATATCCTAAAATGTAATACCTTCGCAGTAATAATTGAAATACACATGATCAGCTCTTACAGGCTGAATTGAATTTAGGAAAGCTCCCAGAGAATACGATCGACTTCTATTTGCCTTCTTACTGCCACCAGTACTCCGTTGACTTTTAGACGTTTGCCAGATTCCAGGTTTTACCGGGACCCCCTTAATGATTTTCCCTGAAAAGAATCTTGTACTTCCAATTATGAATCATTAATCCGGGAAGCGACCCGTATTTAATCGCATTAACTATAATTAATACATAATGAGCCAGGGAAGAGTAAAGTTTTTCAACCGCGAAAAAGGATTCGGTTTCATCGTAATGGAAGGGACCTCCAAGGACATTTTTGTCCACACCAGCGGGCTGATTGATGAAATCCGCGAAAACGACGAAGTGGAATTCGAAATCGAAGACGGAAAAAAAGGTCCGAACGCTGTTCGTGTTCGCGTCATTTAAGCGGGTAATTAATGGTTAGGGCTTCAGGGCCCGGCCTGCCACTATCAAACACCTACAACCGCTCCCTTACCGGGGCGGTTTTTTTATGGAATATCACAGCTGTCCAAAACGTTTTTTTGGCAAACCGTATCTTTGAGGGCCAGTCACTTAGCTCTCTAAAATAGCTCTTTTACCATCATACCCCCCTGAATCTTCAGAAGCCCAAGTTGAGTTATCCCTTGGGAGAGAATTTTCAACTTCAATAGGGTGACCACCTATCCATTCAGAGCTTGTAATTAACCATAGCAAGAATCACTCTAGGAAATAAGTTTTGAGAGTACTCGGTAAATACTTGAGGTGTCGATGAGTTGGTTACAAGACGTTTAGAATTGCCCATGTTCGTGACTTGAACTCCAAATTCCCAGGGAGAATTGATCTCATGAAAATAAATTGCAGAATTAAGCTGGTTATAATTAAAGCTATTTCCTGAAGTTGTATTGGTAAAGATGGTGTAATCATAGTTCCCTTCAAACCTCCAATTCCCGACTGAATATTCAAGAAAAGTATTAATATCCAATACGTACGAATTGTTTCGAAATGTTTCTGTCGTACTGCGGTTAAATCGATTAGAAAGAGTTAATTCAACATTTGGAAAATGCTCAAACATTGTTTCGAAGTTAAGTCGGCTACTTAAAGTGGAAGAGGTGTTGAACGCTTGAATACCGTTGTAAACTACTGGATTTCGGGTTTCGTTCCAATCAATGCCTTTTGAAAGTATCCAAAGTGGCCTGGAATATCTCAAACGACCAGTTGCATTTACTCGTTGAAAATTGACTGAACTATTAAAGGGTTGAATGAATCCATTAATTCCCTGAAAGATAAATTGATTAACAATTCGATCTCGGCTTAGATTTAATCTTATGGTTCCATAATAACTCAAACCATAGGTCTTGGAAGAAGAAAATGAAAAAAGTAGATTCTCTGTTTGCACTTGATCGAGAATAGGGTTGCCATTTAAAACTGTATTAAAATCTCTTAGGATCAATCCCGGGTATCTCTGCTCCATGTCAGGAAACAACCAACTTTTATTATATTGGAGCCTAATTATTTTTCGCGGTCTAGGTTCCCATTTAATTTGTAAATCAGGTGCGAAATTTGTGAAAGTAGTGCTATTGGAACCTTCTTGAAAAATATCTTTCCAATACGCATACTGGTAATTCATACCAGCCTGTAGCGTAAAATTGCCTAGTAATTGCTTTACACCCATTGAGGTGTTTAGATCGTTAAAGTTGCCCCGAATGGAATCTACAAAGCCATTCAAAGGTATCAGTGTACCATCTGATTCCAATTGTTCTGCAGCATAATCTAAACTTTGAATTAATGAATTGCCATTGATTCCGAGAGTTAGTAGAGTGGTCGGAGTTAAACGGTGATAGTCCTCCACTTCAAAATCAATACTGAGAATATCATCTTTTCTTAAGTCCACTACGGTGAGTAGGGAATCTGATTTCAAGTCTAATTGATCAGTAAAAATATTGTTTACACTGACCCATTGTTGACTTATTTCACTTTTCCGAAGTGAGACGGCTAGTTTTGCCTGAGCTGAATTCTTGTCGGAAAAAAATTTAGCGACATCAAAACTCAACATCAGTTTGTTTTCTTTACCGCTGTTGCGATTGGTATACCCTTCTGATTCTCCTGAGTTTTCAATTTGTGTTCCATTGAGCTGGTATCGCAGAAGGTCCGATCGGTCAAATTGGGTCGAAAATTTGATATCAATATCTTTTTTTGGAGTACTCCGGTACTCCAAGATTCCAGTGAAAATGGACTGATCCGATTCCTGGTTAATGCTTCTTAGTTCAAAGCTTTCATTGGTCAGATAGACTCTTTCATTACGCTGGGCATTTTTGGAACGGTCATCCAGCAACGCTGAAAAAAACCTGATTTCATCCTTTTCGCTTGGGTTCCATTGATTATTGACGCCAAAAAACAGGTGGTCGTTATCAAAATAATTATCATTTGTAAGAAATTGTCCTAGTGGTGACCTAAGTAGTCTCACGAATTCTTCGGGATTAGGTTCAGAAATGGAACTAGCTAAAAAGTCGCTCAAAGTAAAAGATCTAGAAGACGTATTATTTGCATCACCCAGAACATTTAAGGCATTCTTAGGGGTATATTTGAATAGACTTGGATGTAAAGAATAGCGATCATCGTAACCGACAGATGATTCAATATCGCCGAACAGGAACTCTTTCTTATCCTCTTTCAAAACAAGATTCATAGCTAGCTCTTCCGAATCAGTAAACCCTTTTAGAAAATAAGTTTCGTGATAGTCATCTATTACCTGGATCTCTTGCACTACATCAGCTGGAATATTATCAATCCCCATTTTGGTTTGTCCATTGAAGAATTTTTTTCCTTCTACAAGCAGTTGAGTAACCTTTTGATTATTGACAAGCACTTCTCCCTTTCTGGTGACCTCAACACCTGGAAGTTTTTCCAAAACTTGTCTTATCTTACGCTCTTTACCAGAGGCAAAAGAATCAGCCTGATATATTAAAGTATCTTTTTTTACTTGTAATGGGGGTTTGTAATTAATTACGACTTCATTTAGCCTATTTATGGCCTCCTTCAAGACAAAACTGGAGGTAATATCATCGCTTTTTACATTAATTATTTTTTTTACAGACTCAAATCCAATGAAGGAGATCAATAGGTCATATTCTGTGTTAGGATATACCTTGATGTCGAAATAGCCGTTAAAGTCGGTCGTCCCAAATGATGGTGGTTTCTTCTTATTAGTATCTACAAGAAGAATATTGGCGCCATGTAATTTTAATCCAACGCTATCTTTAATCTGACCGCTGAAAGATATGTTCTGAGCATTAAGTGAGGAAAATAAAATCTGAAGATAAATATTCAGTAGTAAGGGCAACCAGTGAACTAAACGTTTTCTCACCAATTTCAATTCGGTGTAACTTTTCTATTGGCTCTCATTAATTTGACAAATTCAGAAGTACTAATTATGTTTTCTTTACTGGGAACTTTGATCTTTTTTATCCCATTTCTAGGGTTCTGAGTAATTTTCTCAGCCACGAGAACTACCGGACTGTATTTGAGTTCCAGTATTAACCCAGGTAGCCCACCGAAACCTGCCGGTCCATAGGGTAAAGGTATTTCTGGAGTATACCAAGCCTCCATTTCGAAAGTATGTGCACTGATTTCATCATATACCGATAAAGTTGCCTTGAGAGTATTATAACCATCTATAACCTTAGACTCATTCGTAAATTTCCAGTTCTGCATCCTATAGGTGCTACTAACTGTATATTGTTTATCCTTTATTTTATGAAATTGATAAGTTTCCCGCTGTATCGGGTCCTGATAGTATGGAGCTGTGAAATGAGCTGTAATCTGAGCAATGCGGGCACTTGTTTCGTACTCCGGCACATACGGTAGCTGATCGTAAAAAGAAACATCCCGAGTATACCGCAAGGAATACTTTTGCAACGAAATTTCTCGATTAATTTTTTTAGCTCTTAGATCAGTAGTTTGAGCAAACTTGTCAAGTACCTCGACTCTATAAACTATTTCTCCTTCTTGAGCAATACCTTCTTCTATCGAAAAAAACGTTATTCCAATAAAAAGTATATAGTTTAATAGCTTTAAGTTTTCAGACATTTTCTTTAGTATTAAAAGGACTGTCTTTTTGGACAGCCCTTTTATTGATAGTAAGTTAACAAATAAACATTGAATTAACCACCAACGCACTGGTCATAATAAAACTGGTAAATCAATTCAGCTTCACTTTCGTGTATTGGACCATAGGTTATCTGGTGCCAATCCAATGCTTGACAAGCCTGTTCATGGCAATTAGTTGGCAGTTCACTAGAGTTGGTGTTAGCTACTGCAAATTGCAATCCTAGGAACGCTAGAAAAAACAGAATGCTTAATGAAATTTTACTTCTTTTCATAATAGATGTATTTAGAATAAATGATTTAGAGTTAATATTCGGCCCAGTTAATTGCATGAAAGGGAGTATAGTCTTCTGCAACTAATATTTTGAATAAATCTTTCTCGATTGATTCAACCAAAAATTCCTCTATTCTTCCAATTTCTACATTATTACGACGCACAATTAAAGTTGGCACATATTTAATACCATACTTCCTTATATAGCGTTTGGGTTTTTCTTTCTTCCGATCAACACTATAAATATTAATGCTTAACTGATTGTTACTATTTAGATAGTCACAAAACTTAATGAACTTGGGAATAAAAACACGACTATCCCTACACCAAAAACCAATAACTAAATGAAATTCAATTTCTTTATTTATATGTGGTCGTATACTGTCTATTACATCCTGCTCTAGATGATAGTTTTCTACACCCCTTTTTAACCACTTGAAATTTGAATTAGAGATAACGTTATTTCGGCTTACTTTCCCTAACGGCCATTCAAAGTCATCCTGACTTCTAAGTGTTAGAGTAAACAATATAAATAGTACTATGTACACTGTTTTATTTTCTGACATTACTCGCAAGATACGACTACCATGTATAGTATGCCATGTACGTAATATTAGTATTTCGTTAAGTAAACATTACTTTTCAAGTGGCAGATTTCTAACTTCACATATAAATCCACAGCTGTCCAAAATGTTTTCTTTAGGCAAACCCTACCATTGAAGGCCAGTCACTTAGCTCTCGAAAATAGCTCTTTTTACCATCAAACCCCCCTGAATCTTCAGAAGCCCAAGTTGAGTTGGCCCTTGGGAGGGGGTTTTCAACTTCAATAGGGTGATCCAGCCAGGTGAACAATGGGATCTTGGCAAAGC
>CAZKAP010000035.1:0-32787 GCA_964550895.1 uncultured Flavobacteriaceae bacterium
TTGACAAAGAAAACAATTAAAAATAAATTATAATAGAATTAACAAATAAAATTCACCGGATCGCGAAGATGGAAAAGATGTATTATATAAACAACTGATTAACAGATGTTAATATCAATATCCCCTTAAAAATTGAATGCAGTCCAGTACGCAGTAGTTTTGATAAAAATGAAACTGTTTGGTCAAAAATATGACAAAGTGACAATAAATTAACTTTCAAAAAGTGGGCGGGCCCGCCTGAACAGGCTTGCAAATTTCATCCGTAATTAATAGTAAAGTCCGATAAAAACCTTATATCACCAGTCTGTAACCAAGCGTTGAATGCCTGATCTGCACGGGGTATTCCGTTTACCTGAGCCGGTCTCAATCGACAGATTCCGATTGGCGGTTCTGCAGGATGGTGGATTCCCCGGCTTACTGTCCATACTTTTGTATTATTGCTAACGCAACCTATATTACAACACCAACAAAAGAGATGAATCAGGATTACATACAGGCTCATCCCTGGTCCATAGTGGAAGAGGGATTCGATGCGGAGAGGGTGATGTCCTCCGAGAGTCTTTTCAGTCTTGGAAACGGAGCCATGGGTCAAAGGGCCAACTTCGAGGAGAGCTATAGTGGCCAGACTTTTCAGGGGAGTTACATCGCAGGGGTCTACTACCCGGACAAGACCCGGGTGGGCTGGTGGAAGAACGGCTATCCCGAATATTTCGCCAAGGTGCTGAATGCTCCATCCTGGATCGGTTTGGATATTCGTATAGACGGGGAATCCCTCGACCTCAGCACGGCCAGTGAAATTCTGGCCTTCCGCCGGGAACTGAATATGAAGGAGGGATGGTATCGCAGAACTTTCCGCCTCCGAAACGCCACGGGGAGACTCGTCCAGGTGCAAGCCACCCGTTTTCTTTCCCTGGAATGGGATGAACTGGGGGCCATGCAATATACCGTAACCCTGCCTGAAGACGCAGCCGAAATCAGCGTGCAATCCGTGGTTGATGGAAACATTACTAATCAGGACAGCAACTGGGACGACCAATTCTGGGCCCACCAAGGTGCGACCTCCGAGGGGAACCGCAGCTTCCTGCTTTCACACACCCTGAAGACTTTCTTCCACGTATGTACTTACCAACAGACCCGGGTTTGGGCGGATGGTTCGGAGTGGAGCCCTCTGGATTCCCCTGCCGACCCTAACCGCCCCTCTACCTTGTATAAGGGAAGGCTGCAACCGGGGGGCACCCTGACCATCGAGAAATTGGGAGGGTATACCGTTAGTCGCAATCACCCCGAAGACGAACTCCAATCACGGGCCGCCGAGGTTCTGGACCTGGCCTCGGCCAAGGGCTGGGACGAGTTGTTGGACCAACAGCGGCGATCGTGGTCCGAAATATGGAGCATGAGCGACATACAGATCGAAGGCGACATCAAGGCCCAGCAGGGTATTCGCTTCAATATATTTCAGCTTAACCAGACCTACCTCGGAACCGATTCCAGACTGAATATCGGACCCAAGGGATTCACGGGTGAGAAGTACGGAGGTAGTACCTACTGGGATACCGAGGCGTACTGCCTGCCGTTTTATATGGCGACCAAGAATCAGACAGTGGCGAGAAACCTGCTGCAATACCGCTATGAGCATCTGGAAAAGGCGATCGAAAATGCCGAAAAGCTGGGATTCACCGGAGGTGCGGCTCTATACCCCATGGTGACCATGAATGGGGAGGAATGCCACAACGAATGGGAGATCACCTTCGAGGAAATCCACCGCAATGGGGCCATCGCCTTCGCCATGTACAATTACTACCGATATACCGGGGATTATACCTATATACCCGAGATGGGTCTGGAAGTACTCATCGGGATCAGCCGTTTCTGGGCACAGCGCGTCAATTATTCCGAAAGACGGGAGAGGTACGTGATCCTGGGCGTGACCGGACCGAACGAATACGAGAACAACGTCAACAACAACTGGTACACCAATTACCTGGCCAGGTGGTGCCTGGAGTATACGCTCGAGCAGCTGCAGAAAGTTCGCGAAGGCTATCCTGAAGATTACGACCGCATCATCGGGGTTACACGTCTGCGGGACTCCGAAACGGACTTCTGGCAGGAAGTAGCCGAGCAGATGTACTTTCCCTATTCGGAGAAGTACCAGGTGTTCCTGCAGCAGGATGGATTCCTGGACAAGGATCTGGTTCCTGTCAGCCAGCTGGACCGCACCCACCGTCCCCTTAATCAAAAATGGAGTTGGGATCGCATTCTGAGGAGTCCGTACATCAAACAGGCCGATGTGCTGCAGGGCTTCTACTTTTTCGAGGAACACTTTAGCCGTGAACAGCTCGAGACCCATTTCGACTTCTACGAACCCCTGACCGTGCACGAATCTTCCCTTTCGCCCTGCATACACAGTATACAGGCCGCGAGGCTGGGACGCATGGACAAGGCCTATGAGCTTTATCTGAGAACTTCGCGACTGGACCTGGACGACTACAACAACGAGGTCGAAGAAGGGCTGCACATCACTTCGATGGCGGGAACCTGGCTAAGTATCGTGGAAGGCTTCGCTGGTATGCGTGTGCTTGGAGATAAGTTGCACCTCGATCCGCAACTGCCCGATCAATGGGAGTCCTATTCCTTTAAGATCAACTTTAGAAACCGGATAATCACCACTCAGGTAAGCCGTTCCAATATTCAGTTCCGACTGGAAGGTAATGAGGAGATGTCTATTCGGCTGCGAGGCGAAAGGGTAGTGCTTAAGCCCCAGGAAACGATTGAATTTTAAAACTCCGGAAACGATGAATTCAACACGAAGAACCAGGGGTAGTTGGGGAGCGAGCCTGCTGCTGGCATGCCTGGTTTTAACCCTGGGAAATGCTCTGGCGCAGGTAGACAGGGTAGAACCGCCGAACTGGTGGGTGGGAATGAAGAACACCGAACTCACTGTACTCCTGCACGGTAAGGATCTGCAGAAATACGAGGTTAGTACCGATTATCCCGGGATACGCATCGCTTCAGTGGATCAGGCGGATAGCCCGAATTACCTATTCGTACGCATGGAAATTTCCCCTGAAACCCAGGCCGGAGATGTGGAGCTGCTGCTTACTCCCGAGAGGGGACGAAAGCGACGTGTCAGCTACCCGCTTCGCTCCAGGGAAAAGCCCGGCAGTGAATATATGGGATTCGATGCCTCCGATGCGATTTACCTGATAACTCCGGACCGCTTCGCCAATGGGGATCCTTCGAATGATGCATTCGATGGCCTCAGAGAAAAGCAAATGGACCGTTCCGATGATTATGCCCGGCATGGAGGGGACATCAGGGGGATCATAGAAGCACTGGACTACATAGACGGACTGGGCTTTACCGCCATCTGGCCCAGTCCTGTATTGATCAACGATATGGAGCGGAGTTCCTATCACGGTTATGCCATCACCGACTATTACCGTGTGGATCCTCGCTTTGGCACGTTGAAGGAATACCGGGAGCTGGCGGATCGGGCAAGGGCAAAAGGCATGAAGCTGATCATGGACCAGGTGGCCAACCACGCCGGAAGCGGTCACTGGTGGATGGACGATCTTCCTTTTGAAGATTGGCTGAATTATCAGCAGGCGTACGAACAAGGTCAGGCTCCCCCGCGTTCGAACCATCGACGCACGGTAAATCAGGACCCATATGCCTCCCGGGCAGACCGGCAGGGCATGTCCGATGGGTGGTTCGTAACGGCCATGCCCGACCTCAACCAGCGAAATCCATTCATGGCGGAATACATCATTCAGAACAGCATTTGGTGGATAGAAACCTTAGGACTGGGGGGGATTCGGCAGGACACCTATCCGTATCCGGACAAGGAATTCATTGCCGAATGGGCCCGCAGGATCATGGAGGAGTATCCCAACTTCAACATCGTAGGAGAGGAATGGAGCTACAACCCCCTGCTGGTTGGGTACTGGCAGGACGGGGCGCAGAACCGGGACGGTTATCGTTCGCACCTGAAGACACCCATGGATTTCCCCATGCAGCGCGCCATAGTGGCCGGCCTCACTGAAGACGAAAGTTGGGATAGGGGGCTGGTCAAGATCTACGAGGGACTCGCCAATGATTTTGCATATGAGAACCCGCGCTCTATCATGCTGTTTCCCGACAACCACGATATGGACCGCATACTCACCCAGCTCGATATGCGGGAGGACCTGACCCGCCAGGCACTCGCGCTCATCGCATGCCTTCCCCGCATTCCCCAGGTCTATTACGGAACGGAGGTGCTCATGGAAAACAACGCCAAACCCGGCGATCACGGGCTGATCCGTACCGAATTTCCCGGAGGCTGGGCCGATCATAAACAAAGTGCCTTCACGGGACAAGGTCTGAGCGAGGGTCAAAAGGCAATGCAGGATTTCGTCCGCAAACTCTTTTCCTTTCGAAAGGAATCCCAGGTGCTCCACAAAGGGGAGACCATACATTTTGCCCCCAGGGAAGGGGTCTATGTAATGGGAAGGTATTCCGGACGGGAAATGGTACTGCTTGCCCTGAATAAAAATGAGGAAGAGGCAACACTAGACCTGGACGGCTACTATAAGGAGTTACAGCTGACTGGCCGAGAGGGCATGGATGTCTTCAGTGGCGAATCCCTGAATGTGGGAAGTTCGCTGATTATACCCGCTAACGGCCTACGCCTAATTTCCTTCTGAGATGAAATCCACCCTGACCCCTGTTTTGCTTTTCCTGACCCTGATCGCTATGGGTTTACAGGCCTGCAAGGATCGGCCGGGTGCTGGGAACCCCAATTATGCAGAGAAAAAGATGAACCGGAAAATTGTTGTCTATCAGGTATTCACCCGCTTGTTCGGTAACACGAATACGACCAATACCCCCTGGGGCACAAAAGAGGAAAACGGAGTGGGGAAATTCTCGGATTTCGACGATACCGCGCTTTCGGAGATTCGGGACCTGGGCGTTACCCATATATGGTATACGGGAGTGCCCCATCATGCCGTGATTGGAGATTATACTGAATACGGCATATCCAACGACGATCCCGATGTGGTCAAGGGGCGGGCGGGCTCGCCTTACGCGGTAAAGGACTACTACAATGTGAATCCGGACCTGGCCGAGGACCCGGCGCGAAGGCTGGAGGAATTCGAGGCACTGGTGGGGCGTACCCACGCCCACGGTATGAAGGTGATCATCGATATCGTTCCCAACCACGTTGCCCGCCATTATCAGGGGTTATCCAATCCTCCCGGAGTTACTGACTTTGGATCTGGTGACGACACCTCGGTAGAATACGCGCGAGACAATAATTTTTACTATATACCCGGGGAGCCCTTTCGCGTTCCTGAATTGCCGGAAGGCATAGAACCCCTGGGTGGCGAATCCCATCCCCTCGCCGATGGTAAATTCGAGGAATATCCCGCCAAATGGACAGGAAATGGTTCGCGTAAGGCACAACCCCATTACAACGACTGGTACGAAACCGTGAAAATCAACTACGGGGTTCGTCCCGATGGCACCTACGATTTCGATCTACTCCCGGAAGAACTCACGCGGTCACCGGCCTCGGAACATTACCGGTTCTGGTCCGATAAGGATGTTCCGGATTCCTGGATCAAATTCAGGGATATTACCCTGTACTGGCTGGAAAAAGGCGTGGATGGATTTCGATTCGATATGGCCGAGATGGTACCGGTCGAATTCTGGAGCTACCTCAACTCGCACATCAAGCAGAAGAATCCGGACGCTTTCCTCCTCGCCGAGGTCTATAACCCCGATCTTTACCGGGACTACCTGTTCAGGGGACATATGGATTACCTCTACGACAAGGTAGACCTCTACGACAGTATTAAGCACATCATGAAGGGGTACGGCTGGACCGATCACATCGCGGTGGTTCAGGACAAGTACAGGGACATCGAGCACCATCTGCTTCATTTCCTCGAGAATCACGACGAACAGCGAATCGCCAGCCCGGAGTTTGCCGGCAGGGCCGAGATCGGCAAGCCTGCCATGGTGGTTTCGGCCACCATCGGTTCGTCTCCCACCCTGGTGTATTTCGGACAGGAGCTCGGCGAGCCAGGGGCCGAAGACGGTGGTTTCGGGGATCCGTCCCGTACTTCCATTTTCGATTATGTGGGGGTGCCCCATCTGCAGCGCTGGGTCAATGACAAGCGTTTCGACGGGGGGGAGTCGCTCCCTGCGGAACGCGACCTCAGGGACTTTTATAAGCGACTCCTGAACGCCACTCTATCCGAAACGGCCTTTATGGGTGATTACCGGGAGATCCATTTCTACAATAAGGAGCAAAACGAACGCTATGACCATCGCATTTTCTCTTATGTCCGTTGGAACGAGGATGCGCGAGTGGTGGTAGCGGCCAATTTCGATACCGTGGCCCGGTACGAACTCGATCTCAAGTTGCCTCCCGACCTGCTGCAGTCCTGGGGCCTGAACGACGGGGAATACCCAATTCGTGAGCTCCTCTATGGCAGGGACAGCGGTCCGCTTCGGATAGAGGGAGGTGTAGGGCACATCCCGATCGCACTGGCCCCACTCGAATCCGTAATCTTCCGCATTCAATAGAGAAAACGCATGGGAAACATCAGGCTTAGTGCCATCATCATCTTCGCGGCATGTCTCGTGTCGGGATGCAAAGAGAAAGACGAAATGCTGATCATCGGTCACCGGGGAGCCATGGGGTACGTGACAGAGAACACCCTGCCGTCCATACAGAAGGCGCTCGATATGGAAGTCGATATGATAGAAATCGATGTGTTCCGTATTCGAACGGGGGAGTTGGTGGTTTTTCACGACGAGACGGTGGATAAACTCACGGACGGTGAGGGTCCCATCGAGGAAATGAGCTGGGATGAAGTCCGGGCCCTGGAAGTAAACGGGGGGCATCAGATTCCCAGCCTGTCCGAGGTCGTCCGGCTGATTGACGGACGCGTACCCCTGAATATCGAGTTGAAGGGTGCTGGTACCGCGAGGCCGGTTCACGATTGGTTGGAACGTTACGCCCCTCCACAGGGCTGGATAGAGGATCGGATCGTGATCTCCAGTTTCCGTTGGGAGGAATTGGATCTCTACCGCACCCTTGACCCGAATATCCCTATAGCCGTGCTTACGGAGGACGATCCGACCCTGGCCCTGATCGTAGCCCGGGAGCTGGATGCCGTGGCAATCAACCCCTATTACAAAGACCTGACTGCAGAGCAGGTGGCCGAGATTCACGAGGCTGGATATAAGGTATACACCTACACCGTAAACGATACCGAGGACATCAGGCGCATGCGTGAGATCGGGGTCGATGGCATCTTCACCAACTATCCCGATAGGGCAAAGTGAAAGTGGATGCCCTGATCGCCGGTGGCGGGGCCGCCGGTTTCTTTGCGGCCATCCATCTGGCGGAGGAGCGGCCCGACTGGCACATCGTACTCATAGAAAAAGGGGCGAAACTGCTTCAGAAAGTCCGAATTTCCGGTGGAGGTCGCTGCAACGTGACCCATGCCCAATGGGACCCTTCGGAACTCGTTCGGAACTATCCCCGGGGAGAACGGGAGCTGCTGGGCCCTTTCCATCGATATGCCCCCCAGGATACGGTGGACTTTTTTCGCAGCAGGGGCATAGAGCTGAAGACCGAGGCCGATGGCCGCATGTTTCCGGTTTCCGACCAATCCCTAACCATCGTCAATTGCCTGCGGGATGAAGCCCACCGGCTGGGGGTGGAGGTGCGGACGGGAACCGAACTCGAGAACCTCAGGGCGGCGGACAGCAGGGATTCCTTATGGGAGGCCGAGGTTAGCGGGGCTACCTACTGTCCCCGCTGTGTACTTGTGGCAACGGGGAGCAGTCCCCGTACCTGGTCGATGCTTCGGGATCTGGGACACACCATTATTCCTCCGGTACCCTCCCTGTTCACCTTCAAGTGTCGGGATGTGTTGATTGAGGGGTTGCAGGGGTTGAGTACTCCGGTTTTCCTGGAAGTCAGTATTCCGGGTGAAGCTGCCGGAGGACGGAAGGGGCAGCATCTGCGCTCAGAAGGACCGCTCCTGATCACCCACTGGGGGCTGAGCGGTCCGGCTATTCTCAGGCTGTCTGCCTGGGGCGCCCGCCTGCTCCACGAGTGTTCCTACGAATTTCAACTCAGAGTGGACTGGGTTCCCTATTTGAGTAAAGCCGATATGGCGAAGGTATGGTCCGGACTGAAGTCTGCTGAGGCCCGAAAGCAGCTGGGGAGCCGGGCTCAGTTCGGACTGCCCAGGCGACTTTGGCAGGGGCTGATAGAACGCTCGGGCATATCGGTCGAGAAGACCTGGGGGGGGACCAACGCGGCCGATTGGGAGAGGCTCCGGCAGGTACTGAAGAATACCCGTCTGGATATCAGGGGTAAGAGTACATTCAAAGACGAATTTGTGACGGCAGGGGGCGTCTCCCTGGGCGAGGTTGATTTCAGGACCTATGAAAGCCGTCTTTTTCCGGGGCTTTATTTCGCGGGCGAGGTACTGGATGTCGACGCCCTAACCGGCGGGTTTAACTTCCAGAACGCCTGGACGGGTGCCTATCATGCCGCTCGTGCAATGGCGGCAACCGGGAATTCCGATATCTAAAAAGGAAGGTTGCCCTCGAGATACTGATAGAGTACGGCGGCCAGGGTACCCCCGGCTGAAGGTCCAATCACCGGTATCCACGCATATTTCCAGTTGAAGCCGGCTTTGCCCTGTATGGGAACGAGAGCGTGGGCGATACGGGGTCCGAGATCGCGCGCCGGATTAATGGCATAGCCAGTGGTTCCGCCCAGGGCGATACCGATACACCAGACCACGAGAGCCACAGGCAGGGCGCCCAGTGCTCCCAGGCCTATTTTTTTGCCCCCTTCCAGGATCATGGGATCCGCAAAATACAGCACGGCAAATACCAGGACGAAAGTCCCGGCCAGCTCGGCCATCACGTTCCTCGCGGTGTGGTATATGGCCGGCTCGGTGCAGAATACCCCTCTCTTGATCAAGGGGTCGGCGGTAGTCTTAAAGTGATCGGCATAGAGGTACCAGACCAGTATGGCTCCGGCTATAGCTCCCGCCATCTGTGCCAGTATGTAGGCAGGAACATCGAATATGGGGAACTCCCCGGCGAGCGCGAGTCCCACAGTGACGGCCGGGTTGATATGAGCACCGCTGTAAGGGGCCGTAACCAATACCGCCACATAAACGGAAAGTGCCCAGCCCGTGGTGATCAGCATCCAGCCGCTATCACTGCCCCTATTGCCTTTGGTTCCCTGCAAAAGCACATTGGCGTTGACCCCGCAACCCAGCAGGATCAAAAGAAAGGTGCCGAGAAATTCGGCGAAGATCGGATTCATGGTTTAGTCGGTCTTGGCCCAGTGAAGGGCGGTTTCTACAGATCGCTGCCAGCCCCGCAGCTTGCTGCTTAGCTCCTCGTCCATAGGACGGGGATCGAAGGCGCGATCCATGTTCCAAATATCCTGAATTTCGCCTGTACTTCCCCAGAAACCTTCGCAAATTCCTGCCAGAAAAGCGGCTCCCATAGCCGTGGACTCGAGTATAGCGGGCCGGATTATACGGCTTTGTATGATATCCGACTGGAATTGCATGAGCATATCGTTCACGGTAGCGCCGCCGTCAACACGCAGTTCTTCGATCTTTAGACCGGAGTCGGCCTCCATACATTCGAGCACGTCCCGTGTCTGGTAGGCGATGGATTCCAGGGCCGCCCTTGCGATGTGGGCCTTACTGCTCCCGCGGGAGAGGCCTGTTACCAGACCCCGGGCCTCCTGATTCCAGTGGGGGGCACCCAGTCCCGCAAAAGCAGGAACCACGTAAACGCCGTCGGTATCCGCCACACTCAGGGCCAGTTCCTCCACCTGGTCCGAACGGTCGAAAAAGCGGAGCTCGTCTCGTAGCCATTGCACAACCGCACCCGCTATGAAAATACTGCCTTCCAGCGCATAGGATACTTCTCCCCCGATTGACCAGGCGATGGTAGTCAGTAGTTTATGTCCAGAGATGCGCGGGTTCGACCCGATGTTCATCAGCATAAAACAACCTGTGCCGTAAGTGTTCTTAACCATACCCTCCCGAGTACACAATTGTCCGAACAGCGCCGCCTGCTGGTCTCCGGCTATGCCCGAGAGGGGGAGGGAATGTCCGAACCAGTCCGGTATGCTGTAGGTGATCCGCGTACTGCTCTCCACTACACGGGGAAGCATAGCAGCCGGTATGCTAAACAGCTCCAGGAGCTCCGGATCCCAGTCCAGGGAAGTGATATTGAACAGCTGGGTGCGGGAGGCGTTGGTGATATCCGTAAGGTGGTCACGCCCACCACTGAGTTTCCAGATCAGCCAGGAGTCGATGGTGCCGGCACAGAGCTCGCCTTTTTCGGCTCTCTCCCTGGCTCCCTCCACCTGCTCCAGTATCCATCGCAGTTTGGAAGCCGAAAAGTAGGCATCGATAAGCAGGCCGGTTTTTTCCTGTAACAAAGATTCCTTGCCCTGCGCTTTGAGCTGATTACAGAAGTCCGAGGTCCGGCGATCCTGCCAGACTATGGCGGGATAAACGGGTTTCCCGGTGGTGCGATCCCAGACCACTACCGTTTCTCTCTGATTGGTAATGCCTATGGCCGCAACAGCCCCCGGCCCTTTCCCGGACTCTTCGATAACGGCGCGGGCAGTCTCCAGGACACTTTCCCAGATTTCTTCAGGGTCGTGTTCTACCCAGCCGCTCTTGGGATAGTATTGCTTGAATTCTTTTTGTCTACTGTGGGCGATGCTTCCCTGTCGGTCGATAAGCAGGGACCTGCTGCTGGTTGTCCCCTGGTCGATTGACAGTATAAAGCTTTTGGTTCGTTCCATGCGAATATTTATGGGTTAAGCCTCCAGATTTCGAAGTTAAGGACCCAGGCGAAACTGACCCAGGCCAGATAGGGCACCATGAGCCAGGCGCCTTTTATGCTCACCACCCTGAATTTACGGATCGTGATGGCGATAAGGGGTATCAAAATGCTGATGACGACCAGTCCCATGCCCGTATTTCGGGTACCGAAGAAAACCAGGCTCCAGAGGGCGTTGAATACCAGCTGAAATGCGAAGAAGTACAGGGCAGTTTTCACCCAGCGGTGGTGGAATCCCCGTGACCAAACGACACCAGCCGCTACCCCCATACAGATGTAGAGGAAGGTCCAGACCGGGGCGAACAGATAATTGGGTGGAGTAAACGAGGGCTTATCGAGGGCGGCATACCAGGTATCCACCGAAGAGCTGGTGGCGGCTCCGCTTATAAAGCCGACCGCCAGGCAAGCCAGTACACTCAGGCCGATTCGTATTAAGACTTTTGAAGGTAGCACCGCCCCCGAATATACATTATTTTAACCTACGATTAACATGAAATTTAACAGGACTTTACCTGGTTTACTGAAGAGAGCGAATAACCATCCCTGGTACAGCAGAAAGTATATATTCTATCTTTGCATGTCCGACAACGAACAACCTATGGATGAATTTACCTGGAGCCCATCTTCAGTGACGGGTTCTTCTCTTCCTGAGATGGAAACCTACGAATGGAAGGCCCCCAGTAATATCGCTTTGGTCAAATACTGGGGTAAGCACGGTATGCAACTGCCGGCCAATCCCTCGCTCAGCCTCACACTAAACCGTTGCTTCACTCGTACTTCTATGGTCTTCAGGCGCAAGCCTTCAGCAGGTGAGGCCCCGGACTTTGCCTTTTCGTTCGAGGGAGCGCCCAAACCGGAGTTCGAACCCAAGATCCGGACATTTTTCGAACGAATCCTTCCCTATGTCCCCTGGTTGAAGTCCTACATCGTCGAAATCGACAGCAGCAATTCGTTTCCCCACAGCAGTGGTATAGCCTCCTCGGCCAGCTCCATGGCGGCCCTTTCCCTGGGTATCATGAGTATGGAGGAGGCGATATCCGAAGAGGTGGATCCCCTGGAGTTTTTCCGCAAGGCCTCATTCCTCTCCCGATTGGGTTCGGGGAGTGCCTGCCGGAGCCTCTTCGGGGGCTACGTAGGCTGGGGAGCCCATCCCGATCTGCGCGATAGTAGCGACCTGTACGGTTCGCCACTACAAATGAAGATATCGGATGCTTTCTTCGACCTGAGGGACACCATACTTATCGTCGAAGAAGGCAGTAAATCCGTGAGCAGTACGGTGGGCCATGGCCTTATGGAGGGCCATCCTTTCGCCACAGAGCGATTTCACAGAGCCGGAACGAACCTCGCTGATTTACTGGGGGTACTGCAGTCGGGTGAAACCGGTGAATTTATCCGGCTGGTTGAGAGCGAGGCGCTCATGCTGCATGCCATGATGATGACCGGAACCCCTTATTTTATGCTTATGAAGCCCAACACCCTGGAAATCATCCAGCGCATCTGGGCATGGAGAAAGGATACCGGTATAGCTTGCTGTTTTACCCTGGATGCCGGAGCCAATGTTCATCTGTTGTATCCCGGGCAAGAGTCACAGGCCGTTGAGTCCTTTATTTACAGTGAGCTGGGATCGCTTTGTCAGGAGGGCAGATTTATATCGGATCGGGTAGGGCCTGGGCCGGAACGAATATGGAATGAAGCATTTTAATATTGCATAATTAACTGATAATTGGCACTTTTGCCGCGGTCTGAGTGATCCAGGCTGCGTATTTTTGTTTATATTTAGGCAATCAAACTTTAAACAATTGAAAGGTCCACTGTTTTACTCGAAGATTCTTCTTTTTGGAGAATATGGAATTATAAAGGATTCGAAAGGCCTTTCCATTCCTTTTAATTACTTCAAGGGGGCTCTGATTACCGGTCCGGCCGAATCTGACGAGGCCCGTCGTTCCAACGCCGCTCTTAAGGATTTTGCAGCCTACCTCCGGGGGAAGTCGGAAGAGCATCCCGACCTTCTTACGTTCGATTGGGAGGCCCTGGAAAACGATCTGATCGCGGGCATGCACTTCGACAGTTCCATTCCTCAGGGTTATGGAATAGGTAGCAGCGGGGCCCTGGTGGCGGCCGTATACGACAAATACGCCTTCGATAAAATTACCGTACTGGAGAACCTGACCCGGGAAAAACTGCTCAGGCTGAAGGAAATCTTCGGCCTCATGGAATCCTTTTTCCACGGTAAGTCCTCCGGCCTGGACCCCTTAAACAGCTACTTGAGCCTGCCCATACTGATCAATTCACGTGACCATATCGAATCGGCCAGCCTACCATCCCAGAACAAGGAAGGAAAAGGCGCGGTTTTCCTCCTGGATAGCGGGATAACCGGGGAAACGGCACCCATGGTGGAGATCTTCATGGAGAAGATGAAGAATGAGGGCTTCCGCAACGTCATCCGAGACGAGTTCGTGAAGCACACCGATGCCTGCGTGGACCTGTTCCTCAAGGGCGATATCAAAACCCTTTTTGGCCATGTGCGTTCCCTGTCTCACGTGGTCTTTGACAACTTCAAACCCATGATTCCCCAAAACTTTCACGGACTGTGGAAACAGGGAATCGATTCAGGGGATTATTACCTCAAATTATGCGGTTCCGGCGGCGGAGGGTACTTCCTCGGCTTCACGGAGGATTTGGAAAAAGCCCGTAAATCACTGAAAGGTCACCATCTGGAGGTCGTGTATACCTTCTAGGAATGGCCCTGCTGAACCGTACCAACCGTTGGAGGTTGTTTCAGCTCCTCAGCCTGTTTTCCGTTGTACGCGGTTATAACGTGCTTATCGTGGCGTTGGCTCAGTTGCTTGCGGCGCTTTTTATACTCGCTCCGGAACAGTCGCTGCGAACCGTATTGCTGGATCCGAACCTGCTCCTTATCGTCCTGGCTTCCGGACTGACGATAGCCTCGGGTTACATCATCAACAACTTCTACGACGCGGAGAAGGACCTGATCAATAAGCCGACCAAGAGCATGCTGGATCGTTTGGTCCCTCAGCAATTCAAGCTATCGACCTACTTCGTCCTAAATCTGCTCACCGTTTTCGCGGCCAGCTACATCTCGTTCAAGGCGGTGCTGTTTTTCTCCGCATACATATTCGGCATCTGGTTGTATTCCCACAAGCTAAAGCGCTATCCACTGATTGGCAATCTGGTATCGGCCACCCTGGCCATTGCCCCATTTTTCGTCATTTTCATCTACTACCGAAACTGGTCTTGGCATACTGAGATATTCTACCATGCCTTTTTCCTGTTCCTGATCGTACTTTCCCGGGAATTTATCAAGGACCTCGAGAATATCGCCGGCGACCTGGCCCTGAACTACAAGACGGTGGCGGTCCGATTCGGTCCCCGCCCGTCCAAGGCCATTATCACTACCCTGCTCACTCTGTCCCTCCTTCCGGCCTATCTTCTTGTGGCGAATTTCGACGTGGGCTACATGTATCTGTATTTCCTGGGCGCCATGCTCCTGATATGGGTTGTGGTAATCCTGCTCTGGTCGGCTCGCAGCAAGCCGCATTACATGTGGATCCACAATATCCTCAAGTTCCTCATCGTCGCCGGTGTATTCAGCATTTTGCTGATTGAACCCGAGTTGATACTCAAGCGACTGATCTCCTGAAAAGGGTGCTACCTTTGCAGCTATGAGTTCAAACAAAAGACGACCTGCAGGCCCGGGCGGGCGAAAGCCCGGAGCCGGAAGGGGCAAGGCGGGTCAGCGAAAGAGCGGGGATCGTCCGCGGCCAGGTGCTGAAGGTAAAGGAGCACGGCCCCCTAAGCCACCTGCGGCCGGTGCCGCTGAAGGGATGCGCTTAAATCGCTATATCGCCCAGGCCGGTATCTGCTCGCGCAGGGAGGCGGATACCTTCATAGCAGCCGGAAGCGTACAGGTGAACGGATCGGTGGTTACAGAAATGGGCTACCGGGTTCAGGCAGGCGATACGGTTACCTTCGACGGTAAACGCATACAGGCGGAAAAAAAGGAGTATATCCTCCTGAACAAACCCAAGAACTTTATCACCACCACCAGCGATGAGAAGGGGAGGAGGACCGTTATGGATCTCATATCCGGAGCGACCAACAACCGTCTGTATCCGGTGGGTCGTCTGGATCGAAATACAACCGGATTATTGCTTTTCACCAACGACGGCGATCTCGCCAAAAAGCTGACTCACCCCAAATACGGAGTCCGGAAGATTTATCACGTTCACCTGGACAAAAACCTGAAAGGGTCCGATATGGAGCGGATAGTCGGAGGCCTGGAACTGGAAGACGGACCGATCGAGGTCGACGAGGTCAGTTTCATACCCGACAAGAGCCACAGGGAGGTCGGGTTGGAATTGCATTCGGGCCGGAACCGGGTGGTCAGGCGAATTTTCGAACACCTGGGTTATACCGTGGTTCGCCTGGACCGCGTAGTCTTCGCAGGGCTAACCAAGAAAGATCTGCCGAGGGGTCACTGGCGACCCTTAACGGAACAGGAGGTCAGCAACCTGAAGATGATCCGCAGCTAGTTCACCAGGCAGAGAACAGCCTGAGCTTCTCCCGAAGTTCGTCCAGGGCCAGGTTGTCCTTGCTGCCCAGGTGGGTATGTTTCACATCCTTTTCGGGCGTATAGGATCCGGACGCGATCTCTTCGGCCATTTCCCGGTAGGCATCCCGGAAGGGCACCCCATTCAGCACCCTTTGATTCAGTCCATCCACTGTATACAGGTAATCGTAGCGGGTATCTTCAAGGACATCGGGATTGACCTCCATATCAGGGAGGCAGAGACCGAGCAGGTCCAGACATTCCCAGATCGTCTCAAATCCACCTATGGCGATACCCTTGGAGAGTTGCAGGTCCCGGTGGTAGCCCGATGGCAGATTGGTGAGCAGGCTGCGAATTTGCAGGGAAGAAGCCTGTACCTGGTTGCAGTGGGCGCGAATGAGTTCGAATACGTCCGGGTTCTTCTTGTGAGGCATGATGCTGCTACCCGTGGTGAACCGATCCGGGAGCCTGACGAAGCCAAAATTGCCTCCGCTGTACAGGCACAGGTCCATACACAGTCGCGACAGCGTCCCGGCAACCGATGCGAGGGCATCCACACAGATTCCTTCTACTTTACCCCGGCTCAGTTGAGCGGCTATGGAATTGTATTTGGTCTGACCGAAACCGAGCTTTCGTGTCGTGCTCAAGCGGTCGATCGGGAACGAACTGCCATAACCCGCCGCACTGCCCAGCGGGTTCTGATCTGCTATGCGGTAGGCGGCCCCGAGCAGGCAGAGATCATCGAGCAATTGTTCTGCATAGGACGAAAACCAGAGCCCGAAGGAAGAAGGCATGGCCACCTGCATGTGGGTGTAGCCCGGCATGCCCGTATGGGCATACTGTACGGCGAGATCAAGAAGGATATCGAAGAGCCTAATGGTCTGCTCCTTTGTTCGAATGAGGGCGTCCCTGAGGTACAGTTGCATGGCTACCAGGACCTGATCGTTTCTGGACCGGGCCGTATGAATCTTCTTGCCTGTATCTCCCAGAGTTTCAATCAGCATGTGCTCGATCTGGGAGTGGACATCCTCGAATTCGGTACGAATCTCCCAGCCTGCGGACTCCAATTCCCCGGCTACCCGATCCAGACCTTCGACCAGGGCCCTGGCCTCCTTCCGGCCGATTAGGCCGGTCTCCCCGAGCATTTGTGCGTGAGCCTTAGAGGCCTCAATGTCGTAAGGGGCCAGCCTCCGGTCCCAATAGCGGTCCTCGCCAACGGTGAAGGCTTCTATTCGCGCATCGGTATCGATTCCTTTATCCCAGATTTTCATATGCATGGTATTTACTCCCTCTGTGGGCTTATTCATGAGATGCTTTTGCTGTAGCTGTCGATCAGGTTTATATAGAGCTCGAGTCCCTCCTTCAATTCTGAAAGGTGAATGTATTCATCGGCAGAATGGGAGCGACGGCTGTCACCGGGTCCCAGTTTCAGTGATGGGCAGCTCAGCGCCGCCTGGTCCGAAAGCGTGGGGGAACCGTAAGTGCCGCGGCCCAGGGCCTTTCCGCAGCGGACTAGCAGATGGTCTTCGGGTATGGACGAACTCTCCAAACGCAGGGATCGGGCCTTAAGCCTGCAGGGTGCCTGTTCCTGTAGTATGGCATCGATCTCCTCATTGGTATAGCAGTCATTGACGCGGACATCAATAACCAGGGCCACCTCGGCCGGTACCACATTGTGTTGTTTACCCGCAGAAATCTGAGTTACCGTGAGCTTTACGGCGCCCAGGGTATCCGATTCCTCCGGAAACCGAAAATCGCGGAACCACTCCAATGCCTCGATGCAGCGATATATCGAATTCCGGTCGTTGGGGTGGGCGGCGTGCGAAGGGGTGCCCTCGACCGTTGCGTCGTAGACGATCAGGCCTTTCTCGGCTATGGCCAGGTCCAGTAAGGTGGGTTCGCCCACTATGGCCAGATCGATTGGGGGCAGCTGGGGAAGAAGTCCGGCTAGGCTATCCTTCCCTGCGTTTTCTTCTTCCCCGGTAGCAGCCACCAGCAGGTTGAACGGCAGCTGCGTTTTTTCCCTGTAAAAATGGGCAAAGCATCCGAGCAGGCAAACCAGTGCGCCTCCGGCGTCGTTACTACCCAGTCCGTAGAGTCGATCGCCCTCCACCTCAGGTTCAAACGGATTGCGGGTGTAGGCCGTATTGGGACGAACCGTATCGTGGTGCGAATTCAGCAACAGGGTCGGTTTGGAAGGATCGTATACGGACTGCCAGGCAAAAAGATTGTTTGCCAACCGGTGATAGGGAATGCCTTCGCTGTCGAACCAATCGGCAATATGGGAGGCGGTTTCATCTTCCTCTCCGGAAAACGAAGGCGTCGCAATCAGTTTGCGCAGTAGGGAGAGCTGCTTCCGGTACAGGGTATCGCGGTAGTGAGTCATCATTGTATTTGTGTAAAGTTTATGGAGTCCCCGGCAAAGTAGCCCGCCTTTCCGATGCCCACGGTCTCTACGCCTCCTTCCCGTGCCCGGAAGGCGTTGTCGAGTTTGGGAATCATGCCACTGGCCACCCGGCCTTCATCGCGCAATCGATGGTACAGCTGCAGATCGAGCAGACGGATCACCGAATGCGGTTCCTCCACATCCCGGAGTACACCCTCCTTTTCGAAACAGTACCAGAGCCGAACCCTAAATTCGGAAGATAGGGCTATGGCCACCTCAGTGGCGATGGTATCCGCATTGGTATTCAGCAGTTGTCCCCTTCCGTCGTGAGTCAGGGCACAGAGCACGGGGCACAGGCCCTGCCCGATTAGTGTTCCGAGTAATTCGGTCCGCACATGATCCACATCCCCGACCCAGCCGAAGTCGATGGGACGGGCCGGACGCTTATGGGAGCGGATCAGGTCGCCATCCGCCCCACTCAGTCCGAGCGCGTTGCATCCTTTTGCCTGCAATTCAGCCACTAGTTGCTTGTTGAGCAGGCCGGCGTATACCATCAGTGCAATTTCAAGAGTGGCATCGTCGGTGATCCTCCGCCCATCGACCATACAGACCCCTACACCGGTCTCCTGTGCCAGTGTGGTGGCCCGGCTGCCTCCCCCGTGTACCAGTACACAGGGTTCTTTAAGGGAAGCCAGGGAAGCCAGGCAGGATGTTCTCAGTCCGGGTTCGTCCAACAGCTTTCCTCCGATCTTTACAATGTGCAATACGGGTTTCATAGGCCGCCGAGGATTTCCCGCAATACGTACTGAGCCGAAAAGGTGCGGTTCAGCGCCTGTTCCATGACCAGCGAACGGCTGCTGTCGAGTATGGAATCGGATACCACCACATTGCGGCGTACCGGAAGGCAATGCATAAAGCGCGCGTTACCCAGTTTTTCTTCCGTAAGAGTCCAGGATTCCGATACCGGGATAACCTCGCCGTAGAGGTTCCATGAACTCCAGTTTTTCGCGTATACCACATCGGCGTTGTCCAGGGCCTCGAGCTGGTTGTAATTGACGGGGACGTCACCTGCAATTCCGGAGTCCAGCTCGTATCCTTCGGGATGGGTGATGGTAAAATCGGCAGGGTATCGCTTCATGAGCTCAATAAAGGAATGGGCCACGGCATGGGGCAAGGCACGGGGGTGAGGCGCCCACGACAGCACTACCCTGGGTTTGCGGTGGGGAAAGCTTTCGCTGAGCGTTATACCGTCTGCCAGGGCCTGCAGGGGGTGGGCCATAGGACTCTCCAGGTTAACTACAGGCCGGCCCGAATGGCGGACGAATCCGTCCATGATTTCCTGCCGGAGGTCTTCTTCCCGGTTGTTCAGTGAGGCGAAGGCCCGGAGTGCAATGATATCGGCGTACTGTCCGACCACACCGGCGGCTTCGCGTATGTGTTCCGCGGTCCCCTGGTCCATGACCGTACCGTCGGCGGTTTCCAGTTTCCAGCCCTCAGCCCCGAAGTTCATTACTACGGTATGCAGGCCCAACTGTTGGGCCGCCTTCTGGGTACTGAGCCGGGTTCTCAGGCTGGGGTTGAAGAATAGAAGGCAGAGCGTTTTTCCCCTCCCCAGACCGTCTTCGGCCAGCGGGTTCAATTTGATTTCACGGGCTGCTGTTATAGCCTGATCCAGGTCGGGCAGGTCGCTCAGCGATCTAAAGTGTCTCATGGTATTCTTTTTTCAGGGCAAGAAGAAATCGGTCCAGCACATCGGCGGTAATATTCAGGGCGGGCAGGATTCTAATCACATTCGGATTCCGGGATGCCCCTGTAAAATAGCCGTGGGTCAGCAGCAGTTCCTTTCGGATAGCAGCTACGGGCCTGCCCAGGTCCAGTCCCAGCATGAGTCCCCTGCCCTTTACCTCGATTCCGGGCAATAATTCCCGAGCGCGTTCGCGAAATCCGACCTCAAGCTGAGCCGCGTTCCGGGCCAGATTCTCCTTCTCGAGAACCTCGAGCACGGCCAGGCAGGCGGCACAGGCCAGGTGATTACCTCCGAATGTCGTGCCGAGGAGTCCATAGGAACTATCGAATTCCGGACCTATGAGTATGCCTCCGGTAGGGAAACCGTTTCCCATTCCTTTAGCCAGGCTGATCAGGCCGGGCCGTAGTCCGTAATGCTGAAAGGCAAAGAATTTACCGCTGCGACCGAATCCCGACTGCACCTCGTCGGCGATCAGGACCGTGCCCGTAGCGGCACATTCCTGCTGAACGAGCCGGGCGTATTCTTTTCCTGGCATATCCAGCCCTCCCACGCCTTGGATGCATTCCATGATCACCGCACAGTACTTTTTGGTTTGCAGGACTTTCTTTAGCGTCAGCTGATCTCCGAAGTCGATAAAGGTTACCTCCTGCTGTGCGTTCAAAGGGGACACCGCCGCGGGCATGTCGGTGGCAGCTACAGCCGCCGATGTCCTGCCGTGAAATGAATTCCTGAAGGCGAGCACTTTGTGTCGCCCGGTATGAAAGGAGGCCAGTTTCAGCGCATTTTCGTTGGCTTCCGCCCCTGAATTGCACATAAACAGGCGATAGCCCGGAGAGTCGGACTGCTTCAACAGTTTTGCGGCATATTCTTCCTGTAGCGGGTTGAGTATGGAATTGCTGTAGAAGCCGATGCGGTCCAACTGATCGTGCAGGCGTTTGAGATAATGGGGATGTCCGTGGCCTATGGAGATCACCGCATGCCCCCCGTACAGGTCCTGGTAGGTGCGTCCCTTATCGTCCGTGATCACCGTGCCCCGGGCGCTTACAGGAGTAATGCCGAATCGGGGGTATACATCGAACAGGGCTTCCGGAGAGGTGCTGGTTTGTGGGTCCATGGTCAAAATGCTAGGGGTTTGAGTCGTAAGCCGGTGTCGGGCTCGAGTCCGAACATGAGGTTGGCATTTTCCAGTGCCTGTCCCGAGGCGCCCTTGAGCAGGTTATCGATTACCGAGGTAATGAGCAGTGTTCCTTCGTGCTTGTGCAGGTGCAGGAAGCAGTTGTTGGTGTTAACGACCTGTTTGAGGTCAGGTGCCTGTTCCGTGACATGGGTGAACACGGCACCGTCGTAGTACTCCCGGTACAGAGCCTCAGCCCCGGCGAGTTCCAGGTCTACCCGGAGGTAGGCGGTGGCGAATATCCCCCTGCTGAAGTTGCCCCGTATCGGAAGGAACATCAGGTCTTTTTCGGAGGCGCCGGCCGTCTCCAGGCCTTCCCCGATCTCCGCCAGATGCTGGTGGACAAACGGCTTGTAGTAGCTGATATTACTGAGTCTCCAACTGAACATGCTGGTTTCTGTGAGACCGGCTCCGGCCCCAGTACTTCCGGTTAGGGCATGGATATGCGCCGTTGTCTTCAGCAGGTTGCGGGAAGCCAGAGGGAGCAATGCAAGCTGAATCGCCGTGGCGAAGCAACCGGGATTGGCTATAGCCTTCGCTCCCCGTATGCGATCCCTGTTGAGTTCCGGTAATCCGTAGACGAATTCGCGATCGTTCCACAACGCTCCGGTCCGGAGTCGGAATTCGTTGCTCAGATCGACGATCCGGGTATGCGTACCCAACCGATGTGTATTCAGGAATTCCCTGCTGTGGCCGTGACCCAGACACAGGAATACCACATCAACTCCGGTATTGACCTCGGAGGTAAACCGCAGTTCGGTCTGACCCGTCAGGTCCCTGTGGATATCGGATACTCGGGTATTCGGTCGGGAATGACTGTAAACGAAGTCGATTTCGATCGACGGATGGGGCAGCAGCAGCCGGATCAGCTCTCCGGCCGTGTACCCCGTGCCTCCTATTATCCCTGCACGGATCATGAGTGCTTGTTTTTAAGTTGCGCTATCTTCAGTGGATTGGCTGTGATTTTAATAAAGCCCCGCGCCTCTTCTGAGGTCCAGCCCAGATTTTCTTCCCCGTAGGCCCCCATGCCGGAATCCATGAGGTCGTGAGGGGACTCGATGCCATCCAGGGTAAAGCGGTAGGGGTGGAGCGTCAGGTATACCCTGCCACTCACGTATTTCTGGGAGTCCTCCAGGTAGGCCTCGCTGTTTCGCATTACCTCGTCCAGGTACTGCCCCTCATGGAGGAGCATACCGTAAAAGTCGGCTATTCCTTCCTTCTGAAATTTCTGCCACTTACTTAAGGTGTGCTTTTCGAGCAATTCGTGCGCCTTGATGAGGATCAGGGCGGCCGGGGCCTCGAAGCCCACCCTGCCCTTGATGCCTATAACCGTATCCCCGACGTGTATATCCCGGCCTATGGCGAATGGGGAGGCCAGTTCCCGGATGCGTTCGATACAGGCGACCGGGGAAAGTGATTCCCCGTTAACCCCTGAGGGCTCCCCATGTGTAAAGTCGAGTTGCAATGGCTTTGGCTCGTGCCCGGTCAGTGGACTGGGATAGGCGTGATCAGGTAGGGGATGGCGCGATTTCAGCGTCTCTTCCCCGCCCACGGAAGTGCCCCAAAGTCCTTTGTTCACTGAATAGCGGGCCTTTTCCCATCGGGCCTCGAATCCCCGGCTTTTCAGGTACTCGATTTCCTCCTCCCGGCTGAGCCCCTGATCCCGGATCGGGGTGATGATCCTTATGCCGGGCGCCAGGGTCTGAAAAATCAGGTCGAAACGCACCTGATCGTTCCCGGCACCCGTGCTGCCGTGGGCGATGTGGGCTGCCTGTATGTTCCGGGCGTAGTCCACTATGGCCAGGGCCTGAACGATGCGTTCGGCGCTGACGGACAGCGGATAGGTGTTATTTCGGAGAACGTTTCCAAAGATCAGATAGCGCACGATCTTTTGGTAGAAGTTCTCAATCGCATCTATGCAGAGAAATTCGGCGGCACCGAGTGCCCGGGCCTTGCGTTCCATCTCCTCAACTTCAGGGGCGGTGAATCCTCCCGTATTCACGCATACCGCATGTACCTCGAATCCTTTCTCGTGGGTGAGGTGGCTGACGCAATAGGAGGTGTCCAGTCCGCCGCTGTAGGCGAGTACGAGTTTTTCTTTCATGTCGTTCACTCTTTTTTAATCTTTTTGAAGCGGTCCCGGATGGCCTGCAGCCTTTTCCAGGTCTTGTCGTTGAGCTTTACCTTTTCTTTTTCTCCTTCCTTTTTCGACGGATCGTATAGCATCCCGGTGCACAGGCACATCTTCCGCTGCGTACGGGTGAGTATGTCGTAATTCGCACAGGTCTGGCAGCCCTTCCAGAATTCAGGATCATCGGTCAGTTCCGAGAAGGTTACGGGCTGATATCCCAGCTCGTAGTTCAGCTTCATCACGGCCAGGCCGGTGGTAATCCCGAAGATCTTGGCGCCGGGATATTTTTTCGTGGAAAGCTCGAAAACGGCCTTCTTGATCTCCTTTGCCAGTCCGCGATTCCTGAAATCGGGATGGACAATAAGCCCAGAATTGGCCACGTAATCCTTGTTGCCCCAGACTTCGATGTAACAGAATCCGACGAAGCGTTCACCCTCCAGGGCGATGACAGCGTTGCCGTTCTTCAGTCGTTGCAGGATGTATTCGGGGGTCCTAAGCGCTATTCCGGTTCCCCGTACTTTAGCGGATTCCGACAGGCAATCACTGATTTCCTGTGCGTACTTACTATGGGATTCATTGGCGACAACGATTTCCACAAATCAATGTTTTTCTTTTAGAGGGTTTGAGAGAACGAATCGGGAAGCAGAGGGGGAACCGGACGCACCGGGTTCCAAAAATACATACACCCTTACGGGCGGCGAAGGGAAAGGCGAGAGCGAAGTGGCTGATGGAAATTATTCATCTTTCGTTTGAGGATTAACCCCTGCAAGGAACTAATTTTTTTCCGAAGCAGGACTCACCGGCAGGTTGAATTTACCGTCAAACTTACGAAAAGTAACATAATCATATACGAGTGTTGCAAAAAGCAGCACGTATTCTGCTATAATAACCCCGTCGTACTCCCGGTATTCCGGGTTACGGTAGGCCGAGTAACTCAGAAAGACCGCAATGGACCAGACCAGCGGAAATTTCAATCGTCCGAATACGCCGAGGAAAACCAGGAAAACCAGGTACCACGGGTGTACGGTACTGGAAATCAAAAAATAAAAACCAAGTAAGATCAGCATGGCCTGGGTTAACTGTACGAAAGTCCGGGTCCTTCGGTAAAGCACGATAAAAAGGGCGAAGATCACCGTGACCCCGGCTACACCCTTGCCCCACCAGGTAATGAATTCCCAGGGACGAACCCCGAACCACTCGACTGCGATGCCATTGGTGAGCCCGAAGAGCCCGGCATTGAACCGGAAATTTGAGAACCATAAAGACAAGGTCTCTCCATAGTGGCCGACGGATTCAGGGGTGTACAAAGGGAGTATCCATGCCGTAAGACCAACGGCCACACCGAGGTAAAACACTACCGTAGGGCGTGATTTCGGGTAGGTCAGGAACAGGGGAAGAAACAACATGGGTACGAGCTTGAGGCCTATGGACAGGGAATACAGCAGCCCGGATCCCAAGGCGCGGCCTTTTTTCAGCAGCAGCAGGGAACCGGCAAACAGAGCGATCATGACTCCTTCGAAATGCAGGTTACCGGTGAGTTCAACGATCACAAGGGGGTTAAGGAAATACCAAAACACCTGATGGGTGGAGATGCTTAGGCTTCTAAGAATCTCCCTGAGGGTATACAACGCAAAAATGTCTGCCGCTATGATCACGACCCTGAGGGCGATAACGGATGATAGCAGGGATTTGCCTCCGAGCCACGCCGATAGCGTAAAAAGGGCCTGGTTAACCGGCGGATAGTTGCTGAAATGACCGGCACTGAGCTCTCCCATACCCGCATGCAGCTTCCGGGCATTGGGCACCAGGTCGCCCAATATGGGCAGGAGTTCGTCCGGGGTGTACAGATAGGGGTTGTACCCGAGACGAAGCAGGTGCCCATCCCATATAAAGCGATAGAAATCCTGGGACAGCTCCGGGAACGAGAGCAGAAAGACAAGCCGGAACAGTATGCCGGCTACGAAGAGAAAGGTAAAGTTGCCTTTCTCCCGATTCATAAGGATCAGGTATCCGGCCGAGGCCAACAGGAAGATTCCCAGCAGCGCGAAGGTATGCTCGCGTTCGATGATATACGAAAGCAGGAAATAACTCAGAGCGCTGATCAAAGTGACCAACAGAGCCAACCTGTGGACCCTCCAGAAGGCAAACATCATTTAAGCCCGGGAGGTAAGGGATTTTACGAAGACGAACCCGAAGCCGAGGAACAGCATCAGGTGAAAGGGAAAAAGTCCGTAGTCGTTCAGGGGGACGGCACTGTACATACCGAATAGGAAATACAGCATCATACCGAGTTCCACCAGGGTGTTGGGTGACAAGCCGTTGGTGATGTACTTGTTCCCCTTCCAGGTGTCGGTAAGATTGTTGATATTGAATTTAGGAGTACGCACGAACTCGCTCCTCTTCCCGAGGTGCCCCTCCAATACCCCTATGGCGTTATAAAGAGATAGGCCGAGCGCAATGGAGAAGAATGTAAAAAACAAGCGGATGTAATCCACGAAATTGTCGAATCCACTTCCCTGTATGCTCTTATAGGTAAACCAGAAGCAGGTGAAGAAGATCAGCGTCGAGACAATGAAGAAGCTGTTGACCTCAAAAATCCAGTTCAGATGTCCGTAGGTATTCTTTATATACAGCATGGGTATGCTGAGGATGGACACGGTGAACACACAGAGAACCATGGAACTGTTGAACAGGTGCATGATCGCATGGAACTTTGTGGTCAGCGACATATTGCGGGCCCGGAGCACGCTCCAGATGGACTTCCTGAAGTTTTCGGCTCCGCCCTTGTTCCAACGGAATTGCTGGGAGCGTGCAGCACTCATGACTACCGGGAGTTCCGCCGGGGTCTCGACGTCTTCAAGGTACTTAAACTTCCAGTCTTTGAGCTGGGCCCTGTAACTCAGGTCCAGGTCCTCGGTCAGGGTGTCCCCTTCCCAGTTACCGGCATCGAGTATGCACTCCTTCCTCCAGATGCCTGCGGTGCCGTTGAAATTAATGAAATGGCCCTTCGAATTCCGCCCTACCTGTTCCAGCGTAAAATGTGCGTCCAGTGCCAGGGCCTGAATGCGGGTCAGAGTGGAATAGTCCCGGTTGATGTGGCCCCAACGCGTCTGGACCACCCCGATTTCCGGGTCCTTGAAGTACACCACGGTACGCTTGAGCCAATCGGGCTCGGGCAGGAAATCGGCATCGAAGATGGCGATAAACTCACCCTTGGCGATTTCGAGACCCTCTTTCAGGGCTCCGGCCTTGAAGCCTACACGGTTCTCCCGACGTATATGTTGGATATCCAGCCCGGTCTTCTGAAGCCTCTTGACGTGTGCGGCAGTAGACTCAACCGAATCGTCCGTGGAATCGTCCAGAACCTGGATCTCCAGCATGTTCCTAGGATATTCGAGTCGTGCGATATTATCCAGCAGCCGCTCCATGACGTATTTCTCATTGAATATCGGAAGCTGTATGGTGACGTAGGGGATTTCCTTGGGGTCGAGGAGGTTGAATTTCGGGGCGTCCTGATTCTTGCGCTTAAAGGAGAGGTAATTGATCAGCAGATTGAGCTGTGCAAGGCTGAAAAGGAAGATCAACAGCAGCGCGGTGCTGTAGATCACGATGATGATGATCGAAATGTTTAGTCCCATAAGCGTCTATCCAAAGCTGTATCTAAAGATCCAGGACAGTATTTTAACGCCGGCTAATATAGTACCTTTTACGGTACCGGACACTTTTGAGATGCCAATTCTTTTTTTGTAACGTACTGGTATTTCGATATATGGGATTTTGCGTCTCAGGACCTTGAGTTGCATTTCCACCGTCCACCCGTAGGTTTTATCCCGCATGTCGAGCTCCAGCAGGCGCTGATAGCGTATGGCCCTGAATGGACCCAGATCCGTGAAAGTGCTGCCGAAAAACCACTTCATCAGCGTCGTGGCCAGTGCATTTCCGAAGATTTGTTGAGGGGTCATGGCACCCGATTCCCGCAATTCTCGCACCCGCGATCCCAGGGAAAAATCAAACTCTCCCGACTCTAAAGGCGCCGTGAGTTCGGTGAGTTGCCGGGGGTCATCCGAATAATCCCCGTCCAGGAAGACCACGATGTCCGGGGAGAGTCCTTTTTCCTTCAGGTAAGACATGCCTCTGAGGCAGGCATAACCGTATCCTTTGCGATCCTCCCGGACCACTGTGGCCCCGGCGGACCGGGCATTTTCCCGAGTGCCATCCGTGGAGCCGTTGTCGCATACGATCACTTCACTAACGCCGTCCGGAATATCCCGGATCACGGCGGCTATGGAATCTGCCTCATTAAATGCGGGTATGATTACCCGTACGTCCGATTTCAAAATTTATCGGTTCTGATTCACCAGGTTCATCAGGTCGACGTCGTTGCCGAGCAATACCTCCTGACTGTTGATGCGACCCGTTAAGGGGCCATTTTCCAGTTTGAGTACTCCCCTCGGGCAGACCGCTGAACAGATGCCGCAGCCTACGCAGCTCGACCTGACGATATTTGCACCCTTCTGCGCATAGGCCCGGACATCGATACCCATCTCGCAATAGGTCGAGCAGTTCCCGCAGGAGATGCACTGACCTCCGTTGGTGGTTATGCGGAATCGGGAAAGCAAACGCTGTTGAAAGCCCAGGATGGCGGCCATGGGACAACCGAAACGGCACCACACCCGGCTGCCGAATATGGGGTAGAAACCCACGCCAATTACTCCCGAGAACACGCTGCCGATCAGGAAGGAATAGGTCTTCCTCAGGGTCTCGGCCTTAAAGAGAAACAGCCTGCTGTCGCCATATACATGGAGCAGAATCAGGGCAATAATCACGACGAAATAGGCGATGGCACCTGCCTTGGCATCCCTGCGGAATTCCTGCTTCCTGAATACCATGGCATACAGGAATACCCCGGTCAGCAAGGCCCCGACCATCCACAGGAAGGTCGACTTGCTCAGCCAGTATGTACTCTGGTCTGCACCGAGATAGGAGTAGATCACGGCTGTGGTCATCAGGACCACAAACACCAGAACGCTGTGGATCACCCATCGTTCGATTCGCCAGGCCCGGGTGGTCTTATCGCTCAGGTGGCGGAAAGGATCGCCTGCGGTTTCGGCCAGGCCCCCGCAGCCACAGACCCAGGAACAATACCATCGTTTTCCATAGAAATAGGTAAGCAGGGGAGTGATCACGAAAATGGACGCGACTGCGAAGATGAGCAGGGCAAGGCCAATATCCCCGGAGCTGAGAAAGCCACTGATCCGGTACTTTTCAAAGTTGTAGTAATTCAGCGGCCATATGTTCTTCAGGTCGTAATACGGTAGGTTGAGCCGGTCCCCGTTCAGGCGGGCCATGAATTCGGGTATGATAAAGGCGAATGAGAGCTGGAAGAACATTACACTGACCGTTCGAATGATCTGATACGTATTGTGCCGGTACTTCCAGATGAATTTTACGCCGAATGCCAGTATCGCCAGGGTATACAGACTGCCGTAGACGAACCATTGACTGGCAGGATTCCCACTCAACATGCGGCTCAGCGGGTCGAACAGGGAGACGATGCCGGTGTTGCGCTCGCCATCGGTGTTGAGTCCCAGGGTTTGTGGATAGAAATACAGCATGATGTAGAAGGCGGTAATCGCTACACCGGCGATCCATCCCCAGAAGCCCATGGAGCTGATGGAATAGAACCATACCTTGTTGTTCTGTATGCCTGATGGCCGATTTCTGTAGGTTGCCCAGCTGAATCCGGCCACGCCGGTAAACATCGAGGCCAGAGAACTCCAGAGCACTGCCGGGTTCTGTGCCCAGGGCTCGTACCACAGGCACAAGATCATTACAAATACCCCTCCCAGTCCCATCAGGGTAAAGAGTCGTTGCAGGGGGTTCAGGTCGGCCGGTGGTCCTCCGGCGATAGACATGCTTTGTTCAGCTTTCATGAGAGTTGAAGGGTTAGGGTCGGATTAATCCAAATACTTCCTTGATGTTTTTACGGGACGGCTTAAGGTTTTTCCCGTACTTTTCGTTGTAGGCTGCCAGAATTTCGCCTTCGTATTTCCGGTAGAACTCCGGATCGAAATTGGCCGTCGGCAAACTCGACATGACCTCGTCCACTCCTTTCTCCTGACTGAGCCATCGATCGAAGACCTCATGCCGCATGCGAATGCCGAAGGTGTTTATACCCAGGAACCTGCCTGTTTCCCTGTGAAAGGAAACGGTGATGCAGAGCCATTGTTCGGGATGCCTCCAGTGGAACTGTTCTTCGTGGGGTTTTCGCGAACGCTCGGAGAAAACCCAGCCGTAGGTTTGGTATTCGATATCCAGGAACTTGGCCGAATTAAACCAGTGACCGGGTCTGTACGGGGTGGGGTTTCCGCAAATGGTCTGGGCGACCGCCTCACCCATCATGCGGCCGGTGTACCAGACTGCCTCTACAGGCCTGCGGTTGCCAATGGCCTCGCGCTGCTGGGCACAATCGCCTATGGCGAACACCCCTTCGGCACTGGTCCTCAGTTGGCGATCGACCAGTACCCCCTTGCCGGTCGCTATATCCGAGCCTTTCAGGAATTCGATGTTGGGGGAAACCCCGGCCGTAAGGCCGACTAAATCGCAGGGGATTTCCTCCTCACTGCCTTCGATGACCACCGAGGACACCCGACCATCCGGACCGGCTTTGATCTCTTTCAGGTTGGTGCTGAGTCTGAGGTCGATATGATGAGAGCGGATGTGTTCGTTGATCATCTCGGATTCTCCAGACGGCAGAACCCCATTCCAGAAACTGCTTTCCCGCACCAGGAAGGTTACGGGTATGTCCCGGCTTCGGAGCATCTCGGCCAGCTCGATCCCTATGAGTCCGCCTCCGACGATCACCGCGCGGCGGCAGGCCTGCCTGTTGGGGGCATTGGATTCCAGGAGGTCGAGGTCTTGCTTGGAATAAAGCCCCTGAACGCCGTGGAGGTCCTGTCCGGGCCAACCGAATTTGTTGGGTTTGGAGCCGGAGGCAATGATCAGCTGGTCGTATGGGAAGGTATGGACCCTGTCCACCTGCACGCATTTGTTTGCGGTATCCACGGCATTGACATGGCCACGAAACAAATCGATCCGGTTCTTTTTCCAGAATCCGGTTTCATAGGGCTGGGTATGCTCGAATTTCATGTGCCCCATGTAGACGTACATCAGGGCCGTTCTCGAGAAGAAGTAGTCGGTCTCCCCCGATATCACCAGTATGCGTTTGTTCGATAGCTTTCGGATGTGACGGGCGGCGGTTATGCCCGAGATTCCGTTGCCGATAATGATAACCGGATTCATAGGTTGTTGACTTTTCTGTAACCAAGGTCGCAGTTTTAGGATAAACCTTAACCCCCGGAAGGTTTTTTAGACCCAATATGGACATTCAATTCCCTTGGATTTTAACCGCTTGCCACAATCTGATGGCCTTGATATACCGCGCACGGGATTCGTTAAACCGCACCCATCAGGTACGCTCGGCGGGAGAGCGCTGTACTCTTAGGCTACACCTGTCGGAATTCCCGTATTTTAGGGGCTATGTACCGAACAAACCATACAACTACACCGGCGATAGGACTCGTCAAGGGACTCCTTTTGGTCTGCCTCGCATGGGGTATGATTTCGGCTTTGCCCGGGAAGAACGCAGAATCGGGAAAGATCAATGGCGTGAGTTTCGTCGCCAGTCGAAGGCCGGCCGGCCAGCAGCACGTGGAGCCCGTGCTTGGACTCGGGGCCAATTACGCAGCCGTTATGCCCTTCGCTTTCCTGCCGAACCTGCATTCCAGTGAATTGAAATACGATAGTGAAGGCCAGTGGTTTGGCGAGCGACTGGAAGGGGCCCGTCAGTATACCCGTCTGCTGCACGAGAAGGACATCAAGGTGATGCTAAAACCCCAGATATGGGTTTGGAGGGGATCGTTTACCGGGGGCATTGAGATGGAAACCGAAGAGGACTGGAAGGCGTTCGAACAGTCGTATCGAGAATATGTACTGCAATTTGCGGAGTTGGCCCAGGACGAAGGGGTGGAGATATACTGCATAGGCACGGAGCTGGAACGCTTCGTCATGAACAGGTCGGGTTTTTGGGTGCAGCTGATCGAAGAGGTTCGCGAAGTGTACACGGGGAAGCTTACCTATGCCGCAAACTGGGACGAATACTCAGGTGTTCCCTTCTGGAGCGATCTGGATTTCATTGGGGTCGATGCCTATTTCCCACTATCGGAGAAACGCGACCCTTCGCTCGAAGAGATGAATAGCGGCTGGCTGCGCTGGAAATCTGAGCTGCAGATGTGTTCGAGTGCCGTGGACCGGCCGGTACTCTTCACCGAATTCGGTTACCGCAGCATGGATTACGGCCTGAAGAAGCCCTGGCTGGTCGATCGGAACGATATGCGGGTAAACCTGAACCTGC
Source organism: uncultured Flavobacteriaceae bacterium (assembly GCA_964550895.1). GTDB lineage: Bacteria > Bacteroidota > Bacteroidia > Flavobacteriales > Flavobacteriaceae > CAZKAP01. The sequence goes on from CAZKAP010000035.1 coordinate 31,318, forward strand.
AGTCCAATGCCTACCGGTCTGTGTTCGGTGAACTTTGGAAAGAAGATTGGTTTTCGGGGGGGTTCCTTTGGAAATGGTTTATCGAAGCGGATGCAGCCGGAGGGCCCGAAGATAACCGGTTTACACCCCAGAATAAACCCGCACAAGAGGTCATAACCCGGCACTACCGTCAATATAGGCATTTGTAACCCTTTGTTTTTAAAGAGTCTGATCGACGAAATGCACATTTCTTCGATCATGGGTAAATCGTTTCGTGGTTTTTTACTTACTTTGTGAATGGCACCCCACGCCAATTAAATAGTATATGAAGGGAAAACTACTCTGGATTATAGGGTTGTTTTGCGTTTCCATAGCCTTTGCGCAAAACTACCGCGAGGTGGTTGCCAGGCCGGGTGATGGCATATTCTCCCTGTTGAGAAACGAAGGCCTGGATCCGGTTGCGTTTTACGGCGAATTTATAGAGCTCAACAAAGACAAGCTGGGAGATGACAGCGCACTTAGGCTGGGAGAGGCCTATCGAATCCCCTTAGTGGAAACCCGGGAACAGGGAAACTTCACCGACAGAGCCGTACTTGTCCGGCTGGGGGATACCATAGAAAGACCCCTACTAAAAGGACGTTTTTCCAAGTTGCGCTTGAAAAGCGATAAGCTGGAGGAGGCGGTTATTTATCTCATCAGTGCATATCATCCCAATGCCCTAAGCCAAAGGGTTTGGGAGGAGTCGCGTGAGATCAATCTCAGGATCGCCGAGGAACTGGTCGAAAATGGAGCGAAGGTCTATCTGATCGAGTCACCCCTGGATTCCCTGGGAAGTCTCGAGGAAACTCCCACTTCGGCCTGGGTGCCTGCGGAAGAACGAGCCGAATATTCGATGGCGCCGTCGGAGCTCATGACCCGTTATGTCGATGCCATCAACACCCGATACCTGAAGAATTCCGGTGCCTACCAGCGCGTATTGCTCACCCGGCTGGACGGTCCTGTGCGGGGTTCATCCTGTGACATACGAATCATGCACTACCGCGAGAGTCGGGAAAGCAAACTGGTCGCCCGTAAGTTAAAGGACATGTTCAGGGAACAGCAGTTGCGTAGGCAGGAGGTAAGAGATCCGTCGAGTTTCTTCAAAAACCCCACGAACATTTACCTGGGACGAAACGTGCTGGCACCCATTACCTTGATCGAATTCACAACCAACCCGGATGGGCTGGCGGAAAGTGATTTCCGGATTACCAACGATCAGGATCTTTTCGGGAGACTTATAGCCAGCGGCCTACGCGAAGATTACGCCCGCATACTGTTCGAGGACGAATAGGATAGATCGACTCTATTCAGAGGGAACCCCTAGTTCCCAACCGGTTTCCGTGCATGCCAATATGCCTTTCGTAATAGGATTTCAACTTCTCGGGTTTTGCCCCGTTAAGCCCCATTAAATGCAGTACGGCAAAATGAAACTGAAGTTTCCACCATCCCCTG
>CAZKAP010000036.1:0-7707 GCA_964550895.1 uncultured Flavobacteriaceae bacterium
CCTTCTTTGAAGCCCCTCGCTTAACGCGGGGGGCTTTTTTTATGCGCTTCAACCTGTGCAACCACCTCACAACTTCCTATTTTTGCGCACATGAGCACTGAAGAGTGGAACCGACTGCAGCGGAACCTCACCCCCTTCTTACTGGTTTGGGTACTTCTCACAGCACTACTGGCATTCCCAAGGGGTACAGTACTGTTGTCGGTAAACGAATGGCACAGCCAATTGGGAAATGCGACGTTTTCCGGACTAACCTACCTGGGGGATGCGTATACAGCTCTAGTTTTGCTCTTGGTGGTACTGCGTTTTCCGTATAAGTACCTGGCGATCTATTTACTGGCCTTCCTGATTCATGTGCTATTCGTCCATATATTCAAGCAATGGCTGGCGGATGGCGTTCTCAGACCGTACGCGTTCTTCTACCGTTCCGGAGAGGCCGATCTGATACACCTGGTGGAAGGGGTAACCATACGGAATCTGAATTCTTTTCCTTCCGGACATACCACCACCGGGCTGTTTCTGGCCAGCTATTTCTCGGTTTTGCTCGATCGTGGCTGGGTACGTTGGCTGCTGCTTTCCGGAGGATTGGCGGTGGGACTATCGCGCATATATCTGGTTCAACACTGGTTTGTCGATGTGTATTTTGGTGTGGTGTTCGGCATACTTTCGACCTTTCTTGCCTGGGTTCTTATCGAACGAAGCCCCAGGAAATGGCATCAGCAAAGCATAGACTGGTCCCGAATAGTGAATCTGCGGAAAGGGGTATGAATCGAAACCACTATAAAAACGAACCCTATTGGGTCTTCCTGAGTGCCATGGTGATTTGTCTGGCATTCAACTGGAGCTACCCGATTTACATCCTGGACGAGGCCAAGAACTCCGAGGCTGCCCGTGAGATGTGGAATACGGGTAATTACATCGTTCCTTTCTTCAATGGGGAACTCCGTGGGGACAAACCCCCTTTTCACTACTTCATGATGGCTCTGGGTTATTCCATCTTTGGAGTGAATCCTCTTGGGGCCCGATTCTTTTCCGGCATATTCGGCGCTTTTACTATACTCATCACCTATCTGGTTACCCGAAAATACCTCGGTATCCGTGAGGCGCGGCTCACTTTTATCGTTTTGATCAGTGCCCTGTTCTTTACCCAGGAGTTTCACCTCGCCGTACCTGACCCCTACCTGATTTTCTTTGTTTCCGCAGGACTCTTCGCCTTTCACGAATTTGATCGATCCCGGAGTTGGCCATGGCTGGTGGCTATGTACGCCTCCTTCGCTCTGGGGGTCTTAACCAAGGGACCCGTCGCCTTGGGTATACCCGGGCTGGTGGGATTGTTGTATCTCGGTTCCACATCCCAGCTCCGACTCAGGTATATCCTTGGACTGCGACCTCTGCTGGGGTTACTGATTCTGGCAGGCATTGCCTTGCCCTGGTACCTGTCCGTGCACCGGGCCACCGACGGGGAGTGGACTCGGATATTCTTTCTGGATCACAATCTGTCGCGATTCGGCTCCGAAATGGAAGGGCACGGCGGGATATTTCTCATCACTCCCTTATTCGTATTCCTGGGTTTGCTGCCTTTCTCGGTGTTTGCCATACAGGCCTTTCGTTGGACCTTTCGAAACCGGAAGAATCATACCCTGCTGCTGTTATCCTTTCTCATGGCCGCGGTTACTATTGTATTTTTCAGCATTTCCAGCACAAAGCTTCCCAATTATACCATGCCTTCTTACCCTTTTATTGGTATCGTGCTGGGGGGATACCTCAGTCAGGTGCTAAAGACGGGCACCACGCATTATTTTCGCGCCTCTCTCTGGGTACTGATACTCATATCGGCGGCTCTGCCCATAGCTGGGTATTTTGCGTTGCTTCAGGAGGATATCAGGCCCGGGGACGAATGGGTTGCGGGTACGATAGCGATACTGCTTCCGGGAGCACTTTGGGCGCTGTACGAACACCGAAAGAAACGATACTATCAAATGATACTTTCCCTGGCCGTTTCCTGGATTGGGATGGGTGTCCTGCTCCACGGGTTAGCCTACCCCAAACTTACGGCCAGCAATCCGGTAAAGGCATCCGAGGTATATATACACAGAGAAGCGAATCTGGTGGCATTCCGCTATTTTAACAGCGCCTTTCCCATACATTACGAACGCACGATTTTTACCTACGATTCTGTACCCTTTCTTGTCGATCACTTAAGGCGTGATCCATCGACCCTGGTGATTTCCAGTTCAGGCAGCCGTAAGATGCTCGATAGTATCGACGGACTCGAATTGCTGATGGATAAGAAGGCCCTTTTTGAAAGCCATTATACCCGGGTCTACAGGGTGGTGGATCCCGCCATGGAATCCCGTCGAATGTTCGCCCGGGACACCGTCGTTCGCGATTCGGTTCGTTATTAAATGTTCCCCAATGTTCTTGACCGGGGGAATGCGAATTCCTATTTTCGAAAAAAAAGACCAATGAAGTCACACCAGAGAGTCCTTATACTTGGCCTGATTGCCGTTTCGTTCCTGTCTTGTTCCGACGATTCCGGAGATCAAACCGGAGGCAATCCGATTGATCCGGGGGCCACAATCTACAGCGGCCCCCTGCTCACATTCACCAAGGCAGCGAATGCCGATTTCAACCTGGCGGAAAATCAGGATCGGATAACCGATAATGTCTGGATTACCCGGGCCTCCAGTCAGGGCCTCTACAATATACGGGTCGAGACTGCCTACAACAACAATGGCTCCCCGGAGGATACCGAGTGGGCGCTGGGTACACTGGATCAGCTAGAGAGTCTGACCTTCACCAGTTGGGAAGGTGCAGCCGGAGGCCAGAATCAGGTGCGCGACATCGCCGGCAAGACGTTTGTTGTCCATTTGATCACCGACGATATTTACCTGGAACTGACCTTCCTGAGCTGGGGCAGGGGGGGACAGGGAGGCGGAGGAAGCTTCAGCTATGAACGAACTACTCCAACCCCCTGAATACCGGGCTTATACAGAAACGTCAGAGGAAATACGCAACGGCAATGCCTATGGCAATAGTTGCGATTTTTTTGAGGTTAAACTGGTGACCCTTGGAAGATTCAAAGAGAATCACCGTGGATACGTGTAAAAAGATACCCGACGAAACTCCGATAAGTTCCCATTGAAAACGCTGAAACCATTCCTGATTTTGAGCGAGGTAAGTTCCCAGGGGAGTGGAAATGGTGAAAAGCAGGAGCAGGCCGTACCTCCAAACCGATGAGAGGTCACTCTTTAGCAGGGTGTAGGACAGGATCAGCGCTACCGGGACCTTGTGAACGGCTATCCCCCAAAGGATGTGCTCACCGGTAACCAGCGGAAATCCCTCCAGTAATGAATGCAGGCAAAGGCTCCAACCCAGAGATATTAATAGATTTAGGCTTGCTGCACTGGGAATACGGTGTCCGTGTTCTATCCCCTTAGAGAAGAACTCGAGGAGAATTTGGAGCAGTAGCCCGCAAAGAATCCAGAGAGAACCCGTTCTGGCTGGAATGTGTTCGTAGACCTCGGGGAGAAGCTCAAAGAAGGTCAGAGCCAGTAGAAAGGCTCCGCTAAAAGAAAGGAAGAGGCCGATAAACTGCCCCTTGATATGGGGTAGCCCGTAACCCAGTCCGATGCCTGCAAGAACTGCCAGTAAAGGAACGATATAGATCACAGGCCCTTCATTTATGGGTGGGCAAAAATAGCCTAATTTTAACAACTTTAAACAAACGCTTTGCATCTACCCCCAAACCCGCATAAAAAAAGCAATAGGGCACAGCCCGAAGATGAGGGCCTTATTCCTTTAAGTGCCAAGACTTTTCAGGGTTTCGAGGAAGTTCTTTCCATCGAACTGAGCAAGCTGGGTGCCCGGAATATTCGTGTCGGGCCGAGAATTGTATTCTTCGAGGGAGACCTGGGGTTCATCTACAAATGCAACCTACAACTGCGAACGGCACTTCGCGTCTTGCGTCCGGTGCACGAGTCCAGACTGGGCCATGCACGGGACCTGTACACACGATTACTCGATATCGAATGGCCGGCCCTATTCGACCGGGATAAGACTTTTCGGGTAGACGCCACCCTGTATTCCGAACTGTTTGAAAATTCGCTGTATGTGGCACAGCGCGCTAAAGACGCCATAGCAGACCGATATCGCAAGGATACCGGTAAAAGGCCCGATGTGAACACCGATCGCCCCGATGTACGGGTCCATATTCACCTGAATGACAACCGACTCTCGGTTTCCCTGGATGCCTCCGGCGAATCCCTGCATCACAGGGGATATAGAACCCTGACCAACATAGCTCCCATTAATGAAGTCCTGGCGGCAGGCCTGGTCATGCTGAGCGGATGGGACGGGGGATCCGATTTCCTTGACCCCATGTGTGGAAGCGGGACCATACTGATCGAGGCAGCCCATATAGCCTGCAAGATACCGGCCTCTATTCACAGGGATACATTCGCCTTTATGAATTGGAAGGATTACGATCCCGAGCTCTACAGTCGCATATATGAAGGCGCTACTTCCCGAATTCGGGACACGCATTTTCGCATTATGGGTACGGATAAGGCTCCTTCGGCCGTTAGAAAAAGCATGGAGAACATCAGGAATGCCGGACTCGAGGAGTTTATCAAAGTCGAACGTCAGGATTTCTTCGGCAGTTCGAAACCCACCGATCGCCGCCTCCACCTGCTGACCAACCCGCCTTACGGCGAGCGGATTAACATTGATCCCAAGCAATTTTATACTAAATTAGGAGACACCTTGAAACAGGGATACCCGGACACCGACGCCTGGCTGATAACGGCCCAACTGGATGCGGTCAAGTATATGGGACTCCGGCCTTCCCGAAAGATTAAGGTATTTAATGGTAAATTGGAATCGAGGCTGCTTTATTACCCGATGTACGAGGGCAGTAAAAAGGCGCGCTTCCAGCAAGAAAAACCGGCGTGAACCGAAAGATCGTGTCCATATTAATGACCCTCCTGAGCTATGTGGTCCTCTACAGGTTGTTCCGATACATCGCGGACCGGGTATTCGGTAAGGACGCCGATGCCGGCTACAAACGGGTCGCCACTGCTTTCGCTACCCTGCTCTTGAGCCCGAGATTCCGCTACAACAATGATGAGGGACAGGATGCCATTGAGGGGCGCTGGTTCCTGATCCGATCCTATCACAAGTTGTTTTCCTTCCCGAAAAAAAAGAAGGATCAGGAGGAAATCCCGGAAATGGAAGAGGTCAGTCCGCAGGAAAATAGCGATAGTGTCCCGTTATCTGAAAACTGAACAGGCAGTCCTCCAGTACCTGACCGGCTCCGATATTGTGCACGATCAAAGGGTTACCCGTACGACTTGATTTTTGTGAGGATACGATTCCAATATGGGTGATTCCTCCACCCAGGTCCCAGCTCACCACATCGCCCGGAAGATAATCGATGGCATTTAAGGTAACCGCAACTTCACGTCCCTTGCGTTTAAAAAAGGTGCGAAGATTGGGAACACGCCGGTGGTCTATGTTGGTGTCGGGACCCTTCAGTCCCCAAATGCGCCGGGAAGGATACAGGCTGAAGTGCGCTGCCATATCCTCGTGTACCCGCTTTTGCAAGTCTACTCCGAATGCCCTGTAAGCCCGGATTATCACATCGGTGCAGACTCCGGTATGGGAAGGCACGTCTCCACCGGGATACGGAATGGAATAATAGGAAGGATCGTAGCGAACATCCTGTTGGGTCAGGGCCTCGGCTGCCAGGGCCAGGGCCAGGCCATCGAGAATCTCCTGTGAAAACCTCCCGCCGTGTTCCGACCAACTACCGCCCCAAAGGAGCAGGGTGGATATGAGTGCCAGCCACATCTTCATATCACTCGCATATTTGACCGTACCAATATTCGTCAATACTGCCGTCATCGGCTATATGAAAGACGGCTCCCATAACACAGCCGTCGGGTCCGGTCTCCCCGGTGAGGTACCTGTAGTCGAAGCCCATATCGATGGGCTCTCCCAGGTACCTGCGAACCAGGGTCGTATCGATGTCCACCGGCAGAAGGGACAGGAACTCATTCAGGCTTTGGGAGTCCTGCTTCTCCCGATAGCGGTCTCCTGCTTCCTTAAGGGGATCATGGCATCCGGCCAGAACAAGCAATAAAAAGGATATGGGCAAAAGGATTCTGCGGGCAGTAGGCTGTTTCATCATGTCGGATTTTCAATCGTTTCATGCAAGAGGATCAAATAGGGTGCCAGTATTCAGTCTACTCCTATTGCCCGGGGTCCTCGAGCCGCTGAGGCTGTTCATCGTCTTCCACGGAGCTCCCTTTTTGCTTTTTGTAAATAGGGATAAAATAGGAGATGGTGTAGTTGTATCCCACCCCGAATTTACTCCCGTCGGTTACCTTTTGAAAACCGGGTATCCAAAGATTTGCAAAATTATCCGGAGCGGAATTGCTAACCAGAAAGCCCAATCGGGCGGTAAACCCCATGTAGATGTTCGGCAACACTTCCGCTTTGAAGCCTGCCACGACCTCCAGCCAGGATGCCGTGAGATTCTGGAATTCCTGATCCTGTTCGGAGAACTGGGCAAATCCGTCAGGGAAGAAGTAGCGGTTGTTGTCGAATATACGGAATCCGTTAAGGGTATTCCGGAAGCTGCTGAAGGCATAACGACCACCGATGGAAATGATATTCTGTTCCCCGTACCAGTTCACATAAGTGTTGGTGTCTACGCCCAATTTGATATAGCTTCCGGTTACGGTGTACTGGTACAGATCAAAATCGATGAGTTCTTCAGTATCCTGTAGCCGTTCGTTCCCGATCTCAGCAGCCAGGTAGAGCTTGTCGCGAAGCCTGTAGTCGCCTGCGATTTCCAGCCCCCGGTACCCGTCGCGATAGAGCTGCGAGACAGGCTTGCTGATGTCGATTCCGATTCTGAGGCCGTAGCGGTTGTAGTAGGTGGTATCGGGCTGCTCTTGAGGCGCACTCCTCTTCTCCGCACTGCCCGCTTGTCCCACAGGCGTCAATTGCGCCATCAGCCCTCCGGCCATACACCATAACCATAGGGTAAATATCTGCCTAGAAATATACATTCAGCAAGGGGTCTGTCTGATTGTTCGATAGTCGGTCCCCGGTGAATTCTGCCCCCAGTATCCATGGAGAGGCATCGGGCTTGATTGCGATTTTAAGGCTGTCGAACTCCGCAATGAAGCCGCAGGCACGGGACACATAGGTCGGATCGACCGAATAGATAATCTGTACCGTATCTATGTTCCCAGTTTCCTCTCCAACGGGTCCGGAAGAATTCCGGATAAAGAGGTATTCCGTGGTATCGCGGACTACATTCAGGGGAATGCTTGCCTCGTTTAGCGATCCGCGGTCGGTGAATGTGTCCGGGGGTTCGGCCTGGCCTATAGCGATAATCCTCAGGCTATTGACGGCTTTTTCCGTGATGCTATCGGTGTTGTCGAAGAAAGCGATGCCCAACAGAGGGGTCTCTCCCTCCACGCAGATGTCGTCCTTTTCACAGGAGGAAGCCACCAGGAGAATGAGCAGGAAAACCAAGGGAATCAGCCGGATTTCGACCGGCAGACGATCGATACGTTCTTTAAGCATACCGCTGTAAAAGTACGATATTTTCCACGTGGTGAGTCTGGGGAAACATGTCGACAGGCTGAACAATTTCGCAGCGGTATTTTTCCTTCAGTATCTGGAGATCCCGGGCCT